>DATJXY010000050.1:0-41519 GCA_035499855.1 Puia sp. | reverse complement strand
GGGGGTTTATCTTAACACCATTTGCCTGTCAGCATCCAGCCTTACCAAAATAAATAGCATAATGGTAAACGTTAGTAAAGAAGTCCCTCCATAACTCACAAAAGGAAGAGGAATGCCGATCACGGGAGCCAACCCGATCGTCATACAAACATTGATGGCAATATGAAAGAAAAGCACTGAGGCCACGCCATATGCATAACATCGGCTGAATACACTTCGCTGTCGTTCCGCTATCGTCACTATCCGCATAAGTAAAAGGAGATAAATACTGAGAAAAATTACACTTCCGATAAACCCAAACCCTTCCCCGATGGTACAAAAAATAAAATCAGTCCTCTGTTCAGGTACGAAATCATATCTTGTCTGTGTTCCTTTGAGCAAACCTTTTCCAATAATGCCTCCGCTACCGATAGCTATCTTGCTTTGCTTTACATTATAATCTCCCCCCGTTTTCCTGGCTCCGTTTTTTTGTTCGATTTCCAAGGCCGCTTCAGCGTTCTTAGGAACATAATCCTTACCGATCGCATCATAGATCCTTTTCACCTGATAAGGCTGAAGGGCATGATCAAACGCGAACTTGACCACGAATCGCTGAACACCGACACAAACGACCCAGATACTTCCAATCAGAAAAAGAATATTTCTATGTCGTTTGATTTGCTTTCGCAGAATATAAATCGCTAACACAGCGATTCCGGTGAGAATAAGCGCAAGTGTATTCGGATCCATCAAAAGTGTAGCAACAGCCAGCACTGAAAATGAAAAACCAATAATGAGGATGAAAGGAGACAAACCCTCTCTGAACATTACTAAGAAAAAAGAAAAATAAACCAGCGCCAGTCCAAGTTCATGTTGCAAAACAGATAATACCGCAGGAGATAATACAATTACAGCAGCGATTAATTGCGAACGGGGCTTTTCAAAATCGGTCTCAACCCTCGATAAATATTTTGCAAGAGCCAGGTTAACAAAAACCTTGCAAAGATCTGCAGGTTGTAACTGGAATGCATTGCCGAATCTGATAATGGATTCCGTTCCTTTGACACGGGAATGAAATGGAAACACAAGGAGTAATAAAACAATCCCAAAGACATACCACAAATTTGCTGTAGCCGTAAAAAACTTACTATCTGTCAGCAAAATAAAAATTCCCAATATTCCTCCCATAATAAAAAACAGAGACTGACGGCTATAATCTGTTCTTAATGAAATAAAGCCCTGAAGCACGTTATCAGAATCACGATAAGTAGCTGCAAAAATGCTAATGATGCCAATTATGCAGAGAATAAGCCAAAGCCATATCAGCGATTTATCTGTGCCTTTTGTTATGGTTGTATTTCGTTGAGTCATTTTAGTTAGTAGAATCGGTTTCCATATCAATTTCTTTTGGCTTATCAGCAGCCGCTTTTTGCATATCCTGTAATAGCTGTTGTGTAATCTTTCTGTGCACGGTATCCATCATAGCAGAACGAAATGCAGGATTCCGGTATTTCAACCATCGCGAACTGTCGCCACTTTGTGCTGCCCAACTTGCAGCGCGTGCAGAGTCGGACCTAAATTGCACACGAACCAGGTATTTTGGCAGAAGGTTGGCATTCGCTATGCGTTCCACTTCGGCCACTCTTTCGGCACGCAAAGTATCATTGAGATATTTTTCTACTAATAAGGAACCGATAGGAGCCGCCCACGTGGCTCCATATCCTGCATTCTCAATTACAACCGCAATGGCGATTTTAGGATTTTCTCTCGGAGCAAAACAGACGAACATGGAATTATTGGGTAATACCACTGCTTTTCTGTCAATCACCAGTTTATTTTGAGCGGTCCCGGTTTTTGCGCACATATTGATTCCCGGAATCCTTGCAATCCTTGCAGTACCTATTTCCGATACATCCTGCATTCCGCTCATTACAACTTCATAGGCATCATTAGAAATATGAGTCACTACTTCATGCTTTCTTTTATAACGATTCAACAGGGTATCATCTTCTTTTTCCCCATCCACTTTTTCCACAAAATGTGGTATATAAAAATATCCCTTATTTGCTACGATACACATCGCATTAGCCATTTGCAGGGGGGTGACCGCCATCTTATCCTGTCCAATACCCAGGCCTCCTCCTACCATGGTGCAGGAATTCCATTGCCTGTGATATTCCTTATCATAAGCCGAAGTATCGGGAATATTGCCCCCATCCTCACTGGGAAGATCTACACCAATGCGATGACCAAGACCAAAAGCATTTACGTATTCTTTCCACTTCATTAAACCGATTCTAGGATTATGGTATGCCGGGTTATCAATCGTCAACTTAAGGGTATTCGAAAAAAAAGAATTACAGGAATGAGCAATCGCAAGCCTGAGATTAGCCGCATGCCCGGCAACATTTTCATCACATTTAACAGGATGTGGACATGCAAGGTAAACTCCATGGCAGTCATATCCGCTTTGTGGTGTGATCACTCCTTCATCGAGTCCGATTAAGGCCCCCAATGGTTTGTATGTCGATCCGGCCGGATATTGTCCTTTGATAGCTCGGTTGAACAGGGGGCTGCTCACATCCAAAAAAAGTTTATTAAAATTATTTTGTTTATCAGGGCCTGTCAACATATTCGGATCGAAATCGGGGCCTGATGCCATTGCAATTATGCCGCCCGTTTTGGGTTCGATTGCTACGATCGCTCCGACTTTATTAGTTAATAGTTTTTCCGCCAGTTTCTGGAGATCGATATCAAGATATGTTCTCAAATTCTTACCAGCCACCGCCGGAGTATCCAAAGCTTTATTTTCATAATGTCCGACCAGCCGGTTCTTATTATCTTTTATCCAAAATTCAATGCCCCGATGACCCATTAATTCTTTTTCATAATACTGTTCCAGTCCGCTTCTTCCAACATAATCTCCCAATTGATAGAAATAATTTGATTTTTTCAAAATACTTGAATCCACTTCTCCCACATAACCCATAATATGTGCTGCCGCATTAAACGGATAAATTCTCACGGGTCTTTCCTGGAGGTTGAATCCGGGGAAACGCCATATATTTTCTTCCAGTTTTGCATACAGATCCGGCGGTAACAGATCATCAAAAGTAGAAGGACGAAATGGCCCGTTCTTGAATCTTGCATCTGCAATCCTGCTTCGGAATTCAGCAGTATCGATATCCATCAATTGACAGAAATAAGTGGTGTCAATATTTTTAACCTGAGAAGGCGTTACCATCAGATCGTATAAAATTGTATTGTTCAGAATGGCCTTACCATTACGATCATATATGATTCCGCGGGTTGGATAAACACGCTTGGGAAAGAGCGCATTTTCCTGGGCCATTTTTTTATAGCGGTCCGAAAGGATTTGCAGGTTGAATAACTGAGCAAAAATGATAAGAAACATTCCTCCGAAGATGAGGCGGATTATATTGCTACGCGATTGATTGAATACTGGCATTTCCGGATATACGATTTATCAACAACCGGGAAACGATTCTGTTTAGGTTCTCGCGCAGAGGGAACAGAGAAAAAGAGATATTTATTCTCCTTTAATCTCCTCTGCTGAAAATAAGCCGGTTTCCCTTGGGTTTAGAGTTCGATCTAAGCCGTAAAGATATAACGCTGAATCCTCTCCTGCAATATCAATCAGGCAAAGTTTTTACAATTTTTAGAAATCGTTGAAAACAGGATCGGGAATGAGAATAGAAATTTCCCTTACTGAGGCTAAGCTGTATTTGTCCTGAATTTTTCTTTCCTGAAAAATAATAACTCGGTAAGCAAAATCAACAATAAACTGATTCCTGTTGTTGCAATTACTTTTCCTAAAAAATACAGGAAAGAACCAAAACTCATCCATTCAAGCAACACGAGGTAAATATGATGAAATAATGTAAGAACCAAAACATAAGTTCCGTAGGGAGCCCAACCCATGCTGGTAATGGAAGGTGAAGAATAACTTTTATCAGCTCCTTCCTGGGTAATAAGCAGGTTGATCACAAAAGGCCTGATATATGCGATCAATACGCAGGCTGCCGCATGGAGGCCGGGTGTGTGTGTAAAATAATCAAGGCAAAGTCCGTAAATAAAAGCAACTGTCATTAATCCCACACGAGATATGCTAAATGGCAGCCAGAGAATAAATAAAAAGTAGAGGTAGGGCGTAATGAATCTATGCAGGGGCGGTATTTTAAAAAGTATGAATACCTGAACCAAAATGAATAAAATAAAGCGGATCGTATTTTTTAACAATTCACTCATTGAAATTTTTTACGGGTTGAATCTTCCAATCTTTTTTGCTCACTGTATTGTGTATTTTCTATCACATATACATATTCGATATTAAAGAAATTGGTGGCTGGCTTTATTTTGAGTGTATAAAAATTTGTGCTTCTATCCTCCACAATTTCCTGTACCGTACCCACAATGATATTACCAGGGAATAAGGATGAGGTTGAGCTGGTAACAACTGTGTCTCCTTTATTAACCTTAGCGCTTTTGGGTATATCTTTCAGTGTAACATAATATGGACTCAATCCATCCCATTCCACCGTTCCTCTTTCACCCCCATTTTTTAATTTGACTACCACTTTGTATTGTCGATGCAAAAGGCTCATCACACTTGCATAATTCTCACTCACATTTACCACCGTACCGACAATTCCCTGGGGACTCACCACTCCCATATTTGGTTTTACATTTTGATCGGATCCCCGATGGATGGTTAAAAAATTAGTCTGGGAAGTCACTGAACTGCTTACCACTTTAGCAGGGAGATAAAAATATTTTTGAATCGTGCGGAAGGAATCAGATTTGATCGTATCGATAATCATTTGTCCGGGTAAATTGGGATTTTCATAGTTTTCCTTCAGCATTTGATGCAATCTTTCATTTTCTTTGACGAGTTCATCATTTGTTTTTTTAAGTTGAAAGTAATATTCAATATTGTTGTACCTCGCATTTAACCTGCCGGTTATTTCTCCGGCAACATTCATAAATGCTGCTTCATGGAATTTATTATATCGAAAAAGAAAGGAAAGCGCTACAATCTGCAATACCAGAAAAAAAAGGAAATTGGAATACCTTCTGATGAAGAGAAAAACATTACGCACCTAAAGAAGTTTTAAAGTAAAGGTCAATGATCAATGGTCAATGGTCAATAAACAATGGCTAAAATATTTAATCATTAGATTTTGACCTTTGACCATTGACCTTTATCTAGCGCATTACGAAAGGATACCTGTCATAGTTCTTTAACGAAATGCCTGTACCGCGAACAACACTTTTCAAAGGATCATCTGCAATATGAACAGGCAGTTTAATTTTCTGGCTGAGTCTTTTATCCAATCCTCTTAACAAAGCTCCGCCTCCGGTAAGATATAAACCGCGGCGATATATATCACCCGCTAATTCTGGGGGTGTTGTTTCAAGAGCTTTCAGAATAGCTTCTTCAATTTTAAAAATACTTTTATCCAATGCTTCTGCGATTTCCTGATAGCTGACCAGGATCTGTTTTGGAATACCTGTTACCAGGTCGCGTCCATTTACAGGAATATCATCCGGGGGATTATCCAGGTCTTTCAGGGCGGCCCCGATTTGTATCTTGATTTGTTCCGCCGTTCTTTCTCCGATCAGCAAACTATGATATCTCCGGAGTGCTTCCATAATATCTGCAGTAAACTCATCGCCCGCAATGCGAATCGATTGATCACAGACGATACCAGCAAGTGCGATCACTGTAATACCTGTTGTTCCGCCTCCGATATCAATAATCATATTACCTACAGGCTCTTCTACGTCAATCCCGATTCCCAGGGCAGCTGCCATCGGCTCGTGGATCAGGTATACTTCCTTCGCTCCGGCCTGTTCGGCGCTATCACGGACAGCACGTTTTTCCACTTCAGTAATGCTCGAAGGGATGCAGATCATCATCCTCCAACTGGGCGGAAATAATGGCTTTTTCGGATAGATCATCTTGATCATCTCGCGGATCATTAGCTCGGCTGCATTAAAGTCAGCAATAACGCCATCTTTAAGCGGACGGACTGTACGTATGCTTTCATGAGTTTTTTCGTGCATCATCAACGCACGCTTACCAACGGCCAGGACGGTCTTTGGGTTATTGCGGTCTAATGCCACAATGCTTGGTTCATTTACTACTATCTCGTCGTTATGAATAATAAGGGTATTGGCGGTACCCAAATCCATTGCGATCTCTTGTGTAAGGAAATTGAATAATCCCATTTTAAAAGGTCAGATTTAAATTCTGGTTCGATGCCTGCAAAATTGATGCAAATAATCCGAATTAACAAAGTGAACCTTTTACTGATTTTTAATGGTATTTTCCACAAGACAACAATCGCTTTTTCAGTTCGGAATACTTTTGGGATTCATCTTTGATAATATTCTCTGAACGTTTTTTTGGTTTGGTTATTTCTTCCTGCTAATATTTTATTTCCGGCAATGCTATCGTTGTTTATATTTTCAAAAAATAGTTTTAATGCGGTTTGCAATTCAATTCTTCTGTTTGAATTAATTTCAACCTGAATTCGTTTAGGAATGCGCATAATCACCCGCACGGTCTGGATCCTTTCACTGGTAAGCATGTTCGCCGATATAGCAAGCGAAATGTTGTATCCCATTATACCGGTCTACCTTCGGCAAATCGGCTTTACAGTCTTCCTTATCGGATTACTGGAAGGATTGGCAGAATTTACGGCTGGGTTAAGTAAGGGATATTTTGGAAAGCGATCAGACGAAACAGGGAAAAGACTGCCCTTTATCAAATGGGGATATTTTTTAAGCGCCCTGTCCAAGCCAATGATGGCAATTATTACTTACCCTGTATGGATATTTGGCGCAAGAACTATTGACCGCCTCGGAAAAGGACTGAGAACAGCCCCAAGAGACGCAATCTTAGCCGAAGAAGCTAAACCCGAAACCAAAGCGAGGGTATTTGGTTTTCACCGGGGATGGGATACGGTAGGTGCTGTATTGGGTCCATCATTCGCATTATTGTTCCTGCAGTTTTATCCTTCACAATACAAATCACTTTTTTACATCGCCTTTATTCCGGGTATTTTGGCGACAGCCAGTTTGTTCTTATTGAAAGAAAAGAAAAATATTCCTGTCAAAATAAAAAGAGGCGGTTTCTTTTCTTTTTTTAAATACTGGAACGATGCAGCCACCGAATACAAAAAATTATTGGCCGGTTTGTTGGTCTTCGCATTATTCAACAGCTCTGATGTATTTCTATTATTGAAGGCTAAAGAAATTACCGGAAAGGACACCATCACGATCGCAGCATATATCTTTTACAATCTCGTATATGCAATTTCTTCTTATCCTGCAGGAATCGCAGCAGATAAATTCGGTTTGAAAAAAATTTTCATAACCGGATTATTTTTATTTACGATCGTATATGCCGGTTTTGCTTTTATCCATCTCCCTGTACTTGTTTTTATACTATTTTTTTTCTACGGAATATATGCCGCTGCAACGGAAGGCATTGCCAAAGCATGGATAACAAATATTGCCAATAGCAATCAAACCGCAACAGCTATTGGATTCTACACATCCTGTCAAAGTATATGCACATTGTTAGCCAGTATCATTGCCGGTTTTATCTGGAGCAATTTCGGAGCAATGACGACATTTTCAATAACTGCCGTCATTAGCTTTCTGGTTTCAGTTTATTTTATTATGATGAAGAGAAACTTAAAAAATAAGTGAGGTGATGAAAAATATCTCTCTAAAAAATTTACCTGATTATGTATTTGAACCCGCAAAACCAAGGCGCATTTCCATTTCCGGACTCAGTTGCGGAAGTCTTCTTCTTTCAATGAGAAAACTGGTTAACCGGGCAATTTCTTTGAAAATATAATGCTTATCGAGCGCTGCCTTGAGATAGTCCTTACCACTGCTTCCTCCCGTACCAATCCTCGTTCCAATAGTCCGATGCACCATATTCATATGCCTGTAACGCCAGGTACTTAGCTGCTCGTCGATTTCGAGCAATTGTGTCAACAGCTGGAAAGGCAACTGAAGTACGGGATATCCGCGATAAAGCATGATAAACAAAGCAGCGCGTGAAGCTGCTGCAGATATGATTCTTTTTTCAGGAAAAACAATTGACCCGGTTTCATTTCTTTCCAGAAAAATATGATTGAAAGAATCATAATTATTTTTTTCCTCGATTGATAAACTATCGTGGTAACGATGTCTGTAATCTTCCCAAAAAATATGAAAACTTCTTTTATCTGTTGAAAGATCAACAGATGATTTAAAATTTTCCCAATTAGCCGGTTCATCGAAGAAAGGCATTCTTTCGAGCCAGCTATTCACAAGCTCTAACAACGAGGGACCCGCTTCTGCTTTTTTTATGATATCAATCTCTTCTTTTTTCAGTTTGGATATATAGTATTCCTGTCCGTACCGGTGTTCATATTTTAATCCCAGGCATGCTTCTATTTGTTTAAACTGCCAGCTTTGAAAACCGGATGCAGGACGAAGCATATCCCGGAAATCAAGGAAATCCATTGGGGTCATAGTTTCCATGACATCGATCTGATGAACCAATACTTTCAAAATCGTTGTGATTCTTGCGAGCCTGCTTACTACAATCTGGAGTTCAGGAGAATTATCATTCAGCGAAGGCTTTTTCATAATGGCATTCACCGACCCGATTTCATAGAGCAATTGTTTGAACCACAATTCATATGTCTGATGAATGATGATGAATAACATTTCATCATGCGCGGTCCTGTTTTTTTTGGCGCTTTCCGGAGACTGGGCATCAAGAATTTTATTTAACTGAAGATAATCGCCGTAATTCATGTCATCTGGCATATTGAATTCAATTTATCAAATGAAAAGACTCCGTGAAAGAATTAATTGGGAGCACCAGTTCAGAATATTCTGTAAGATTCCACATATCAATTATCGGGCATTAGCATCTACATAAATTCATAACCAATATCCCTTCTATAGTACATTCCGTCGAAATCGATTTCCTGCAAAACATTTTTTGACTTGTCAACGGCCTCATGTATTGTTTCTCCAAAAGATGTGACACATAAAACTCTTCCGCCATTCGTTAAAACCTTATCTCCATCCAATTTTGTTCCGGCCTGAAAAATAAAACTATCTGGAGAATAAGTTTTATTTAATCCACTGATCTCATATCCTTTTTCGTAGCTGCCGGGGTAGCCGCCGCTTACTGCCATGATAGTGCTTGCAACCCGGCCTTCTTTTTCTATAACTACTTTGTCTAAACGCTGTTCAGCAACAGCCATAAACAATTCAATAAGATCATTTTTCAACCGGGGCACAATCACTTCTGTTTCAGGATCCCCCAGGCGGCAATTGTATTCTATTACATATGGCTCTTCACCAACCTTCATCAGTCCAATAAATATGAAGCCTCTGTAATCGATATTTTCCTGTTGCAAACCACGAATGGTAGGCCTGATGATTTTTTCTTCAACTTTTTTCATGAAAAGAGCATCGGCAAATGGCACAGGACTCACAGCGCCCATTCCCCCTGTATTTGGGCCCTTATCCTTTTCGCCAACGCGCTTATAATCCTTTGCTTCAGGAAGTAAAACATAATTTTTGCCATCTGTGAGAACGAAAACAGATAATTCAATTCCATCCAGAAAATCTTCAACAACAATTTTTCTTCCCGCTTCGCCAAATTTATTGTGTTGCAACATCAACTCAAATTCTGCCATTGCTTCAACAGGGCTTTGACAAATGATTACTCCTTTACCCGCTGCAAGACCGTCGGCCTTTAATACAATCGGCAACCTGTGATCTTTGAGATAAGATGAACCTTCTGTATAATTGTCCAGATCAAATTCACGATATGCGGCAGTCGGAATATTGTTACGCTGCATGAATTTTTTTGAAAACGCTTTACTTCCTTCCAATTGAGCGCCCCGGGCAGAAGGCCCGATAACCGGAATTGTTTTTAGCGACTCATCATTGGCGAAATAATCGACGATCCCCTTTACAAGTGGTTCTTCGGGTCCTACGATTACCATTTCAATTTTTTCTTTTTTGCAGCATTTTTTTAAACTTTCGAAATCTGTAGGTAATATATTCAGATTGGTGCCGAAGGACATAGTTCCTGCATTGCCCGGAGCTATAAAAAGTTTTGAGTAAAGCCTGCTTTGACAGATTTTCCATGCGAGTGCATGTTCCCTGCCACCTGAGCCTAATAGTAAAATATTCATAAGGGTTAATTAAGGCCCGAAATTCGAAATTCATCTTCATATCCTGAAAAAAAATTTACAAATGGCAATTATTCACAACGAAGAGGAAATCCATTTTAATAAATTCTTTTCATAATTTCTTCCTAATTTAACGAGATCAAACAGGTTTGCATATTTCGACTTAATTGATGTAATTCATACAATCAAAACCCAACTGCATGAGCGAACAAATTTCCCCAAAGGGTCATCCTAAAGGTTTATATATATTATTCACTACTGAAATGTGGGAACGCTTTAACTATTATGGCATGCGTGCCATATTAGTATTGTTCATGACAGATGCATTATTGTTTAGTAAACCTTTTGCCTCCAACCTGTATGGCAGCTATATAAGCATGTTATATCTTTCAAGTTTGCTGGGCGGGTTCATAGCTGATCGTTATTGGGGCAACAGACGTTCCATTATTTCAGGAGGTATTGTAATGGCAATTGGAGAATTGGTTTTATTTTTCTGTGGTTCTGTATATAATAGTTCCCCTCATTTAGCAGCTTTACTTTTTTATTCAGGTTTGGGGATGATGATTGCCGGTAATGGATTTTTCAAACCGAATATTTCTTCACTCGTGGGGCAATTATATCCTGCCAATGATCATCGCAAAGACGCTGCATACACTATTTTTTATATGGGCATTAATACCGGTGGGGCATTAGGACCATTTATTTGCGGATTGGTTGGCAATACTAATAACCCTGCCGATTTTAAATGGGCATTTCTTGTAGCCGGCATCGGGATGTTGTTGAGCGTCGTCATACAAAAAATGTTTCATCACAAATACGTGGTTGACCCGGAAAATAATGTTTTGGGGTTGGTTCCTAAAAGCTGTCCTCCTTCGTGGTTATCACCGTCGTTGACTATAATAGGATTGTCAATTCTTTCAGTTATTGTAATTGCTCTTTTTTATATTGATGCAAAAATTTTCAGTTATCTTTTTTATCTGATGATTGCATGTATTTTACTGATAGGGTTTATTATTTTTTCAGATAAATCGTTGACCAGAGTCGAAAAGAATAAGGTGATTGTAATTTTTGTTGTCTGTTTTTTTGTGATCTTTTTTTGGGGTGCATTTGAACAGGCAGGAGCATCATTAACTTTTTTCGCAAATGAACAAACCGACAGGCATATCGGGCTAAAAATTCCAATATGGATAATTGTTGTATTGTCGCTGTTGTTTTTGTATTACTGCTTCAGGCTCTTTAGAAAAGCCTCCAAAAATTTGGCTTCTTCATTCGACAAAGAATTGAGACTTACCGTTTATATTCTTTTATTCATTTTATCAGCTGCAGTTTTCATTGCAAATATTTATCTGTTATCGACTGGTCAAAGTTTTGTAGAAAAAGATGAAATACCTGCAAGCTGGTTCTCTTCATTAAACTCGGTATTCATAATAATATTCGCTCCTTTCTTTGCCTGGTTCTGGTTGAAATTAGGAAAAAGAGAGCCCTCATCACCCACCAAAATGGCCCTGGGCCTGCTTTTACTGGGTTCTGGTTATTTATGGATTGCCTTTGGCGTGAAAGATGTTGCACCAAGCGTAAAAGTCAGCATGATCTGGCTAACGGGTATGTATGCCCTTCACACTTTTGGGGAATTGTGTTTGTCGCCAATCGGTCTATCATTAGTGAATAAATTATCCCCTCTTAAGTTTTCCTCTATGTTAATGGCTGTCTGGTTTACGGCGAATGCATTTGGAAATAAACTTGCGGGAATTCTAAGTGCTTTATATCCTGACAAGGGAAAAACAACTTCCTTCCTGGGATATCACATGAATAATTTGTATGAATTCTTCCTGTTGTTTGTTATGATGTTGGGAATTTCTTCGATCATATTATTTCTGCTTACAAAAAAATTACAGAGGATGATGGCTACGGTTTAAAATTCCTGATTTGATTTGCGATTTATTCGAAAAATCGAAGGATGATAGAAAATCAACTCATCTTAAAAGGAACAACCATTTCGAATACGGGAATATTTACTTCAAAAGTTTTTTTGTTGTTCAGGTTTTCCATGGTGTAAGTTCCATACATTTTTCCCATTTCTGTACGCAAATTACATCCACTCACATACTGATATTTCTCACCGGGATTTAAAACAGGTTGTACACCAACCACTCCTTCTCCTTCCACTTCTCTATAACTTCCATTACTGTCAAAAATTTGCCAGCAGCGGCGGTGCAATTTTACAGGGAAATTATTATGGTTCTCGATCGTAATGCGATAAGCAAACATAAATTCTCCTGAAACCGGATTGCTGTAATCAGGCTGGTAAAAAGTCTCGACATTGACTTCAACACCTTCGGAGATTTTATTTGCCATTCAACTAATTTCTATAAAATTAATTAAAATCAGCGGCTGATGAAAGTATAATTTACAAATTAATATTACAATCCTGATTCTGTATTAAATTAGCTGAACTTTATTCAAAACATATTACCTGAGACCAGGGGCAAAAATGCTTTTGCGTCAATATGGGTCCCTAAAATCTTAATCATGAAAATAGCAGTAGCCAAAGGAGATGGAATCGGCCCTGAAATAATGGATGCTGTCATAAAAATTTTTAATGCTAACAAAGTTCCGCTGGAATATGAATTGGTGGATATGGGTAAGTGGGTATTTGACAAAGGTTTTTCAAGCGGCATGACTCCGGAAGCACAGCACACGATAGAAGAATTGGGAATTTTATTTAAAGGGCCCATGGAAACGCCCAAGGGTAAAGGAGTAAAAAGTGTAAATGTAACGGCCCGAAAAACATGGAATACCTACGCCAACAAAAGAGTTTTCCAAACCCTGCATGGCGTGGATACTGTTTTTTCCAAAGCAGGAATTCCGATCGATATTACTATTGTTCGAGAAAATATTGAAGACACTTACGGTGGCATTGAACATATGCCCACTCATGATGTTGCATTGAGCCGCCGGTTTATTACAAGACCGGGAAGTTTGCAGGTTATCAAATATGCTTTTGAGATGGCGAAGAAAAAGGGAACTAAAAGAATTACCTGCGGACATAAAGCGAATATTATGAAACTAACAGATGGCTTGTTCTTAGAATGTTTTCGTGAAGTTGCGAAAGAATATCCCGAATTAAAATCAGACGATGTGATTGTAGATGACCTTTGCATGAAACTCGTAACGAGGCCCGATACTTTTGATGTAATAGTTCTTACAAACCTCCAGGGAGATATTGTATCTGACCTCTGTGCCGGCCTTGTGGGAGGTCTTGGATTTGCGCCTTCTGCAAATATCGGGGATCATATTTCCATCTTTGAAGCAGTGCATGGAACTGCTCCTGATATTGCCGGAAAAAACATTGCAAACCCAACTGCGCTGTTGCTTAGCGGAATAGCCATGCTTCGCCATCTTGGTTTTATGGAAAATGCAGCCATTATAGAGAACGCTCTGTTATATACATTGGAGCAGGGAATACATACAGGTGATTTTGGTGACAAGGGTAAACCTGCTTTGAATACGACCGAGTTTGCCGACGCAATCATTTCCAATTTCGGAAAAACCCCGGAACATGGGGCCAAGGCCGTGTTGCCTAATATGCCCATCACACCTACGGTTTTTAAATTGGAACATAATCCGATGCTGGTTTCGAAAGAAATGGAGTCTGAAAAAATTGTTGGTGTTGATATGTTCATTGAAAGTGCAGAACAACCTGAAGTTATTGCAAAAAAATGCCAGCGTCATGCGGGAGTGAAATTTAACCTGATCAATATCAGTAACAGGGGAACACAGGTATGGCCTACCGGTTCCGTATATACGAATTTAGTGAATCAGTACAATGTAAGATTTGAAAGTATTGACGGCTATCCGCTGAATCAACAGGATGTGTTGGGTTTATATGTTAGTCTGAGCGGTGATTTTAAAATATGCTCGTCCGAACTTCTGAATATGTGGGGTGATAAAAAAGCATATAGCCTGGCACAGGGTCAATAATTCGTAATTGATTTATTTTTTAGAAGAATCAATCTTTAAATCATGTCTCAAAAAAATTTTAAATATTCAAATGGCGAAGTTACTGTTGTATGGAAGCCGGATATATGCCAGCATTCAGGTGTCTGCGTCCGCGGACTCCCATCAGTATTTAATTCAAAAAAGAGGCCGTGGATTGATATAAGCCGGTCGGATACCTTTCAAATTGTAGAGCAGGTAAAAAAATGTCCCAGCGGCGCTCTGTCCTATTTTATGAATGAAGATCCAAAAACTTCAGAAGCAAAATAAAGATCATATTTTTTTACTCGAGGTATAGCCATTTTTCATCAGCCATTGCATCAGTTTTTCACGCTGGTCCCCCTGAATAATGATAGCATTCTCCTTGACCGATCCCCCGGTACCGCAATATGTTTTTAATTTTTTTCCCAGTTCTTCCAGGTCTTCCGCTTTTCCTTCAAAACCCTCCACCAATGTAACGGCTTTGCCCGCACGCTGTTTGGTATCCATCCTGATTTTCAGCTTCTGTTGGCGGGGTTCCAGGGTATGCTCACTTAATATTTTCTCGCTTTCAAATTGAAAATCCGGATCCGTGCTATAAACATATCCTCTCTTATCCGGCTTATTTTTTTTACTCATAGACAGAACATTATTAATCCTTAAAATTTTTTATCGCTTTTAAACTTAAATCGAGGCTTTTTGCCTGGTGTATCAATGCGCCGATGCTGATATAATCAACTCCGGTGTCTGCATATGCTCTTATATTCTCAAGGTTGATTCCACCACTGGCTTCTGTTTCATATTTTCCCCCAATCAGTTCCAGGGCTTCCCTGATTTGTGTGACCGCAAAATTATCCAGCATAATGCGGTTAATTTTTCCAAAACCCAGCACACGTTTTACATCTTCGATGGTTCTTGTTTCAATTTCAATCTTTAATCCTGGTTTGTTCGTTTGTACATACCTGTAAGCTTTATCAATCGCTTTTTCAATCCCTCCGCAATAATCGATATGATTATCTTTCAACATAATCATATCATACAGACCAAACCTGTGATTCATTCCCCCGCCTATCCGCACAGCTTCTTTTTCCAATAAACGAAAATTGGGAGTTGTTTTTCTTGTATCGAGGATTTTTGTTTTATACCCTTTTAGTTTATCGGCATATTGCCTGGTCAGTGTGGCGATCCCGCTCATTCGCTGCATGCAGTTTAGAACGAGCCTTTCGCATTGCAGGATCGCATGCACTGATGACTCAACCTCGAAAGCTTTTTCCCCGGCAATTATTCGATCCCCATCTTTTTTAAAAAAAACAAAAACAGAGTCCGGATCTTTTAATAAAAATATTTTTTCTGCGACAGAAAGGCCGGCTATTATTCCGTCCTGCTTAATCAACAGAGCAGCTTTGCCTTTTTCATCTGCCGGAATGCAGGATAAAGTGGAATGATCTCCCTCACCAATATCTTCATTCAGGGCTGACTCAATAAGAATTTGCAATTGCTCATCAAAACTTCGCATGAAACAAAGCTAATAAAAAGCACTTTGGGAAGACATGAGAAATAGAATGGTAAAATTCGAAATATGCCGCTCCTTTAATTGAATACAGATAATATTCATCTTTTGCGATCACACTTTATAAGCCTGGAAAAAAGTACAAAAAAAGAAGACCTATGGCAAGCACCATAAGTCCCGTTGGTTTTTTTAGGAATAATCGATTATTGAATAGGTTGAAAACGCAATTCCTGCAGGAATTGTTTGTCTCCTTTTTGCTTTAAAAACAGACAAGTGCGGAAATTTCCATTATTGGTTTGCAAAATACCAACACAAAAAACAAAATCGCCATTCTCACCTTTTTGCTTGACCTCAAAATTCCGGACTCCATTATTCGAAAAGAAATCACGAATCACCATTTCTGCCTGAGTTTTGCTATAAGTGTCACTTTTATCCGGCAAAAAAATATCAACCCTGTAATCCAGATAGGGCGACAATTGATTAACATTGCCCGAACGGATTGCAGTAGCGACAGCATCTATGCTAAATAAAGCCCTAAACGAAACAAGGATAAGCGTGAGAATAATCAGCGCCAACCCCGTAATTTTTTTCATAGCGAAATGATTGACACTGAAAAGCTGCTAAAAATATGCCAAAGTATTCCCCACATGGAAAATATACAAACAGAGACGTAATACTACTAACTTTGCAATATTCATCAAATGGTAAATAACTGAAAATCAACTAATTATAGTATGGAAAACAAAAAAATCATATTGGTTATCATGGATGGATGGGGCCTTGGTAAAATAAAATCTTCTGATGCAATCCAGCACGCCAACACTCCATTCGTTCATTCTTTATATAAAAAATATCCAAATAGCACTCTGATAACCTGCGGTGAATCGGTTGGTTTGCCTGATGGGCAAATGGGAAATTCCGAAGTCGGACATTTGAATATCGGAGCAGGACGCGTGGTATATCAGGAATTGCAACGTATAAATGTAGCAATACGGGAAGGGAGCTTTATGAAAAATGAAGTCCTGTTAAATTCGATCCGTTTTGCTAAAGAGCACAAAAAGCCATTACACCTGATGGGGCTGGTGAGTGATGGAGGTGTTCACTCACATATCAATCATTTGAAAGCTATCACGGATACTTGTAAAAAAGAAGGACTCGCCGAAGTTTTTATTCATGCATTTACCGACGGCCGGGATACTGATCCAAAAAGTGGTTTGGGTTTTGTTGAAGATTTAGAAAAACATCTGAAATCGTCAGTAGGAAGAATTGCGAGTATTAGTGGGCGTTATTATGCAATGGACCGGGATAAAAGATGGGAGAGAGTGAAGCTTGCCTATGATGTAATGGTGAATGGAATTGGCGAGAAAAATACCGATGCCTGTTCAGTACTGAAAGAATCTTATACAAAAAATATTACTGATGAATTTATTAAGCCGACCTTCATTATTGAAAAAAATCAGGAGCCGGTTGCGCTGATCAAAAATGATGATGTAGTTATATGTTTTAATTTCCGGACAGATCGTTGCCGGGAAATTACAGAGGTACTGACTCAGAGAGATATTCCTGAATCGGGAATGAAAAAATCATCTCTGCATTATACTACCATGACTGAGTACGATCATCATTTTAAGAATGTAAATGTCATTTTTGAAAATGATGATTTAAAAAACACATTGGGAGAAATTATTTCAGCAAATGGCCTGAAACAAATCCGTATCGCAGAAACGGAAAAATATCCTCATGTGACTTTCTTTTTCAGTGGTGGAAGGGAGCAGCCTTTTGAAGGAGAAAAACGAATTATGATACCTTCTCCGAAAGTAGCCACTTATGATTTGAAACCCGAAATGAGCGCTTTTGAAGTCACAGATGCCATTTTACCTGAAATAAAAAATAAATCAGCTGATTTCATTTGTCTGAATTTTGCGAATGCCGATATGGTCGGTCACACGGGAGTCTGGGAAGCGGCGATTAAAGCGGTTGAAACAGTGGATACATGTGTAGAAAAAGTAGTCACATCTGCATTAGAAAATGGTTATACTGTTTTTCTTACTGCTGACCACGGAAATGCGGATTATATGATTAATAGCGACGGTAGTCCGAATACAGCACATACATTAAATCTTGTACCACTCTTTATTATAGATGCAGACTGGAAAGGCAATATTCAGCCGGGGAAACTCGGTGATATTGCTCCTACCATACTTACCATGATGCAAATAAAGATTCCAAAAGAGATGACGGGAAAAATCCTTATACAGCCGGAAAGCCGGTAAGGTCCGGAAGTCCGAAAGAATAATAGATTTGGTTTGATATTCTTTCGGACTTCGGACTTTACTTAGTATACGCTGAGGGTTTTTTACAAAAGATGCAGCTTTAACTAAAAAAATTTGTCTAAATTACAGGGCAACCAGGTTACTATGACCGAAGATGCCATTTTACAAGGCTGTTTAAAAAATCAGGCTGCTGCCCAAAGGGAACTGTATAACCGTTACAGTCCTAAAATGCTTGCTGTCTGTTACAGGTTTGCGCATAACAGGGAAGATGCTGAGGATATGTTGCAGGAAGGTTTTATCAAAGTTTTTCTGCAGATGCACACATTTCAGAATAAAGGTGCTTTTGAAGGTTGGATAAGAAGAATAATTGTTCATACCTGTATCAATCATCTTAAAAAGAATAAGCGTTTTAATGAAAGTGTCGATATCCTTCATGCTAATAGCATCCAGGTGCGTGAAGAAACAGTGCCTTCAATTGTACAGGCAAAGCAAATTGTGGATTGCATCAGGGCCCTGCCTATTGGTTACAGAACGGTGTTGAATTTGTATGCCATAGAAGGTTATTCACACAAAGAAATTGCAGATATGCTAGATATTGAAGAAAGTACCAGTCGTTCACAATATACAAGGGCCAAACAAATGCTTGAAGAAATTCTTATAAAAAAGAATATTATTCAAAAGCCCAAGGAAAAAATGGAATGGCTTGTTGCGTTGAGATAATTCGATATAAATAATCGATCCTATGAATATATCGCCCAAAACGATTGACAATGAAGGAAAGTAAGTTCTATAATGATGAATTTGAAGAGCTGATCAGGCAAAAGACGGACCAATATAAAATGTACCCTTCTGATAAAGTATGGAAAGAAATATATAATTCATTACATACAAGGAGAAGGAGATTTATTATAGGAATGTCGGTTCTCATTTCCGGCATACTGGTAATTGCAGGAAAGGAACTCCTCACACCTGCCAAGAATATGGCTGTTACCAGGAAGGCAGTTGCTACGGATGTATCTAAGCCCAATCCACAAGACATAGCAGCAGCATTTCAGGCATTTAAAAAAGTAGATCTCACACAGGCAGTACCTGTAATTCCGGACAAACTAGCTATCAGACAAATTATTCCATTTGCTATATTAGCTGATCAAGGTGAAAATAAGGTTCCATCTCCATCTGCAGATTATAATAATCTTCCGGTAGAACAAATACCGGATGATATTCCGAAATATATTTCCGCTAACATTTCAATAGAAAAAACAGCAGCAGAAGTTAATACTGATCTTGCAGAACCATCTCCAAAATCAGGTTCGGATATTTCCAACATTGGCAGAAAAGATCTGGGCGTATATAATGAATCAGATAAAAAACAAATGGATTGGTTGCAGGAATATGCCATGCAACATTTAACGCCGATAAAGAAAAACAAGTTTACCTGGCAGATTTATGTTTCACCTACTGTCAATTACCGTTCTCTTTCAGGAGTTGATTATAGTCGAGTAAGATCAACCATACAAAATGTTCCAATCGCCCTGGTACATTTTGGAAATGTCAATGATTTTGTTGATCACACTCCGGCTGTGGGATACGAGTTTGGCGGAAGCATGCTGTATAAACTTACCCGCAATCTAAGTTTTAAAGCAGGTCTGCAATTTAATTACAGCAGATATATAATAAGAGCTTTCAATTCGAATCCTGAACTGGCAACTATTCAATTGAATTCCTATTATGGATATCTCGCAGATTCAATAACGGGTTATACAAATGTTCGGAATTTTAGTGGAAAATCAAGTGAAAATCTGCAAAATAAATACTATCAACTTTCCGCTCCAATAGGGTTAGAAATGAGGATAATTGGAAACGGGAAATTGCAGTTCAATATAGCAGGAACCATACAACCAACTTACCTTCTGAACAGGAATTCATATATACTTACGACAGATTATGTTAATTATACCAAAGAACCTTCTTTGTTCAGGAAATGGAATGTGAATGGCGGACTTGAAGCTTTTCTATCTTATGAAATCGGAGGATTGCGCTGGCAGATTGGTCCCCAATTCAGATATCAACTTCTTTCTACTTATACGGATAAATACCCGATCAAAGAAAATCTGATTGAATACGGTTTCAAAATCGGCATCAGCAAAATTATTCGTTGATTCTTCGCTGCACTTTAAATAAAAAACTCAAGCCGGAACATAGCTTAAATTCTCTTCTGATTATATTGCATTATACCTGACTAGATTCGATCATTCTTTCAAAATCATTTCCATTGCGTAATTTTATTTTATGAAGAAGCTTAGTTCACTAACTATCGCATTTTTATTTCTGATACCGGCTTGTAAAAACGGGGAACAAAAAAAAGATACTCCACCACCCCAGGAAGAAAAAAAAGATTATTTTCCTGTAGTTGATTATATTAAAAGCGAGATCGATTATGTAGATTCATTGCCGGCAGCTATTAAAAAATACACTATTAGAAACGGTATCAAAGATTCCATGTTTATCAAAGCAGCAGATTTTGACCAGCTCGCTAAAATTTTTTTACCTGCTGAGCTAAACAATCCGGGATTCGAGAAGGATTTTACAGAAACTTCTTTTTTTGATCAGACGACAGGATTATTGACTTTTACTTATGCTACAAAGAACAAAAAGTCCCTCCTCCAGCGGGTAGATGTTTTGTTGACACCAAGCGCAGGGTTGAGTACCGGCTTTAACAAAGTGAAAAGTGTTTACATGGAAAAACTTGAAAATAAGAATGATACTCTGTCGACCCAAAAAATGTATTGGAGAGCAAAAAAAAGTTTTGATATTATTTCCATATTACAGCCAGAAAATCAGTCCCCCATATCCGATCAGGTCAAAGTAGTCTGGGATGACAGTGAATAAAAAAAGGATGACCCAACCAGAATTTCAAAATATTGCACAAACAATTCCAAACGATCCGGGTATTTACAAATATTTGGATAATAAAAAAGAATTGCTATATGTAGGCAAGGCTAAAAATCTTCGAAAACGCGTCAGCTCTTATTTCAACAAAGGTTTTACCAATTATAAAACGCATGAATTAGTTCAGCGTATTTATTCCATTGAATTCACCATCGTCAATTCAGAACAGGATGCGTTTCTGCTCGAGAATAACCTGATCAAACAATTTCAGCCTCGTTTCAATATCAATTTGAAAGATGATAAAAGCTACCCTTACATCATCATCAAAAATGAACCTTTCCCCCGGGTTTTTTTAACCCGGAAAAAAATCAATGATGGATCTGAGTACCTGGGACCATTCACATCCGTCGCCAAGGTTAGAGAATTGCTTGATTTTGTGAGAGCAAATATTCAATTGCGCACATGCAAACTAAATCTCACAGAAAATAATATCAGAAAAAAAAAGTTCAAAGTATGTCTGGAATATCATCTGGGCAATTGTAAAGGGCCATGTGAAGGCTTACAGACGGAAGATGATTACAGAGAGGGGTTGGCCAGCTTAAAAAATATACTGAAAGGAAATCTGGGTCCTGTTATTCTGGATTTTAAAAAAGAAATGAAGACCGCTGCTGAAAAAATGGATTTTGAAAAAGCCGAGATGATTCGAAAAAAAATCGAGCACCTTGAAAATTATCAATCAAAATCCGTAATCGTCAATAAGCATATCAGCCATGCAGATATTTTCTCTTTGTTGCGTGACAATGATCGTGCATTCGTCAATTACCTGATGGTTCAGAATGGAACCATTGTGCAAACACACAATACAGAAGTGGAAACGCATATGGAAGAAACTGACGAAGAGATTTTTGTTTTCTCTATTGCACAACTGAGAGATACTTTTAACAGCCAGGCACCGGAAATCATAGTTCCCATTTCAATACAATATCCGCAACTAGGGATTGTTATCACTGTGCCAAAAGCCGGTGACAAAAAAAAGTTATTGGAATTATCAGAGAAAAATGTGCGTTATTTCCGTGAAGACCTGAGGAAAAAGAAAGCTTTACATCTTAAAGATAAAACCGGTGATACCATTAAAGAAGTTTTGGAGCAGGTGATGATGGATCTCCAGCTAGCCGAATTGCCCGTCCATATTGAATGTTTTGATAATTCCAATCTACATGGGAGTTATCCCGTTTCAGCCATGGTCTGTTTCAAAAACGGGGTTGAAAGTAAAAAAGACTATCGGCATTTTAATGTAAAAACAGTTCATGGAATAGATGATTTTGCCACTATGCAGGAAGTCGTATACAGGCGCTATAAGCGGCTATTAAAAGAAGAGCAGTCACTTCCGCAACTTGTAATTATTGATGGGGGTAAGGGTCAGTTAAATGCTGCATTGAAGAGTATAACAGAATTGAACCTGACAGGAATGGTAACCCTGATAGGGCTTGCAAAAAATGAGGAAGAAATTTTCTTCGCTGGCGACAAAGAATCTTTAAAACTGCCCTATCAAAGTGAAAGCCTCAAACTGATCAGAAAGATACGTGATGAGGTTCATCGTTTCGGCATTCAGTTCCACAGAAAGAAAAGAAGCGCGGGAACTTTTCAGAATCAACTGGAAAATATTCAGGGCATTGGTAAGCAAACAGCGGATCTTTTATTAAAAACATTTCATTCTCTAAATAAAATTCAACAGCTCTCAGAAAAGGACCTGGCATCTGTTATTGGTCATGCAAAGGCAAAACTTATTTTGAAGTATTTTGAAAAAGCGGGGGAAGAAAAACAAGCCGGTTAAAAAAATCAAGAAAGGATAAGTAATTCTATTTAACCTGATTGTCAAGTACCAATAAAAAGGGGCCCGAATAGACATCCAGCCCCGTTTTTAAAATCCAATATCCTATGAAAAACCAGTGTAAAAGTAGTAAAACAATTCTATTAAACAATAACCCTATTTGCGTATTTTAAAAAAAATATCAAAAGACAAAAAGCATCAATAAAGTCGTTGGAAATCATTACAAAATGCAAAAAGGGGTATCGTAAAACTACGATACCCCTTTTAAAAATTATTTAGCTGCTTTAATTAGTAAGACCAAAGATCCTGTTCATAATTAAAGATTTTTTCCTTGATATTATCTCCTTCAAGCAATTGCAGGATTGGATCTTTCACATATGCATTGATAAAATCATCTGTAGGATTTTCAATCGTTGATTTGATAATGCGACTGGAGAACATACGGCTTTCGAAAAGTTCTTCCCAACTCATTCTTGCTCCATAATTCTTTCCATTATAGGCTTCGTATTTTGCAAGCATGGGTCTCATATCAGGATAATATACCCAGAAAATCGGAGTAGAAGCCCTGTAAGATCCGTCTGCATTCAAAATTGTTCTCAAGGGAGCGATCCCAAGGATACGTACTTGCATACGCGAAGATTCCTTATCAAACACCCATTCTTCTTTGATTTCATATCGTTCAATCATATCGGGATTGAAATCAGACATGATCGTAGTATCCTTCATCAATCCCTTTGATCCATCGGGGTCTTTGTCAAAATCAGGAACCTGGATTGTTTTTGGTTTTCCTATCAATGCTTCAGCTATTTGTTTGAAAGTAACAGGAGTTGTAAATCTGTCATCGGCAGTTGCATCAAAAGCGGTAATTTCTCCGTTTTTGATCAGGTTTAATAATATACTGATGAAACGCTGGTTCCCGTTATCTTCAGAAGCTTTGTATACAAATGGTAAATTCATTTTCTCATGCACATCCAATTCTCTCCACACACGTTGGCGGTATACAGCATCATCTTCACGGATATGCTCATATGCAAGCGGAGTACGATCCTTTACGAGATTCAGTTCGATCGATGCATCATTGCGCAATGATTTACGCGGTGTATCCAATTTAATATCAGCTTCCAACTGAGGAGCTGGCTTTACAGTGTCCTTCACAGGAGGAGGAGCTACGGCTGTATTGTTAGTGCTGTTCTTGTTTGTATTGGTCTTCTTCTTTACAGTCGATCTTTTTGTCTTTTTCCTGGCTGCCGGCGCCTGGGCATGCACTGTTCCTATTGCCAGAGCAACCACTACGAACAGAACACTGAATCTGATAACACTGTTTTTCATTGCGAAAAATTTAAACATTAAATATATTCTACAACAAATCCGCCATTATAATATGGCGGATTTTAATTTCTTATTTTAAACTAAATACCATGGGCGCAATTTCTCTTGGCTTGCCGTCCGGCCCCACCACCCTGATATTGTCAAAAAATACATTTGTACCAGGAGTTGCGTGATTAATAATATTTGCTGCAGCTCCCGTCCATCTGTTACCTTCGTTAGTAGCCTGGGTATATTGAGGGATGCCTCCACCAATTGCACCCAGCGTATAACTTACAACTTTGAATGGCGCTTCAAAATCAGAATCTTCCAATCTTGCTATCAAACCAAGACTCGCTTTAAATGTGGCTGATTCCATTGCACCACCTTTTTTAGTTCCTACAAAACCTGCCGGAAGAGGAAGCATTTTCACACGCAGAGGAAATTCAAAAGGCTTGCCTCCTGCATTTACAATCAGTTTTGCTTCTCCCTGGGTTGTTGGTTTTATAATATAATCATCTCCTTTAACTTTTGTCAGTGTTGCTCCGGGACTTGTGAAACTAACATGCACTTTTTCACTACCTACGCTACCCCCGGAAATTGTCAAAGGATTATCCACTCCTATATAAACCACATTCATTTTCTTCAGGAATACGGAAGCTCCTGAGGGAACACCTACTGTATATTTTACGGGTTTGTCAATCACTGCGGGAGAACCATCAGGTTTTGTGTATTCAATCTTCACATCTACTGTCTTATCACCAACACCTTCAGCAGTTGTATTGAATTCTGCAGTACCATCTGCCTGTAAAGTCTGTAATTGACCGTTGATATAAATTTTAGGTTTAGCAGCAGCACTGAATGCACCCACACCAGCAGTAATTGTCAATTTATCACCAGCCATCAGGTAATTCGAGCTCGCCTGTGCAAGCGCCTGGAACTGGTCGAACACTACTTTTACTTCGCCGATCTTTTTGTGACAATAATCCACCATCTGAGATTCGGAATTCCTGACATCATTCTGGAATTTGCTCAGGATGGTCATTGCAGCGATCGTAGGAGTCATGTGAAAATAATTGGTGGTCCAATCTTTTTCATCATTACCTGATCTCTTATTTCCCGACTGTGAGTCCGGGATCTTCAGGTCAACAGGCAATTCTCTTGTAAATTCTTCTTTTGCCTTTTTCACATCAGCCTGAAGTAGTGGGTTGTTAGCAAATTCTTCGGGTTTGAGAATATCAATTAATTTTTGCCTATAGTCTCTTAATCCGTCATACAATTTTTTACCTTCACCTTTTTCGTCCATCAGGCGTGTTGGTGCATCCAGGTTGGACGGGTTAAAAGTTTCCACGCCATTTTCAGTGATATGTCCGGATTCGTCAGCCAATTTCTTTTTTAAGTCTTCAATATAACCATAGAGATCACGGGATAATTTTTGGGCTTCAAAGGCTTTAGGCGCCCAGATTTGAGCATTGGCCTGGGTCTGCGCATCATGCAATTTTGCATCCAGCGATTTATAAGTTATTTCATTCTTTTCATTAATTACCTCGTTGGAGTTGTTAATGCTTTTATTTACGGTTTTAAAAGCGTTCAATATTTCTGCAGATACATTCAGTGCGAGCAGCGCTGTCAACACCAAATACATCATATTGATCATCTTTTGCCGGGGCTCTTTAGGTAAGGCCATGATCGGGAGAATTTAATGTTTTAACAATGGGTTTTTCCTAGTTGAAATGGAATTGATATTGGATTGTTTGATTATTGCCTACCCTGCATAGCGCTCAGCATATTGCCATACACATGATTCAGGTTGCCCAGGTTCTTCGCCAACAATGCAATTTGTTCCTGTGTTTTCTTCGCGTCATTTACACTGCCCTGCATGGTTTCAGAAGCCTGTACAAGGTTAGAATAGAAACCATTCATTGCTTTGAGATGATTATTGGTATCCTGCAATTCCAGTTCATAAATAGCATTCAAAGAACCGAGGTTTTTTGTCAGCGTCTGAACCTGATTATGGAATTGCTTGGTACTTTCTGCAGCACTATTGAAATGGCCTAAAGTTGTGGTAGCTCCTTGATAAGCATTTTTCATTGTATCCAATGCAACAACTGCTTCCTTAGTTTTATTAGTATATTCAGTAGTAGCGGCTAAAGCCCCGGATACATCAGAAATTTTTTCAACAGTAGTACCGAATTTCCTAAACCCTTCGCTTAAACGACCAAGAGTCATCGGATTGATTTCGGCTTCCTGTAACATTTTATCCATCTTATCAAGAGCAGGATTTCCAGAAGTACCTCCAGCAAGTTTAGGAAGCGCTTCAGCTAATGCATGCATTTCAGAACCGGGAGGCGGTAAAAAAGCATACACCATAAATATTAATGCTTCAGTGAGCAATCCGGCAGTCAGGAAGAAGTCTGCCAATCTCTGGTGTGTGATTTTTTGCCATGCACCAAAAATTACGACTGCTGCACCAACGCATACTATTACGTTTACAAGTCTTTCTGTAGATTTAGAAACTCCGGCCATAGTTGTAAGTTTAAATTTTATTTAATAGGTTTTGTAAGGGTTTCGGAAAATAAGTTTCCGGTTGATTTTTTTTAAGTGTTTAAAATCAATAACGAGTTTTATGTGAAAAAATTTTATGATCAGGAATAATTTACCTACGAGCCAATGTTGGCGGCAAATCGATCACACAACGGAAACCGATGTATGATTTTGCTGTATCCTGATATTCGTAAGTACGGGTGCTGGTCTGCAGGAAATATCCCACATCTTTCCAGCTACCGCCACGGATGACCTTGCGTTTCATACGCGGAGGATCAGAGTCCTTAGCGTTATAACGAATGTCAGGATTCATATCATGTTGGAAGTTATAGGCGCCTTCATAATAAACAGATGAAGTCCACTCAGCGACATTACCTGCCATACAGTACAGGCCGAAATCGTTAGGCCAGTAAGCATCTGCACGAGCTGTATAAAAAGCTCCATCTTCAGGATAATTACCACGACCTGGTTTGAAATTGGCCAGTAAACAACCTTTCTTATTTCTCAAATAATAGTTACCCCAGGGGAACATAGATTGAGAACGACCTCCACGGGCTGCATATTCCCACTCAGACTCTGTCGGCAGACGGAAATCAGATTCTGTTGCTTTTTTCTGGCTTTCCAGAAAAGCATTCAGGTATTGTGTTCTCCATTCGCAGAATACAGTAGCCTGGTTCCAGTTAACCCCAACAACAGGGTAATTGCCGAAAGCCGGGTGGGAGAAATATCTTTTAGTCATCGGTTCATTATAAGAATAAGAGAAATCACGGATCCAAACTAAAGTGTCAGGATAAATACGAACATTTTTCTGTTTGATAAAAAGTGAACGTGGTTTACCTTCATTTACTTTCAGAGAAGCTTCTTTAAGATCAAAAGTTTCTGAATGGAAAATTAATTTAGAAGGATCTATTTCTTTCTTACCAAAAATGCGATTTTCAGGAGTTACAATCAACTGATCGATTTTTTCAATAGTTGCTTTATCGCCCCATTTAATAGTCTGAGCTTTTTTCCAGTCAACCTGGAATTTGCCATCTACTTCCTTTCCGTACTGCATCAAAGTAGCAGCAGTTGAGTCTCTGACCCAATTTACAAACTGACGATATTCGTTGTTGGTAATTTCAGTGGCATCCATCCAAAATCCATTGATAGATACTTGTTTATTACGCGCTGTATAGGCGTAATTCATATCTTCATCACTTGGGCCCATATGAAATGTTCCAGGGGGAATATACACCATGCCGGGGGGCTTGGAAAGATTATATCTGGTGGCGGCGGCTACACCATGTAACTGTCCGTCATTTGGAAGTCCTTGATGAGATTTTCCTATTTTACCGCATCCAGCAGCCATACAAACAGCCGCAAGAGATACTAGAATGGATAGGTTTTTCATTTTCATAATATTAAAGGGTATTGGACAAAAATAATGTATTGACAATATCTTCATCGCAATTTTAAAGTTTATTTTTTAAAAGTCAAAGCTTTTCGAACGGTAAATTTGTTAACGGTATTTTTCCTATTATTATTGTAAAGCCCGGTTATTAAACTTTTATACTGTTTCCAAAAGTCGGATTAATTCATGTACTTCAGTTACAGGGTTTTGACAAGAGTATTCCTGACAAAGGAAAATAAGCGGTGTTTGGGACAAAGGTTTATCCCTTAACAGAGGAAATTGGTCGTTTTGGCTGGTAGCGGATTGAAAAACGCGATCGGGTATGAAATTACTTAAAAAATCCTTAAAAATATTTCCCAGGACCTTTCCAGTTATTACCACTTCAATAAAACCATACGTTATAGCCTGAATCATAGTTGCCCAAACGCCAAAAGATCCAGGGTAATGAATTACGCCTTTACCAATTATCCTGCAACTCTTTATAGCCCTTTGCTTCCAGCCGGGTTTGTCAAAAATCACGGATAAATAAAAAAGATTGTATGCCATCACCGCATTACCTGAAGGAGTTGCACCGTCATAAACTTCTTTCTTCCTGATTATAACGTCTTTCTGCTCCTTATGCGAAAAATAAAAATAGCCGGTATTTTCCTCACTGAAATGATCGATAACAAATTCAGTCAGCTCTTTTGCTTTATGAAGATATTCCACATTTCCGGTAATCTCCTGCAAGTCTATTAATGCGTTGATAAAGTATGCATAATCGTCCAAAAAGGCAGGAATAGATGTTTTTCCGTTTTTATAACTATGATGAAAATAATAAATCCCTTGTCCTTTAAAATTTTTCCATAAAAATTCAGCATTGTTGATAGCCCTGCCTTTATATTCTTCCAGACCGAGCGCGGAATATGCTTTACAACAGGCTGTAATCATCAGTGCGTTCCAACCGAGCAAAATTTTGTCGTCCAATAAAGGCGGGACTCTTTTTCTTCTTACAGCAAGCAATTTTTTTCTGGAAGCATCCAAACCTGCTATGATCTTTTCTGCCGACAGATTTTCTTTTTCCGAAAATTCTTCTTCGTTTAAGGATGCATGCAGGATATTCTTTTTCTCCCAGTTTCCATGCTTACTGACATTATAATAAGCACAAAACAACGAAGCATCGTCCTGCAAAATATTGTCAATTTCCTGTTTCTCCCAAACATAATATTTACCCTCTTCACCCTCACTATCTGCATCCAGTGCAGCATAGAAACCTCCTTCCGGGGAAAGCAATTCACGGAATATAAAATCCAATGTTTGCACAATGGTTCTTCGGTAATGAGGATGTTTGGTTAACTGATATGCCTCGCATATAACGGTAACCAATAGGGCATTATCGTAGAGCATTTTCTCAAAGTGAGGAACCAGCCAATTTTCATCCGTTGCATACCTGGCAAAACCTCCTCCTACCTGATCATAAATCCCGCCGGCAATCATCTTATCCAGACTAAGAAGAGCCTGTTTCAGGGCATCTTCTGTTTTTGTATAATAATAGTATTTAAGGAGAAACCGAATAATAAAAGATTGAGGAAATTTAGGCGCTTTACCAAAACCTCCCTGTTCCTTATCGGCCATTTTCATGACATGGCCATAGATTTCCGCTATATTTTCCTGATTAAAAATTTTTGCGGTTTCCGACTCATTTATTTTTTGAAGACCCAGATTATTTGTCTCTACAAGATGAGCAATGAGTTCTTTCGAATGAGTTTCTATTTCCTGTCTTTTTTCCCGAAAAGTCTTTGATATACTATATAAGACTTCCTTCCAGGATGGCCGGTTAAAAGCAGGCCTCGGTGGAAAATAAGTGCCGCCATAGAAAGGTTTTCCTTCAGGTGTTAAAAACACATTCAGTGGCCATCCCCCGCTTCCGGTCATAGCCTGTACGGCATCCATATAAATATGGTCAAGGTCGGGTCTTTCTTCCCTGTCTATCTTAATATTTACAAAATCCGTATTCATCACCGAAGCCGTGTCTTCATCCTCAAAGCTTTCCCTTTCCATTACATGACACCAGTGACAAGCAGAATATCCAATACTAATCAAAATGGGTTTATCTTCTTTTCTGGCTTTTTGCAAGGCTTCCTCACCCCATGGATACCAATCGACAGGGTTATGTGCGTGCTGCAATAAATAAGGACTTGATTCTGCCGCCAGGCGATTTGACATAAAAATTATCTGCTTCCTGGTGCAATCTACATGTTTTAAGGAAAGGAGGAGATAAGCAAGTATGATATCCGGTTATTAATACCTGGGAGAAATATCATTAAACTATTCAGAGATCCGATATGCAGCCTGGCACATTAAATAGTTTTAGAGATATCCGATATAATTATTATTCCTACTTCTTTTTTGAAAGAATAGAAAGATATTTTTCAAGTGCTGAAACCATCGAAGGAGCTTCAGGTTGAGGCGCTTTAATTTCTAATGTAAGACCCGCATCTTGGACTGCCCGGGAAGTGTTATTACCAAAAGCACCGATTTTAGTACCGTTCTGCTTATATTTTGGAAAATTGTCAAATAAACTTTTTACGCCACTTGGGGTGAAGAAACATATAATATCATACTCCTCCTTACTTAATACTTCCTTTAAATCATTACTTATGCTGCGATACATGAAGGGAGTAGCATATTCGCAATTATTATTTTTTAACCACCCGACAATTTCATTGTCCTGCTGGTTTTCAGAACAAGGATAAAGGAATTTCTCATTTTCTTTATGCTTGTTGATAACATCAAACATGCTTTTGTTAGTGCCATCGGCCCCGTAGAAGACTTTTCTTTTTCGATACAAAATAAACTTTTGCAGATATAGAGCTACGGCCTCAGTGATGCAAAAATATTTTGTGTCCTGAGATACACTTAATTTCATTTCTTCAGCAATCCTAAAAAAATGATCGATGCCATGTCTACTGGTAAAAATGACGGCTGAATAGTTTGCGATTTCAATCTTCTGCTTACGAAAATCCTTTGCAGAAATTGCTTCAAGACGAATAAAGGGGTGGAACGATAATAATACATCGTACTTTTTCGCTAATTCAAAATACGGCGATTTATCGGTTTCCGGTCGGGGTTGGGTGATTAAAATTTTTTTCACAGTTTTACCAGATATCTCTGTAAAATCCTTTTTATTATTTACCATGATTTTCAGGCAAGTGTTGCAAAATTAATAAGCTTTTTCCAAATAATTCAATAACACTTTGTAAATCAGCAGAAGAGGTGCTATCTCGAAGGCGCAAAGGTATAAAAAAAAGTGGAAACCATTCATTTTTATTTCTTTTCTAATCGATCCATAGGTGGCAATGAACCTGTACATATAGAAGGTAAATACCATAACGCAGGATACCGTTACTGCGATTTCATCGACAAAAGTCCCTGAAAAAGAAAGCATTATCAAAAAAGGAAGGAGAAAAACACCCAATATTTTATTAGTCAGAAAAATGATGAAGATATAGGTATCAGTTGCCCGCTGAATATTAAAAATCCATCCGGTGATCTTCAGCAAGACAAATTTGACCAGGTAAGCGATGATCAAAATGACGGCGAAGTTGAGATACAAAATCCAAAAACCGGCTTTCGGGGCGATTTGAAAAAAGCGGGCTATAAAAACACCATATAAACCCGCCGCTACAATAAAAAGAATATTTAGCAGCAGGGAAGGCAGGGGGGATTGAAGGACCTGTTCCCTGATCTGTTGCTGACGCATTGAAACCCTGAAGAAAAGGGTGAAGAGGTTGGACAAGTACCTGGCAAAAGCAAATTTTATAAAAGCAAAATAAAACAGGATTCCGACAAGCAAATAAAAAAGACCGTCATATGACCTGGTGATGTGAACATTTTCCAATTCCACCAAAGATTTCCCCAAAAAATTGAAATAGCGATTATCGGCTAAGACTTTTTTGAAAGAAATTATACCGCCTTCATGAGAAGATCCCTGAATTGTAAAAACGGTTGAATCGGGAACAGATCGATCGATGGCAATATTGTTCTCAAGGTTTTTTTTAGGAAATAAAGAATCAGGCATATTCAGCACTGAACTGTCTTTTTTTCGATGAGCTGCATGTTTTTTTAATGTCAAAAGCGTGGCCGTTGTGTCTTTTAATTTATCCGAACTGTCTTTTTGAACCGGTGCTGATTTTAAGATGCTTGAATCTTTCCCAGCCAAAGAATCCTGATTTGATTGTGCAGAACTATTTTGTAAAAAAAATAAGCATAGTAAAGCAAACAGAATATGCCTGATCACTATTCTCCGAAACAAATTATTGAAACATGAACACATAATTTTGAAAAAATCTACTGTTCTCATTAAAAGAAATTTACGTATCCAAGATGAATCTTGGCCTGCCTCAAATTGAAATTGGTATCGTCCTGTTTTCCGACTGCATAAGACATATTGAAAATTCCTGCTTTTGTTTCAAATGCAATTCCGAGTCCGAGCCCCAGGAATGTATGATTCAAACTGTACCCTGGAATATCGTTTTTAGCCCATCCCATATCAACGAATGAAAACAAAAAAGAATTTTGACCAATGAGATATCTGTATTCTAAAGTCCCTACAGCATATTGGGACGCTAATATACTTTCCTCATCGAAACCACGTAATAATTTATATCCCCCAATCTGAAAAACTTCATTCCTGAATGTATTTGGACTTTGAAAAACTCCCCCGTTCACTGCAAGTTTTATAGTTGAACCCCGGCTGACCTGGAAATAATGTGCAGCTGCCAGTTTTAAACGAAATGAATAGGAATTCAGTTTTACCGTATCGTATAATGAATTAAAAGAAAAAGCAGAATCAGAGGGATCTGCCAGTTTTGCTATTTGATCGTTCTTGCGAATTTTTTTTGTCCCGGCAGTTCCTGTAAACATCAATTCATTTCCACGAAGCGGATTGAAACGATAATTTGTATTGTTGAATTCATATGTAACACCCAAATTCACGGAACTGATATCTGCTTCGGAAGGAAGCTGATGTGTTGCAATAATCTGTTGCGTGTCCACATTCAATAGATTTGATGTCAGGCTTTGAATAAACACTGTGCCTGTTTTGGTAGCAGATGTGGCATATTGTACTCCTAATAATGCATTGATATTAATATATGAAGAATCTTTCTTGAACAAATCAAATGAAAAATTCACCCCGAAAGGAGATTTAAATAAAAAGGGTTGCTGGTAATACAAATTCAGCCTGGGTGATTGTACCTGCAATTGTTGCCAGTTCAGTCCAATACTCTCTCCATTGCCAAAAGGATTTTTAAGATTGACAGTTGCTTCACCAGTAACAAGAAGTTTGTTGCTCGTTAACTGATCATTATTTGGCAAAAGTCCCAGCAATACGTCCACCTGGCTACTTTTTTTAGGTTTCAAATAAAGATTCAGAATTGACCCGGCTCCCAATAAAGTCAGGTTCCAGGGATGTTCTTCCTGTATATAGGGTAATTCCATAATTCTTCTGCTAATTGCCTGTAATTTTTCTTTTCTGTAAATACTTCCATCCGGAATATTTAAATAGCGCTGCAAGAAATCAACGGATATCTTAGCTGTGCCATACACACGAATACTATCTATTTTATATAAAGGTCCTTTGTCAATTTTGAGATTTGCCATTAATGTACCGCTATCCAGGACGATACTGTCCAAAGAGATTTTAGCAAAAGGATAGCCATTGTTTTCCAGGTAATCCAGAATCTGTTGCTGTGCATGCTGGATTTCCTCGAAATTGACCTGCCTGTGAGATATTTTTTTATCATTCCATCCCGAAGCATTCAAAATAAAAGCGTCATCCGATTTTGTATTGATGCGAGCCCATTTATAGATATCCCCAATATATAAATGGACAAGCGCTCTTGTGGAATCGTATTGAATACTATCAACAGAAGCTGCTGCAAAACCTTTTGCTTCGAGGAAGGAAGGAATTTTGTAGATATATTCAATACAGGCATCCCTGTTTTTAAAAACGGATTGCAGCCCAAGGTTTTTCTGATCAAAGATTGAGTCTTTATCCACGCATATAACTTTTAATCCATACTGTGAAAAACTATTCAGCCAGCCGGTCATCAGCAATAAAAGGGTAAAACCGTATAACCTTAATTTTGTCATTAGCAGTATAGGATCACAAAAGTCTTTTGTAAAATTACTCAAACCGCATGGCAGGCATCTATCTTCATATTCCTTTTTGCAAGCAGGCCTGCTATTATTGTAATTTTCACTTTTCTACTTCCCTGAAAAGTAGAAACGATTTTGTGACTGCTTTATTGAAAGAAACAGAATTACAAAAAGAATATCTTTCGGGCGAAGATATTGAGACAATTTATTTCGGAGGAGGCACTCCTTCCCTTCTCGCAGATGATGCATTGGAACAGGTTATTGAAAAATTATTTCACTCTTTTACGATTTCCTCCGAGGCAGAAATTACTGTTGAAGCAAACCCGGATGATATTAGCCCGAAAAAGATTAAAAACTGGAAGAAAGCCGGGGTCAACAGGTTAAGCATCGGTGTTCAATCTTTTTTTGATGAAGACCTGCGCTGGATGAACCGGGCCCATAATTCTTCGCAAAGTATTTATAGCATCGAAACTGCGATCGGGGAAGGCTTACCGAATATCAGTATAGATCTGATCTATGGAACACCTACTCTACCCGATGATCACTGGAAAAGGAATGTGGAACAAGCCATCTCGTTAAATATCGCTCATCTTTCCTGTTATGCCTTAACTATTGAGCCGAATACCGCTCTCAAGAAAATGATCTTTCAAAAAAAAACACAGGATATAAACCCCGAAGACCAGGCCAGGCAATTTCTTTTATTAATGCAGTGGATGGAAAAAGCAGGATTTGAACATTATGAAATTTCCAATTTTTCTCTTCCTGGAAAAATGAGCCGGCACAATACTTCATACTGGCAAGGGAAAAAATATCTTGGATTGGGGCCCTCCGCTCATTCATATGATGGTTTATCCCGGCAATGGAATGTATCGAACAATATGCTTTATATCCGGTCTCTTGAAAAAAATGAGCTTTTATTCGAAAAAGAAATACTGACTCCTGTGCAGTCATTGAATGAATATATCATGACATCCCTGCGAACCAAATCAGGTATTGATCTCCGTTATGTATCAAAAAAATTCGGGGAGGCAACCCGCCAGGCGCTAAAAGAAAATTCTCAAAAACATATCCGGAATTTGAGATTGGAGGATAGAAATTCAAGCCTTGTTTTAAGCATGGAAGGCAAATTATTTGCCGATGGAATCGCAGCAGATTTATTTTTCCCCGCTGGTTATCAAATCCCGGTTCAGGATAAATTTTAGATGAGTCGAAGAGACTGGAAATTATTTTTGCTGATGATCATGCCGATGTGAGCGACCCTTCAGGTGCCTGATCAGCTGTCCGGCTGTCAGGATGATTACCATCAGTATGATGGTTGTAAATCCGAATCCCTGGTATGAAAGGGGCATCATATTGGTTCGTTTTATGTTGACCACCCGGTCAACCTTTATATATTAGACGAGATATGTTTCAATTTGTTTAAATCCTTCTACAACTTTAACATTTTCCCATAATATCTTATAGATTGTTTCAGCAATAGGCATAGGTGCATTCAGTTTTTTATTCGCCAGGTAAATGCATTTACTTGCATTATAGCCTTCAGCAACCATACTCAATTCCAGCTGGGCCACTTTGACGGAATATCCTTTCCCAATCATATTGCCAAAAGTGCGGTTCCTGCTATATAAGGAATAACAGGTAACCAGCAAATCTCCCAGGTAAGCCGATGCTGCGTAGTTGGAGCTTTTCTTATGAGATATTTTATTTTCTTCCTCATGAATACCTACTTCGATATGACTAATCCCGGCTTTACGTAAAAAGCCTGCCATCTCATCGGCACAATTGGCTATCAGCACACTCAAAAAATTATCGCCATATTCTAATCCATGCGCCATTCCTGCACCGAGCGCATAAATATTTTTTAGAACCGCGGCATATTGAACCCCATATACATCATTGTTGATAATGATATTAAGGTATTCTGTCGAAAAATTAGACGCGATTTGGGCCGTGCTGGTTTCATCAATTCCTGAAAAAGTAAGATAGGAAAGTTTCTCAGCAGCAACTTCTTCAGCATGGCAGGGTCCCATTACAGTAAAATAATCACCAAGAGCAAAGTCAAACTTATGCTTCAAATAATCGTTTAATAAAAGGTTTTGCTCCGGCAAAATGCCTTTGACCGCTGAAATTATTTTCTTGTCTTTGAAAAGATTTTTTGAGAGCGCTTTAAAAGTCTGATCAATATAACCAGAAGGAACTGCAATCACGAGGCAATCTGAGTCCGTAATTATTTTTTCCAGGTCGCCGGACAAAAAAAGCTGTGATATATTGAAATAAACTGAGCTGAGGTATTGGGGATTGTGATGGCGATGCTGTATATGTTTGATAGCGGCCTCGTTTCTCACCCACCAGTTTATAGAAGCTTTGTTGTCGGTAAGAATTTTTGCCAATGCAGTAGCCCAACTGCCGCTTCCGATGATTCCAAAACGCATGATCCAAAGATACTAAAGATAATGTGCGGATTTGCGAAAGTGCAGATGTGCGAATTTCTCTAAACCTGCTTTTTATGAATCCGCACATCTGCATATTCGCAGATCAAATCAGCTTTTTTTTACTTCAAATAACTTATCCTTTGGAGTGACCGAAACCTTTGTCCCATCTTTCAGGATTTTACTTACGGTTCCGTAAGGACCCGTCACTACTTCGTCTCCTTCTTTCAGTCCATCGGTAATTTCTATATTATTAATATCCTGAATATCAGTTTTAACTTTTACTTTTTTTACAGTATTATCTTTTTGCAACACGAAAGCAACTTCATCCAGATCTCCATTGAAGGATGAGGTTGTTTTTGAGTCATCCATACCGCTATTATCATTTGTGGGATCAGCGGCCTGATTTTTATTGGCTCCTGCGGTATTGTCGCTGTTTTTTTCACGGGTTGTAATTGCATTAATCGGGACTGCTAAAACATTGGCATGTGTCTTTGTCTGAATATCGGCACTAGCGGTCATGCCTGGTCGAAAAATCAGCGCCTTACGCCTGGATGGATCTATCAAATCCTTATAAGAATCCGGAGACAGCCTGATATGTACTTTATAATTTGTTACGTCATTTGAAGAGACGGAAGAACTGCCCGAGCTCGTTGAAGAAGCTACACTGCTTGCAATTTGTGTTACAACACCTCTGAATTTCCGGTTATTGTAAGCATCCACTTCTATAAAAGCAGAGTCGCCCAGATGAACTTTTGGAATATCGTTTTCACTTACGTCCACGATGGCTTCGATCTTGCTCATATCGGCTACACGCATCATTTCGGTACCGGCCATCATTGAGTTTCCTACAACGCGCTCTCCTCTTTTCACATTCAGCTGGGAAATAACTCCATCAATAGGTGAGACCAATGTGGTACGACTTAAATTCTTAGATGCGATAGCAAGGTTTGCTTCCGCACTAGATGCACTCGCTATATTGGCTTTCACATTTTGCAATGCAGCATTGTAATCAGACTCAGCTTTGCGATAAGCACTTTCAGCCTGCTCAAATTCTGATCTGGATATTACTTTTTCATCCAACAGCTGTTTTTGTCTTTCATACTGAGCCTTGAGCTGATCGAGTGTAGCTTTTAACCCGGAAAGTTGAGCTGTATAATTGGATACCATGGCCTGTTGCTGGTTTAATTGTGCTTCAGCCTGATTGCGTGTTGTGGTATAAATATCAGCATATATTTTGGCGAGCTCCTGTCCTTTTTTAACACTGTCGCCTTCCTGAACGGTCAGTTCGACAATTTCACCAGAAATATCAGGACTCATTTTCACTTCAATTTCAGGATAAATTTTCCCACTGGCAGTTACTGTTTCAACGATGGTGTGTTTGGTTACTTTTTCCACTGAAACTTTTATTCCTTCCTCTTTTCCAAATGCACCTGCTTTTTTTAGTATAACCAGCGCCACTACAACAATTATCAAACCGATAATTATCCAAAGTAATTTCTTGTTCATATGAAATATTAAGAGTTATAACTTTTATAATTTTACGCCCAGTCCTCTATAGTATTCAAGCACTTTCATTCTGAAAACATAATCGTATTGGGCATAGAGCTGATTGATCTTTGCTGTAAACAAATTATTCTGATTTGTAAGATAGTCGATTGTATTCAGCAAGCCTATATTATACCGTTTACCTGCCAGATCAAAAGATCTTTCTGCCGTGGATACTGCTTTTTTATTCGCTTCAAATTTCTCCATGGAAGCAACGGCATTATAATAAGCGTTATAAATATTTTGCTTGAGAGTCAGCTGATCATTTTCTTTTGTCACGTTCGCTGTTTTTACGTTCAGTTTTGCTTTTTCATAATTTGTACGAGTCAAATTCCCATTGAAAATCGGAATACTCAACTGAAATCCTATCTGCTGGCGAAAGTTATTATCGAGCTGGGTCCAATAGCCGTTCCAGATATCCCCGAAAGGTTGCTTCACATGAGAACTAGAAGCTGTTGGTGTGTATACAGGATATTGAGTGCCGCTATTGTCTGCATACAATTGTGTAACCTGATCAGGGCCCGGGGTGGTGACCGTTTTCCTCAGTTCATTTGAGAAATTATTACCCAGGCTTCCATAAACTGAAAGTGTCGGGTATAGCTGCCCTTTTATCGCTTGAACTGATTTTTCTGCTGAGCGGATCAGGAGGTCATTCATTTTCTGCTGAGGAAAAGAAGTTGATGCCATTGAATAGACGATATCGGGTTGCAATTCAGAAATAGGTTCCAAAGGAATCGATTCCACAGCAGGAGTATCCAATTCGAATTCTACAGCAGGATCCATGCTCAGGAAAATTTTCAGTCCCAGTACATCTGTATCGAATGTTTGCCGGGCAGAAATCAGCGATGCAGTATCTGTCGCAAACTGCGCTTCCAATTCCGCTGCATTCAATTCAGGCACCGAACCTGCAGCAACAAGTTTCTTTGTGTTTTCCAATTGTTGTCTTGTCAATAACAATTTTGTATTTGCCAGGTTCATTTGTTCACGCGCGAGCAGTGCAGTCAGGTAAGCAGCAGCTACATTTAATGTTACATCACTTCTGATCTTGTCGATCCTGGTGGTATATGCATCATAATATAATTTATTGGATTCGATCAGGCGTCGTGTACTGAACCAGTTGAATAAATTCGCGCCTGCCTGTAAACCTATACCCTGGTATACATTCTGACTTGTTGTAAATAAGTTGGTTGTTGGATCGATGGATCGTCCGAAGTTAAGACCTAACTGTGTACTAAAATTTGCCTGTCCGAACTGAGAGGCTTTGGATTGTTCATAAGTTAATTTTGCGAATCGTGCATCGATATCGGCCTGTTTGACGGAAAGATTATTGTTGATTGCATATTCAACACATCTTTTCAGATCCCATTTACCCTGCGCCAGGGAACATAGCGTCAGCAAAATAAAAAACAAGGATAAGGGCAGTCGTTTTCTTATACTCATGCAACAAATTTAAAAGTAGTTACCCGCTTAGACGCAGCTTTTTGATAAACGGTTTCAAAAAAAATTTTGCTAAAATACCGAATCCTAGTGCATGAACAAACAAAAAAAAACTTAAAAATTATAAGTATTTACATGGATTTTCCAAAAGCCTGATCCAGGTCGGCAATGATATAATCCGGATCTTCCAATCCGATATATAAGCGAAGCTGACGATGTTCTTCAACGGAAGGATCAAATTCCTGATCAGAAATGGAAGCGCATTTAGGCAAAATAAGGGATTCATGTCCACCCCAACTTACGGCCATCATAATATGTTTCATCGACTCACAAAAACGAACAATCTGCCTTCTACCCGTAGCTTTTATATAAAAACTGACAAGACCACAAGCTCCCTTCATTTGCCGCCTCGCCAGTTCATATTGGGGAAATGTTTCATGCAAGGGAAAGATGATCTTTTCAACCATGGGATTTTTTTCCAGATAACTGATGATTTTAGCAGTAGTCTGCGAAATCCTGCCCAATCTTGCCGGAAGGGTTCTCAAACCCCTTATCAGGAGCCATGCATTGAATGGTTGAATAGCGGTACCAGTATTGAGGTATTCACTGTCAAAAATTTTCTTCACCATAGATCGAGTGCCCGTCAATACACCTCCCAGGGTATCGCTATGCCCACTGATATACTTAGTAGCTGTTTGCATCGAAATATCAATTCCCATTTCGATGGGGCGCTGATATAACGGTGTGCAATAACTGTTATCGATGATGGTTATGATATTTTCAGATCTTGCCAGCTCAGCAACTGCAGGAATATCCTGCAATGAAAAACTCCATGAATTAGGAGATTCAAGATAGATCAGGGAAGTATTGGGCAGAATCGCCCTTTCAAAATTTTCGATTGCAGTTCCATCAATATAAGTTGTGGTCACACCAAACCTGGGCAGTATCACATCAAACATACGCTGGGCCCAGGTATAGGGTTTTTCTACGGATACTATATGATCTCCTGATTTGACATTGGCCAATACCGATGCAAAAATGGCAGAAGCGCCACTATTAAATACGAGGCAATCTTCGGCAGCATCCAGTGCGGCGAGTTTTTTACGAAGGATATCAACCGTGGGATTGAGTCCGCGGCTATAGAGATAACCGCTGTATTCATCGTCGAATAATTCTTTCAGTTCATCCACTTTATTAACCCTGAAATTACTGGTCTGTATAATTGGCGGAGCGATGGCATTAAAATAATGCTCGCGCTCTTCTCCCAATTCATTCAATATATAAGAAAGGTCCATGCAGGATAATAAAATATAAAGATGCAAAAAGAAAGGAAAAGAACCGCAAAAGAAAGCAATTATATCATTTAATATAATTATTGAACAAAAAAATTATTTCTCTTTTTTAAAAGATATGAGCCTGTATAAAACCTTATCGGTCATAATTAAACTACCTTCCATCCTGTCATCTTTAATAATGAATTTAAAAGTTCCATTCTTAAAGATACATGTGAATGTTTTATTTTTTTGATCATAGATAAAATGCAGTGTTCCCATATTCTGCAATTGTCCATTCACTATTTTATCAGCATCTGCCTGAAATTTGCCGGGGTCATTTTCTTTTTTAATATGATAAACGACGATTTCATCATGGCAGGGTGAATTTTTAACCTGGCAGATGGATTCACCTTTCCAGTCACCGACTAAATTCATTCCATTTTGTGCGAATACTGATTTAGATGAAATGTTCAACAAGGCCAGGGAAATAAGGAACTTTAAAAAATTTACAAAATGCATAGGTTTAATCCGATAGGGTGTCAAGTTAAGAATTTCTGCACGGGTTTTGAATTTATTGACCCATCATACGGAATAGTTATTCAATAACTGTGTATATCCTGAATTTTTCCGCAGAAGTTCTGTATGTGAGCCCTGTTCAAGGACCATTCCATCTTTTAAAACAATAATTGTATCAGATTCTTGTATAGTTGAAAGCCTGTGAGCAATAACAATGATTGTTTTATTCTGATTTTT
>DATJXY010000049.1:0-2973 GCA_035499855.1 Puia sp. | reverse complement strand
TCAAGCCCCGTGTTATGTCTGCCATTATCGGTAAAAACTTTTTTTCCCCGGAACAAAGTCTTTTTTACATCAATGGATACCACTACACTCTGGCTACCGAACTGTCCTGCGGTTTCTGTGACTAATGCCGGATTCACAACTGCCGATTTATTGAAAATGACTTTTTCAACACCGTTATGCATTATCTGTTTAACTTCTTCGATCCGGGTAATCCCCCCGCCATAAGCTATTGGCATAAAAGCTTCGCTGACAATTTCAGCAATTTTTTTGATATCCGGTGGCCGTCTTTCTTTTGTAGCATCAATATCTATGATGGCAAGTTCGTCGACTTCCTTCTCATTAAAAATTTTAACTGCATTGATTGGGTCGCCGACATACTTATAATCCTTAAACTTAACAGATTTTATCAGACCTCCGGCATGGAGCAGCAGACAAGGTATAACTCTTATTCTTTTCAGAAAATCAAGATAACTTACAAAAAATATCGATATACCGAATAGAACTCTCTTTGAGTTTGGCGATCATTGCTTCCGCTTCAATAAATTCAGGAAGAAGAAAACAATATTCTTCAATGTAGTTGAATCTATACTTTGAATCTATCTTATGCAAGTAACCAACAATCGATATACTTTCTTCCAGAAATTCAGGAAGATTACATTCAAAGCTGATTAATTGCACTGGCTGAGTAAGTCCCTTTATGACCTCCCATTCAAATCCTTCTACGTCTATCTTTATAAAATCGGGTTTACCATGTTGGCTGATCAGATGGTCTAATGTAGTAGTCTCCACTTCCTTTGATCCCGTGAATTCTATCGAACCGAATCTGGAATGATCCTTATCCCCCAAAATAGTAACCCATTTACTGCTTAAGGTATTGAACCCGCTACCGTATGCTTGTATAAAGAACTTAGCTTCACCTGTTGAGGCAGCCAATGCCTTGGGGACAATTGTAATTTTTTTGTTCCCGGAAAATCTTTTATGCAAGACAAAATTATTTTGCTCGTCCGGTTCAATGGCAAGTACTTTGTTCGACAGCTTACTGAATATGCGGGTATAATCTCCAACATTTGCACCCACATCAAAAATGAGTTTATTCTTCTTTCCTAGTAATTGATTGAAAAAATTAAACAAACCATAATAAGCCTTCCTGTAGACACTACTCCTGTATATTCTGTAAAGCTGATGATAGCGGATATTCTCCAGCAGCCCAAGTTTTGCCAGCACTTTTTTTATTTTCTCTTTCATTACTTAATAATGTCAAATAATTAATTCTGCTAACTTAATTATAGCTGATGGCTGCAAAATTTCTCAGTAATCTCATTCCGAATTTGTGACTTTTCTCGGGATGAAATTGCACCCCGAAAATATTATTGCGCTGAATAGCTGCAGTAAAATCATACCCATATTTTGCAGTCATCAGTTCGTCTGTTGGGTCTTTCAGCCGTACGTGAAAGGAATGCACAAAATAAAACCTTGGCTCTTCCAAAAAATTATCAGACAGGTAACTCTCTTTTTTTATTGTGACTTCTGTCCAACCCATATGCGGAATTTTCAGGTTTCCTATTAATTCTCTCCTGAATTTTATTACGTCTCCATGAATCCAACCCAGACCAGGTTTGATTCCTTCCTCACTGCTTTCCATCATCATTTGTAAACCCACACAGATACCGAGTATCGGAATCCCTTCTTCCAATACTCTTTTAGTAATGATTTCGCGAAGCCCTGAGGAATGGAACATTTCCATGCAATGATCAAAAGCACCTATTCCGGGAAGAATTATTCCTGAGGCTGAAAGAATATCTTTTTTTTCAGAGGAAATAAGGGCATTGGCATCGGCCCTTCCTAACATGTTTTTGATTGAAGCCAGGTTACCCACACCATAATCAACTATCACGAGCATCAGGACAACTGCATTTTATATATTCTGCAAAAATGATTCATTGTTATCGCCCTGAAATAAATTGGTTCGTATCCTAATTTGCCTTCACAAAACCTGTCGAAACGATCCAATAAATCTTTTGTAAAAAAGCTGGTGTTGGCAATCGCGTCTTCCAGCTCCTTACGAATTTCTATTTTATTCTTGAGCATCCACATTGCGTCGGGAGCGACAAACCCCATCTTATGGTTTCTGTTTTTTACTTTCGCCGGCAATTCGGGCATAGATTCTCTTAAAATATATTTTGAATATCCTTTATTGATCTTATATTCATCAGGAAGCCCCACTACATATTCAATCATCCGGTAATCCATGAAGGGCTCCCTTACTTCAATAGAAAAAGACATGGAATTCCGGTCTGCAGAATGAAGTTGAAATGGGATACTCAACTGTTTTATTTCCTGAATGCTAAGGTCCCTCAGGTCTTTTGCAGTAATCCGGATTTTATTTTTGTTTGCAAGATCTTCCCATTCGGATCTAAGGCATGGGTATTCTTTTTTTCCAATAATTCTTTTTATACTGCTTATGATCGAGTGCCAATAAGATGCGATGAAGAACTGCTTCCATTGATAGAATATACTTGTTTGAAGAAGCCTTGCTTTGAAACGCAAAAGACGCCAGGCTTTTAACCATTTGCATGATGTTATGTATGAACTGACATATTTAGTAAAGAATTCGTCGTAACCGTAGAAATATTCATCGGAGCCCTGGCCATCCAATAAAACTATGATCCCATTTTCCCTGGCAGAACCAAAAACACTGAATTCAGAAAAGTGAGACGCTCCGCTTAGTGGCTGTTCCTGATGATAAATAAGTTTTTGGAGATGTTTTTTTTCCAGGAGATCCCCGAGTTGTGGAAATACTTTGATCGATCTGAATCCTGTTTGCCTGCTCACTTCATCACTATATTCCTGCTCATCAAATTCTTTTTCTTCGAAACAGGAAGTAATCGTTGCAAATTCGGCGTTTGAAAGGTCTTGGTGATGAATCAATGTTACGATTGAACTGCTATCAATTCCTCCCGACAAACAACTGCC
>DATJXY010000048.1:0-33461 GCA_035499855.1 Puia sp. | reverse complement strand
TTTTTGGACTATGCTTCAGCGAGATAATTGCGGGATAAACTCCTGTCAATAAAATTCCGGCAATAAAAACCAGCGAAAGGATAAGGAATATCGACAATGAAATATTGCTCCAGTGGGGAATTTGAAATTGAAACCATTTTTCCAGCGGATATCTTGCACAAATCAGCAGCAATATTCCCATGATAAGCGATATAAAATTAATAATGACAGCTTCTGTCAGAAATTGGGCAATGGTATCTGAATACCTTGCACCGGCAGCCTTCCTGATGGCCAGTTCTTTTATTCTTTTTGCATTCGCAGACAGGCTCAGATTGATATAATTGATCCAGGCCATCAACAAAATAATAATGGATGCATACCGCAGTATCTCGAAAATGTATTTCGATTTGGTTTTGTAATAATCAAACCGGTAGCTTTCAAAAGGAGCATTGTCGAGCTTCTGAAAAAAAAGTTCAGCTCTACCATAATTCCAATCTCCCCAGGCCGATTTTGTTATAAAATCTTTCAATTCTGCATTGATCTTTTTTGCAAGACGAATCGTTTCTGTTCCTGCCTGCATTTTTATGTAAGAATGTGTGACTGCCTGCATGCCGAATTCATTCAGCGAATTTTCTATTCTTTCCATCGACATCACCATATCAAAGTCAAGGTGAGTATTTCCAGGCAAATCTTTAAATACACCCGATACAATCAAAGGAAGTGAATCATTCAGAACAAGGTTTTTACCAACAGGATCACTATCGCCAAAATATTTCTTTGCCTCCTTTTCCGAAATCACGATATTGTTTGGAAACCTGAGTACATTATCAGGATTTCCCCTGGACAGCGGCAAACCAAAAAAATTAAAAAGATTTTTATCTGCATAAATCATATCCGGTTCAATAAATGAATGTTTGATTCCAAATTCATCGGAATAGGAAATGAAAATTTCCTTATCATGATAATGCATGATGTGTTTTGAAAAATCTTTCTGGTTGAAAATCCTTGTAAAGCTTTTGATTTCTCTGTAATCGTTCGCGAGTTTCGAAGGAACCCGGGCATTCGCAAAACCAAGAAGACTTTCCTGCCAATTTGTTTTGTCATCCGTCCATGAAGCCCGGAGACCAACCCTTGCAATATTTTCGTGATCCGGAATAAAATGTTCCGACTGTAGTCCCTGGTTGGAATATTGCCAAAGGATTGTAAAAACCGCCATCCCCAGCGACAAACCCAGGCAATTGATAAAAGTGAAAAAAGGGTTTCGCGTCAAATGCCTGAAGCATATTTTAAGATAATTCTTTATCATGTTTTTCGAGATAAGGTATAGTTAAAGGGTCGTAAAATTATAGTATCGGCCAGACACTTCTTTTACTGTGAAGTCCAGAGATTTGACTGAAAAGTCCAATAAAATTTCCCATGCGTCTTAGCAAAAATATTTTATACTGCTTTCTCACCCGTTCAGAATAAAATAATCACGCTTGGGGTTTTAAATTCCTGGTAATAATCCTATATGGAATTCTCATTGTTGTAATAATTTTAATTTTGATATTGCTCCTGCTGTGTACGTAATATCTCAACAAAAGGCTTCGTATGCTGAAAATTTTTCTTTTCCTTACCACTTTATCTATCACTATTGCCACCCAGGCACAACACGAACATGGCGACAGTTCATCACAGATCGACAATATCGCTTTCAACACAATCAAACAACTCGCCGGCGATTGGCAAGGAAATTTTAAATGGACAGGTGGACATGAACTCAAAGGAAAAATGAATGCAAAATATTATCTCACGGGAAATGGTTCGGCAGTAGTAGAAGACCTGACAACAGAAGGTAAGCCAGTTATGACGAGTGTTTATCACCTCGACGGAAACGATTTGCGTGTGACTCACTTTTGCGGAGCCGGAAACCAGCCAAGACTAAAAGCAGGGGCCTACAATAACGAAAGCAAATCCGTGAAATTTGAATTTATTGATATAACCAATCTGCGTTCGCCCGATGCCCCGCATGTACATGGCCTGGAATTAAAATTCACCGACAACAATCATATCACCATCATTTTTACATTCAGTACCGCCAATGGCGATCGCTTTGAACAAATCGATCTGGCCCGCGCGGTATAATTTTAATAGATCCTCTCTAAATTTTCGTAGCACCCGGAGCATCCTCGTCAGAAAATCACAGGATTCGCAACGATATGCGGGTCAAATTCATTCATATCATTTTACTAACTTCTACTTATTCCTTTTGCCTGTAAAAATGGATGATAAGAAGTTGAATACAAATATTAGCTGCGCCATTATAACTAGAATTGAAAGATTTGAAATAAAATGATTGGAATAACTAAAGCTGTAAAAGCGGTAATCAATATAACGTCCAGGCATACCTGCTAACCCTTCCACGTATCCCTGAGGTAAAATAAACAGCGACCATAGAAATGTGATCCAGAAATGAATATAACCAAGGGGTTTGTTTAGTTCCCTTCCGAATATATTAGGAAACCAATAATATATACAGGAAAATATGCCAAAAATAAACGTGAACAATATCTCCACATTAAAATGGCTCACTACATAATAGGTATCATGCAAGTGAATATCGATTGTGCTATTTGCCCTGACAACATATTCAAAAGCTGCATATATCAACCATCCTGCAAATGCAATGAAAAACATCATTGTTGGCGAAAAGTCCAAATGAGCAATTTTATTTTTCTGTAACCTTCGAAACAGTCTGGAACAAAATAAAACAGCCAACAGAATAGAAAGAATGAGAAAATAAGTTCCCGGAAAAGGATTCAGACCCATTACAAGTGAATGATGCACCCAAAGTAATAATGATGGTACTATCACCATCAGCAAAGACCCTATTAAAATAGTGGCCAATTTTTTCATATCCTCCAATAAAATCCCTTCAATTGCTGTGATTAACTAATCTTGCTCTTCTGCGGAATTATTTTCACCATAAATCTATACCTTTAGTGACTTCTATAACGATAAAATTGCAAATATGGAAAATGAAACTATTCAACAAGCTCCGTTTCCCGAAAATGAAAATTCAGAAAACAATTCCGGTTCATCTATCAATCGTCGCAAATTTGTAGAGGTCGTTTCAACAGGTGCTTTGGCCTTCACTATTCTCCCGAGACATGTACTTGGAGGGAAAAATTTTGTTGCACCCAGTGATAAAATCAACCTGGCCTATATAGGATGCGGCACCCAGGGCATCAGGGAATTATTACCGCTTTTACAGAATACACAATTCCGCGTGACTGCTATTTGTGATCCGAATAAGGATGCAGTGGGCTATAAAGACTGGGCCAAGGACTGGCTGAGAAATGAGATCCGCAAGACGATCAACAAATCCGACTGGACTTCGGGAGGAGATAATTCCATTCCCGGAGGCAGAGACAATGGTAAATCCATCGTCGATAATTTTTATGCGAATGTTCATCCCGAATTAAAATACGGCGGTTGTAATGCGTATGCTGATTTCCGTGAGCTGCTTGATAAAGAAAAAGATCTTGACGCCGTTAAGATCATGACACCTGATCACCTGCATGGAGTTTTTTCAATCGCCGCTATCAAAAGAGGAAAACATGTGTTGGTACATAAACCTCTTTCGAATCGATTGCTGGAAGGAAAAAAAGTGATTGAAACAGCCCGCAATAATCCCAAAGTCATCACCCATTTAATTCCCTGGGATTCCAACGGCTCCATGGAACAGGTAATGGCATGGATCAATGCAGGCGCGATTGGAACATTGAAAGAAGTGCATAACTGGACTAACCGTCCCGTATGGCCGCAGTATCCGATGATCCCGACTGATAGTCCTTCTGTTCCCCCGGGACTGGATTGGAATTTATGGTTGGGACCCGAAGCAGATCGTCCATATCATCCTGAATATACGAATATGGTGTTCAGGGGATGGTATGATTTCGGCGGAGGTTCAATGGCTGATATGGGTCATTATAGTTTGTGGACAGTTTTCAATGCATTGCAACTCACATCGCCCACTGTGGTCGAACCTAATTTGAGTCATGTTGTAGCCATGCATGATCCGGTTCCTTACCAGATCCATAATGATTTTTCTTTCCCGATGGCCAGTACTGTCCGTTTCAAATATCCGGCGAATGGTTCAAGGCCTGCTGTGGATCTCTGCTGGTATGATGGCGGAATGAGACCTCCAAGACCGGTTGAACTGATCGATGCAAATAAAGAATTGCCTGCGGAAGGAATGATGTTCGTTGGCGACCAGGGAAAAATTCTCGCAGGATTCAATGTTCAGAATCCGCAAATTATTTCAGGCAAAAAAATGGAAGCTGCTGCTACAAAATCGGACACGCGCAACCAGGTGGAACAAACTTCACAGGCGTTGCCATTATTTGTCGATGCCTGCAAGAGTGGAAAGCAATATCCGGGAAATTTCATGGAAGCTGAATTTATCACTGAGGCTGTGAATTTATATGCTGCTTCATTGCGTTCAGGCAAATTATTGCAGTATGATGCTGCCAGTTTGAAAATTACCAATGTGCCTGATGCGAATAAATATTTATCCCGTGATTACAGGTCAGGATGGGATCCTGCAACTATATAATTTTTAAAACAACCGATTTAATATTGTCATCATGAAAAACGTAAACAGAAGAAAATTTATCCGTCAGGCTGCTTTAGGTTTAGGTGGTGCATTCGCATTATCACAAATACCTGAGTTGGGATTTACGCACGAATTTTTTAAGTATTCGGATATTCCTATCGGGTTCCAGACATTTCCTATCCGGGATATGCTCTCAAAAGATTTCTCCGGGACGATGAAAACCATGGCAGGCTTTGGATATAAGCAACTCGAACTTTGTTCACCACAGGGATATGCGCAAATCGGGTTTGGATTCTTAAAGGATATGAAACCTGCCGATATCAAAAAAACCATCAATGATGCGGGCCTTACCTGCCAAAGTTGTCATTTTGGTTTTCCTGAAATGACGGATAAAATCGATGAGCGGATTGAATTCGCAAAAGAACTCAGTCTGAGCCAGATGATTTGCTCCACTTTCTGGTTACCAAAAACAGCTACGATAAAAGATTACCAGGATGCAGCCGACAAGCTGAATAAATCAGCTGAAAAAATTAAGCAGGCTGGAATGCAGGCCGGATTTCATAATCATGAATTCGAGTTTGCTACTTTGGATGGCCAGTTGATTTACGATGCTTTGATGAAAACCTTCAACCCGGATCTCGTGAAAATGCAATTTCAAACAGAAGTGATCAACCTGGGATATAAAGCATCTACTTATTTTAATAAATATCCGGGCAGATTTATTTCATCCCATTTGTCTGACTGGACTACAGATAAAAAAGAAGCTCCTATCGGACAGGGAGTGATTGACTGGAAGGAATTTTTTGCAGCAGCAAAAACAGGAGGAGTGAAGAACTTTTTTGTCGAAATGAATTTTGATAAATTCAAGGACAGCGCGTCATACATCAGGAGTATTTAAAAAAAAATTTGTTTTGCCGGATACCTCTTACCAGGGTATCCGGCTTTCTTTGCAGCCGCTTTGTTTTGTGCCGCCTCATCAAATAGAAGAAGAATTGAAAATAATTCTCTGCCGGATATTTATAGATGGGAAGCGTTCCTACGGAACGCATACCAATTTATAATTTTTCTACCGACCAGCCGTCCCTTCGGGACGAAGCAGATTGATATATAAATGTTCCGCAGGAATATATCATCGGTTGAAAATAGCAATAAATTTTTTTCCGTCCCTTTGGGACGAAGCAGATTGTATATAAATGTTCCGCAGGGATATATCATCAGTTGAAAATAGCAATAAGCTTTTCTCGTTACGCAGGAACCTTTGGTAAAAATTGAATATTCATTAAATCCAGCCACATGCATCAAAAATTATTTTTTCTTGCCATTTTCTCATTTATCTTTTTTTGTTTAACTGCCCAGCAGGTCACGCTGACGCCAGATCAGATCAAAGCACTCACTTCCGACTGGAAAGGGGATCGGTTTCCCGATGGCCGTCCAAAAACATCTGACCGATTGTTAGAACGTTTAAAAAATGTTTCCATGGAAGAAGCCTGGGGATACCTGCGCAACAAGGGTTATCAAAATCAATTCGAAGGTGATTGGATGATCATTCGTCCGGATTCGGTTATGGTTGGCCGTGCGGTTACTGCACAATACCTTCCGATGCGGCCTGATTATGACAAAGTAATAAAAGACAAAGGCAAAACAGAAAACCGGATCGGTCCAACCAACTCCTGGCCCATCGACGTATTGAAAGAAGGAGATATTTATGTTGCCGACAGTTATGGCAAAGTTGCAGATGGAACATTGATCGGAGATAATCTCGGAAATGCGATCTATGCAAAATCGCATCGTGGTGTGATTTTTTATGGTTCTGTAAGAGATATTGAAGGACTGGAAGAAATCCGGGGATTCAATGGCTGGATAAAAGGTTATGATCCTTCCTATATCCAGCAGATGATGCTGGGCGGGATCAATGTGCCAATCAGGATCGGAAGAGCAACTGTATTGCCCGGTGATGTTGTGCTCGCAAAAAAAGGAGGCGTTGTTTTTATTCCTGCACAATTTTTAGAAGACCTCGTTCAGAACTCTGAATTCGTTCAATTGAGAGATGCGTTCGGCCATCAGCGTCTGCGTGAAGGAAAATATACACCGGGGCAGATCGATCAGCAATGGACGGACGAAATAAAAAAAGATTTCCTGCAGTGGCTGGACACACAAAGTCTTCCCATGACAAGAAAAGAGCTGGACGATTATATGAAAGAAAGAAACTGGTAGAAGCTGCACATCAAACTTTCAAAAAAATATATTGATAATTACAAAAACCTGTTATCATGACTCCCTCACAAAAATACCTGAGAAAAATAGGATTGAAAGATTGTGATATTACCGAAGAAAAAAAAGAAAATCATATTGAACCTGAAAACAGCAGGCGTTCTTTTTTGAAAAAATCCGCTTTCGGAGGAATTGCATTGGGTGGGGCTTTTATGTTTTCTCCTGTTGAAGAGCTCATCGCTCAGACTACGCATAAGGTTAACCGTTATTCAGCTCCATCTGACTTGAAAATAACAGATATGCGCTACTGTGTTATTCAGAATGTGGGACGTACCCCAATTATCCGGATTGATACCAACCAGGGTATTTATGGTTTGGGTGAAGTGAGGGATGGTGCCGATGAAAGATATGCTTTGATGCTCAAGAGCAGGATCCTGGGAGAAAACCCCTGCAACGTAGAAATGCTTTTTAAATTGATTAAACAATTTGGCGGAAATGCCCGGCAGGGCGGTGGAGTATGCGCAGTTGAAATGGCGCTCTGGGATCTTTGCGGCAAAGCTTATAATGTTCCCGCCTGGCAATTGCTGGGAGGACGTTATCGCGATAAAGTGAGAATGTATGCCGACACACCGGAAGCACCAACCCTCGATGAATTCAAAGCGAGAATAAAACATCGTCTGGAAGTGCAGGGCATGACCTGGCTGAAAATGGATATTTCAATCGGAGAAGTGAAAGATATTCCCGGAGCATTGAACAATTATAAATTCTGGGGAAATAATCTGGGGCAGTGGAATGGCGGTCCGATGGACTATGCCAATACCAAACATCCTTTCACGGCAATTCAGATAACAGAAAAGGGATTAGATGAAATGGCAAAAATTATCAGTGAAGTGAGATCGGTGGTTGGATATGAAATTCCGCTTTCTTCCGATCATTATGGACATTTTGATTTGAACAATGCAATTCGATTCGGAAAAAAGGTCGAGCCCTATCGCCTTGCATGGCTGGAAGACATGGTTCCCTGGCAATACACCGATCAATATAAAACAATATCCGATGCGCTTGAAACACCGGTACTCACAGGAGAGGATATTTATCTGTTGAGCGGGTTCAGACCTTTGATTGATATCCATGCAGTAGATATTATTCATCCTGATCTTGCAACTGCAGGAGGGCTTTTAGAAACAAAGAGAATCGGCGACTATGCAGAAGAACATGGAGTAGCTATGGCCATGCATTTTGCAGGAAGCCCTGTTTCATTTATGTCGAGTGTTCACTGCGCTGCAGCAACACAAAATTTCCTTGCACTGGAACATCACTCACTGGATAGTCCCTGGTGGGATACGATTGTAAAAACTACCGACGGACGCAAATTATTTGAAAAAGGTTTTGCCAATGTTCCACTGACTGCACCCGGGTTGGGAATAGAATTGGTGGACGAAGAAGTAAAAAAGCACTTGATATCTACCGACCAATCCTATTTTGCTCCGACTCCAGAATGGAATGACAAACGCTCGCATGACAGGCTATGGAGCTAATGACTCAGATAACAGTCAATAATCAATGCTGTGTTCAATGAGCAATGCTCAATGGGAGATTTTTTGCTGACAGAATTAAGCTTCTCAGAGATTGCACAGATATTCGGTTAAAAAAATCTGTGCCAATCTGCGAAATTTGCGAGAATAATTAGTAACAAAACTGAATATTCTCCAATCCTATATTGAGCATTGAATATTGACTGTTGATGATCGAATATCCCTCTTAAATAAATCAGTCTTTATACAGGGTTCCATTCAGGTATTTTAATCCAGAATCAACAATAATAGTGACAATTTTTTTCCCCGGTCCGATCTTTTTCGCTCTCTGCATGGCTGCCCACACGTTTGCCCCCGATGTGGTTCCCCCGAATATTCCTTCCTCCCTCGCCAGCCTCCGTGCTGTCTCACGTGCATCCTCATCCGAAACAGCAATGATTTCGTCGGCCAGGTCGAGTCTGCAGATAGCAGGGACGAATCCGGTTCCGATCCCCTCTAATTTATGAGTGCCTGATATATCTCCACCCGAAAGCGCTCGCACATGCAATGGTTCGATGGGGATACAACGGATATGGGGTATTTCATTTTTAAAAATTTCTGCATTTCCTGAAAAAGCCCCTCCTGTTCCTACTCCCATAATAAATTCGTCGATATCTTTTCCAAGGACATCAATTATTTCTCCCGCCATCTGGTGGTATGCATTCCTGTTATCAATATTATTAAACTGATCTGTCCAGAAAGTATTGGGACTTTTACTGATTTCCCTGGCTCTCTCAATTAAACTATCAATCAGTTTTGCAGTGATCTTTCGGTTTTCACTCGGAAACACTTCAAGCTTAGCTCCGAATGCACGCATGGTCTGCAGTTTTTCTTCTGCAAATGCATCGGATGATACGAAATGTGCCTGGTATCCCCTGGTTGCGCAAATCATGGCAAGAGAACTTCCTGTACTTCCTCCTGTGTACTCCACAACTGTTCCTCCCGGTTTCAGCTGGCCTCTTTTTTCCGCACCTTCAATCATGGAGAGCGCCATCCGGTCCTTCATACTTCCGGTTGGATTGGCTCCTTCATATTTTACATATATTTCGGCACTGTCAGGATCCGTGAGTCGTTCCAGTTTTATCAATGGTGTTTTTCCAATTGCCTGCATTTGTCAGTAGATTAAATTATCAGAAATGCAATTTCGTTCAGTCCATTCACTTTGCAGAAAGTAAATGATGGACGGAAGCTCATGAAAATTAAAGTATATTTAGGATTGGTTAGCTTTTGCCATATGAAATTAAAATCTTACACGCATGGTCCCAGCATGATCCGATTGCTGGGAGAAACCATCGGACAAAATCTTCGTCGTACGGCTGAAAAATTCCCCGATAGAGAAGCTTTGATCTGTGTGCATCAACAGTATAGAGCTAGCTATGCCGAATTCTGGCAACAAACGGAAAAAGTCGCAAAAGCTTTTCTCGCCATAGGTGTACAAAAAGGCGACAGGATTGGAATCTGGTCTCCTAACCGTTATGAATGGGTGCTGGTACAATATGCCACTGCCCGTATCGGTGCAATACTGGTAAATATCAATCCCGCATATAGGATCCACGAACTCAGCTATGTGCTGCAACAATCTGGCACAAGTCTCCTCATGTCTGCTGCCTCATTCAAGGATAGTAATTACAGAGCGATGATCGAAGAAGCATCCCTCACTTGTCCTGACCTGAGAGAAGTAATTTATTTTGATATTGACTGGGAAAGATTTTTGTATAAAGCGAAAGAAACAGATGATAAAAAACTGGAAAAAGTCGAGAATACAATTCAGTTCGATGACCCTGTCAATATTCAATACACTTCGGGCACAACAGGATTTCCGAAAGGAGTCACTTTGTCGCACTATAATATTTTAAACAATGGTTATTTTATTGGCCAGCGGCTTCAATATTCTTCATTGGATAAAGTATGCATTCCTGTTCCACTCTATCATTGTTTTGGAATGGTAATTGGAAATCTTTGTTGCACTTCTCATGGAGCATGCATGGTTTTCCCTTCAGAAAGTTTTGATCCCCTGAAAGTGCTGGAAGCAATTCAAAAAGAAAAATGTACTTCTCTCTACGGAGTTCCCACTATGTTTATTGCGGAATTGCAATTTCCTGATTTCGATCGTTTCGATTTGAGTTCATTGAGAACCGGAGTAATGGCAGGTTCGCCCTGTCCGGTAGAAGTCATGAAACAGGTTCAATCTCGAATGCATATGAAGGAAGTGGGAATCTGTTATGGGATGACTGAGACTTCTCCCGTGTCTACACAAACTTTGATGGGCACTCCGCTCGAAAAACAGGTAAGCACCGTTGGAACTATTCAGGATCATCTTGAAATTAAGATCATCGATCCGGAAACAGGATTTGTGCAGGACAGAACAATACCAGGAGAACTTTGTACCCGCGGTTATTCAGTGATGTTAGGTTACTGGAATAATGCAAAAGCAACCGCCGAAGCCATCGATGCATCAAGATGGATGCATAGTGGCGATCTTGCAACGATGGATGAAGAAGGTTATATCAATATCGTGGGAAGAATCAAGGATATGATTTGCCGGGGAGGAGAAAATATTTATCCCAGGGAAATAGAAGAATTTCTATACAAGCATCCATCCATCGCAGATGTGCAGGTGATTGGTGTTCCCGATGAAAAATATGGGGAAGAAGTGATGGCCTGGGTCAAATTAAAGACTGGCGGCGATGTATCAGTTGAAGAACTCAGCTCTTATTGCAAGAATCAGATCGCGCATTACAAGATTCCGAAATACTGGAAGTTTGTCGAAGGTTTTCCAATGACAGTAACAGGTAAAATCAGGAAGGTTGCCATGCGTGAAGAATCCATTGCCGAACTCGGATTGCAGGCAGCCGCAAAAATTAAAACCTCATAATTCTAATTCAAAACAGATCGCTGTATTTTTTCACGCAAAGAGCGCAAAGATATTTTCTTACCTTTGCGCTCTTTGTGAACCTTGGCGCCTTTGCGTGAAAAAAATATTCTTCTATTTTCCACTCATTTTTGCAAGCAGAAAATCTAGTCCTGCTTCTTCAGGCAATTTTACTGCTTCAGTTTTTGCGTTTAGCAATATAATTTTTTTATCACTGACCGTATAAGCAGGCCAATCCGGTAAATCCTTTCCATTTGGATTCCCTGTCTTTGCAAAATTTGCCCAATACGATGACATGGTTGTCGCAAGCTGGTAATCCACTTCCTGCCATGGACGATTCACAAATTTCAAATTGTCATAAGCATAAGGAACTTCTCCGGTATGAAAAGCGCCGTATTTTACATATTCACCGGTTGCGGGTGGTTTACGCACGAAACGATATACATAAACTTTCATCCCCTGCGCAGCCTGCATATTTGCCCATGCATAATTCTGGGCAGCGAAAATCATATCGCGTGAAAGATTCAGTTGGGAAGCCGCCGCTTCCGAATCGGAATTTGCAGGATAATATTTTAAAAAAGTTGCGGCATCTGCACCGTACTTATCATTTGCTTCTTTCTGAAAATCTGCAGCTTTTTTTGTGGGGCCGAATAAAAGTCCTTCATCCTGGTTCCATCCCGTAAGCAGACTCACTTTATTTTCCTTCCCTTCTTTGAAAATATTTACAATTGATTCCGGCAACACATATCCATCAACGATAGGCCCGCGGAAGCCTCCCGATTTTTTCATCAAATCTTCTGCCGACAAAGCACGCAGATCACTCAGAGATGAAAGATTTGCAGCTTTCATCATTTTTGTTCCCTCTTCTTCAGCTTTCTGTAAGGTAGCATTCCCGTTGGTAAAACTTGCTCCGCTTTCTCCTATCGCTCTCTGAAATAAATTTTTTGCCAGCGGAGAGGCTACCAGGCAATTCACACTCATCGATCCGGCCGATTGTCCGGCAATCGTTACGTTTGAAGGGTCTCCTCCGAATTCAGAAATATATTTTTGTACCCATTTCAATGCAGCAATCTGGTCCATCAGACCATAATTACCTGATGCATTGTTCCCGGATTCTTTTGTCAATTCTGGATGAGCAAAAAATCCAAAAAGTCCTACGCGATAATTGATGCTGACAAATACAATTCCTTTTTTCGCCATCGCTTCTCCGTCATAAATGGGAACGGCGCTTCCCCCACTCACGAATCCGCCACCATAGATCCACACAATTACCGCGCGTTTTTCTTTTGAAGACTTAGCGCCTGTCCATACATTCAGATAGAGACAATCCTCACTGATCGGCTCTTTTGGAATTAAAAACTCTTCAGACCACATACTAAAGGGAGCGGGTTTGGCCTGCATGGGACTTGGCCCGAATTTATCGCAGACTTTTGTTCCTCTCCAGGCAACAACGGGTTGTGGCGCTTTCCAACGAAGGGATCCAACAGGCGGAGCCGCAAATGGAATTCCTTTAAAAACATGGATATCGCCTGTAGAATTCACAGTTCCTGAAATATAGCCACCCTCCACCTTGATCTTATCTAAGACTGAATTGTTTTTTTTAAATGAAACAAATGCTGTAGCGACCACTAAGATTAATAAAGTAATAAGAATTTTCTTGTTCAGCTTCATATGGCAGAAGTTTTAGGCAAATTAGTGGATAATAGGCAATGGGCAGCAATAAAGAATCAGCAATTCAACTTGGAAAATAATACAACTCTCCTCCCACGTCGATCAACAGATCAGCTGCACTGGGCCACGCGGGCTTTACTGTGTTTTTATCTTCCCATTGCTTCAATTCATCCTGCAATTCCTTTAGTTTTTCAGGATGAGCCGATGAAAGATCATGCTTTTCTTCGATATCCTGAGCCAGGTTGAACAGGTAAATTTTTTTACTCTTTTCGTTTACATATAGTTTCCAGTCGCCCTTGCAAATGGCTTTGGAATATCCGCTTCGCCAGTAAAATATATCATGCGGAATTTTTGCACCATCTTTCAAATAAGGAAACAGATTCACTCCATCATAAGGACGATCTGCCGGAAGTGCAGTATTCGACACAGCTGTTATGGTGGAAAATATATCGAGTGATGAGACTGGTTTCGAATATATCTGGCTGTTATTGATCTCAGAAGGATATTTGATAAAAAAAGGAACCATCAGGCCTCCTTCAAAGTGAGTGCATTTACCTCCGCGTAAAGGTGCATTATCAGTAGCCCTGGTATAAGTAGCTCCTCCATTGTCGCTTATGAAAATGATCAGGGTCTGGTCATCCAAACCTGTTTCTTTCAATTTTTGCAATACCTGTCCCACCGCATCGTCCAGGGCTTCAATCATTCCATAATACACTCGTTTTACGGTGTCCTTTACCGTTAGTACCTGGTCAAAATAGTTTTTGGGAACCTGGAATGGATCATGCGGTGCATTGAAAGCCAGGGTCAGAAAAAAAGGATGGTCTTTATTTTGTTCGATAAATTCAATTCCTTTTTTTGCAAGTGAAAAAGTGAGATACCCTGTATCCTTAACTATATCTTTCCCCTCGCGGATAGATGTCGATCCGGCTCTCGGAGTCCAGGCAGGCAATTCCGAAAATGACCAGGGTAAATGCTGATTGATATAACGTGACTCATCAACCGGATCATCCACATAGCGGGTCAAAGCTGCATCAAAATAATAGCAATAATCAAAGCCGCGTTCGTAGGGATGATTGCCGCTGTCTTCCCCCAGATTCCATTTCCCGACAAGGGCTGTTGCATAATGATTCTTTTTTAATATTTCAGCCAATGTAATTTCATTCAGCGACAAACCGGTTTGGTACCTGCTTTTGCCAGCAATTATATTCGGCTTCATTGTTTTTAAACCTTCCTGTCTCTTGTGAAAAGGCAAATAATATTTCCTCATTTTTTTTAAAAGAGCCGGATCAAATTTTTCGTAGGGCATGTATTCACTTCCGAAACGATTCTGATAACGGCCTGTCATGATCGCCATCCTCGAAGGAGAGCAGATCGGAGATGTAACATAAGCCTGCGTGAACCGGATCCCTACTGTCCCCAGTCCATCAATATTTGGTGTATGAATGAATTGATTTCCATAAGAAGCAAGATCACTGTATCCGAGATCATCAGCAATGATCAGTATGATATTGGGTTGCCTGGATCGTTTCTCTTTTGGCAGCAGGGAAAACCCTGCAAATATTATGATCGTAATGAATAGTAAAAATGTTTTTGCTGAAAATAATTTCATGGGAGAAATGAATTCGATAATCTTTCCGCAAAGTTATTGATAGAAGATATTTCCCGGAATATTCAATATTCAATTCAGGAATACAGGCTACTCAATAAGAAACCTGCAGCGATTGCCACAATTGTAACGACAAGTCCCGGTCGCATGAAACTATGATTGACTACAAATTTTCCAACTTTGGTCGTACCTGTTTTGTCCAAATTGATCGCAGCAACCAGTGTCGGATAACCCGGCAAAAAGAAATATGAATTTGTAGCAGGAAATATTGCAATCAGTGTTGCATGCGGCAGACCCAATGTCAAACCGAGTGGCATCATCGCTTTGGCTGTTGCGGCCTGGCTGAACATGAGTATACCCATCAAAAAAACGCCGATGGCGAATGTCCATGGATAAGCTTTTGTAATACCACCGAGCGCCTGCTTTATGGCTTCTTCATTGTGCGCCATGAATGTGCTGCTCATCCATACAACTCCGAACACACTGATCATCGCCGAAGCCATAGAATTAAATAAACTTGCTTTCACGATCTGCGCAGGTGAAGTTTTTGTTATAAGCATAATCAATGCTGCAGCAGACAATGTTGCGATTTCGATAATGGTCACCATCTTCAGTGAACCGTCAGCATTGATGCTGAAATTAGGTTCTCCTGCTGCCATATTTGGGACAAGCTGGGGAAAAGCTCCACCCAGCAAAACCATTAGAATTGCAATGGAAAAAATGAAGACTGCTGTTTTTGCCTTCGGCTTGATTTCTTTATTTGTTTTCACGTCATTGCTATCGATCGATTTTGCAAACTCAGGGTTTTTCATCTTCTCCAAAAATTCGGGGTCTTTGTCAAGATCCTTGCCCATCTTCCATACTGAAAGAATACCTGCCAATAAACCGATGATGCACGCAGGGATTGTAATCTTCATGATCGTTAAAGATGCTCCGGGAAATGCAAGAATTGCCGCCATCGCTGCTGTTGCAGCGCTCATCGGGCTGCCCGTCATTGCGAGTGCTGAAGCAATTACTGAAATACTCAGCGGCCTTTCCGGTCTTATTCTTGTTTTAGTGGATACTTCTGCAACTACTGGTAACAGTGAGTAAGCGATATGAGCGGTGCCGGAAAAAAGGCATAAAGTGTACACTGTCAAGGGAGCGATAAAAGTGATGCGTTTGGGATTCTTTCTGATAATTTTTTCTGCGAGGTAAACCAAATAATCCAATCCTCCGGCAGCTTCCAATGCAGCGGCAGTAGTAACAATGGAAATAATGATCAGCATTACATCACCGGGCGGGGATGTTGGTCGCATCCTGAAAACCTGCACAAAGATGAACATACCAAGAACACCCATCAATCCCAACCCGATCCCTTTTAGTCTTGACCCGATCAGGATCATGGCAAGTAATACAATCAGTTCAAGCCAGATCATATATTAATTATTAATTTTTTAATTGATGGCGTTTTCAAATCTATAGCTTCTTCCTGCGGACCCGGATTTCGGCCCAGTTTATCCGTTAAGTGTTTTTATAATTAACTGTAAAATTTGTCATGACATCTTCTCAAAAACAAAAATCCAACTCACAATTATTTTATTCAACCCGGTTCAAAAAAAATTGATCATTTTCAAAAATAAAATAAAGTGATCCCATAAATCACATAAACCGCAAGCATGGGTACGCCGAGATACCAGGCAGATTTTCCATTGTTGGCAGTCAGCGCAACGCTCAATGTGGCAAACAGCAGCATAAATATCAACCCTCCCCTGAATTGGAGATCCATCGGTGCTGGTGCAATAAAATAACTCAGAATGACCAGAACCGGAGTTATAAACATTGCAACCTGGGTACAGGAGGCCATCGCAATGGTAACACTGATTTCCAATTTATTCTTAGCAGCAGCAGACAATACCGTAATGATCTCTGCAGCAGCACCGACCAGGGGAATAATGATGAATCCTATAAATGCCTGGGATAGTCCCAGTTTTGTTCCGGCCTCACTCACTCCTTCAACAAATATTTCGCTGATGATCGCAATACATACAGCAGAAACTGCTAATACAATCAGAGAAACAGGGAGTGGCCACACATGTTCTTTTCCCTCACTTTCTGTTTCCGCTGATTTAAAAAAATCAGCATGAGTTTTGAGTGAAAAAACCATGCTGAGAAGATAAACAACCAGGAGCGTAATAGAAATTCCAAGACTGATGGTACCAATCTGCGGCCCATTTGTTTCATCCCTGGTTTTACTGATGATGGCAGGTACCAATAACGCAATACAAACTATAAACAAAAGCGAGGTTTGAATGACGGCATTGATCCGGTTAAAATTTTGTACGTGAAATTTTATACCGCCAATCAGAAAAGACATTCCTAAGAGAAATAAAGAATTGGTAACAATAGCTCCTGCCAATGATGCTTTCACCAGCTCGATCATACCCTGTTTGAGCGCTACAATTACAATTACCATTTCTGTCAGGTTTCCCAACGTGGCGTTCACCAAACCACCAATCGTGTCTCCTGTTTTCGCTGCAAGTCCTTCAGTTGAGTGTGATAAAAATCCGCCCAGTGGAATAATTGCTAAAAGAGATAACAAAAACATGACTGACCTGGAACCGGTATGCGTCCAATGCATAATCAACACGATGGGAATAAAAACACCAAGCCATAGTATGGGAGTGGTTCGCAGGTCGTGTAAGAATTGTTTCATATGAATCTTTTTGGTAAAAACTAATTTAGGATTACCACTTCAACCTGCGCGACATTCGTATTTGTTATCCTCCACGGAGCATTTGATATTCGCTTTACTAAGATAAATGATAAGAGCTTTAAAAACTGTTTGCTGCATAAGTTCCTGTTCATTTAACCGTATTATCGCGACGTTCCAATATCAAATAAAAAGGTGGCAGGACTCAATTTGAAATTTTCACTATAGCATGTCCCGCATTTTACCACGACTTGTCCCGTTATTGCGGGATAGGAACATAGAGACATAGGTTCACATAGCTATGTGTTATGTCGTAAAAATTTCAAATTGAGACACTGTCAAAAAGTTTGTCAGTCATTTTTATCTGATAAGCGTAACGGTTCCGCTTTGCGTAGTATAATTTCTGGTGAGCACATCATAAAATTCTATCATCCATACATAAGTAGATGATGGTTGGGGCTGATTGTTCAAAGTTCCATCCCATCCATTGGCAGGATTGGATGTCTCAAATACTTTTTCTCCCCATCGGTTAAAGATCGCGAACCTTCGAACTTTGAGAGGAACGGAAGGAGGAATTCTGAAGACATCATTCTTGCCATCTCCATTTGGCGTGAATGCATTGGGCATTTGCAATCCATAGAACAATGCAACAGTGATCTTTCCTTTTCCCGGACACCCATTATCAGCAACCACATCGAGTTCATAGGTTGTTGTTCTGGAAGGATGGGCGATGGGATCAGGAATATTGGGATCGTCCAGTCCATCAGGGGGACTCCATTGATAAGTTGCAATCGTTCCAGTGATAGAAGGATCTAACTGAATCGAATTTCCTCCGGCAATAATGGTATCACTGCTCATGAATATCTGCGGAGACGGAGCAACAGTGAGAGTGACAGGACTCAGGGAAGAAACAGGAGTAGCGCAGGCAACACTGCTCGACATCACACAATTCACCACATCCCCGTTCTTAAATGATTCGCTCGCATACTCATTACTGTTAGACCCTACATTAATTCCATTGACCTGCCATTGATAAGCAGGATTGGAGCCGCCATTGAACGGTGTTGCCATGAAAGTGACGAGATTTCCGCTGCAGGTAGCAGTTGCGGAAGAAGCAATATTAACTCCGGTATTGATCTTAACGAGTTGTACCAATACATTGTTCGACGAAACAGTCGAGGGAAATGTACAGAGCAGACTGCTTTTCATCACGCAGCTGACCACATCCCCATCCCGGAGACTGTCGCTGGAAAAAGTATGACTGGTGCCACCGACATCCATGCCATTCAGTTTCCACTGATATTCTGGTTCAGGACCTCCATTGGTTGGAACTGCGGTAAAAGTCACCATTGTTCCTGCGCAAACAGGATTCGCAGAACTACTGATAGAAACATTTGGAGTAGACGTTGGCGGAGTGACTGTCAGGGAAGACGGTGAAGATTGAAGAAGGAATCCGCAGGTATTTGAAATCACACAGCGATACTGATATCCGTTAAAATTGGGTGGCACTCCGAAAAGAGAAAGATTATTTGTCGAAGCTCCCGAATAGTTATTATCGTTAGTTACATCGGTCCAGCCGCTTCCATCATTGTACTGCCATTGATAGTTGTATTCGCTCCCCGCATTTACGCTGAAATCAATTTTCCCCCCTGAACAAATCGTGCTGTCTTTCGGAAGCGGTTGCAACTGAAGCGGGGGAGGAATGGTAGCTGTTACCATTCTCACTACCGAATAAAAATTATCGCAGATATAAAGATTGCCTGCCTGATCAGCAGCCAGTCCATACAAATCTGCTAACTGTGCAGCTGTCGCCAGGCCCCCATCGCCCGAATAACCAGGAGTACCATTACCTGCAGCAGTTGAAATCACTCCCAGGCTATTTACTTTTCGAACGATATGACTGCCATGATCAGCGATGTATAAATTACCTCCCCCATCTACAGCAATACCCTGGGGATTGAGTTGCGCCGATGTTGCCGGTCCTCCGTCACCGCTGTAGCCCCTCATACCATTTCCTGCAATTGTATGGATGATATTGCTGCAGTCTATTTGTCGAATTACATTATTACCATAATCCACGACATATACCAGTCCTGAATTATCTACCGCTATCCCATATACGTAATTGAGCTGCGCAGCTGTGGCAGGTCCTCCATCCCCACTGTATCCTACTGTTCCGGTGCCTGCCATAGTTGAAATGATTCCGGCACTATTCACTTTCCTGACAACCGAATTAAAAATATCAGCAATGAAAAGATTATTATTGTGATCAATTGCGATTCCATAAGGCGATAAACCCGCAGAGGTTGCCGGACCGCCATCCCCGCTATATCCACCTGTTCCATTTCCAACTACTGTTGTGATGATTCCTGCTGTATTGACTTTGCGCACTACATTATTATGAAAATCGCTGAAATAAATATTACCTGCGATATCGATGGTAACTGAATTAGGGCCGTTTAAATTGGCAGCGGTAGCCGGACCTCCATCCCCACTATATCCTACGGCTCCGGTTCCGGCAAATGTGCTGACGACACCGGCCGAATTTATTTTGCGAATTACATTGTTTTCATGATCTGCGATATAAATATTACGGGCATTGTCAATAGCAATCCCAAATGGAAAATTGAAAGTGGCAGAAACAGCAGGCCCGCCATCTCCACTATATCCAGGTGTTCCCGTACCAGCAATTGTAGAGATGATTTGTGCACGGGAGTCAATGCAGCAAAGCATCAAGATCAAAAAAGAACAGAAGGACAGCTTGTGTTTCATGGCTGGTACATGTCAGTGAATTTGACTCATTTCAGAAGGAATGGATTGACTGAAACCCCGATGGTGCTCACAGTTGATGAACTCTTTTAAATTTTTTTCAGTCTTCTGGCTTTATAGGAAGGAATACCTGATCAAGTATGTCTTTGGTTAGCTATCACAGGAAGGATGGGTGATGAAATGTGTCTGCCAAATTACAAAAAAATGGGAGAAGGTCATAATACTAATGACCATATAAAACTATTATCCAGACTAGGATAATAATGAAAAATGAAATAACCAGACTCTGAAGAACAAGAGTTTATAGAAATAGAATGGTAGTGCTCAGTAATTTTGGAATAATTCTAATTCCTAAAATAAATCCATCCTGGTTTTGTGGCGACAGATATTGCGCCGATGCCTATCCGCTCATCAGGGAGTAGCCTGTTCTGATAATTTAAGTTCCAAAACTGAGGTGATCGAGGCAGCCAGCACAAGTTTCATTTTTGTATCCAGTCTCCGGTCGATCCATGCAATCATTTTATTCATGCCCAGAGTCCCTGCGCCCTGGTATTGTAAAGCAGAAAGATACTGTGAACCTTCTTTGAATTGATATCCTTCCGCATTAAGGGAAAAGCTCCCTCCGGTTTTTTTATCAGGTACCGGTGAAATGAATATTTTTCTTGTACCATTGGTCATGAAAAAACTATAATCACCGGATTGATCCCGGAACCTGCTAACGTGCATAAGCAATATCCAGACTTCACCGGTATCTTCATTGACTGTGATAAATGATGTAAAATTTTGTGATTCCTGTTGCAGTTCATTGTTGCCCCATGAAAAACCATGTAACCAGTTTAGCTCACGAAGAACTTTGACATCGACATTATTTGCTGCATTTACTTTTGCTGAATCGCCTGATCTACAGGTCAGGACAAAATAAAATTTTGAAGTGGTTTTGCTATCTGAGCGGTCATTGAACAGACTTCCGCTGGAACTACTTGTCGTCCATCCTTTTTTTCCGGAAACAACTTCATATTCTCCAAACCGAATCTTCCACACTTTACCAAATCCCTGGCTTCCGGGTTTTACAATCATCATATCCGCATTTGCTTCCAAACTATCGCCGACAGTTATATTCTTTTGCGCTTCTGCAATTCGGGAAGAAAAAAACAGAAACAATACGAAACTAAATTTGTGTATATATGAGATCATGAAGGAGTATGAACCAAATTACAAATTCTTTAGCAGTAAGCTGTTACTCATGGCTGGCAGAAAAATAAATATCCTGAAAGAATATCAAAAACGCCTTAAGCTGAGTCCGCCCTCAACCATAATTACCTGTCCGGTAGAATAAGGAAAATTTCCCAAAGCAAGAGTGCTTACTGCTCTCGCTACATCCTCAGGATATCCCCAGCGTTGCTGTACAGTTAATCCTTCGCCGATTAATTTATCATATTTTTCTTTGACGCCTGCTGTCATATCCGTGCTGATAATACCAGGACGGACTTCATATACCGGGATATCGAATTCACCCAGTCTGACAGCTAAGAGTTGTGTAACCATGCTCAGTCCGGCCTTGGAAATACAATATTCTCCGCGATTGACGGAAGCAACCTGGGCAGATACCGAAGAAATATTAATAATACATGCAGAAAAATCCTTGTCCGATTTTTTTTGATCGATCATCCAGACTGCAGCCTGTTGCGCGAGAAAAAAAGCGCCTTTTAAATTCACATTCATTACTTCGTCAAAACTTTCTTCACTCATTTCCAAAACATCTGCCCTATGCCTGGGAGCGATGCCTGCATTGTTGACGAGTATATTCAGTTTGCCAAAATGTTTTTTTACCTGCTGAAGTATTTTTTTTCTATCGTCAGTTGAACCGATATCTCCCTGACAATATAAAACATGAGCTCCTGCCGAGGATAATTCCTTCAGCACATCTTTCACCGAATCCTCGGGTCGAACTCCATTGACAGCAATATCAAAACCGTTTTCTGCTAATTGCTTTGCAATGCCCAATCCGATTCCACGTGTTCCTCCGGTAATAAGTGCTGTCTTTTTCATATAATTTTTTTTCTCGCAATGACGCCAAGAAACGCCAGGACGCAAAGATTTTTATAATCAGGGCAATTCAGGAATATCAACCCAGCATCTCTTGTTCCAGCTTTCGATTCCTTTTTCTGCCAACTGCACTCCCTTTGCTCCCTCTCGAAGATCCCATGGAAAAGGTGAATCTGTAACTACATGTTTCAGGAATAATTCCCATTGTGCTTTGAATGCATTATCATAAGTTTCCTGCTCCGGCACCTTTGCCCATCCTTCAAAAAAATTAATCGGTTGCGGGATATCAGGATTCCAAACAGGTTTGGGAGTATTCCCATAATGCTGAATATAACATTCTCTCAATCCTGCAACGGCAGAACCTTTTGTTCCGTCGACCTGTAATGTAAGCAGGTCGTCACGCCTCACCCTCACCGTCCATGATGAATTGAAATGTGCAATGACAGATCCTTCGAGTTCAAATGTTGAATATGCTGCATCATCTGCCGTACAAGCATATTTCTTTCCCTGTTCGTCAACACGATAAGGGATATGCGTAGCGCCAAGACAGGATACTGCTTTTACTTTTCCAAAGAGATTGTCTAATACATATCGCCAGTGGCAGAGCATATCACTGATAATTCCTCCATCGTCTTCTTTCCGGTAATTCCAGGAAGGACGTTGGCCAGCAATGGTATCGCCTTCAAAAACCCAATAACCGAATTCTCCTCTCACTGATAAAATTTTACCAAAAAAATCCTGCTGAATGAGTCGCTTTAGTTTGAGAAGACCCGGCAACCATAACTTATCCTGCACAACTCCATGCTTTAATCCCGCTCTTTTACACAATTGATATAGTTCCAGGGCTGTTTTTGTATCTGTTGCAATTGGTTTTTCACAATAAATATGTTTACCTGCGCTCACCGCTTTTTTTACAGCCTCCGCCCTTCTTCCGGTTACCTGCGCATCGAAATAGATCTGGTTATTTTTATCGGCAAATGCTTCGTCCAGGTTCGTTGTTATCTTCTTTACTCCCGATAATGCAGATAACTTCTGCAGCTTGTTCAAATCTCTTCCCACCAGCACGGGATCAGGCATGATGACTTCACCGGATGAAATTTTTACTCCTCCCTGTTTAATAATTTCTACAATCGATCGGAGAAGATGCTGGTTGGTGCCCATGCGGCCCGTGACACCATTCATGATGATCCCGATTACATGTTGTTTCATCGCTAGATTTTTTCTTTATACGCTTTTATGATTCTTTTCAGGTAAGGTAATTGATCCTGCTCCCAGAATTTATTAGAAAATATTTCCACTTCGTAAAAACCTTTGAAACCTGTTTCTTCAACCCATGACCTGATTCGATTGACAGGAATACATCCTTCACCCATTATTGTCCGGTCGAATAAAAAGTCGGTTGTTGGCACATTCCAGTCGCAGACATGAAATGCGAATAGATGACCATTCTTTCCGCAACGTTGGATCTCCTGTTCCAATAAAGGATCCCACCAAAGATGATAAACATCCACCGCAATACCAACCCATTTTGAACTGATCGAAGACGCTATATCATTTGCTGTCGCTAAAGTGTTAATCGCAGATCTCGAATCTGCATACATCGGATGCAGTGGCTCAATAGCAAGGCGAATGCCTGCAGCAGCAGCATCCGGGATAATGGTTTCGATCCCCTCCTGTATCTGCTTCCTGGAATCCTCCAGGGGTTGCGATGGATCAGAGCCGCAAACGAGCACGACCAGCGGCGCTCCCAGCTCTGCGGCTTCCGCAATTGCCTTCCTGTTATCTTCAATTGCTGCTTTTCTTTTTGAGATTTCTTTTCCGGGAAAAAATCCTCCCCTGCACAATGAAACAATTTCCAAACCATGTTCACTGATCATCCTGCCTGTTTTGCGGGTATCTTTTCCTTCAATCGCATCACGCCAAACGCTGATTCCCTTCACTCCTTCTGCAGAAAAATTTTTTACAGCTTCTTCAATGCTCCATGGTCTGGTAGTGATGGTATGAATGCATAATTGTGACAGGTCCGTAATTGGTCTTGCACTCATTGGAGATGATTGAAAAATGTATAATATTTTTCTTTGCTGATGATTCGCTGAACATACAAACAAAGTTCACGCATATGATAATCTCCCCACATCGAAGATTCTCCATTTGGAATTTTGCTTCCGGGAGGAATATGATCCCATCCATTTGGCCGGTGATATACCGAATGAAGAATCAGTCCCTCATGATCAGGCGATACACTTAAATATGGTTCATCGAGCAGGGTTTCCAGAATTTTCAATCCTGCCTGCCAGTAATGATTACCTTTTTCTTTTTCCCCCCTATTCAGCAAATATTTCCCTAATCGCAATAAACCCTGGGAAGCAATGGCTGCTGCGGAGCTGTCGACAGGTTCATATGCGTTGAATGGATCAGCGGCTTTATTTGAATAATCGCCCAGATGAAAAAGACCCGGGGCTTCGCTATCCCAATAAATCATTCCGTCCGTACATGCATTCCCGATATAAAAATCAGAAACCGCTTTTGCAGCTTTAAAAATAAAAGAAATAATATTTTTTTTCCCACCATAAACGATGAGCGTTTCTTCATCCAATGAATCGAACCATTCCAATTCTTCTGCAAATCCACAAATGGCCCATGCAAGTCCTCTTGTCCAGGTGGTGAATGGAGAATATCCCTGTTGTGAATTGGGACAGCGATATCTTCCATCTTTTATATTAAAAATACATTCATGAGCAGTTCTTCCGCTGACATCATAATAATCCCTGCCTTCACCATAAAATATAGAGTAGGTTGCTGTTGCCCGCAGATGTTGAAGCGTACGATCCAATAGATCTATTTTCATATCTCCCTCTCCCTGTGAAACATGGGCCAGACAATGGCTGGTGACCAGAGAGCGGCATGATCGTATGGTATCAACAAATAATGAATGGGGTCCATTGAAAGAATGAATAAATCCTCCATCCTTAATAACAGTCCATCTTCCTCCCTGTACGGCTCCGGAAATCTTCAATGCCAGCTCATAAAAATTTTTTTCCCATTCGGAAAAAGGAATTTTATTTTCATTCATTAAACGGAGCAGATTCCCGTAGGTGCTTATATTATTAAACCCATGATCATGTACTCCGGTATGACTGATATGCGGAGCCATCAGTCCAACCGTATTTTTTCTTCCCGAATCCAGAAATGATTTTTCTCCTGTAGCATCAAACTGAAGAATGGCAGAACCGAATTGAAAACCCTGGGTCCATTCCGTCCAGCCTCTTGTCGTATATCTTCCATTTACAGTGAATACGGGCGAACCTTTTGAGTTATTATAATTTTTCGCGAGCAGATTTATTTTTTCTGCCGACAAATCCCAAAATCTTTCCAGTTTTTTTCCGAGATCGGCAGGCTCAATATGAGGATTTACCTGAATCATTCAACAGTATTTTATATGGCATCACAAAAAATAATCAGTCTGAAAAATCTAATCACTCTCTGTGAAGTTAATGTCTTTCGTAAAAGTTTCCTCCAGATAAATAAAAGCAAACAATGCAAGAGCATAAGTCAGTATTCCAACTATCAGTGCGCTATTGATCATTCCAAAAGAGCCCCTCATCAAAACAAAAAAAGACGTCAGCAAAATAACAGTTCCCCGGACAAAATTCGGAACCGTTGTCGCTACAGTAGCCCTGAGGTTTGTACCGAAAAGTTCGGCAGCAACCGTAATGAATAATGTCCAATAACCATTTCCAAAACCCATGCAGACACAGAGGATATAAAGCAGGTTTGTATGATGAATGGGAACGAGCAGATAAATCAGCATAAAAACGAGGGATGATAACATAAACAAAAGGATTACTTTTTTCCTGCTTTGGAAATATTGACTCAGCATACCACTGACGATATTTCCCAAAACCTGTCCGGAAAATGCAAGAAGGACTGCCTTGCCTGCATCAAGGGGTTGATCAATGCCCATCGCTTTGCCAAATTCGGGAGAGAAGGTGATGATCACACCTGTAATAAACCATATCGGCATACCAATCACGATACTGCTGATATATTTGATAAACCGCGTTTTGCTGGCGAACAACATCCGCAGATCGCCTTTCCGGATATGCTTTTTTTTCAGCTGTGTGAAAATTCCAGATTCAAAAACCCTGATCCTGGATATCATCAGGAGCAATCCCAGACAGCCTCCAATGATATACGAAACTCTCCAGCTAAAAAGAAAAGAGACAAGATAAGCCAGCAATGCGCCCAACAATCCCAGGGTTGCTACTAACGTTGTCCCATAACCGCGGATCCGGCTGGGGAGAATTTCTGTAACCAGTGTTATTCCGGCGCCCAATTCACCAGCCAGACCAAAACCTGCAATAAAGCGCAATACTGCATACATCCCCAGGGAACCAGCAAATCCATTTGCAATATTTGCCAGAGAATAAATCAGGATGGAGCCGAATAAAACAGAAAGCCTTCCTTTTTTGTCTCCCAGAATTCCCCAAACTATACCACCGACCAGCAAGCCCGCCATTTGCAGATTCAACAACCAAACACCGTTTTTTAAAATATCATCTCCGGAAAGACCGAGATCTTTTAAACTCGGAATCCTCACAATGCTGAAGAGAAAGAGATCATACATGTCCACCAGATATCCCAGCGCTGCAACAAGCACTGGAATGCGCAGGAATTCTTTCGTCATGGAGGATTGAAAATTTTATTTATGCTGTCTGAATAACCATTCCATCATCCTTGCATCGCTGTATGCACCCAGCCATGAAAAATGTCCTACTTCCGGGTATTGAGTAAATCCGGGATGTGCTCCGGCTTTTGTTAAAGCCTGCAGCATATCCGCAGAAAAAACAGGATTGACAGCAGGATCTTCTGAACCAGTAAATATCCAGATGGGTATATGCGCAATAGAAACAGCTTTCGAGATATCACCGCCGCCACAGACAGGAACAGCTGCTGCAAATAAATTCGGATAACGTTCGATGGCATCAAAGGTTCCGAAACCTCCCATGGAAAGCCCGGTTATATAAATGCGATTGGTATCGACAGGCATTGTCTTGATGAGCTGATGGATCAGCCCGATCAAAAGCTCCATGGGTTTGGTAGGTGGGGACTGCAGGCGTATATCAGAAGTACTTTTTCCCCGTGAAAAGTTGGACCAGCTCGTTTTTTCCGGGCATTGAGGTGCTATCACCAGGGCAGGGTGAAGCATCATATTCTGATCCGTTGCAAAATTCATCACACCCCATTTCAATTGTGCTTCATTATCACTGCCACGCTCACCCGATCCATGCAAAAAAATAACCAGGGGGTATTTTCTCAGAGTATCTGCATCGGGGAAGAGCATCCTGTATTGAAGCGTATCCCCTTTATCATTCCCATATTTATTAAAACTGAAACGGGATGATTGTGAAAATCCTGAGAGCATGCTGATGCAAAAAAGAAATGCCAACATGAAGGTTGTTAGTCTGGTCTGGTTCATATATTTATTTTACTTGGAAATTTGAATATAAGAATAAATATCGTGTCCTGAACCGAATTTCTGCAACAATTCTTTATAAGAAAATCACAGATAAGTTTTGGAATAGATCACTTCCGGTTTGAGTGATCTTGCAAACTGATCCATCTGAAGGAAGGCTTCCTTATAGGTACCAAAAGTGTACCGGATATTCAGTGCACGCGCCGAATCAGGAATACCATCCCTGCTATTATTCATATTATAACACATTTTTCCAGTAATCGCAGCCACACTGTCACGAACATGTACTTTGATGGAAATATTGATCGAAGAAGTCCTGGAATTATATCTCAAAAAATTCGTCTGAACGGTTTTGGATTTATTATCCAGTTTTCCAATTGAGTAGCCGCTTTTTGCCAGATGACTAAGCACCTGGTTGAAAGTGATACCTTTTACAGTAATGGTATTAATATCCTGATTGATATCCTGGGCGAAAAGATTAGCACAAATACAGATTAAAAGAGTAAGGAAGAGGAGTTTCAAAGCTATTGTTTTAGGTCACCAATATGATGTTTAAACGGATATGCAAATGTATCACAATTCTAAATATGCAAACGGCAAACTAAATCCGAAAAACTTAAAATTTTGAACGAACTTGGAAAAGGAATTACCTGCTGATAAACTGTTGTTGTTGCGGACAAGCTCTTCGCTGATTGAATGGATCCAGATATTTCTTCATGATAAATTCAAACCATATGTTCCTGTCATCATTAAAAAAAATATTCGGGAGAGGCCTTGCACTGGCTATACCCCTGGGCGTTGCAGTATATGTTTTTTTGAAAATACTGGAACTATTTAAAAAGCTGATCAGACCCGTTGCCGAAAAAATGGGCATTGAAAGAATATTAGGAGAATTAACGCTCACCATCTTTGCAGTTTTTCTCATCATATTGGTGATCATTCTGCTTGGCTTACTGATGCGCTTTTCTGTTATAGCCGGTTTCGGGAAATCTATTGATGAGGTGATGACAAAACTGGTTCCTTCATTTAATGAATTAAAATCTATGGCTGTTGAGAAACTCAATTTGGAAACTGAGCTGAACACATGGAAACCTGTCTTACTCTTCCATAAAAGAAAATATCTTCCTGCTTTTATTATTGAAGAGCAAACAGACCTGGTCACATTCTATGTCGTCATGGGAACGAATATCCATGATGGTGAGCTATTGATCACGGAAAAAAATGAAGTCGCCTTTACTCCGATCACAACGGAAGAAATTCACCATAATAGCAGGCAATATGGTAAAGGATACCTTTCTCTCATCAAACAAAGTGGACTTTTATCCGCTACTACAGAGTGAAAGGCAGAATGAATTTGAATTGAAATCAACATCTTTGTTATGAAAATTGTTGAAGTGCGGGCTCCTGGTTTTTAACAATGTATTAATCATAAAAATTCATTTTATACTTATATTGATTTTAAATTCACGGAGAAGCTATTAATAATTTGAGAAGGACAAGCAGAATCCAATCCTGGTAAACTCCGTTTGGTGGCCTTACAAGAATATCCATCCCTACAATTCTGAACCAAGACCAAAAAATCAGTAAGGGATATCAGAGCTGCAAAGAAAATATAGTAAACTCAAAATTATGAAGGGGAATAAATTTGCTTTAGCCGTTTTTAAGTCACTACTATGCATGGCCGCCATATTTCTGATAGGTTATCTCGGTTATAGTTTTCCGGACCTGATGATATGGGTCATTGCCTTTGGGATATGCTGCGCTTTTACATGGTATTTTTATATAAAAGACAACCCGGAAAATTAAAATCCAGGTGCTGGATTGGCATAATAAATTTACGTGATGAGCATTTAGATTTTCTCATTCCATTCTTCATCCGGGATTCAATTCACTAAGAGTTATTGAACTGTGATTAAGGGGTAGTAGCAGAAGGTTTTGAAGCAAATTTCTGTAACAATGCAGGAAGAGATGCAGCAATCGCTCCGGAAGCAGCAGATCCCAAACCTAATTTGCTGGTCAGGCTCCCTACTAATGCACCGCCGATAGCATTTACAACCGGGTTTCCGGAAGTGATTTCATTTTCCAGCTTTCCTAAAATATTGCTGAAGCCTCCGCTTTCTCCTGATGGAGCAGGTGCACTTTGATTGGATAAATTGTTTGCAATATGCGTAGCAATTTCGTTATGCACTGCATCGTGCTGATCTGCAGGAATATTAGCTGCCAGCTGTGGATTTTCTGCAAAATGTTCCTTTACCGCTTTTAAGATTTCGTCAAACATATTTTTGGATTTACGTTTTTACAATAAGGTAAATTTATCAAAAGTTTTTCTCATCCTCAGGCTATTCATAATATAATAATCCTTTTTGCAAGGATATCTATCTCTTTGAAATTGTCAATGGCCCATTGACGATGGATCATGATGATTATTCACTAATGACTGAGCACCTTTCTATCATTCAGAGCCTGAACATGACGGGCATTGTTACCTTCCATTTTCTCGATCGCCAGGATCTGGTCGGGAGATGCTTCTAATATTTGTTTTAATACTATCCACTCCACTCTCTCTGTGAATGGAGGCGTGGTCAAAGATCCTTTATATGTAAAATAAGATGTATTTGCATTGCCAAGAATCTGGGAACTCAGATCCTGAAAGTTCGCTGTTCCCGGGGATAGGGAATCTTTTTGATGTTCTTCGGCCGGAACATGATTTAAAAATTCTTGGATGAATTTATTTTCCTTTCCCATTTTGAAAAGAACGCCGATAACAAGATAGGAAGGATTTGTTTTTTCGCCTGAGTCTTTTAAAATGTTCACAATATGCATTTCCATGGGAAATGTCATCCCGTCAATCAGGTGCTCTGAGGGAGTATGAAAATGAAATTGTTTGGCAGCATAGTTTTTTCCATCCACAATCGTAGTGCTTCCATCTTTAAAATCTAACTGTATGGTATGACCGAGGTTTTCTGCAACTGTGATATCGGCCTTAAATTTTATGGCGATAGTCTTAGTTTTATCATTGGTAGCATCCAATGAAACTATATTAATGGGTGACTGAGCCATTTCATTGCTATGCCTGGACAAACCATATCCCTGGTCCATTTTCGTTGACGCATCGGGCGCTTCCGATTTTACGATATTATCGCCGGTAATTGCAACTGTATCGGCTGGTTTTTTTGCTGTGCTATCCTGCGGTTGGGTTTCTTTCTCCGGTGTATTACAGGAAAGGAATAGCAGGATTCCAATTCCGGTAACCGCTGTGAAGTTTTTCATGAAAGAGTTTGAGGTTATAAATTTAAAATATATTCCTTCTTACTTTGTTGGATTAAAGAAAATTCTTTTGTTAATAGCAGGATGTGGAATTGCTGATTGCCCATTGAATTTCGAAAAGTCTGGACTATTTTTAAACAAAAGACCGGGAAATGAACCTGACGGAAAGGAGCAAATCGCAAAATTTTTTTCTGATCCTTATGATGGGAGCGTTGAATACTATCACTCCTATTTCAATTGATATGTATTTACCTGCATTTCCCAGGATCGCAGCTGATATGCATACCAATATTGGGAATGTAGCATTATCGGTATCTACTTATTTCCTGGGATTTTCGATAGGCCAGATTTTATATGGCCCGCTGCTGGATCGTTTCGGAAGAAGGCGCCCTCTTTATATCGGTCTATCCTTCTATATTTTTGCAACCATCGGATGCGCTTTGTGTAATTCGATTGAAATGTTATGGATCATTCGCTTTATTCAGGCGCTGAGCGGATGCGTTGCTTCCATTGCAGCAATGGCAATGGTATTAGATTTTTTCCCGGCGCACAAAAGTGCCAGGATATTTTCATTATTGATATTGATTTTAGGTGTATCTCCATTGCTTGCACCTTCAGTCGGCAGCTTCATTATTGCAATTCTCAACTGGCGTTTCGTATTTATTACGCTTGCCGCCATTGCTCTGATTGTTCTTGTTCTTGTATTCTTTTTTTTGCCTGAAGGACAACAGCCGGATAAAACAGTATCGTTGATGCCCAGACCTATTATCAACGGTTTCAAAGAAATTTTAATGACGCGCCAGTTTTATGTATATGCATTGGCTGGCAGTTTTTCATTTGCCGGATTGTTTGTATATGTGGCCGGATCGCCGGATATTTTTATGGGAGAGTTTCATGTGGGACCAAAAGTATATGGCGGAATATTCGCGGGACTTTCGATCGGGTTTATAGGAAGCAGCCAGATCAATCATTGGCTGACTCTGCGATTTAAAAATGAAGAGATACTCAAATTCGTTGTCATCATTCAATCCATCATGGGAATTATTTTTCTAATTGGTGTGTGGAATGGATGGTGTGGACTTGCAGCGACCATCGGCTTTCTTTTTATATTACTTGCATGTTGTGGACTGGCTTATCCAAATGCTGCAGCACTTGCACTAAATCCTTTTAAAAAAAACGCGGGAAGCGCTTCTGCGCTTTTAGGTTTTCTTCAAATTGGTGTTGGCGGGGTGATTTCTGCCGGGGTTGGCGCACTTCATTATAAAGGAACTTTATCTACTGCGGCGATTATGGCTGTATCAGCCGGGACTGCACTCCTTATTTTAATGACCGGTGGAAAACAGAAAATGATGCAGGCAGGTCCTTCAGTTCATTGATAATTTATTTTTAAAACAACTGTTTCTTTTGAAGACTTATTAACGACACGGGAAGTATATAGGAAGCAGAACCCGCTTTCACTAAAGGTATTCTTTTGTTTAATACCGTCAGCATTAAAGCCGCCAAAGGATGGTCCTATATCGGTCTTGGTTTTACATTAATGCAAAAAAATGACTGGATAGGATCGCATCCTCAAATCTCACTGGGATTAAAAGCAGCCAGGGAATCCCGCGACAAATCAATTACCGTTGGACTGCTGATTGGATTTGCGGGAGTGGATTGCACCAATGAAAATGAAAAAACTGCAGCGAATTTATTGGGAGCAGCGGATGCACTTGCACCGGTATCCGGATACATCACACATTGTCTGCTCGCCTGGGCAACGAACGAAGTAAAACAAAAACTGGGTGAAGCATTATTTGGGCAGGAATTCAGAAATGGAAGGAGAATTCTATTGGAAAAAGCTATTCAGATGATTTAAGTTGAAAGTGGTTTGAAATGTCGCTAAATATTTCCCCTTATAATTATTTTATTTTGATTCTTATATCTTAGTAAAGAATTTTAGATGAATTGAATAAAAATATTTCCAGTAAATAATCGTTAGACCAATATGAAAAATACTCCTTTACTGACTGTCCTTATAGGAATATTATTTTTTTATTCCTGTTCAAAAGAGAATAGCTCACCCGGAAACACAAATGGTGTCTCCCTGCCAAAAACTTATACAGAAGATCTCCGCTCTTCTGTTATTGGAAATTCCCTTGTTACCTATAATTTGACCTACGATAACAATAACCGTATGGTGAGTATGGTAGCCATCCCTGATCCACCCATATTAAAATTCATATATCAATACGTAAACAACAGTTCATTTACGCTGGATCTATATAATTCCGATGTGCTGAGTATACATGAAATCTTATGGCTAAACAATAATTCCTTATTAGACAGCACATATCAGTACAACGATACGAATGATACTTCGACTGAAAAATATATTTATAATGCAAACAAACAGTTGATCCAGGAAAATACTTATGATTACCATTCTTCCGGTAACATTCTTTCGGGAACTACCAATTATACTTACGACAATAATGGAAATATGACCAAGCAGGTGGATGACCAGGGCAATACGATTACAAATGATTATTATCCCAATATTCAGAATGTGTATCCGTTCGGGCAGGTTTTTACTTCGCAATCAAAGAATATGGTGAAAACATCGGTGCTTACAAACGGAGGTTATACCGAAACCACCACTCATTATTATACTTTTGACAATAGCAATCGCCTGATAAAAGACAGCACATATTCCAGTGGT
>DATJXY010000047.1:0-64858 GCA_035499855.1 Puia sp. | reverse complement strand
GTTACTTTCCTGTCGGAAAATTTTTTTTCAACCCTTGACTTAAAATCTTTTTCCACGCAGTTCATTTCCATTGGAGGCTGGAATTTTCCATCGGGAAGATGTGCGATTCCTTCTGCCTGTCCGCTAACGCCGATAAAACTTTCTACATAATCATACCATGGAGCAATATCTTTATATCGGATGGGCCAGTCCACGCCGACTTTGTCTTTCAGGTTGGCTTCAAAATCGAGATCGCTCAAACGATAACAGGCTCTCGACCACAAAAGAGATCTTCCACCTACGGTATTGCCCCGAACCCAGTCAAAACGTTTGATTTCTTCGTAAGGATTTTCCTGGTCGTTGATATAAAAATGTTTATTGTCTTCCCGGAAAGACCAGTGACGTTTTTGGATATAATGTATTTTTTTATCTTCCTGTGTAAGACCACCCCGGTGTGGGAGATCCCATGGATTTGCATTTGCCGTAGGATAATTGGGATGCACAACATTCTTTCCCCTTTCAAGCATCAATACTTTTAATCCTTTTTCACAAAGTTCTTTCGCTGCCCAGCCACCACTGATACCGGAACCAATGACAATGACATCATATGTATTTTGTTGGGTCGCTTTATTATTAATATGCAAAGTATCGCCTGGCATAATAAAATTTAGAGTGGCTAAAGTTAGGATTAATTAAAACAAATTTTTGGGGAAGCGCCTCTTTATTCTACAACAATCTTTTCCGTTTTTTTACCTGAATCTGTTTTGACAGTTATGAAATAAACTCCTCTTGCCAGATTGCGGACAGGAAGCGTATTTTGAAATCCAACTGTATTGGCAGATATAAGAAGTTTTCCAGTGACATCGAATAAAACGACCTGGTTACAGTTGATGGAGGTATTGATATAGAGAATATCTCTCACGGGATTAGGAAAAATAGAGAGAATAAAACCAGTTATATCCAATGAAATCAGGCGAATGGGCGAGTAAGTGAAATGTCCGTCTGCATAAACTATTTTCAACCGGTAATAATTATTTCCATTCCATAAATTATTATCTGTAAATTGGTAATTCGTCTGCGAATTTGTATTTCCGCTTGCGGCAACAATTCCTATATCTGTGTAATGAATACTGTCACTGCTTTTCTCAATAATAAACTGGCTGGTATTTTTTTCCTGCAGGGTTGTCCATTGCAATAATCCTTTCGTATCCACTTTTGTTGCAGTGAATGATTGTAAAATAGCAGCAAGCGGACTGTTTTGATCTTTTCCTCCATTATTGATCCAGAATTCAGAAAAACTGCTTACCTGGTATTCCGCATAATAACCATTGTCGTAGGGAATGATGTGCAAGTCCTGTTGAGGTTTCAGGAAGATATAATTGCCGTTGATATTATTGTTCAGGGTGCTGTCTTCTTCCTGAGTTACAGGACTGCTGTATTGTGTAACACCGGACTGATATGCATCATGGATAGTGGAACAGGCATTGCATCCTGTTGCGTGAATTAAATTATTTGCTTCGGAGTCTAAGAAATAAAATCTCACTGAAACATTCGCTGTGGCTGCATTGGAAGGCTGTATAACAATATTTCTCCCCAGATAATATTGATTGGTTGTATCGCGGATGGCTCCTGTATCTATAAATAATTTTACGCTTGTGGTTCCTAAATTCTGTCCGTTAGGATTAATAGAGGCAACTCTCTGGCCATTCAAATCGAAATCGATCCAGCTGTTTCCACTCAGGTTCTGCGTAAAGCCATTGTTGATATTATTTCCATTATAAACAGGGGTCTTATCAAAAATATGTATGTCGTCAATACCAACTCCTTCATAATCGGTAGCAGGATCGCTGAACATCACAATTCTGAATCTTACTTTACTGGCTCTTGTTGGTATATCGAAACTCGAAACATGCCAGATGGTGTCGGATAATTGCCATGCCTGTCTTGTTGCATTGTCATACCAGTTTGTTCCGTTTCCAACTGCTCCGAGTTTGGTCCATACAGAATCATTGGTGCTGTATTCGACCCAATGATAATCGCAATCGCAATCATCTTCCGTCTGGAAAATATGACTGAATGATAAAACCGGTTGTACAAGACTGCTTAAATCGAAGCAGGGAGAATATAAATATGATATCTGGTTGTCACTATAATTTCCAGCCAACTTGGTTACCCAAGCTTTTGATCCATTGGCAGCCCTGTTGATAATCATTTTAGCAGGGGTTCCCCATTGCCAGTCATCGTTAGCTCCCGGCGCATACCAGTAACCGTTATTGCTTTCAAATCCTTCCAGGTAGGGATAACTGCTGATTAAAGGCGTGGTCTGGAAATTGACACTTACCAGGCTGTCATTCTTCCTGTAGTTATCGGTCGGGTAATTGACCCAGGCCCTCAATGTATAATTCTGGTAAGCCGACAAATCTGCTTTTTGTGAAAAAGAATAGTTGATGATTTGATTGGGCGCTACAGATGGAATGGTTTCGGTGACCGTATCATTATTGATTGCATAGGTGACAGGTACATTGGTCAGCGTGTTTGTGCTGTAATTCTTTAATTGAATACTGATCGTTTCTGCATTTGACAAACTGCAAAAATTTGAAAGGGCAGGCTGTAACAAGCCAAGCATTCCCATATCGTTGGATGATTTGGTCAGGGTGATATCGTCAAATGAATATCCATCATCCAGGTCACCGTCAGGTATAACCGAATTTGCAGAAGTAATTCCCTGTTCTCCAAATTTTACCTGGAAACTACTGCCGACAGTTTGTGATGGAACAGCTGCCGCCAGAATTCCGGTCACATTGATATTTTTTGACGCCTTATAAATTCCTATATCATTGCTGTTATAAGATAAGGTATCAGCCAGAATCCATGCAGCCTGATCATTTCCCCGGATCCAAACCATATTTCCCGGCGCTTTAAAATCAATGCCATGGTTTTTATAATAGAAATCGAGCCAGATCTGGTCAAGGGATGAATATCCGGATAAATTGAAAGTAGTGATGAGGCTGTCGGAAGAAGAAACTCCTGTGTTTAAAATCTGGTCCAAAGTAGCACAACGATTTCCTGTTCTGGCGAATCCTGTATTTACAAATGTTCTGATTCTTCCGTTTGGACTGTTGTTATTAAAATCACAACGGTCAAGACTATCCAATCCGGAGGTTTTGACATTATGGGATTGAACGCTTGCGGTTTCAAAACCTTCGGTATAAGATGGATTTAGAACCAATGGATCATTTTGCAAATGTTTGATAATTGTAACGATGGTATCATTGCTCAGTTGCGGATCACCGGGATAGTCAACCCAGGCTTTTATTGTATAAGTTCCCGGAGCAGAAAAATTATAGCTATTGGCATTGGAGAAAGTATATTTAAAAGTAGTTCCGCCGGCAATTGCAGATGCATTTGTTTCCGTCATAATAGAACCTCCGTTCACCTGATAAGAAATATTGAAAGGGATTCCGGAAGCAGCGCTTCCTAAATTTTTTATTTCCACCTGGGGTGATACAATTCCGAGTTGGGAGGATGTAAATATTCTGCCGGTGGTAGGTAAGACAAGCGAATCAAGCGTAAAATCTCCATTAAAAGCTGCTAAACTGCAACTGCCGCCAGCAGGAATTATATTGACAGAAAGAGAACGTCGTCCCGGCAAACCATTGTAAATCGCACGAACTCCCAGCCAATAACTTGTATTTCTGTTTAGACCGGACAACAAATAGGATGTATCGGTTGTGTTTGCGATAGTTTGCATACTGTCGCCCTTCAGCATCATAATTTCATATTGTGTAGCCGAAGGAATGGTATTCCATACTAATTGCGCATAACCCTGGCAGGGATTACTGACAGTCGCGATTGGTTGCCCGAGGATTGTAAAATCATAATCACTCACATCCTGGTATCCCAAATTATTTCTGGTTACACGAATAAGTGCGTTGGTGGTTGCTATAGATGGTACCGTCCATGCATAGTCGCGATTTGCATCGGGAACATTATTACTGATCAGGTTCCAGGTGGAACCATTGTCAGCCGAATATTCAATAGTAAAAGTATTTCCGGCTCCTCCATATGCACTCCACCTGATATATTCTGTTTGTCCCGGTACCCATGTTTCATTGCCAAATGGGTATTCAACTGTTACGGAAGGATAAATAATTTGATATGCTATTACATAATTCTGTGGACCGACGGGAATATTTGTACCTTTTACCGTAACTGTAAAATTTCCTGCAGGAGGATTATTGATAACGACCTGTTCAATATTGTTCACATTGTCAACTCCCTCAATTGCATTGTTAGTCACTCCTGAGGGACTTGGATCCAGTATTAATGGATGGTGAACTGTAGCATCAGGAGAAGTAACAGTTAAATCAAGATTATTGACGAGAGAAACAGGAGAAAATGCTGCAGCAGGTGCATCAGGCCAGTACAACATTATTTTCACTTGTTGGACACCGGTAGGAATACCCGAAATTGTATGTGTGATTGTATTGGAGTTGCTGATACTGTCGATGAAATATCGGTTGTTTTCGATTGTTTCAACTGCTGTGCGTGCATTCAGCATTCCGAACCCAAAACTAAAATCAGGTCCGGGATTACCAAAATCATCTGCGCTATTGCATGCAACCGCTTTAATCAATGCTGCTGAGGGATTGACTCCTCCATGGAGTTGCCGGTATCTTTCATACAAGAGGGCAAGCGTGCCTGTTACAGTTGGAGATGCCATACTTGTTCCCGAAGTGATACCATAAGTATTGTATGGATAAGTGGAGGTAATATTCTGACCACCTGCTGTGATTTCAGGCTTAAGTCTGCCATCATCGACAGGGCCCCGGCTGGAGCTGGCTTTTATGCCATAAGTCATATTGTCCATTGCTCCTACAGTCAAAATATTTTTGCTACATTGAAATCCGGATTTTATGGTTGCAAATGGATTTGGATATGGACTACAGGTTAGGCCTCCATCATTTCCTGCAGCAAACACATGTAATAAAGATGGATTGGCATCGAGTTGCTCATCTGCGTAATTACTGAGAGCATCGTATTCACCATCACCCGGACAAAAATCCGCTCCTGAGTAATAAGAATTATTTGTGAGCACCAGATTATTATCATTAATATATGTGGGCGCATTTACAAGAATATCGCTGAAATACTGGCTGATGATTGTAGCTTTCGGGGCCATTCCCCGGTATCTTGGATCTAAAATTCCTGCGCCCGCCATCGTGCCTGTTGTATGCGTACCATGAGAAGTCACTGTAGTGGCATTTCGCTGGATCAGTCTTCCTGAAAAATCAATATGTGTGGATGGATCGGAATTATCGCCAATTCCTACTGTTACGTTTTTTCCGAAAAGATTTCTTCCCGAAGTCGCGCTAAGTGCATCCAGTCCATGAATAGCACGATTATTATAATTCAAAGGAACGTCGTGCAGTGACTGGAGGCTGATATATGCAACGAATGGAAGTGTAGCAATTTTTTTTACCACATCTGATGATGCGTTTACAAAAACCACATGCCGGGGCTGAATTTTTGTGAAAATAATTTGGGCTCCTGATTGACGAAGTTCATTTGAAACAGTCGTTTTATCAATATTCCCAAAAAAAGTCACGGCAATGAATGAGCGCTGTTGGGTATCTGCATGTCCTGATTGTTGGAATATTTTGGAGGAGATTTTTAACTTAGAAGGCAAACCATACGCGGCAGTTGCATGATAAGTTTTCAGAGACTGGAAAGCAGTGCTATCGGCCATTTCGGCCAGAAAAGCATTTCCCGGGAGATAATCATATAAACGGACGCCCATATTGGACAGCTGGTTTTTTTCTCTACCGGAAGGCAGTTGATCAAACTGTAAAATGAGATAATACTTTTTCTTGTAGCTGATATCCTTCAGGGCCAGGTTTGAAATTCTTTTTCCCAAAAGGTTTTTTTCCGATGAAATATTCCCGGTCTTAAAACGGATGAGCCGGGGCGGCTTTTGTGCAAGTATGGTCGAAAAGAGAAAGCAGCAGACAATGGTTATAACGCAAAAATGCTTCATCAAAACTTTTTTACAGTCTTAAGGGGTCATGTATTATTTTTATCCCGGCCTCTGGGGCTGACCTATTAAACGATGAATTATTATAATTATTTTTGACCTCAAAAAATTGATAATTAATTGGATATGACTTTTAACAGGAATTATTTCAACAATCACACAAATTAAATTTTATTTACAACAAAATGCTTTCAGACCGGTTAGAATCGTTCTTTCCTTATTTAACCTTATCGCTCATCTCCTGTCGGGTTTTGGTTGGAATAATTTGTGATCTAATTTTTAGCAGATATATAATTTGAAATCATATCGACATATCATTTTCACGGTAATTCTGTTTATTTTTTACAGCACAATTATTCCTTCCAATGCATATTCGGGAATTGGAGGAATCGATCATCCAGTTCTGAATACTGATACTGTGCCCCGCAAAACAGATTCTATTCCTAAAAAACAGCATAAAGGAATTGCAAAATATTTCAATATCATTACAGATAAACAGCAGAGAGATTCTCTGCTTTCGAAATTATCGAACCAAAATGCTCCTCCGCCTACTCCGGATAGTGTCCTGTTTCAAAGAAGGCAAAATAATTTTTCACCTTATCGTGGTAAGATAATCCGGTCTATATACTATAATCGCCTGAAAGTATTCGGAACATTGATCGAGGATACGGCTTATAATCCTTCCAAGTTGGTACGCTTTGCAAATAAATTGCATTTTGACACCCGCGAATGGATGATCAGGCAGTCTTTGTTTTTCAGAGAGAATGACACACTGAATGCATATAAACTCGTCGATAATGAAAGGTATCTCCGTAGTTTACCTTTTATCCAGGACGCGAGATTGTACGTGATCAATACTTACCAGGATTCTGATTCGATCGATATTGTGGTTGTGACTAAGGACATATTCGAATATGGAGGAAATCTTTCTGATTTTAGTCCGACCTCTGTTGCAGCAACTGCTTACAATACAAATTTGTTTGGTGCAGGACAAAGAGCTTCCGTCGGGTTTCGTTGGGATGAAGCATTTAGCCCGCAATGGCGTGGGGGTGTTGGGTACAGTAAATATAATGTTGGCGGGTCTTTTGCAGATGTTTCGGTAGGTTACAGTGTTTTGAATGACCGCCCCACAACGGATACTGGAGTGTATGAACGTTCCTATTATGTAACTGTCAATCGTCCGCTCTATAGCTCATGGGCAAAATTTACAGGCGGATTAAATATAGCTTATAATTCTTCTGTTAATGTTTATCTGTTAAATGATTCGATCTACAGAAACTATCATTACAATGTTTTTGACGTCTGGGCGGGTTATAATTTCATGAATCAGTTTAAGAACAATGGGATCAATAGTGAAAACCCGAATCTTGCTCTGGAATTGCGTCTGTTTAATATGAATTTTATGACAAAACCCTTTCAGCCCAAGTATCAATATGATCCGAATTATAACGATCACCATTACCTGCTTGGAAAATTTGTGATCTTTCATCAGGATTTCTTTAAAACAAATTATTTTTTTGGATTTGGCCGCACGGAAGATATTCCTCTTGGATATAATGCAGGAGTATCCCTGGGATTGGATGACTGGGTCGGGAAAAAAAGAACTTATACGGCTATCGAAGCACAGAAATATTGGTTCAAAGGAAAAAATTTAATCAGCACAAATCTGGGAATTGGGAGTTTTTGGTATAATAGGAATTCTGAAGACGCGGTCATTCATTTGCAAACAGATTATTACAGTAACCTGTTCAGACTCCAGGGACCAAAATTCAGGCAGTTCATCCATGGAGATTATCTTATCTGCCTTAATCCTGATTTATATAAACCAGTCAACATTAACCGCGAAAATGGAATTTTTGGTTATCGAAACACGATAATGAATGGCTACCAGCGATTAAATCTGAGTACACAAACGAATTATTATAGCAATTTGAGTGTATACGGCTTTAAATTTAATTTCTTCCTGCTTTTCCAGACTTCGCTCTTAGCCGATGACAAAGAAAACCTGTTTAAAAGTCCATTATATTCGGGTATTGGTTTGGGTTGTATGATCCGCAATGAAAATTTAGCGTTCAATACGGTTCAGATTTCGGTCAATTATCTTCCCCCTGTTCCCAATGCTCCTAATTCATTTTTTATTCAGCTCACTTCTGTAGCGCCAATTGGCTTTAATATTTTTGCCCTGCAGGCGCCTTCGTTGATCACCTTTAAATAAAATAAATCGAGATGATTTTATAGCTCGGTTGTTTGATGGTTGAATCCAATCAAATCATCTAACTATCAAACAATAATATTTAAGTTTGCACTCAATATGAATATTCATAGTATATCTGCTTTTGAGTAAATATAACCGCATGATCAAACCACCGCTGTTCATTTTTCTTGGATTATTTGCACCTCTTATTATTTTTAGCCAGACAGATACTTTACAAAATCCGAAGCAGTTTACACAAATGGATATCAAAGACTGGCTGGCTCAAAAAAACTGGATCAAACCAAGAGCTGAAAAAAATAATTTCTTACTCATCATTCCAATTATTGCTTCCAACCCTTCAGCAGGATTTATTTTTGGCGCTGGTCTTACTTATGCTTATCAGTCACCTCCCAAATCGATTCGACTATCATCTGTCACAGCCAATGCTTCCTATTCCAGCAAGGGATTGCTCAATCTAAACATGAAGAGCAATGTTTTTGCATTGAGCGATAAATTGATTCTAAATGGTGACTGGCGTTTTTTAATCAATAATGAAACTACTTATGGTCTTGGTACAAAAAAATATTCCAGCACTTCAGATGTGGATATAAATGGATATGAAACGGATGGAGACAGTCTTGGCCAGATTTTAAAATATGATCAGATCAGGCTTTATGAAACTGGATCATGGGAGTTATTCCGGAATTTTTTTGCAGGAATCGGAATTCACTACGATTATTATGCAAATATTAAAGACGAGACAGTTCAAGACGGTGATACAGCAAACTCCTATCATTACCAGTATAGTATTTCGCATGGGTTTAATCCTCAAAAATATACTGCAACCGGCCTCAGCCTGAATTTTTTGTTCGACAGCAGGGATAACCAGGTGAATGCATACAGGGGATTTTATGCAAATGCTAATTACCGCGTCAACCTGTTGGGGCTCGGCAGTTCAAAAAGCAGTACAATGTTATTGACAGAATATCGCTCTTTTCATTCGCTGGATTCCAGGCACAGAAATGTACTCGCTTTTTGGTTTTATGGAAATTTTGTTCTTACAGGAGAAGTCCCTTATCTCTTACTTCCGGCTCTCGGGTATGACCAGCGTCAGAAAACAGGAAGGGGATATACTTTCGGAAGATTCCGGGGAGAAGATATGCTGTATGGCGAAACGGAATATCGCTTTCCAATTTCAAGATATACGGGTATACTTGGCGGTGTTCTTTTCGCGAACGCTACCACTACGACCAATAAAATGGAAGACATTTTGTTGCTTGAATATCTCCGGTTTGGTTATGGAGGCGGTTTGCGCATTATGCTTGATAAAAAATCCAGGACGAGATTAGAAATAGATGCAGGAATCGCAAACAAAACAGTTGGTTTCTATCTCGGCGCTCAGGAAACATTTTAAGATATTCGCACAGAGGGAACAGAGAAAAAGAGAATATGTTTCGCACAGAGGGAACAAAGAAAAAGAGAATTTAATCCTTTTCTTCGTTAGCTCTGGTCAGATATCTTCCTAATCTCATATGGGTTGTAAGCGTTTTTTCATATTAGTTTTTTTATTTCTTCTTGACATTCGGGTATCAGCCCAACAGCCTGGGATCGACAGTGCTTCTGTACCACAAAAAGACCTTATCGATATAGTTTTAAAATTATTCAAAGCTGAAAAGGCAAAAGAGAACAGAGAAAAAAGAAAAGTACTTTTTTCGATCATACCTCTTGCAAGCGTATCAGGCGGGGGACGCCAGGTGGTTGTTTCATCCGTTAATGCTGCATTTTTTTTAGGACCTCCAACCACTACTAATATTTCTACTGTGAATTTTGTTCCCTATACGAATTTTGCAGACAGACTTGGATTTATTATCACTCCCAATATCTGGCTCGATGAAAATAAATGGAACCTTACAGGCGAATTTCGCATTGCAAATAATATTGTCGATACTTATGGATTAGGGGCCAACAGTTCAAAGGACTCTTTAGTTGAAATCAATTATCAGTACATACGTGTGTATCTGAATGCTAACCGTAAAGTAGTGGGTCCATTTTACTTGGGATTGGGATATAAACTCGATTATTTTTACAATGTAAAAGAAATCAGCCCAACCATTGATTCCAGTTTTTTTTCAAAATATGGTATTGGTACAGGCCCGCAAACGACATCCACCGGCATAACACTTAATTTTTTATTTGACAATCGCAGAAATTCCATAAACCCATCACAGGGATTTTATTCGTCGTTATTTTTCCGGTTCAATCCTAAATTTCTGGCGAACGATTACGAATGGTCATCCATATATTTTGATACGAGGAAATATTTCTCACTGAGCGATAAGCGACATTCCGTTCTTGGCATCTGGACTTTGTACTGGGGTTCTTTCGGAGATGTACCATTTGTGAATCTGCCGGGAACAAAACTGGACCTCGGACAAAGATCTGCTCGCGGTTATGATCTGGCCCGTTATATGGGTAAGCAAATGTTATACGGAGAAATGGAATACCGTTTTGATATTACAAGGGATGGCTTATTCGGAGCAACTGTTTTTGCAAATGCTCAGTCATATACTGAACCTGCATCAAATAAATTCGAATACATTAAGCCTGCTGCAGGTATTGGCCTCAGGATTAAATTCAATAAAAGGTCTAATACGAATGTTACGCTGGATTTTGCAATTGGTAAAAATTCGTTTAACTGGTATCTTAATCTGGGTGAGTTTTTTTGATCACGGATATGAAATCGAACAGAGCTGACAGAGGAAAGAGAATCCTCCTTCTCTCTGTCAGCTCGGTGCGATATTATTAATTCTCACCCTCCTGATCTTCTTTTTCCGTAAGCTCTTCTTTATCGTTTTTATTCAATTTAATTTTTGGGTTTTCAGATGTTCCCGTGATATGCATGGGAATTCCGATAATGCCCAGAGGAGGGAGACCGATCCGCATTTTAAGATTTATATTTCCGTCGAAGGAAGTTTGGCCCTCCATTCTGATCCGGAATCCTGAAGTCTTAAATTTTACACGCTCCAGCGTAATCAGATTGTTTTTGATGGTGGTTTTCAGGTCGATCTTCGATAAGTCGGGGTCCCTGATATCTTTCTCTGTTGTTGAACTGACAACATTAAATAGTTTCAGCCCTTTAAACTTCACGTTTTTAATGGATAGAACCCCGCCTCCTGTCAACGATGGATAAATCGGATACATATCACCATTCAATCTGCCCTTCAGGTCATAATCCAGGGAAATAATACCTTCTGCCTTGGCTGCGGAAGTGAACATGTCATGAAACAATTTTACCTGGTTATAAGCTTTTTTGATATCAAAATCTTTTGCCTGGAGATGATATTGGAAAAATGCCCGCGTAGGAGAAGTATTTCCATACAATCCATTCATTGCAACAGTACAATCAATCAGGGAAAAATTGGTTTCATTTAACTGCAGCTGTGCATTACTGATAGTTACACCCCCTGAAAAGTTTTTTATATTCAAACCATTATAAGAAATGGAATTTACATTTGCCTTGATGATCAGATCCAGGTTGGCAGGTATCATCACCACGCCCGTCGATTTATTTCCACTGATGCTGTCGGTCTGCACAGGTTTTTTCTCCTGACCAGTTCCACGCTGGTTTGAAAAAGCTGTAAACTCATCAACCGATATAAAATCTGAATTCAGATTAAAATTCCCTTTCAATTTTCCGTCACTGGTAAAAAAATAATTAATCAGATTTTCCAGGAACCCATCCATCTTCATATCCGAATGCCCATAGGTTGCGCTGAATTTATCAAACCACATTTTATCCTGCCTGAAGCTGAACAATCCTTCTTTAATAAAAAATGATTTTGGAAAATATTCGTGTTTCAATTCTATATTCTTTAATTCTACTGTACCTGAATTTTCAAGCCGGTCATATCTGCCATTTGTTCCATCACTTTGTCTGCCTTTCAGTGATATGGCAGCTTTGGCATATCCTGAAACATCGATCCCCTGTTGTGCAAAAACCTGGTAAATCTTCCCGATATCGATTTCGCCTTTTGCTTTTATATCGTATAATATATCGTCGAAGTTCTGCAGATTGGCTTTGACGAAAAATGTTTTCCCCTCAAATAGAAAAGATGCGGGCTCGACAGAGACCTTTAATCCGCTCAAACTGCCATCGGCATCATTCGCTTTGGCATTGACCTGGATGTCTTTAATCGGGTGAGGATAATATTTGGTTTGAATCAATCCGTTCTGAATTTCGATATCTGCTGCTACCTGTGGGAATAATTTTTTTTCGGGAGCATATTTGCCCTTTGTATTGATGTTGAGCTTTAGTAATCCAGACAGGTCAAGACTGTCGATCGGATAACATTTTTTGATATCAGCAAGATTGATATCTGACTGCAAATTTGCTTCCAGCGGAAAATCTTTTAAACTGGTTATAAGTGCAGAACCCTTGAGATAATTATTCAGCGCAATCGCATTCAGCGTGTCAATTTTAAGAGATATCATTTTATAGTCATGGCCGGGACAGGTGGCATGCATCACAAGGTTGATATTTGTTACGGGCTCCGGCAATGTTTTGTATTTTAAATATCCGTCCCGAAGCGATGATTCCAATGTGAATGAAGGAAAGCTTAAGATGACCGTATCTTTTTTTCGAAAACTTTTTGGATCAAGTCCGGTTGCATATTTTCCCTCTGCTGTAAGATGTAAATTTATTTTTCCCTTTGTATCGATTGACTGGATCCCGAATGCTTTATTTAATTCTTCCAGGTCCATTTGTGCATCCGCTTTTGCCCTGATAAAAGGTTGAGCAAGTCCGACAGTATGGAGAGTTGTTCTGAAATAATTTTTATTCAGGGTGAAAAATAATGAATCCAGGTTTACCTGCAGGCTGTCTGTGTTAAAGGAAGGAAGCTTTATATCCAAATCGGCCATAAGATTGCTGGCAGGCACAGGAGCATTTTCATAAGCGACATATCCGTTCCTGATCTTCATATTTAATGAAAGAGTGGGCTCCTGGTTGGTAGAAGCGATGTATTGCCCTCTAAGCGCCAATGAGAGTGCCGCAGTTCCTTTCACTTGTGTTTTTTGCAGCCAGCTTACATATTGAGGAGGAAGCGCCGTAATGAAATCATGAAAATCAGACTGGCCTGAGCTTACCCCTAAATCAATATTATATCCGGTTTTCAAAATATCCAGTTTGCCACTGAATTGTAATTGAAGCTGATTGATGACGAGATTATTTTTTCCGAATATGAAGGAAAGCGAATTAGTATTGATTTTTGTTATCAGGTCGGCATCGATTTTTTTATGCCTTAAATAAGGTTCATTATTCAAAATAAAATCCAGCGAATCAATTTTTATATGCGATTTCAAATCAAAAATGGCTTCACTCAGGTCGCCGGTTCCTTTGTAATTAAAATTTTTAGCTTCAAATATGAGCGGGACTGAACGGTCATGGTAAATCAAATGGCTTTGATCAATTTCTATTCTTTCTAACCTTAGGGACGCGCCGGATGTATCTGATTCCGGGGTTTGCTTTTGTTCTTTTTTTGATTCATAAATATTGTAATTAGCTTCTCCTTTTTCATTGACCTCGGCATCTATCAGTGCATGTGTCAGGAATATTTTATTTATTTTAATTTTCTTGTCGAATAGCAATGTTTTTAAATTGATTCCAAAGGAAATTTTTTCCGCAGCTACCAGGGTGTCATTTTGATAAGGGGCAGAACCTTTCAGACTGAAATCATGCAATGAAAGCGTCAGGGAAGGGAAATGATTGAAAAAAGACAATCTTGCCCTTGAGAAATTCACTTCTCCTTTGATACTGCTATTGGTCCATTGCTTTATTTTTTCTGCAACTGTATTAGGAAAAATATAGGGAGCAAGAAAAAGTAATAAAAGCAGACTGCCGATGACAATAACTGTAATTTTCAAAAATTTCAGTAATCGCTTGAACAAGGAGTTTTTCACAACTGGTAATTTAGCCAAGGTTTTGTATTTATTGTCAGACAATCGAAATTATGTAGAAATACTTCCACATATCATTCAGGTCAAAAAACATTTTATGGGAAAAGAGGTATTGAAAATTATATCCTCGGTTGAAGGTCACATAAATCAGCTCAAAAATATGAAATGGTTATGAAGCATTATTTAATTAAATTGAATAAAATCCGAAGAAGAGATTGCATTTTGTCAATTAACTATTTCCTATGGCACCGGTGAAGCTTGCATTTTACGCGCGTGTGGCGCTGGTCTTGCATGGACTGGCTTTGATTCTTCTGTTCATGTATTTTGGGAGAACCATTTTTATTCCTCTTTTCTTCGCTTTTCTTGCCGCAATTCTACTGCTTCCCCTGGTCAAATGGCTGCAAAAAAAACATATTCCACGGATGATCGTCGCAATTGTATCTATCCTTCTTTTCATGGTAATTATCGGTGGAATGATTTATTTTTTTAGCAGGCAGGTCATAAAATTTAGCAGGGACTTACCTAATCTGGAACAAAAATTTTCTGAAAAATTGCAGAATATGCAGACCTGGATATCGAATCACTTTCATATCGATGATGAAGTGCAGGTGAGCTATATCAATAAGTCTGCAAACAGTGTAGTGAATCCCGTTGTAAATTCACTGGCTACAACATTTGTAGGAATTATTCAATTTTTTATACTCACTATTTTCTTTTTTGTGTTTAGTTTTTTTATGCTTTATCATCAGAAATTATTAAAACGTTTTTTACTGTCACTTTTTAATAAAAATCATGCTGTGCGTGTAACAAAAGTCATAGAAAAGATCCGGACCATCATTAATAGTTATGTACTTGGATTGTTAACCGAAATGCTGGTTTTAATTATTTTGATTTTTACGGTACTCTCCATTATGGGAATTAAATATGCATTACTGATAAGCCTGCTTGCGGCCGTATTGAATATAATTCCATATCTCGGTATTTATACTGCCTTATTCGTGAGTTTGTTAATTACTTTGGCTAATGGAACGAATACCCAGCTGATTGAAGTCATCATTGTTTTTATTTCCGCTCATTTTGTAGATGCCAATATCATTCTGCCAAGAATTGTCGGTAGCAGGGTAAAAATGAACCCTTTTATCACGATCATTGCTGTATTGATCGGGCATTTGCTCTGGGGTATACCCGGTATGTTTTTGTTTATCCCGCTTACAGCAATTATTCGCATTATCAGTGAAGAAGTAGAGGGTTTGAAACCGCTGGCGATATTAATCGGCGAAGAAAAGGAGTAATTCATCTCATTTATCCAAGGAATTCGTAATAGAGCAATGCAATGGCGCAGAGAGACATTAAGATCAACGTAATGATCCCTAAAATATTCGACCATTTTCCATTGACTGCATCCCCCATAACTTTTTTGTTATTGCTTATATGCAAAATAACGGCAATCATCACCGGCGCAGTTATTCCATAGAGGATTGCAGAATATAACAAGGCTTGTACGGGCGGAAGTCCTAAAAAATCCATCGACAGTCCGGCCAGTAACGAAACGATGATCACAATATAAAAACCCGGCGCTTCAGAGAATTTTTTTTCAAGCCCCTGTTGCCAGTTAAAAGTTTCCGCCACAATATAGGAAAGCGCTCCGGCAAGGACCGGGATTGCTAAAAACCCCGTACCAATAATGCCAATCGCAAACAGCAGGTATGCCATGTTGCCTGCGATCGGCTCAAAAGCTTTTGCAGCCTGTTCTACAGTGTCAATTTTTCTTATGCCGGCATTGTAAAGGACTACTCCGGCTGTGAGTATAATAAAAAACATTACAAAATTTGAGAAGAACATGCCAATGGAGATATCCAGCTGCAACCTGTTCAGGAAATTTTTATCGACCACCAGCTTTGTTTTCCTGTTGTTGATATCTTCTACTTCCATATTGGCCTGCCAGAAAAAAAGATAGGGGGAAATAGTAGTTCCCAATATGGCAACGAGTATCATCAGGAAATCTTTGTTGAGGTGAATCGTAGGAATAAATGTTTGCCGGATGACCTGCCCCCAGTTTACATGAACAAGAAAGGGAATAATGATGTAAAGAAATAAAACGAGACAAAGCCATTTAAGAATAAAAGCAATTTTTTGATATGAATATTTGATCAGCGCGAAAAGAATGATGGCTGTAAAAAAAATTTCAAAGCTAAAGGTGGGTATCCCTGGCAAGAGTAAATGCATCACGGCTCCCATACTTTCGATATCGGCACCGATATTGAAAATAATTGCCGGGAAGCTGAAGAGCATCATAGTATACAAAATGCTTTTTGGATAATGGTTTTTCAAAACTCCTGTCAGTCCCTGTGAAGTTTCGGCTCCAATTCTTGCGCACATTTCCTGGATCGAAGCCATCAATGGAAATGTAATCCATGCAGTCCAGAGGGGAGCTAATCCAAATCCTGCGCCCGCCTGTGAATAAGTCGCAATGCCGGATGGATCGTCATCGCTTGCTCCGGTAATTAAACCCGGTCCAAGCATTGACCAGAATTGACTGATTTTTGAACGCGATTTTTCTGATTTGGGTTTATTTTTTTTCCTCAACTAGTTAGGTTTATTTTCTCATTGCAAACAGTCAGCCATTTTCCGGACAAATCAAAACTTTCTTTTGAAGTGGATAAGATACAACTTTATTGAACTACTCTTGTCTCTGACAGATAGATTAATTTTGATTTAATATAAAGAATTTATTATTGTTTTTTTGGAGTATTTTCTGACCTCATTTTATCTTACAATATAAATCCAATAGTAAGGGCCTGATCTTTGCTTAATTGATAACGTATAACGTGTATGGTCATTCAGCCGCGAATGAAAAAAATAGTGCGAAGAATTTTCCGTATCATTTGGATAACGGCCCTGGTGGTTATTGTGCTGGTGATTACAATCATCATTCTTATTCAAACAGATCCTGTTCAAAATTTCGCACGAAAAAAAATAGTGTCTTACCTGCAATCAAAACTGCATACCCGGGTTGATATTGGCGATCTTCATATTGATTTCCCTAAGAAAATTGTTTTAAGAAATATTTATTTCGAAGACCAGCAACATGACACGCTGCTTTATGCCGGAAGGATAGACGCGGATATCAGCATGTTTCAATTGCTCAGGAGCAAGCTTCAACTGAATGAATTGAATCTCGATCAGGTAAATGCGAAAGTAAAGAGGCTTCTGCCTGATTCAACATTCAATTTTGATTATATCATCAAGGCATTTTCAGGAAATTCGGCAAAGCAAGTCAGGGAAACTGACACTGCCGGCTCTTTTGTTTTTGAAGTTGGTAAAATCCATTTGCATAACATATCTGCAACCTATAAGGATGATGCAACGGGAAATGATGATTTTGTTTACCTCGAGAATTTCGAGACAGATATCAAGACCTTCGACCCGGGCCATTCTGTTTTTTCTATCCGGGATATTTATTTATCCGGGGTCAAATCGAATCTCCGGCAATACAAGCCGATATTGATCATTCAAAAAACAGCTGATACGAACAGCAAAAATTCTTCACCTGTTTCTCTTCAGTTGGGAACGATCGGATTAAAAAATATTGCCCTTGATTACAGGAATGATATAGATCATCAGGATGCCGGCCTTCGCCTTGGCATATTCAACACTGAAGTCAGTTCAATTGATTTAGGGAAAATGATTTTCGGCCTGAAAAATATTGAACTGAAGAATTCCGTGGTTTCAGTAAAAATGGGGAAGCAACGAGTGGCTGAAGACAAAAAAGAAAATAGAAATGATAGCGCGGTAAATAATTCCGGATGGAAAATTGAATTTACCAAACTGAACCTGGATAATAACAGAATTCAATATGATGACGACAATAAAAAGGCAATTGCAAAGGGAATCGATTATAACCACCTGCTGATTGATCATATCATTATTCTGGGTGATAACCTCTCGATTGGTTCCGATGAATATCTCGGACATATTTCAAAGATATCCTTTGACGAAAAAAAAGGATTTACCCTGAAGAAATTATCCGGTTCTTTTCTGTATAATAATCACCAGGCTCAGTTAAAGGATCTGATCCTCGTTACAAATCATTCTGTAATCAATAGCCAGTCGTTTATTAGTTATCCATCGGCAGAGATGATTGCAAAACACCCTGGAGAAATTCAGGCGAATATGAATTTTGACCATTGCATTATTTCAGCCAAAGACCTGTTGACTTTTGTCCCTTCACTGGCAGATCTATTAAAGGGTAACGAAAATTCTTTGATCCGGCTGAACGGGAAATTGAATGGATTCCTAAAGAACCTGACTTTGTCAAACCTGGAAATATCCGGATTGAGTAATACAGCCTTAAAAGCTTCCGGAACTATCAAAGGCTTACCCGATATCAAAAAAATTGATTATGATATCAGGTTGCCGGAGTTCAACACAAGCAGGAAGGATCTGGAAGCATTGATTCCGCCGAAAACAATTCCGGCCGATATCCGTATTCCTGAAAAAATTTCTGCAAACGGATCATTCAAAGGCAATATGGATCAGTTCAATATTTTTTTGAATACTAAAACCAGTGATGGCAATGCCGATGTCAAAGGAATGCTGGATATAAAGAATAAGGTTTATGATTTGCATGCAAAAACAGATGAATTGGATCTGGGTCATATCCTGAGTCAGCAAAATTATTTTGGCAAAATAAGTCTTGAAGCATCGGCGAAAGGAAGAGGGTTCGATTATAAAACAATGAGCAATACCATGCATGTTCATTTGGCGGAAGCAACAGTAAATGGATATGAATACAAAGATTTTTCAGCGGATGGAAATTTTCAAAATGGCAGGGGGGAAATTCAATCGTCTATTCATGATGAGAATATAAATCTTGACCTGAAAGCGAATGCTGATTTCAGTTCGAAGTTTCCCGCTGTCAGGTTGAATTTGCAACTGGACACATTAAATCCATATGCACTTCATTTGATCAAAGACAGCCTGCATCTGAAATTGGCCATGGAAGCCGATTTTCAAAACACGGATCCGGATGCTTTGCAGGGCAACCTGAAATTGCATGATATTACCGTGGCCGACAGTTCAACCCGGGTAAATATCGACAGCGTTGTTTTGGTTGCAAACAGGAAGGATTCGATCGAGGACATCCATCTTCGTATGGAGATGGCCGATATAGATTGGACGGGTGTATATAAATTGACAGAAGTCGCCGACGCATTGAGGCAGACGATCAGCAGGTATTATGCATTCCGTAGTTTCCAGCCTAAAGATGTTTCTCCGCAAAACTGGAAACTACAGGCCAGGTTTCAGGCTTCTCCAATGTTGCTGAAATATATACCTTCTCTCAAGGGGACAGATTCGGTCAATGCGAATATTCAATTTAACAGTCAGCAGAATGAATTGAATTTAACACTGACAGCTCCTAAAATTCAATACGGTCAGCAGGAGATTCACCAATTGCAAATTGAGACGTCTACACATGATAGTTCCTTAAATTACCGGATCGATATTGGCGGAGCAAGTACAAATGGTTTTCAATTGCACAAGACATCGGTTGAAGGTCATTTGGCAGATAATAAAATAACGACTGAGATTGTAACGAAAGATCAGAAAGACAAAGAAAGATATCATTTGGGAGGATTGCTTACGCAGGAAAATGCCGGGTTCAGATTTGCTTTTGCAACTGACAGCTTTTTACTCAACTACGATAAATGGAATATCGCCAAAGATAATTTCATCCTGTATGATTCTTCAGGTTTGATGATTCATAATTTAAAATTGGATAAGACAGATCAGTCAATGATTGTCAACAGTAGTTCACCTTCTTCCACAGCGCCGATAGATATTAGTTTTAATAATTTCAAAATTGGCACACTGACTTCATTTGCCGGACAGGATTCTCTATATATCGATGGAATTTTAAATGGAAAAATGCAGGTTCAGCACATTTTATCCAATCCGGTTTTTACTACTGATCTTCTGATCAATGATCTCGCATATAAAAAAGACACTGTTGGGAACCTGACTATAAAGGTCAACAATGAACATCAAAATGAATTCCTGGCAAATATATCTCTCAAAGGGCATGACTCTGATCTGGAAGCAGACGGGACATATTATACTGGCGAGAGCAAAATGGACCTGAAATTAAATATCCGCCAGTTCAACCTTGCTGTATTAAAGGCCCTTTCTTTTGGTCAGATCGAGGATATAAGAGGAAATTTAAAAGGTAACCTGGTTGCTTCTGGTAATCTGACTCAACCTGTTCTCACAGGTGCATTGCATTTTGAAAATGCTTTCCTTAAGCCCACTATTTCAGGTGAAACCCTGAAATTGCCTTCAGATGATATCGTCTTCAACAATGAAGGAATGAGTTTTAAGGATTTTGTTTTGCTGGATTCCCTGGGGGACAAGGCGACAATTAACGGTAACATATATACGAAGGATTACAAAAACTACAGATACGGTCTCACGCTGAGCACAGTAAATTTCAGGCTGATCAATGCGCCAAAGGAGCCCAATCGCTTATTTTATGGAAAACTTAACCTGGATGCCAAGGTTGATCTGACCGGGGAAATGGGTTCTGCAAAGGCCAATGTGAATATTCGTGTCAACAAGCAGACAGATTTAACAATCATATTACCAAGTAATGACCCCGAAGCACAGAGCAGGGAAGGAGTGGTAGTATTCATCGATAAGGACCACCCTGTAGATACAGTAAGCTTGAGGTCATTACTGGATTCGCTGAGTTCGAGAGCTGAATTAAGGGGAATGGATATTGCAGCCACCATTGAAACAGATAGCAGCGCACAATTTACCATGATCATTGATGAAAGAAATGGAGATGCATTGGCAGTTCGCGGCCGCGCATCCCTGACCGGCGGAATTGACAGAAGCGGAAAAATCGACCTTAATGGAAATTATCAGTTGGAAAAAGGAGCTTATAGCGTATCGCTAAGTCTGCTGAAAAGAAAATTCGACATTGTAAAAGGGAGTACAATGACCTGGACGGGAGATCCCACTAAGGCAAACATCGATATAACGGCCACGTATATTGTAAATACGGCCTCGATTGACCTGATGCAGCAACAACTGGCAGGCAAATCACAGGATGACGTCAATAAGTACAAGCAGAAATTGCCTTTCCGTGTAAATCTTAAAATGACAGGCGAGTTATTGCAACCTGTGATCAAATTCGATATCACACTGCCGCCTGATCAATTGACTTTATGGCCGGATGTGGACACTAAATTACAACAGCTTCGTACAGATGAATCTGAAATGAACAAGCAGGTCTTTGCTCTATTATTATTGAGCCGTTTCGTTGACGAAAATCCTTTTGTAAGTGCATCAGGGAGTTCAGATGTGGGAACGATTGCCCGTCAGAGTGTAAGCAGCCTGCTGACAGCCCAGTTGAATCAGTTTGCCGGAAGTTTGATCAAAGGAGTCGATGTCAATTTTGACCTGACATCCGATAAAGATTATTCGACTGGCCAGGGTCAAAATCAGACACAGTTGGATGTGGATGTTTCCAAGAACCTGTTCAGCGACAGAGTCCGTGTGACAGTTGGAAGCAATTTCCAATTGGAAAATACGTATCCGGGACAGAACACATCTACAATTGCGGGCAACGTGAGCGTGGATTATCGGTTAAGCAAGGACGGTAGATATATGCTCCGTGCTTACCGCAAGGATCAGTACGAAACCATTGTAGAAGGCCAGGTCGTTGAAACCGGGGTCAGTTTTATATTGACGCTTGACTATAATAAGTTCAAAGAATTGTTTCAAAAGACGAAAGGAGCTCAAAAAAATAATAACCCGAAAAATAAAGCATCCGCTGAAACTCCGGAAAAGCAACAATGAGATTATTAGTAATAAAATGGATTTGGATTGCTGTGGTTATATTCTTCACAGTCTCCTGTAATGAGACCAGCCATTTGCAGCAGGGGCAATATTTGTACGACGGATCATCTGTTAAGATCAAATCATCCGAAAAACTGTCTTCCAAAAAAGAAAATGATCTAAAAACAGAGTTGAAAGATTTACTCCGGCCAAAACCCAATAGCAGTTTTCTGGGTATCCGGTTTGATCTATGGGTTTATAATGTTGTTGGAGAACCGAAAGGTAAGGGGCTCAGGAACTGGCTAAAAACTAAAGTTGGGGAGCCTCCTGTTTTGGCATCGATGTCAGTATTTGAAAAAAACAGGTCTATCCTTCAAAACAGGCTCGAGAACCGGGGATATTTTCGGGATACTGTTATGCTTGATACTGTTGTAAAAAAAAGGAAAATGACGTCTGTGTATACAGCGCAAATTGGCCCCCGGTACACGATACATAGTGTCAGCTTTCCCAATGATTCATCAGAAGTCAGCAAAAGGATACAGGAATCTTCTTCCAAATCTATTTTAAAGCCAGGCGAACCCTACGATCTGGACATGATAAAAAATGAAAGAGGCAGAATTGCGGACAGACTGAAGCGAAGGGGATACTATTATTTTACTCCTGAAGATTTATTAATGCTGGTTGATTCAACAGTGGGCAATCATCAGGTTGATATCAGGATAACTGTTAAAAGAAGTTCGTCGGCAAAAGCAAAAGAAGTTTATAACATCAATGATATAACAATATTTGCTGATTATAACGGTAATGTAGATACGAACATGGCGGATCAGCATCCAAAAATATTTGATGGATATAAGATCATTGATCCGGAAGAAAAATTCCGGCCCATCGTGTTCAGCAGGGCTCTTGTATTCAAATCGGGTGATCTCTACAACCAGAAAAATCAGGAACTTTCCCTCAACCGGCTGATCAACCTGGGCGTTTTCAGATTTGTCAGAGTTCGCTTTGAAGAAACCGATACTGCAAAAAATAAATTGAACACTTTTTATTACCTGATCCCGGCAGAAAAAAAATCATTGCGTTTTGAGGTTTCCGGCCTTACCAAATCAGACGACGCAAACGGAGGCTTACTGACTGTTAGCTGGCGTCACAGGAATTTTTTCCGGGGAGCTGAATTATTTACCGCGAGTGTGTACGGAGGATTGGAAGCTCAATATATCGGAGTGGGACAAAGTATAACGACGAGTAAAATAGGAACGGATTTAAATTTATACATTCCGAAGATCATCTCTCCCTTTAATATAAAAGCATATGGCAGCTATGTTCCCAAAACCAGGATTAATCTTGGATACGAATATTATAACAGGACCTCGCAGTATACTTTGAATTCAGCAAAAGTCAGTTTCGGTTATGTATGGAAGGAATCTGTTGAGAGAGAACATCAGTTAAATATTATGACTGTAAATCTCGTTAGTCCAAGTAATATCACTCCCGAATTTCAGGCTCAACTCGATACCAATATAACCCTGGCCAGAAGCATCGAAAGACAATTCATTATTGGTCCGAATTATAATTTCAATTTCAACACACAACTCAAACCCAATTTCAGGCCCAATAATTTTTATTTCAATGCCAACCTTGATTTGTCTGCCAACCTGCTCGGATGGATCACCGGCGCCGATGTCGATAGAGGAAAGCAAAAGGAGATTTTCAATACGCCATTTTCACAATATGCCAGGATTGAACTGGATTTCCGTCACTATTATTCATTCAGTAAAAACACAATGCTGGTTAGCCGGGCAACCGGTGGTCTTGGGTATGCATATGGCAACAGCACTACCATGCCTTTTATCAAAGAATTTTTTGCCGGTGGCGCCAATGATTTACGTGCATTCAGATCAAGATCGATCGGGCCCGGATCTTATTATGCCGGAAACAGGGACACTGCTTTTTTACCTGATCAGCCTGGTGATATTAAAATCGAAATGAATACGGAGTTAAGATTTAAATTGTTTTCAATATTTCGATGGGCATTTTTTGTGGATGCGGGCAATATCTGGACAAGAAGAGAAGATACGAGCAGGCCGGGTTCTGTATTCACTAAAAATTTTTTACAGCAGATAGCCGTTGGCGTTGGAACAGGGATCCGTGTCGATATCAGCATTCTTATTCTTCGCCTGGACCTGGGAATTCCGATCAGGGAACCATACAGACCTGAAGGGTCACGCTGGTATTTTGATAATAAAAACGCTGTCTGGAATTTTGCAATAGGATATCCGTTTTGAGGCGTGAATGGTGAATTGTAAATCGTGAAGAGTTAAACAGCAAATGTGAAATTTATTTATCAGATCATCGTTCGACCTTTCACCTCTCACGTCTGACGTTTCACGATCCTCCTTTGGCAATTCGCGTCTCACGATTCACGAATAACACTATCTTGCATCATGGCTCAACTCGTTATCGTCCGGCACGGACAATCACAATGGAACCTGGAAAACAGATTTACGGGTGAAGTAGATGTCCCTCTTTCGCCTGCAGGTATAGAAGAAGCTCATAATGCCGGAAAGAAACTAAAAGGAATTATTTTTAAAAAATCTTTTACTTCTTCACTGGTGAGGGCCCAGGAAACCCTCCGGATTATACTTGAAGAAATAAATCAGGTATCCATTCCTGTTATTAAAGACAGCGCTTTAAATGAAAGAAATTATGGCAGCCTGCAGGGATTGAACAAATCAGAAATGGCTCAGCAATATGGAGCCGAGCAAATCTCGATATGGAGAAGAAGCTATGATGTAGCGCCGCCCGGAGGCGAAAGTTTGCACGATACTGCTAACAGAGTCATTCCATACTACAAATTAAATATAGAGCCCCTTATCAAAAATGAAAATATACTGGTTGTAGCTCATGGCAACAGCCTTCGTGCTTTGATGATGTACCTGGAAGGAATAAATGGGGAAGAAATTGCCAGCGTAAATATTCCCACAGGCATTCCCCGTGTTTATACATTTGACCAGGGATTAAGATTGTTAAAAGTTTCATACATGTAGGTGTTTTGTCAGATCAATGAGTGGAAATGCTCCCCGCACGGGAATTTTCTTATGCAATGGCCAGTTAAATCCACGGATATCCTGTGCAGGAAGCGGTATCGCGAACCAGATTTGTCCCAATTCATCTACTTTGATTACATTCACAATGCAGACTGATAATTGTAACAGAGATTCCGTTGTTGGGAAGAATAAGGCATTTCGTAATTCAATGATCTTTTGCTGAACAAAAGACAGTGGTAAATGATTAGTCATACTGATAAGTTTTTCCATGTAATCAGATGTTAAAACCAATACCATGTGCCGGGTTCATGATATCGGTCACCCTTCTGACAATATCTTGTAACATTATAGACCTTTGTAAGCTTTAATTTTAATCCTATTACCATTTGAGACGTTTTTTCGGGCGGCAGGTAAACGGAATCAGTTGTACAAAAAAATAAATTTCGGGCAATGAATTCCAAAATCTTCCATGATATTCCCCGCTTGAATACGTTTGCCTGATGTTTGACTATTTCATAGAAGTGATATGAAGTTTTTAAGAAGGATATCAATTTTTTTCTCTCTGTTTAAGGAAGCATTTTTTCAGTTCATTGATTACAATGGTTTGAAATTAAGTGCCGCACTTTCTTACTACACAGTATTTTCTCTCGGACCATTTCTGATAATCATTATCTCTCTTGTCGGAGTATTTCTTGGGCGGCAGGCTGTGGAAGGAAAAGTGTATAGCCAGCTGAGTGGACTGGTAGGCCGTGAATCTGCTTTGCAAATCCAGGAAATCATTCAAAATATTCAGCACGCGAATCATGGACCTATTGGAAGTATTATTGGTTTCATTATTCTGATTATCGGAGCTTCGGGAGTTTTTTCAGAGATTCAGGATTCTCTCCATTTTATATGGGCTACCAGGAAAACCACGAAAAGCGGTTGGCTGCAACTTATCATAAGAAGATTGCTGTCATTTTCATTATTACTCGGAATGGCTTTTATCCTCTTATTATCGCTGTTGGTGAATATGCTCGTAGAATTATTGAATACTTATTTAAAAAAATATTTTTCAGATTCTTTTATTAAATTTTTCTATATCGCCAATATTGCAGTGATTTTTCTTATCATTACAATTCTGTTGACGCTTATTTTTAAAATTCTGACGAATGCGATTATACGCTGGAGAGATGCAGTTGTGGGATCAGTAATGACTGCTTTTTTATTTTTGTTAGGAAAGTTTATTGTCGGATTTTATCTGAGTAAATCTTCAGTTGGGTCTACCTACGGGACTGCTGCTTCAATTGTGATTGTTATGCTCTGGGTTTATTATTCTTCCATTATTCTTTATTTCGGAGCCTGTTTTACGAAAGTATATGCGAAATATTTCGGACATGAAATCCGGCCCGAATAAATAAATCTTCGATTTTGTAAACAGCTGTGTATTTATTTCCACATCGCCCTGAATTCAAAAAATAAAAAAGGGGTCAGAATAAAAATTCAACCCCGTTTAAAATCCAATATCCTGTGAAAAACCGGGACAAAAATACATAGCCGGGAAACTGTTTTCATCAGTATTCCTTCCTGAAAACGACAGGTATTAATACGCAAAATTCCAGGGAAAATCTTTTTGTTTGAATGCAAATAACAAAGCCAGGTTGCCCTGGCTTTATCCTTATCCCTTTCTTTTGGTGCTCATTTTTTGCCTACCGGCATTTGTTAATCTTTAATTTTTTGCGTACTTCCGATTATAAATCCTATCGTCAATAAAATGCCAATATATTTCATGAAACAGAAGGGAGCGTTTCAGTTTTAAAAAAATAACCCAACTCGCCCCGATCTGTGCAGGATAGCGGTATAGAAAACACATAGCTATATGAGCCTATATTTCTATGTACTGATGAGGTTATATCAGGAAAGATAATTATTCAGCTCATTCAGACTAATTGGTTTCTCCCATATTTTGACAGCGGGGAACTTTGTCAATATGGAGCTGCTGTACTGATAGGCGCTGATAAGATTCAATTGGCTATTCTCATATTTTTGCAGAATATATTCTGTCTTTTCCCAACCCAATCCATCGGGAAGATTGTTGTCCAGAAATATAATATCCGGTTGAATACTTTCAAGTGTCCGCAAACCTTCTTTGAGAGTATGCGAAATATGGACCTCGTAATTTCTTCTGGCAAAATAATTTTTCAGAAGAAGACAAAAATCCGTTTCATCATCAATAATTAAAACTTTTTTATTGGACGCGTGCTTAGACATAGATTCTTGATCCGGTCTTAAAAAGTAGTCATCATGACGGAAATATGTAGCCAATGGAGCAGCCGATTTTATATAACAGAGCCTTCAACTATAGAGCCAATATTCAAATATAACAATATGGCATTAATGAATGGTTTTTTTTGTTCGTATAATGCAAACATGTAGAAATCGTTCCACAAAACTCACGCCATGAGGAAAATTTTCGATCAATTGCATGCTCTTAAACCCCCAAAAATAACCTTAAATAGTCTCAGGCTAAGAACAAAGAGGCAGATATTAAAAAATAGGCATTTTATTCCCGGACAGCTATCTTTTTAACCGGCTAAATACTGGCATGGAATTAAGGCAGTATTTACGATAATTTATTCGCTTTAATTTTATTTATGCGGAGTCTTTTATATCTGATTGCAATTATTTTGGTTATTGGCCGGCTCGTCGGCTTTTTTATTTACAGCGCAACCGGATTGATTCATATTCTTTTAATTCCCGCATTTATTTCATTAATCCTGGCTGTCATTCGACGTGCCTGATCAGTTTTTAAAAAATCATAATAGCGGGTAAACCTTCATTCGTGTATCGTGAATGATCTGATGATTGTTTGGAATCACCCGTTTTTATTTTGCGTTACCCAATGGATAAACTTTTTGAATATTCATTCGCTTTCTTTTTCTTCGCCTGAATATCTTATAGATAATTCCTGCTCCGGCACTTTTAATTTTGTCTGCGTTTTTTGCAATAATCCCTGCAAGACCAAACTGAGCGGCGGCACTAATAGATTTTCTCAATAAATTCGACCTGCCTGCCAGAAATCTTCCTGAAAGCAATGCCGATCCCAATCCGATAGCTGCGCCAATTATATTTTTCTTTGAATTCTCGGAACCAAAAGCATCCTGAAAAGTGTTTTTGATAATATTCACAGGTTTTATACTCTCTGAGAAATCAGACAATTGCTGTTTTAGCTCCCTTTCCAATACGTTTCTTTTTTGCTCCAATTCCAAAATGGAGAGCTGCAAATCGTTTACTGAATTTATTTTTTTTGTCATACAATTAATTGAGAATTCTTTTCACCATTGTATTGTATAGTGGCATTTTGACCCAATGATTTCTAAAAGCATATAACAATAGAGCAATGAGGGCATAAAATCCTGCCAGAATAAAAAAACCCAGATAGGATGCCCCCAGCAAGTGGCCCAGATAAAGAGCGAGCCCAATACTTATCATCGATAAAAATGATAAAATAACAATTGCGATGGCGATTACAGCCGCGGCTGATGACAATATATCGGAAGATTTATCAACCGTTTTTAATTTAACCAGGTCAATCCTGGTTTCAAGGTATTCGGATGACTTTTCCAAAATCGATTTGATCGAATTTTCATACTGTATCATATCAGTTGATTTTAGAGTTGCTAGACAGACTGAATTTTTTCATCCATCCTGTCAATAAATTCATTGAATTTTTCTCTCAGATTCTTCGAAAGACTTATCCCCTCATCATGAACTGTTTTTCTCAATTTCTTTCCCTTTCTGCTAAAAAGCAGACTGATCACGGCTCCTGCAGCTATTCCCGCAAGAATTCCCGCCACAATTTTTTTGTTGTTCATAATATTATTTTTTTACAAAGATAAACAGACCTGGCGAACCTTGTTTCCGGGGGAAATTAATCCCCAAAAAACACTAAACTTGTTATTTCTGATTTCATTCATTCCAATCTGGCTGAACTTTTGTTTTCTACTCATCAAATTGCATTCGTATTGAATAGGGATCGGGTCCCGAAAGTTCAGGGCCTGATTTTTTTGATCTGTTTCAAATATGAAAATAAAAAAGCGTTCCAGTTTTATAAAAAGCAGATTTTAATTTCATTCAGTTTAACAAAATGGTAGTATCTCAATTTGAAGCTTTCTCAAGTCTCGGATCACACTCTTCGACCCTGCGTCTCCGTAATTACTGTCAATTATAACTGCAGAGACGCAGGGTTGCAGAGCAAGTAATTTAGCTTCGATAGTTGCAGGTTGAAAATAAGACACTGTCAACAAAATCAGTTTTTAAGTAAGTGAGACTAATTCCGTAATTTTAGAGACTAATTTTGATTATGCGTTCACCCGGGTTCAGTGGTTTTTTTATTTTTTGTTTCCTGATTCTTATTTCCTGTCATGATAATAATCAGGAATCTGCGAAGGATATGTTTCAGGTAAAAGTAGATGGGGCCGTTTCATGTACGTCTATCGGCCTGGTTCCCGCTGATAGCATTCTGTACATGCATGGAGGCGGCAGCGAGTACAAACCTTCTGTGATCAATACAGGAAAAGCTCCGGCCAATATCGATGGTATGGTATGGATTCCCGGGGGTGAATTCAGTATGGGTGGAGTAAATCCTGTCGGCATGCATGATGGCGGTAATCAATCCATGAACGATGCAAGACCTGTGCATCGCGTATACGTGGATGGGTTTTATATGGATGAAACAGAAGTTACGAATGCAGAATTTGCTGCATTCGTGAAAGCTACGGGATATGTGACCGTTGCAGAACGTAAACCTACAAAAGAAGAATTTCCAGGAGCTCCGGAAGAAAACCTGGTAGCAGGTTCCGTTGTATTTACTCCAACTCCGACTTTAGATCTTAGTAACCATTATCAGTGGTGGAATTATGTTCATGGTGCGAATTGGAGGCATCCGCAAGGCCCGGGAAGTGATCTGTCAGGGAAAGAAAATTATCCTGTAGTTCATGTTACCTGGGAGGATGCAACTGCATATGCAAAATGGGCAGGGAAAAGATTGCCTACGGAAGCAGAATGGGAATTTGCTGCCCGCGGAGGGAAAGCCGGTGACCTGTACACATGGGGAAATCAATTCAAACCAGATGGAAAATGGATGGCCAATATTTATCAGGGAAAATTCCCTGCACATGATGATGGTGCAGATGGATTCGCAGGAATTGCACCTGTAAAACAATTTCCGGCCAGCGCATACGGATTATACGATATGGCTGGTAATGTCTGGGAATGGTGCAGCGATTGGTATCGCCCGGATTATTATGCGATTCTAGCACAAGACGGAGTTGCGAGAAATCCTAAAGGCCCTGATTCTTCTTTCGACCCTTCTGAACCTAATGAAAAGAAAAAGATTCAACGCGGAGGTTCTTTTTTATGCACTGATCAGTATTGCACCCGTTATATGGTAGGTACGCGGGGAAAGGGTGAATACCGGTCTGCATCTAACCATGTCGGCTTCCGTTGTGTGAAAGACATCGTAAAAAAAGATATTGCAAGGAATTGATGACGCATTTTTTTTCATCCCGAATCTAATTTCATTCGTCTTTACTATTATTTGACTGTTGTTTTTGAAGATTCAGAAGAACAGATTAGTTTCTTTATGATATGACAGGATTACACTGTTAAGTTCTTGCTGGTTTTGATAATCTAATCAGTTATTCCTAACTTAGGAATCACAGGATTTCCCCCCAAAACTATTTTATGAAAAAAGGATTGTTCAAAACAAGCGTAACAGCTAAATGGATTGGTAAAATATCTTTGTATCTGCTACCGGTTTTACTATCTGGCAGCCTTTGTTTTGCACAACAGAAGAACGACACCACGAAAGGGGGACCTTATTACAAAAATATTATTCGTTATAATCTTTCAGGCGCTATACTTTTTGGATTTAACAGGTATGTTGTATTCGGATACGAGCGTGTTGTAACACCTCATCAAAGTTTTTCAATCAATGTTGGCCTTGTTTCGTTGCCAACCCTGGTTAATATCAGTACGGATAGTTTTAACTTATCGCACGATAAGCAGTCAGGTGGTTTTAATTTGTCTGTTGATTACAGGTTTTACCTGGCTAAAGAAAATAAATATCCGGCTCCTCACGGACTTTATATTGGCCCTTTTTACTCATACAACCATTTCACAAGGGATAATGATTGGGAATATAAAAACAGTGGTGCAAGCAGTTCGATTACTTCTCATTCAGTTCTGAATATCCATACCATCGGAGGCGAATTGGGTTACCAGTTTATTTTATGGAAAAGATTAGCCATTGACTTAGTGTTGGTAGGACCTGGATTGGGTTTTTATAATTATTCGGCCACATTTGACAGTAATATCGATGCGGCTACAAAAGAGCAATTACTTGAGGGGATAAAACAGTTAATTACACAAAAATTTCCGGGCATGAATTATGTTTTTGCCAATAAAGAATTCAATGCAAACGGAACGATTCATACAAGCACTATTGGTTACCGTTATATTGTTCATATCGGATTTAACTTCTGATTTTAAAAAGCTTCTCCGAAATTGATATAAAATCCGCTGATTCCCCCGGGTCCAAATCCCATATCAAACCTGAGATTGGTATTGTTCTTACTATCCACCCTGATTCGAACACCACCTCCGAATGATAAATGAAATCCATTGAGTGAAATATCTGAATATTGTCCGCCTACCTGTCCAACTCCCAAAAATGTGGTAATTCCAAAAATATTCCAGACCGGCATTCGGTATTCGACCTGTGCATCCACAAGAACATTGTCGCGGTAAGCACCCTGGTAATAGCCACGCATCTGGCTATCGCCTCCCATTAGTGCAAGCTGATAAAAAGGAACATCTCCATGGCAATAAGTAGTTGTTGCCTGCAAGGCAATCACATGTCTAAGCCAGGGATTGAAATACTTTCTTGTATCGAGCGAAAATTTCTGAAACTCATAAGCGCTTCCCAGTGCTTTGGAATAAAATAACATGGTGCTGATAACATATGCACCCTTATATGAATTATAACGGTTATCCCTACTGTCATATGCTCCTGAAAAACCGAGGCCCAGGCAAAGACCTCCGTTCACTCCACTTACTTTATCCCGGATCAGAAAGCTATTGCTATCGGGCTGCACATTAAAATAACTCGAGACATCCACACCGATACCGGCATAGAAATCTTTGGCGATCAGTCTGAGACCGGTCGCAACAAACTGGAATCTTTCATATTGTACCTGCTCTGCGCTGTCTTTGGTTACATCGTTCCCGATTCCAAAAATATATTCGGGTTGTTTTTTATAATTTACGAAGCTGATGACTACATATTTATTCTCGTCAAAAACAAGTTCCGTGGATAGAGATAGATTGATTCTTCCTTTGGTAGATACGGTTCCTACTGCGGATACTTTGGATGGTTTGGAAATTGTATCCTTCTTGGACAGATGAATCAGATTAAATTTTGCCAGACCAAAAACATTCCCCGCATCGCTTGAATAAGTAATAATAGGAACAGGAATGACTTTAAAAAGGGCCTCCATTTTTTTATTGAACTGGTCGAACCCGGAGACATTTTCTTTTTTGGAAGTATCCGTTTGCGCACAGGCCGATATCATTCCCAAAAAAAATAATAAGGAGAAAAAGAATTTGCGTGTCAAAAAAAAGATTTATAGGTATAGGCTTAATGCAAAGCCCGGTAAGGCTCAATGCATGGTAAACAGTATAACAATATAGGAATATTTTTTTGACAATAAACAATTGAATAATCAGGCAGTGTCTCAATTTTAAAGAATCATCACAACTTGTTCCGTTCTTTGCGGAACAGGGACATAGAAACATATAGCTCTGTGAACCTATGTCTCTATATGTCTGTGTGGCAAAGCAGGACAAGTCGTGATGAAAATTTCAAAATAAGATATTAACAACTATTGACATTAGTTCATTTCAATTCGCAAAAGACTTATAGAATCTAACCATTTCTTAAATTGAAGGATAGAAAGCAAAACCTAATTTTGCATAACCTTTATCTTCCAGGCAAACAGATGATCAATTCAATTTTATGAGAAGAGAATCCATGATTGAAGCATTAAAAAAACATGGCAATGATCCATGGGATGTATTGATCATCGGAGGAGGTGCAACAGGATTGGGGGCCGCCGTAGAAGCAGCTTCAAGGGGATATAGCACGATCCTGGTTGAACAACATGATTTTGCCAAGGGCACATCGAGTCGGAGCACTAAACTCGTTCACGGTGGTGTTCGTTATCTGCAACAGGGTGATATCGGACTCGTGCTTGAAGCATTGCACGAAAGAGGCCTTTTGAAAAAAAATGCACCTCACCTGGTCCGCAATCAGGCATTTATTATTCCGAATTATGAATGGTGGAACGGCCCTTTTTATACAATCGGGATGAAGGTTTATGATGCAATGGCCGGTAAACTCGGACTCGGACCTTCATTGCATATTTCCAAGGAAGAAACGATGAAAGCCATTCCAAATCTAAAAGAAGAAGGGTTGAGAGGCGGGGTGATTTATCATGACGGACAGTTTGATGATGCAAGACTTGCCGTTAATCTTGCACAGACTGCTGTAAATAATGGCGGAGTCGTGATGAATTATATGAAGGTAACCGGGCTTTTAAAAAGTCCGGACCAGTTGGTCCTGGGAGTTGAAGTAATAGATATGGAAACAGATGAGTCTTACAAAATATATGCGAAGTCGGTGATCAATGCAACTGGTGTATTTGCCGACAGCATTCTTCGGATGGATGATCCTGAAGCGCCCAGATCTATTTTGCCGAGTCAGGGAGTGCATATTATATTGGAAAGAGAATTTCTCCAGGGCGACTCTGCGATCATGATTCCAAAAACAGCAGATGGTCGCGTTCTTTTTGCCGTGCCCTGGCACAAAAAAGTTGTAGTTGGCACAACGGATACGCTTGTCAAGAAGGAAAGCCTCGAACCCCGGGCATTGGAAGAAGAAATAAAATTTATTCTTCAAACTGCAGGCGCTTATCTAACTAAAAAGCCTACCCGAAAAGATGTAAAAAGTATTTTTGCCGGTCTCAGGCCGCTTGCTGTTCCTGGAAAAGGGAAGGAGACCAAAGAAATTTCGAGAGGCCATAAGATCATTGTATCTCTTTCAGGTATGATCACGGTAATCGGAGGGAAGTGGACGACCTACAGAAAAATGGGAGAAGATACGATTGATAAGGCCATTATGATCGGAAATTTGCCCGAGACCGTATCGGTAAGTAAAGACCTTTCCATTCATGGTGCTGTCAATCATTTTGACCCGGATGATCCTTTATATATTTATGGAACGGATAAAAGATTTCTTCTGCAATTGATAGAACAAAGGCCGGAGTTAGGAAAGCAATTGCATCGGGCTTTGCCTTTTATAAGAGCCGAAGTGGTTTGGGCTGCCACAGCAGAAATGGCCCGAACTGTTGAAGATGTCCTGGCCCGAAGAGCACGTGCACTCTTCCTGGATGCAAGGGCCAGCATAGAAATGGCGCCCGAAGTGGCTGCTTTATTATCTTTTGAGTTAAAAAAAACAAATGACTGGCAGCTGAACCAGGTTGAAGAGTATACAAAACTTGCAAAAGGATATATATTGGAATAATTATCTGAGAATTTCATTCATCCCTATCTTTTGCCTATTCATCCTTTCGTATCATTATTTTTTGCATTTGTCTCATTTTCAAAAAGCGCCTGAATTTTTAAAATTAGTTTTAGCGGGTCTGATTGGACCTCAGGTTAGCTGTTAAGTCGTATGGAGTTCCTATGTAAGACACCGGCTTGTAAAGAATCTGCAAAAAATGTTTTTTTTGAGACTTAGAATTCTAACCTATCCTTTTTTTTTATTGTCGCTTGCAGGTATAGGATTATTTGTCTCCTGCCAGAATGCTGTTTCATCCGAAAGAGCGAAAGAAAATGATCTGAGATCAGGCAAGTCCCTTGCAAATAGTTATTGTCAATCCTGCCATTTATTACCTGATCCTTCCCTGGCAGATAAGAATACCTGGGTTGATGGCATTCTGCCAAATATGGGACCCCGGTTGGGAATTTTTACATTCAATGGTAGAAGCTATCCTTCGAACAGATCGGACAAAAATCTTGGAAAAAATTATTATCCGGATCATCCACTTTTAACGAGCGAACAGTGGAACCAGATTCTTACCTACTATCATGAAACAGCGCCGGATTCTCTTCCTGCACAAAACAAAAAACAGGCGATCCTCCCGGTAACTCCGGCTTTCAAAGCTATCAGACCCAAAAAGCAATACAGCAGTCCGGTAAGCACTTTTATACAAATCGATACTTCCTCGACTCCGGCCAGACTTGTTCAGGCCGATGGCCAATTAAAATTTATTTATACCTACGACAATAAATTAAACCTGATAGATTCCCAAAAAACGGACGGGACATTGGTTGATATCCTTCTTCAAAAGGACAAGATGATTTTATGCAATATCGGGCTGATCAATCCTAATGATGGGAAATATGGAAATATACAGGTGATATCCAGGAGCGAAAAAAAACATTCAGGCCCATCTGAAATAAATATAAAGTCAACACATGTTCGTGACAGCCTGCGCAGACCGGTTCAGATTGTGGAAACCGATTTGAATGGAGATGGGAAAAAGGATTATCTCATATGCGAGTTTGGCAATTTTCTGGGCGCCTTATCCTGGTTGGAAAATAATGGAGACGGTTCATTTACTTATCGCATTCTTCGGGCCACACCCGGTGCGATCCGGGCCATTATCCAGGATTACAATCACGATGGCTTGCCTGATATCTGGGTCTTATTTGCACAGGGTGATGAAGGAATCGTTCTTTTTACAAATAAGGGGAATGGAAAGTTTGAACAGGAGCAGATTCTTCGCTTTCCTGCTATTTACGGATCCTCTCATTTTGAATTGGTTGATTTTAACGGTGATGGGTATCCGGATATTCTATATACCTGCGGGGACAATGCAGATTATTCCCGTATTTTAAAACCCTATCATGGTGTGTATGTTTTTCTGAATGACGGGCAGCAGCATTTCACCCAACGATTTTTTTACCCTATCCATGGATGTTATAAAGCCATCGCTAAAGATTTCGATGGGGATGGTGATATGGATATTGCTGCTATTTCTTTTTTTGCTGATTATTCTTTGGATCCTGAAGAGGGTTTTGTTTACCTGGAAAATAAAGGGAATTGGAATTTTGAAGCATCGACAATTCCCGAAACAAAGACCGGTCGCTGGCTGACGATGGATGCAGGAGATCTTGATGGTGACGGAAAGCCCGATATTATTTTAGGAAATTTCTCTGTCGGCCCCACCATCATCAAAACATATTTTGATTGGAAAAGCGGACCGCCTTTTCTTTTTTTGAAGAATGTCAGCAAAAAATAAACACTGCTTAATCAACTGAATATTGAACATGGATGGTTGATTATTAAATATTCTTACTGATTTTTTGCAATCAACGTCCAAAAATTATTCCATTTCGACAATTGCTTTGATATTGCCTTCGGCAGGGTTCATCAAATTTTCAAATTTGTTCTTCACTTCAGAGAAAGGAATATGATGCGTGATATAGGCCTTATAATTGATCTTTCCTTTTTTTATGCACTCGATGACGAATTCAAAATCTTCCCTGGTTGCATTTCGGCTACTCATAAGGGTTGCTTCCCGTTTATGAAATTCAGGATGACTAAAGCTGATCATTTCTTTTTGCAAGCCAACCAGGATATATTTTGCTCCATGCGACATATATTGAAAAAGGTTATTAATTGCTTTCTGGTTTCCAGTCGCATCGATGACAACGGAAGGCATATCCCCATTGGTGATTGACATTAGCTGTTCCCGGATATCACTGTTGCCTGCATCAAGCGTATATTCTACTCCCCAATTATTCTTACAAAATTCGAGTCTGCGCTTATTGATATCCGTAATAATCACCCTTGCGCCGGCAATGTTTGCGAAACCTGCCAATGCCAGCCCGATGGGACCAGCTCCTGATATCAATACAAATTCATTTTCTTTTATGCAGGCCTTTCTGATGGCATGTGCTCCGATTGCAAAGGGCTCAACGAGTGCCAGTTGATCCGGATTCAATCCTTCTGCATGAACCAGCGAGTAGGAGGGAACAGAAAAATAAGAAGCCATGCCTCCATCGATATGAACGCCGCACACTTTTAGTGAAACGCAGCAGTTGGTTTTTCCATTCCTGCAGGCAATACAATTACCGCAATGAAAATAAGGGATGATAGTCACCAGTTCTCCTTTTTTAAAATCGGTTCTGTCAGTCGCAAATATTTCCGCGGCCAGTTCATGACCTAATATTCTTGGATATGAAAAATAAGGCTGAACTCCTTTGAAGGAATGAAAATCAGTTCCGCAAATACCAACACGTTTCATTTTAAGAATGGAATACCCTTCAGTATGAGGAGGCATGCTGATCTCCTGATATTCGAAACTTCCCGGAGCGACACATGTTAAGGCGTTCATTCATTTTAGGTTTAGATCATTGTCGTTGGCCGATGACCGTTGATCGTTAACCAACGATAATATCGGCCATCGGTTTCATTATCTGACTATTTCGAGAAACTGATTTTATATACGACTGCATTTTCAGAAGGATAGCCGGAAGATGCTGAAATGATCAAAGCATCTTTTTTCTGCGACCAGGAAATTTTTTCATTGCTTCCAATCAATTCCACTGACTCTATCCTGCCATTGTTTGAATCGGTGGCTAATGATTTGATCCTGGTTTCTCCTTTCGGAATCCCGAGAATAATTGCATATAATTTATCATTCTTTGTTGTGAAGCGAATATCTTCTGCAGTAAAAGGTTTTTTCTGGTCAGCAAAAGAACCGCTTGCAGATTCTGTAGGTCCTTCTCCATCTATTTTCCATGGACGTGTTCCATAAATGGACTCCCCATTTATGTCAAGCCATTTACCAATTCCCAGCAATAAATTTGTTTCTTCTTCAGTAATTGTTCCATCAGAGCGCGGGCCAATATTCAAAAGCAGGTTTCCATTCTTGCTGACGATATCAACGAGGTTTGTTACAAGGTATTTCAGGCTTTTGAAATCGTTATCTTTCGTATATCCCCAGGATTTATTTCCGATCGCATCATCCGTCTGCCATGCCATTGGACGAATGGCTCCTAATTTTCCTCTTTCAAGATCCAGCACAGCCGTTCCTTCGGGAAATGAATTGTTTTTGTAATTGATCACGACTCCCTTGTTCCATTCAAGCCCTTTATTATAATAATAGGCTGCAAAACTTTTTTTATAAGCGTCCATTGCAGGTTGTTCAATCCACCAGTCGAACCAGAAAAGCTGTGGCTGGTATTTATTGACAAGCTCTGTACAGCGAAGCAGCCAGTCATTCATATATTCAGGCGACATGGTTTCAGATTCTTCCCTCGCAGGCAAATAAAAATCTGCATAAGCAGGATTATTGACATCCGAATTAAAACTCCGGCCCCCGTTCATGAACCACCAATGCTCTATCCTGTGTGAAGACAAACCGAAGATCAATCCCTGTTTGCGGACAGCTTCTGATAATTCACCGATCACATCGCGGTGAGGCCCCATTTCAGCAGCATTCCATTTGGAGAGAGCTGTTTTGTACATCGCGAAACCATCATGGTGTTCAGCTACAGGTACTACATATTTTGCTCCTGCTTTTTTAAAAAGAGCTGCCCATTGATCTGCATTGAATTTGTCTGCTTTGAATTGGGGAATAAAATTTTTGTAACCGAAGGTGTCCTGCGTTCCATAAGTTGCAATATGATGTTTGAATTCTTTGCTCCCTTTCTGGTACATTTCTCTGGGATACCATTCAGACCCGAAAGCAGGAACAGAATAAACTCCCCAGTGGATAAAAATCCCAAATTTTGCATCCCTGAACCAGTCGGGAGTTGAATATTTTTTTAAGGATTCCCAATTTGCCTGAAATCTCTCCTGCGATAATAACAGGCAGGGACATGCAATAAAAATCAAAAGAAAAAATAAGAGCCTGATTTTTTTTGGAAGAAATTTTATCATCATAATTTTTATTTGCATTTTAAAAGCTTATCTGTATAAGAATTTATAATCTAAAAATAATTCTTTATAACAAATCAGCTTTGTATAATCTGTTTTGATCATCTTTTCCAAGGTTTAAACCTTTCGAAAAGACGAATGGTTTCAGAACTCCCACCAGTCTTTTTGCGGATAAGTGCTATCAATGATAACGGGTTCACCGATCATCGGAGTTGTAATGGTAACTCCCAATTCCCTGGCTTTTGCTTTTACCCTTTTTACAGGTTCATCCCATGGATGAAATGCCAATGCAAATTTTCCCCAATGAACGGGTAATAAAACTTTCGCCCTGAGGTCAATTGCTGCCTGAACAGTTTGTTCGGGCATCATATGTATTTCAGGCCATGCCTCATTGTATTGACCGGATTCCAGAATGGCAATGTCTATCGGACCGAATCGCTCTCCGATTTTTGAGAAATGAGTATCATAACCGCTGTCAGCCCCTATATAAATAGAATGAGTCGAAGTCTCTAAAATAAATGAAGACCATAAAGTTTTATTTCTTGCGAAAGTTCTTCCGGAAAAATGTCGGGCAGGCAGGGCAATTAATTCAAGATTAGCGTTTATTTTTTCTGATTGCCACCAGTCGAACTCACTGATTATTTTTTTGTCAATTCCCCAATACAAAAGATGTGATGCTACTCCCAGTGAAGTGTATATTTTTTTTGTCTTGGACTTAAGACTAAGAATTGTTTTATAATCCAGGTGATCATAATGATCATGTGTCAGAATAAGCATGTCAATTTCAGGAAGATCTCCTGTGGTATAGATATCAGATCCTTTAAAACTCATCGCTGTAAAGCTGAAAGGAGAGGCGTGGCCACTGAGTACAGGATCAACCAGAATATTCATATCAGCAATATGGATCAGGTAGGATGAATGACCAAACCAGACAATAAAAGGATGTCTATATCCCGGATATTTTAAGTCGCTGATAACAGACGGAAGCTTTTTCGGAGGTTTTGTGTATGCCGCTTTATTCATAAAACGCCACATCATTTTTAGAAATGAAGTTTTCTGCAGCATCAATGTTGTTTCAGACAAATTATTAAAAATCCCATTTCTGTATTGAGGTGATTCTTTAACCTTGTCCAGTTCCCTTCCTGATGGATTTTTCCCGAATGTTTTTAAGAACGACATTTCCTGAATATTTAGAAAATACATGATACAATAAACAAAAGTTGCACTAATCCCTGGTATGATATATTTTTTCTGTAGTATCTCCCATCATACTAACTGCTTTTTGCCAGGAGAAAATTTTTTGCAAGAAGAAAGAGGCAATTCTGTTTAGTTTTTAGCAATTCAAAGTACTAAAAAACAGAATACCCTTTGCCCTGCCTCTTACGGGATGAAAAACTTATGGGTTGATCAATTTTAACACTGGTTTGTCATTTTTCATAAAAGTTTCTTTTGCGATTCTATTAATATTGCAACTCAATGGTACAATTCAGAAAACCCGCCCTTTTATGGACGGGCTTTATTTTTATTTTTTTCTCTGTCGTGCATGCACAGGAGAATAAAAAAAAATCTGTTGTAAGTCAGGGTATCATCCAAAGACCTGATGGCAACGGGATTCCTTTTACCATCATTTCATCCGGCACAAATGATAAAACAAGTTTGGTGATTCAAAATGCGGATGAAAGGATAGCTCTGAAAAATATTCAAAGGAAAGGAGATTCGCTTTTTGCAGAATTTCCTGTTTTTGAATCCCGGATTCATTTATTCACCGGATATGCAGATCGCTGGACAGGTTTTTGGTTCAAAGGTTCTCCGGCAGGCTACAGTCTTCAGCCCCTGCAGATTTATTTGAACCGGCACGACAGATTCAAAACCACGATTGTTCCACCCAAATATAATATCAGCGGAAGATGGTCGGTGGAATTCATCCGGAATGATCATAGCAAGCGGCCATCTGTTGCAGAATTCGTGCAGACAGGTAATCATATTAAAGGAACATTTCTGAATTTATCGGGTGATTACCGTTACCTGGAGGGAATTGTTTCGGGAGATTCACTGATGCTGTCCACTTTCGATGGAAGTCATGCGTTTTATTTTCGTGCGCAGATTGAAAGCGGAGACCGGATCGTCAATGGTCTGTATTGTTCCGGAACAGCACGTAAAGAAAACTGGTCAGCCCTAAAAGATGCAAATGCAAAATTGCCGGATGATTCAGTGCATCCATCTGTTGCTAAAAAAGATGAACCATTGAAATTCTCTTTTCCTGATCTTGACGGGAAAATGATTTCTATTCAAGACCAGAGGTTCAGAAATAAAGTAGTTGTTATACAATTAATGGGTTCCTGGTGTTCCAACTGCATGGATGAAACGGCTTTTCTGAGTGAATTTTATCACCGCAATAAGAGCAGGGGAGTTGAGTTGATGGGCCTGGGATATGAATACAGCACAGACAGAGATCGGTCAGCGAAAAGCATGCGGAAATTCCGGGAGCGATTTCATATTAAATATCCTTTACTGATTACCGGAGCCACGGCCAGTGACTCATTGAGGATACAAAAAACTCTGCCCCAACTTGAAAATATTGAAAGTTTTCCCACGACAATTTTCGTCGATAAATCCGGAAGAGTAAGAAAAATTCATACTGGTTTTAGTGGTCCGGCTACCGGTGAACATTATGAAGAAGAGAAAAAAATGTTTCAGGATGAAGTGGATGAGTTGCTGTCGGAATAATTCGTCGTCTGACTGTACCGGTCTGACGAAGAATGGGAATCGCTGGTTCTCGCCTGATCCCCGGATCAAACGGGAACTTTGATAAGTGGTAAAATATTGATAGGTCTCAATCGTCTCACCCATTGAAAATTTGTTGATTCATTAAACTTTTTAAATATTAACAGGTTATACTAAGTTTTGTTATTCAGGCGGTGTTTGGGAAGCAATTGCTAAAATAAAAACGATATTTGTATGAACTATTATTTTTCCCTGAAATGTATGGACTCTATTACATTATTCTACCTAACAAAATAAGACTATGAAAGAGAAAATTCAACCAACAGATGGAAAATTAGGGATATTGATCCCCGGTTTGGGCGCAGTTGCGACCACACTCATTGCAGGCGTTGAGGCGGTGAAGCAGGGCCTTTCAAAACCTATCGGGTCGCTGACACAAATGGGCAATATAAGGCTTGGAAAAAGAACAGAAAAAAGAGAACCACTGATCAAAGATTTTGTTCCGCTTGCAGAACTGCAGGACATCGTATTTGGAGGATGGGATATTTATATGGATAATGTATATGAGGCGGCACAGAAGGCAAGAGTTTTGGAACCCTCCTTATTAAATGCAGTGAAGAGTGAACTGCAATCAATAGTTCCCATGAAAGCAGTTTTTGATCATTCTTTCGTGAAGAACCTGGACGGAGACAATATTAAAACAGGCAAAACAAAATTTGATCTTGCCAGAGCAGTGATGGATGATATTGAAAACTTCCGTGAAGCGAATGATTGCAGTCGAATCGTGATGGTCTGGTGCGGATCAACCGAAAAATATATCGAACCTTCTGAAGTGCATGAAACACCCGAAGCATTTGAGCAGGCCCTTCATGCGAATGACCCCCGCATTGCGCCAAGTATGATTTACGCATATGCGGCACTGAGACTGGGAATTCCTTTTGCGAATGGCGCACCCAACCTGACCTGTGATATACCCGCTTTAATTGAACTGGCGAAAGAAACAGGAACACCAATTGGAGGGAAGGATTTAAAAACCGGACAGACTTTGATGAAAACCATACTGGCTCCGGGTTTGCAGGCAAGAGCGCTTGGAATCAAAGGATGGTTCTCTACAAATATTCTGGGCAATCGTGACGGACTTGTACTGGATGATCCGGATAATTTCAAAACAAAAGAAGTATCGAAATTGAGTGTGTTGGAAGATATTCTTCGTCCGGAACTCAATCCGGATCTGTACAGTGAATTATATCATAAGGTAAGGATCAATTATTATCCGCCTCATGGTGATAATAAAGAAAGCTGGGATAATATCGACATTTTCGGATGGCTTGGATATTCCATGCAGATCAAGATTAATTTTCTCTGTCGCGATTCAATTTTAGCAGCGCCTGTCGTGCTTGATATTGCTTTATTCATGGATCTCTCAAAAAGAGCGGGCATGAGTGGAATACAGGAATGGTTGTCTTTTTATTTCAAATCACCACAAACAGCTCCCGGCCTGAGACCCGAACATGATATTTTTAAGCAATTGCTCAAATTACAAAATACATTGAGACATATCATGGGTGAGGAATTGATCACGCATCTCGGATTGGATTATTACGAAGATATGGCTGAAGTTTATGATACGGGTGCATAAGCTTATTGCAACCTGCCTGGGTATTGGCTATGTGCCGAGAGGAGGAGGTACGGTAGCATCAGCAATTTGTTGTTTTGTTCTTTATTTTATATGTGGAAGCGGATGTAACCAGGCGCTATTGGTTTCTATAACCGGAATTATTATAGCAATTGGAATCTGGTCTTCTTCAAAGCTGGAATTGATATGGGGAAAGGATAATAACAGGATCGTGATTGATGAGGTTGCAGGAATGTGTATCAGCCTGTTGTTTGTACCTCTTCATTGGTATTTTGTACTAGCTGGCTTCATATTGTTTCGTTTTTTTGATATCATCAAACCCCTCTATATCCGGAAATTAGAAAAATTGACCGGTGGCTGGGGGGTGATGGCCGACGATCTGCTCGCAGGAATTTATAGTAACCTGATTCTACAATGTTTTGTTTTAAGTAATCGTTTTTAAATATGCTTACTTTTTTAAAAGCACAGGCAGCCTCTATTCTTGCAACCTTTATTGATTTCCTTGTCACTTTGATTTTAGTGGAAGTATTTCATTGCTGGTATGTTTTTGGCAATATGACTGGAACCGTTGCGGGCGGGATCACTCATTTTTTGCTTGGACGGGTTTGGGTTTTCGATGCGTGTGATAAGAAGAAATCAATGCAGGCAGCTAAATATGTATTGGTATGGATGGGTTATATACTTCTTCACAGCAGCCTGGTTTTTCTGATCACTCACTTTATAAAAACAAATTATATTGTTTCTAAAGTCTGTGTATCGGTGTTGCTCGGTATTGGATATAATTACCAGCTTCATAAAAAGTTTGTTTTTAAATAAATCATCGGGCAATCCATATCTGTATGGCAGAAAGGCTAAAGAGAAACTGGTTTTTTATTGTTTTTTTATCGTTGGCACTGGATGGGATGGCTCAAACGGAAATCAAAGGATTTGTAAAAGACGGAATATCAAAAGAACCTCTTTCCTTTGTGAGTGTTTCGATCAAAAACGGGAGAGGAGTTTTTACTGATTCTGCCGGATATTTCAGTATCACCATATCCAAAACACCTGTTCAATTGTTGTTTACGGTGATTGGCTATAAAACGATAACATTTCCCATAAAAGATTCCACAGCCGGAAAAGATACCCTTGTCATTTTACTGCAACCCAGCAGCAGCATGCTTTCCAGCGTTACTATAAAAAGTAATAAAAAACCGAAGTATAGAAATAAAGATAATCCTGCGGTTGAGTTGATACGAAAAGTGATCAATAATAAGGACAATAATCGTCCCGGCCATTATGATTTTACAGAATATGAAGAATACGAAAAAATGCAGGTGGCTTTGAGTAAAATATCAGAGAAACTGGCCGGCAATAAATTGCTGAAAAAATATCATTTTTTATTTGAGAATATCGACACCACGAAATTAGAAGGCAAGTCGCTGATACCCGTGTATATGGAAGAGAAAATTTCGAATGTCTATTACCGTAAGAGCCCCGAGAAAAAAAAGACCGTCATCATTGCCAATAAGCAAGTGGATTACGGTGAATTCATAGACAATAGAGGGATTACTTCTTTTTTAAACAGGCTCTATGAAAATATTGATATCTACAATAACAATATTCCTCTTTTCACCAATGAATTTTTAAGCCCCATTGCTGATATTGCTCCTTCTCTTTATCGGTTTTTTATCCGTGATACGACCACTGATGAAGCAGGTAGGAAATTTGTAAGAATGTATTTTTCTCCCCGGAACAACAGCGATTTTTTATTCAGGGGTGAAATGATGATAACACTTGATAGTAATTATGCCGTGCAAAAACTGAACATGTATATCAGTCCCAATATCAATTTAAATTTTGTAAGGGAAATGCATATCGATCAGGATTTCGAAAGAGCAAGCGACGGGAAATATCATGTAATGAAAAGCAATGTCATGGCTGAAGCTGCATTGAACAAAGAAAAAGGAGGAGGTATTTTCGGAGAGAGGATGGTTTCATATAAAAATTACAAGATCAATGAACCGCACCCGGGTGATTTTTATAAAGGAGCAGGAGAAACAGTTTTAGACAGCGCAAAAGCCAGGAATGATAGTTTTTGGGTCGAACGACGACATGATACACTCACAACAGCCGAAGCCAAGGCCTATAAAAATATAGACAGTCTGCAAAATATGCCTTCTTATAAACGTTTCATGGATTGGGCAACCTTATTGCTTGCGGGCTATAAATCCTTCGGCAAATTTGAAGTGGGTCCTGTTAATACTTTTTATAGTTTTAATCCGGTTGAAGGATTCAGGCTGAGACTGGGTGGCCGAACAACTCCAAAGCTGAGCAAGAGAATTTACTTCGAGACCTATGGAGCTTATGGTTTCAAGGATCAGAAATGGAAAGGATATCTGGGAGTTACTTATTCATTGAACAACAAATCCATCTATGAATATCCATTGAATTATATCCGGGCAAGTGCACAGCGTGAAACAAAAATACCCGGACAGGAACTCCAGTTTGTTCAGGAAGATAATTTCCTTCTGTCTTTTAAAAGAGGAGATAATACCAAATGGCTTTACAATAATTTTTACCGGATGGATTATGTCCATGAATTTTCCAATCATTTTTCTTATACACTTGGATTCAAAAACTGGAAACAGGAGCCGGCAGGTTCGCTGCAATATTTTAAGCAGGAAAATGGTTCATTGACAGAAGTTAATTCACTTACGACTACAGAATTGTCAGCCGAATTAAGATGGGCTCCCAATGAACAATTTTACCAGGGAAAAGTATACCGGATTCCTATCATCAATCAATACCCGATTTTCACCCTTCGGTATATCCGGGGAGTGAAGGGTCTCTTCGGGGGTGAGTATAATTATGATAACCTTGTCCTGCGTGTGGAAAAAAGGTTTTATCTTTCACAATTGGGCTATGCTGATGTGGCCATGGAGGGAGGTTATATTTTCAATCAGCTTCCTTATCCGCTGCTTTATATTCACCGCGCTAACCAGACCTATTCACTTCAGTTGAATTCGTACAACCTGATGAATTTTTTGGAATTTGTGAGTGATCATTATGTAGGATTGAATATCGATCAGCATTTCAACGGATTTCTTTTAAACCGCATACCCCTCGTGAAAAAACTAAAACTCCGCGAAGTAGCTTCCATAAAATTTTTGTATGGAGGAGTCAGGCCGGAGAATGATCCAAGCAAGAACGACGGATTGTATAAGTATCCTGAGGATGAAAATGGTGTTACAACCACTTTTGCCCTGGACAATGGCCCCTATATCGAAGGAAGTATAGGCGTTTCGAACATTTTTAAGTTGTTCCGTGTTGATTTTGTGAAACGCTTTACTTATCTCAACCATCCGGGTATTGCTACATGGGGAATCAGGGGCAGATTTAAATTTGATTTTTAAAGATAATTGAATGGACAAAAAAATGCTGCGAACGGATTTGCAAAAAGGCATTTACAAAATCATAGATCCATTGGTAAAATTCATGATCAAAATGGGTTTAACACCGAATATGGTGACTACCATTGGTCTGTTCCTGAATATCGGGGTTGCTGTGATTTTTATAGTGGGTGGGGAAGAAGGAAACCGGGGAGATCTTTCTTATGTTGGATGGGCAGGCGCATTGATTCTCTTCGCCGGACTTTTTGATATGCTCGACGGGCAGGTAGCACGTTTGGGAAACATGAGTTCGGATTTTGGCGCTTTATACGATTCGGTTCTCGACCGGTATAGTGAATTGGTGATGTTCCTCGGCATTTGTTATTATTTAGTTGCTCATCACTATTTCATGAGTTCCCTCATTGCATTTATTGCATTGATAGGATCCATGATGGTGAGTTATACGCGTGCAAGAGCCGAAGGCCTGGGCATTGAATGCAAAGGAGGATTGATGCAGAGACCTGAGCGGGTAGTTACCGTAGGACTGGCAGCAATCGCATGCGGAGTGACCGCCTGGTTTATCGGAGGAAATTATAAACTGTATATCAAAGGAGTTCCTTTCCATGTTTTTGAAACTATGTCCGTTTTTATTATCCCGCTGACCGTTCTCGCCCTGCTCACTAATATTACCGCTATCAATAGACTGAGAGATGCAAAAAAAGCTTTGGAAAACAGGGTAAAGAACAAAAAAATCGGCTTGCTTTCCGAAAAACAACGCGCAAAAGTTAAAGTATTCGGGTGGTTGTTGATTATCATTCCCACGATTTGCGCTTATATAAGACCGTTGGATCATTCTGTAAAAATGAGGGCCTCCAATATAAAAATCGAGAAGGATACTTTTCCCGTTCCAAGAGGCATTAAAAATGAATTATTTTATTTGCAGCGCACACACAATATCAACACTATTATTTGCGAACTCAACTTAAATCCAAAAGGTATTCCTGATGAAGATAACCCGGTACATGTATTTTGGATCAGGTATACCGAGCAGGGGCAAAGAGCTGAGCTTTCCTTTATTCAGCGTGTTTTTGCATATGGAGTTAAAGCGAAGCCTATCGGTAATAATAATTTTGAACTTTATTTTGTATCGTACAAAAAATATCCGATGTACCTGATGAAATCTGCCAGCGATCACCAATATCATGTCTTTGCAACCATCTCGAAGAAAAGGGCAATCCTCAACAGGATTTTTATCAAAACAAATGGGGGATCATTCTGGTCACCTAATGTCGAGTATATCGAGGTCAGGGGAACGGATCCTGATTTTGGAACGGAACTAGTAGAAAGAATGAAGGTTTAAGTATTGCGAATATTTTTCCGATGAAAACAATGATTTAAAATTGAATAAATGAATGATATTACCAGTTCGGGTCAGGTGGATTTTTTTGGTTTGAAAAGAATACTGATTATCTCTGTTCTGTCGGTCGCTTATCTTTTGCTTTCTTATTGGCTCCTGGGGTTCAGGCCCGAACAATTTGTTCTGATTATTTTATTCAATACGCTTTATTTTATTTCTGCTTCTACCCGGAAATTTATTCTTGGCTTTGCCATATTCATTGTTTACTGGATCATATTCGACTATATGAAGGCTTTCCCGAATTATAATTATGCATCAGTGCATATCGAAAGTCTCTACCTGGTCGAAAAAAAAATATTTGGTATCGACTCTTCCGGAATCAGGTTAACTCCCAATGAGTATTGGCTGGCTCATGGAAATAAATTTTTGGATGTCCTTTCAGGCCTGTTCTATCTCGCATGGATTCCCTTTCCACTGATTTTTGGAGCGTACTTGTTTTACAACAACAAAAAGCTGTTTTTTTATTTTTCATTTACTTTCTTCCTGGTTAATATCCTCGGCTTCATTATTTATTATTCTTATCCTGCTGCACCGCCATGGTATATTCAGCAATATGGATTCCATTTTTATCCCTCAACTCCGGGCACAACGGCAGGACTGGCAAAATTTGATAAAATTTTACATGTAGATATTTTCAAATCGATCTACGAGAAAAGTTCGAATGTTTTTGCTGCCATGCCTTCTCTTCATTCGGCTTATCCGCTGATTGTGGTTTATTATGGGATCAGGAACAAAATGGGGCTTATCAATCTTTTTTATGCTTTTATTATGATGGGAATATGGTTTGCCGCAGTTTATACCGGTCACCATTATATCCTTGATATTCTTGCCGGAATCATCTGCGGTATCCTTGGGATTATTCTATTTAATTTTCTGATCTCGAAGAGCAGGATATTCAATGAGTGGATCGGCCAGTTGGTTCGAAAAACGAGCTGAAGAGACCATGAACGATAGAACATGGTCTAAAATATTAGTAGAGAAAAATAAAATCTTATTCCCATTGTCCATGGTCAATGGTCTATCGTCTATGGGCTATTATCTACTAATCTTCCCTTTTCGTCTCATTTTTTTTCCCGGTTTTCCGATCATGGGTTAAATTCATGTTTTATTATTCTAATGCTGAGCATATGAATCATAAAAAATTCACTGCATTCTAAATTTAATTGTTCATCATTAACCAAAAAAGATGAAATACCATTGCTGCTATTTGAGAAAAATCCTTTATCAAACTTGTTTTTTTGCCTTCCTTGTTTGCCTGGTCCTGATTTCCTGTAATCATGGGAGCGAGACAACTACAACTGCGGTTGTTGATATGAAAAAGCCAGACGACAATCGATTTACTCCCGTAGTGCTGACAAATCCGGGTGAACTGGATGAGCCCATGAATTTTGAGGTGTTGAAGAACGGAAAAGTATATATCAATGAAAGGAAGGGTGGATTAAAATTGTATGACCCGATCAACAAAACAGTCACGCTGGTTGCGAATATCCCGGTGAACACGAAATACACGAGTGCAGATGGACATGTTACTGAAGCTGAAGAAGGTTTTATCGGATTCACCATCGATCCAAAATTCGATGAGAACCACTGGGCTTATTTATATTATGCTCACCCCACAGAAAGTAAGCATATCCTTTCCCGTTGGGAATTGAAGGATGATAAACTGATCCCGGGATCTGAAAAGATATTGTTGGAAGTAAACACGCAAAGGGAAACATGTTGTCATACCGGTGGAGGCATGACCTGGGACAGTAAGGGTAATCTTTACCTGACAGTTGGAAATAATACCGGAAATGTGGCGGAGAAATCTCAAACTGATGAACGTCCGGGTCGCAGCAGCTGGGACGATCAACGTGGATCAGGAAATACCAATGATCTGCGTGGAAAAATATTGCGCATCCATCCTGAACCGGATGGAACTTATTCAATTCCCGAAGGAAATCTTTTTCCAAAGGGAACTCCGAAAACAAGACCTGAAATTTATGTGATGGGCGATCGCAATCCGTGGCGACCTTCAATCGACAGCAAAACAGGTTGGTTATATTGGGGAGAAGTTGGTCCTGATGCAAATCAGGATACAAAAACAACTTTAGTAGGGATGGATGAATTCAACCAGGCCCGTGGCCCGGGAAATTTCGGATGGCCCTATTTCATTGGAGAAAATCGTGGCTATCCTTTTTATGATTATGTACATGATTCGGTTTATCCTGCGAAAGATCCTAAAAAACCCATCAACAATTCAGTCAATAATACCGGATTGAATGAATTACCTCCTGCACAACCTGCTTTTATTTCTTATCCCTATGGAGCATCTGAAAAATTTCCATTAGTCGGTACGGGAGCCCGTTGTGCAGTAGGCGGACCTATTTATCATCGCTCGAATTTTCAGAATGCAAGGCGTCCTTATCCCGGATACTATGAGAACAAATGGCTGGCTGCAGATCTTTCTCGCGGATGGATCATGGCCATCACCATGAATGAAAATGGAGATTATCAGTCCATGGAACGTTTTCTCCCTTCTTATCAGCCCATCGAGCCGATTGATATCAAATTCGGGCCTAACGGTGACCTGTATGTGCTGGAATATGGAAGTAACTGGTTCAGGAAAAGTGATGATTCCAAACTGGTGAGGATCGAATTCAATTCGGGTAACCGCACTCCGATTGTTCAGGCAGCAGCCAGCACCAAGGGAGGAGTAGTTCCACTGAATGTTCGGTTTTCGTCTGCGGGTACCAAGGATTTTGACGGAGATTCTTTGAAATATGAATGGAAGATCAGTTCATCTGCAGCAGGACAACCGATGGTATTCAGCGATCCCAATCCTTCCGCAACATTTTCCCAACCCGGAGAATACACAGCTGTGCTGACAGTTACAGACCCGCAGGGCGCTAAAAACAGCAAGACTGTAAAAGTTGTGGCAGGTAATGATCCTCCGAAAATAAATCTGACTGTTGTTGGTAATAAAAGTTTTTTCTTCAAGAACAGACCTGTTGGTTATGCTGTTGAAGTTGATGATAAGGAAGATGGAAAGATCAATCCGGCACAGGTTGCTGTAAGCATTGATTATACTTCGGAAGGATTCGACTACGCTGAGTTGAGGCAAAGTCAGCGTAGTGTGGATGCATCCACACGTTTTGCGGTTGCACAGGCTATGATTGGTCAGAGTGATTGTAATAATTGTCATCATGTCGACACTAAATCAGTCGGGCCGATGTTTACTGAGATTGCCGACAAATACAAATCGAAATTTGCCTGGGCATTAGATTCTCTGTCGAAGAAAATCAGAAGCGGCGGAAGCGGAGTGTGGGGAACCGTAAACATGCCGGCTCACCCATCGATTTCCATCAATGATGCCCGCAGCATTGTCAATTATATCCTGAGCGTTCGCGATAAAACGATCAGCACTTTACCATTGAAAGGAAATTATACTCCCAAGATCCCCAAAGAAGATAATGGAAATGGAACTGTCATTATCCGTGCCTCCTATACGGATAAGGGTACAGCAGTGGCGCCGGCGCTTACTTCAGAATCTTTAATTGCTTTACGTAGTAACCAGGTGAGCCCGGGAAGAGCCGACATCATCAAAGGTGTAGATACAAAACTGCAGACCATGTTTATGGTTTCGATGATCGCGATTCCAAAACCGAACGGCTATATAGGATTTAAGCAAATTGATCTGACAGGAATCAAACAGATAGAAATAAATGCACTTGCCTGGCCCATGATGGGATATTCAGGCGGAAGAATTGAGATCAGGCTCGATGGGCCGACCGGTGAATTACTCGGACAAACAGAAATCGAATCAAAAAATCCGAATTTCGGTCAGTCGGCAGCAGATGCAGCAGAAAAAAAGGCGGGAGCAAAACCTGCTGCTAAAAAGAAGGCTCCGGCCCGGAGTTTCAATCCGTTTGCCGGTCCGGGAATTAAAGTAGATATCAAGGATGTCAAAGACCAGCATGATCTTTATTTTGTATTCAAGAATGATAAAGTCGCGGCAGACAAGGAAATGATGTCGGTTTTAAATATCAGGTTTAATGATACAAAAACGCCATAAGGTGAATAATTCAGAAAACATTTTTAAAAACATTCATTCATTGTAAAATTCACTACCATGTATAATCGAAGAAATTTTCTTAAGAATTCCGGAGCGCTTGCTCTTGCAGGGCTCGCATTGTCAAGAAATGCATATGCTTCTTTTTTTGAAGAATCAGCATTACACCCGGTGGGTCTCCAGCTTTTTACCCTTTTTAATACGATCGATAAAGATGTTCCCGGGTCATTGAAAAAAATATCAGAAATAGGATATAAAGAAATTGAATCTGCCTTTAGTATGAAAGGAGGTTATTATGGAATGAAACCAAAAGAATTTGCTGCCTTGGCAAAGGATTCGGGGCTGTCCTGGCAATCACATCATGTGATGGGAACTCCATTCAAAATGCCTCCCGGGGGCATCAGAATGCCAGGTGCAGATACTACCAAAAGGATAACAAATCTTCCGGCAATGAGGACTTTGAAAGACAATTCCCAGGAATTAGTAGATGAAGCAGCTGAAGGAGGAATAAAATATCTTGTCTGCGCCAGTATCGCACTGGGAACATTGGATGAAATTAAATCTTCACTGGAAGTTTTAAATAAAGCCGGCGAAGCAGCAAAAAAAGCAGGACTCACATTATGCTATCACAATCACACGCACGAATTTGAAAACGTGGAAGGACAGGTGCCTTATGATATGCTGCTTTCGCAAACCAGCCCGGATTTATTGAAAATGGAATTGGATCTAGGTTGGGCAACCAAAGCAGGAGCAGACCCGGTTGAGTTGTTTAAGAAAAACCCGGGACGTTTTCCTTTATGGCATGTGAAAGATATTTCTGCAGATAAAAAAGAACCGACAGAAGTAGGTACCGGCATCGTTAATTTCAAGCGGATATTTGCCAATGCAAAGTCTTCGGGGATGAAACATTTTTTTGTGGAACAGGACGGAGCACCGAAACCTTTCGAAAATATTACGACCAGCTTTAATAATATTACTAAGAAGATATTGGTGTGAAAAATCAATGGTCAATGGTCAATAAATTGATACAAATTTTAAAGATACAACAAGTACTTATTCACTATTCACCATTGACCATTCACCATTCTTATCTCAATCCCCTCTGATGAAAAAAACTAGTTTTTATTTTTTATTTTTAGTTTTCTTTTATAATGTATCTCTCAGCCAGAATACGATTCGTTTTTCCGGTAATATTTTGGATGAAAGATCAAGACCGGTTGCAAATGCATCTGTGTACCTTTTGAACACAAATGCATTTGGCCTGAGTGATTCGATGGGAAATTTTACATTGAATCATATCATTCCCGGAAAATATAACATCGCTATTTCTGCTGCAGGATATGCAACGATCAATGAAACGATAGATATCAGTGCGGCCAATGAGTTGCACGGTTTCAGGTTGAATAATGCATTCAGCCAGTTGGATGCTGTCGTCGTGAGCGCGCAAAAAAAGGAAGAGAACCTCCAGCATATTCCTCTCAGCATTTCTGCTTTGACTGCAAAAAATATTGATGAGTATCGTATATGGGCTAACAAGGATCTCACTGCTATTATCCCTAATTTATATTCAGCCAATCCGGGTGATGGAAGAAATGTTACTTCTATTCGGGGTATTACTTCTTCTTCTTATGATCCTGCAGTAACTACCTATATTGATGGGGTGAATCAGTTTTCACTGGATACTTATATCCCGCAATTATTCGATGTGGAAAGAATTGAAGTGTTGAGAGGTCCCCAGGGAACTTTATATGGAAGAAACGCCATGGGAGGAGTGATCAATATCATTACAAAACAGCCGGCCAATAAAACAGATGCATTCGCGGAAATCAATATTGGCAATTATGGAGAGCAACGATACACCGCAGGCATTCGGACACCATTGATAAAAGACAAATTATTTTTTGGCGCCGCCGGAATTTATGATGGAATGAACGGTTATTATACCAATTCATTTAATAACTCAAAATTCGATAAACAACATAGTATCGGAGGAAATTATTTTCTTAAATGGCTTATTGATCCTCAATGGGCCGTCACATTAAATGTAAAACATCTTGCCAACAGGAATGACGGAGCATTTCCCTTAGCCGGCAGCGCCGGTGATGCCCTGGCGAATCCTTTCCAGGTCGATCAGAATGCTGTCGCTAAACTCATTGATAATATCTTCAATAGTTCTTTGTCGGTAAACTATGCCGGCCCACATTTTAATTTCAGTTCACAGACAGCTTATCAATCCAATTATCGGTATTATAATGCTCCTCTCGATGGTGATTTCTCACCGATAGACGGAGTCACTATTATCAACGATTACGGGAAGAAATGGAACAATGTGAAAGTTCTTACTGAAGAATTAAAATTCAGTTCGCCTGCTGCAGCCAACTCTGCATGGAAATGGACAGCCGGCGCTTATTTTTTTTACCAGGATATCCCGAATAAACAGGCCACACATTTCGGAAAAGATGCACAGCTCGTAGGGTCGCCTGATACCAATTATGCAATCATCAATACGACTACGGCAAAAAATATCGGTGCGGCTTTATATGGGCAATTGACTTACCGCTTGAGCAATAAAACAGATATTACGGGGGGCTTGCGATACGATTATCAACATTCGAAGGAAGAAGTACTGGGAGAATATCAACCCGATGGTTCTCCAACGCCTGTATTCCCGACACAGCCCGATACTTCGGGCAGCGCATCCTACAGCGCTTTTTCTCCAATGATCACCCTCGCTTATCATCCTGTTACTCAAACTAATTTATATGTCACATACAGCAGGGGATACCGTACCGGAGGGTTAACTCAGCTCTCAGCCGATCCCTCACAGCCACCCTTATACGCATATAAGCCTGAATACAGCAATAATTTCGAACTGGGAATAAAAAATACTTTGTTCGATAAAAAATTAATTGCCAATGCGGCTTTTTTCTATTCTACAATTACTGATGTGCAGGTACCAACATTGATTTTGCCTGATGCTATAACGGTTACAAAAAATGCAGGAGGATTAACCAGCAAGGGATTTGATATAGAACTGATCTCGGAACCTGTGAAAGGACTGGAAGCAACTTATAATTTCGGATATACGCATGCCAGGTATACCACGCTGAATCTTTCTCAAAACGGATCTTCTGCAGATCTCGCCGGCAATCACCAGATATTTACTCCTGATTTTACCTCGATGCTAGCCTTGCAATATAGTATCCGGCTAAATAAAGAGGAATCATGGAACCTGGTTTTGCGCGGAGAATGGTTATACTTCGGACAGGAATATTTTGATCTGGCAAATACCATCCGTCAATCACCCTATGGTTTATTGAATGCAAGGGTAGGTATTGCTTCGAGGCATTTGGAAATCATGTTCTGGGCGCGAAACATTACTGATAAGAAATATATTGCCTATGCTTATGATTTTGGAGCTACTCATTTAGGCAATCCAATGACTTTTGGAGTAACGGTGAGGGTTATGTTGTAATTGCAAGGCATAGTCATTCATCAAGTATAAAAAATTGAGCCGGCAAAGGATTTAAGTCCAAATTTATTTGAAGCGATGCCTGATCATTTCTCTTCCGAATCTGTCCTGCCCGTTTTCTGGTTGTAATTTTTTACAGGGTTTGATTTATTTTAAATTGCATTCAGCCACAAAAACTCAATACAATGAATAATCAGACAACATTGACAATTAAATCGGCACTGGACACCTGGTATTTGCAGATCAGCAGGGTAGACTCCTTTTTCGGATCACTTACAGATGAACAATTAATGCAGGAAGTTGCTCCCGGAAGAAACAGGGCGATTTATCTGTTGGGACATCTGACTTCTGTTCATGACAAGATGCTGCCCTTATTGAATTTTGAAAAACAACTATTTCCTCAATTAGAACCTGTTTTTCTTGACAGTCCCGATAGAGCGGTCGACCAGCTGCCTTCGGTTAAAGACTTGCGTCTTTTTTGGAAAGAAGTAAACGAAAGACTGGCTCATCATTTTAATAGGCTGCAATTGCATGAATGGTTTGAAAAGCACAATTCCATTTCGGAAGAAGATTTCAGGAAAGAACCTTATCGCAACCGGTTCAATGTTCTGCTCAACAGAACAAATCATTTATCCACTCATTATGGGCAGTTGCTATTGTTGAAAGTGAGTCAGTTGGCAAAAAAATAGCCTGATGAAGAAGAAATTATTATGTGTAATTCCGGTTTTCTGTCTCTTACTAACGGGGTACAGTAAACGATTTAATGACGGCCATCCCATCCTTGCTATCGGGTCACCTGCTCCTGATTTTCATCTCAAAGGAGTGGATGGAAAAATCTATAGTCTTTCTTCTTTTAAAAATGCAAATATTCTTGTCATTGTTTTTACCTGCAATCATTGTCCAACAGCTCAGGCATATGAAGACCGCATCAAACAGTTGGTATCCGATTATAAAGACAAGGGCGTAGCTGTTGTCGCTATCAATCCAAATGATCCGAAAAGCCTTCGCCTGGATGAGCTCGATTTTTCTGACCTGGGTGATTCATACGATGAAATGAAAATAAGAGCCAAAGAAAAAAATTTCAATTTTCCATATTTGTATGATGGCGATACAGAAACGGCTTCAAAAGCATATGGACCTATAGCTACTCCTCATGTTTTTATATTTGATAAAGAAAGAAAACTCCGTTATGTCGGGCGGGTTGATGATACAGAAAGCCCTTTTAAAACTCCCAAAACCCAGGATACGCGTAATGCGATTGAAGCATTATTGAAAAATGAAGAAGTTCCGGTTAAAACGACCAAGGTTTTCGGCTGCTCAATTAAATGGTCAGAAAAAGAAAAATCAGTAGAAGAATCATTGCAAAAATGGGAGAAGGAACCCGTTAACCTCGAATCATTAAGTATGGGTGAATTACGAACCATAATGGTCAACCCGTCACAAAAATTATATTTGATTAATATCTGGTCAGCCGAATGCACGGTTTGCAAAAAAATGTTTTCCAATTTTATTACGATCAACCGGATGTACCGGGACCGTGATTTTGAACTGATCAGCATTCATGCCGAACCTTCCGTATCTAAAAATGAAGTATTGACATTTCTTCAACATGAATACGCTTCTAATAAAAACTATTTTGTAGATGCAGATAAACGGCGATTGATCCAGACCGTGTATCCTTCCTGGGAAGGGAGGCTTCCATATACTCTATTGGTTGAACCAGGAGGGAAAATTGTATATTCAAAACAGGGAAGGATTGATCCTGCAGAATTGAAAAAAACAATTGTGGAAGACCATCTTATCGGAAGATATCCTTAAGAACAAATCAGTTACTGCAATCTGTTCCGGTCTGGACTCCCTGGATTACAAATGAAATATTGATTTGGCCGCCTTTATTGGCTGTCCCCTGGAAAGAAATGGATGGAACGGAGCCTGCTTTCATGTTGACAAATTTTGTCCAGGGAAGTGTGGGATTACTCAGAGTAGTTGTTCCCGTAGAATCTGCATAGGTCAATGAGGTGATTGTGCCTCCTGCGTTGCTGACTCCGGCAAGGTATTCGACCTGCTGATTCTGCGATAGAGCAACCGGCGCGACCAGGGCAACTTTGCAGTCTTTCGGACCGCTGTTATTGCTGCTTTTGCTGCAGCTAAATAAGATTATCAATAGGATGCTCAGAGAATAAATCTTGAAATTTCTTATGGCCATGATTTTATTTATTGCACAAAAAAACAATTTTTATACCATTTATTATAAATTATTGGTTAACAAAGTCGGATATTCCTGTTGAAACGCCTGATTACATTTCGACCAATATCTGGGCTGAAAAGGAGTAAGAGGGGATATCTTTTCCCACCAATCTTATTATATAAGAACCGGGATCAAATCCTGAGATATTAATGAGGAACCTGTTATCACCATTTTGCATTTTTAGCATTTTGCTTTGAATCATATAACCGGAAGAATTGTAGATAATCAGTTTGTCTGTATCATTCGATTCGCATGAATCTATCTGGATATAAAAATAGGAACTCGAATAAAGAGGATTTGGAGCAACAAGAATTTTTGAAGATACCTCTGGTAGATTTTGCGCAATTACCGGCTCAACAGAAAATTGTTGCGCCCTGCTATTGAGAAAAGCCATTGCCAGGGTGATGATAAAAAAATATCGTGAAAGATTTTTCATGACCCTATTAATATATACTGCCAAAGCAATGCCAGTTTATGGTAGCCCGATGTTAAAAATTAAGATCGTTGACAATGCTTTTTTTCACGCAAAGACGCCAAGAGGCAAAGATCGCTAAGACTCTTTGCGCCTTTACGTGAAATTTTATTCACTCCAATATTGTACCCATCGCTTCTTTACTTCCTCCTCCGATATGCCGGTGTCATAAACGGGAGAGAAGATCGGCAAGACTCTTTCAACTTTTACCATTACAATATGCTGAATAGAATAAGTGGACCCTGCATTTTTGTAAAAAGAAAGAATTTCTTCGAACAAGGATCCTGTTGAAAGCACCTGTCCAATTCCTTTGAAGCGGTAGCCTTTGCGAATAAAAATATCCACTATATTAATTTCAATCGCCGGATTGTTCAGGAGATTTTGAACGGTGCCTGGAGAACAAATATCGGCAAAGATCAGGTGGTCATCATCCCAGATATTTGTTGTTCCCTTGGGTGAGAGGTTGGGTGTTCCATCAGGACAAACCGTTGCTATAAATCCGAGCTTTTGTCGCCTGACGAATGCCTTCATTTCATTTGTCAGAATTCCCATTTTAATAAAATTTTATGTGAAATCTCATTTCAATCTGATCAAATTTACAAAGGCCTTGCATGCTAACAGGCGAATTTATACTAGCGGTGGGACCGTATCCTCATAACCAGTTTTTTTTATACTCGACAACTTCCTCACTGCTCTCCGGGAGCCACCAGGTATCTACTTTTAAAATATTATGTTTTCCATATTCCGTTTCTGCATTAGTAGTGGCCGTCGCATTGATATCAATCCTCGAAAAATACCTCTGGACAAATTGTTTCACCACGCCGTTTCGGAGATGAATCGTGACTTTATAAAAATAGCAGTTCATGTGCAATAATTTTTGCTAAATTATTTAGTATTTTGCTATCTTGCAAGAAACGGCGGCAAAAACAAGGAATTATTTTTCAGGAAAACAATTATTAAATATTAATAATCGCCAGGAAAATATGAAATTGGATAACGGGAAATATTTTCCGGGTCTGATACGATCCTGATTTTCTGAAAATCCAAAGGAGGCATGATGCCTGGAAAAATATTTAAGCCTACGGAAAAGCAATTAATCGCATACTCACGCTAATTCAAAAGATAATACCGGGATTTCATTATAAATCGTTTTTTATGCATTTAATTTCCCGCCTTTCAACATTTATTTTTTCTGTTTTCGCAGTTTCTTTTTTATACGGTCAGTCATTTTATACCCGGGCAGGCAATATGATTAAGCTGGATAATGGAATTATTTCGAGGGAAATTTTATTGGACAAGGACAGTTTGATTTCGCAATCATTGCGGTTGAATAAATTTCCCTTTAATTACATTCAAAAGAGCTGCGATTTTTCGGTGGCTGTCGATCATCAAACGGTCAATGGTTTCAGTGGCTGGAAACTGGTCTCTTCCGAACCTTACTCTGATCCTGATGGAGGCTATGGCGTACAAATTATGCTGGCTCCGGGTAACAACGCAAGAGTCGGGATCAGGCTCAATTATGTTTTATATCCTGGTCTTCCTGTGATGCGGAAATGGATAAGTGTTACAAATTTATCCGACAGGGATATCATGATCGAAGCATTGGATGTAGAAGACCTGAATAGCAATATAGATAATGTTCAGGCGGTTGTGTATCACAGTTATGCCCGGATGAAACAATTCGGACGATTCGTAGGGAATTGGGAAGACCCATTGGTGATAGTGCATGATATCAGGAACAGGAGAGGACTGGCCTTGGGAAATGAGGCGCCGGGGGTATTGAAGAGAACAGTATATCACACCCAATCCAATGATGATATCAGCATCGGGCTCACCCATCCCGGTCAGAATTTTCCTTTCAGGAAATGGCTTCATCCAAAACAGGAATGGACAAGCCCCAAAACTTTTATCGGACTTTATGCGGAAAATGATAATGGTTTCGATATTGTTGAGAATGAAATCAACAAATTCATGATAAACTACATGCGGCCACAGGCCCTTCGAAGGGAAACCAAAACAGTATTCATATGCAATACATGGTTTCCATTCAGGACCCATGTGTCCGATACATTGGTGAGGAGTATTGCACGTGCCGCAGCGGATTGCGGTCTGCAGGAATTTATCATTGATGATGGCTGGCAGATTAATATGAATGCCCCCGAGACAACAAAAGACTGGGGATCGAATTATGGCGATTGGTTAATCGATACGGTCAAATTCAAAGGAGGCTTTAAACCGGTTTTTGATTATTTAAAATCTTTGAAAATGAAACCCGGCCTTTGGATGTCTCTTGGTTCGGCAACAAAAGATTCCAAAGTTTTTCAGGATCATCCGGAATGGTTTGTAAAGGATGCAAAAGGTCATTACGGAAATATTCATTATCCCTCACAGACCGATGATGGCTTTTATTCGGCTTCATTTGGCACCGACTGGGTCGATTACATAAAAGAAAAAATACTCGGCCTGGTAAAGCAATACGGTCTTGGATATACGAAGCTGGATCTGGCAGTTGTAACAAGTCCTTATATCAACAATGACAGTATTTCCGGTTCTTATGCAACTGATCATCCTTATTACAGGGATCATAATGAATCATTCATCGTCTGTTATGAACGCTTGCTTCAATTGTTTGATGAGCTTCACAGGGAAGCGCCGGATTTATTCATTGATTGCACTTTTGAATCGGTGGGAAAATTGCATTTAATGGATTATGCTTTTGCCGAGCATGCCGACGGAAACTGGATGTCAAATTTCGAAGAATCATCGCCACAGGGAGCAATGCGCGTAAGACAATTGGCCTGGTGGCGCTGTCCGGTTTTGCCTGCCAGTTCGCTGGTGATTGGCAATCTCCCTTTAAATGATAATCATTTTATTTTGTCTTTGAAATCATTGATCGGCACACTTCCCATCATGCTGGGTGATCCCCGCAAATTAGATCCTGCCCGGCGGCAGGAATTAAAACGTTGGTCTGACTGGATAAAGCATATGCAGGAAAAATATGATTACATGAGCTATAGAAAAGACCTGGCTGGTTTCGGTGAACCGGTACAGGGTTCATGGGATGGCTGGCAACGAATTAATTTCAACACAAAGGCCGGGGGTATTTTTGGCATTTTTAAAAATGCAGCTCTCGAAACCAGGAGAAGGATTTTTTTGAATGATCTTGATCCGGAAAAAAATTATATCATCCGGCTGGCTCCTGATGGAAAAATAATATTTAAAGGAAAGGGAAATGAATTATTACAGAATGGCATCGAGGTAGAACTTAAGGATAAATATGACGGAGATATTTACGAAGTTTCCTGTTGCCCCTGATCTGTTTGTTCACGCATATTTCACGCCCTGGAATCGGGAATATATTGCAGAAGAAGGTTGCCTGACTTAAATGCTTTTACAGTTTTTAATTTGAGAGCCATTCGATTCTTTATCCCGCTGAACAAAGTATGACCCTGTCCGAGAACTACCGGCGCGATCATCATGCGATATTCGTCAATGAGATTTAGTTGTATCAATGTCTCGGAAAGATTTGCGCTTCCTAATACCAGGATGTTTTTGTCAGAGCCCGCTTTTTGTTTTTTGATGATCTCTTCAATATTGTCTCTGAAAAATCGGGTATTCTGCCAGTTTGTTTTATCAATCGTTTTTGAAAAAACAATTTTTGAGAGGCTATTCATTTTTTCTGCGATCAGCGGATCTCCTTCAATTGCTTCTTTGGCGGGCCAGTAGGAAGACATGAGCTCGTATGTCGCCCTTCCGAATACCAGCGTGTCTGCTGAATTTAATTGTTCAAGAGCGAAGTCGTTAAACTCTGGGTCGACCCTGTGCCAGTCCAGCTCTTTGTTCTTTCCCTCAAAAAAACCATCAAGGGAGATCATATTGAACGCGATTAGTTTTCCCATTTGATTTTTTACAGTGTGAACTTAAAGTTAAATGATATAAAGGTCTCTGTTAAAAGAAATCTAAAACAGGAATACCGGAAAATAAAATTTCAATCAATTGCGATAATATTACTCTCACGTCAAACAATACCTTACTTAAAACTGCCGCCCAACATGCAACAGGACATTGTATTATCCCAGATTGAACAGGAAACCGGTTATCTTTCCTATACAGCATTTCAAAACAATATTGTAAAAGATTCGCAGACATTGCAGCCAGTCATAATGATGATCGGACTGACCACAAAATATCTTGTCAGAGTAGGCAGGGATATAAAATCAGTCTATTTGCATATCAGCAGGGAAGAATTGGAAGAGAAAGTGGAAGCTGAATCAAGACAGTAGTGAGTTTCTGATCATAAGAATTACGCAGACATTGAGCGCAGTTGATGAATTATTTTTCTTTAGGCCGGGTTCCGACTTGCTAATCCGTTTTAGTTTCGTTAACTTTCATGTGATTTTCTCACTGCCAGGTATAGTCGGCATTCAAAAACAGGAATTATAGTTTGCTCCATTCCTCTACTGTCATCACATCTGCCTGGCGGGGAAAAATTTTAGTGGTCAATACCCGGTGCACTTCTTCATCTCCATCACCACAGCAATCAGACAATACTGTCAAACGATAATCCCTGTCTGCTGCTTCACGAAGAGTAGATAAAACAACACCGCTGGTAGAAACGCCGCTCAATATCAGATGTTGGGTTTTGAAAGCTCTCAGAATTACTTCGAGATCGCTTCCGGTGAATGCACTGATCCGGCGTTTGATGACAACAACTTCACCGGCTTCCGGAGTCAGGGCGGGCTCTATCGTCATCCATTCTTCGGGAGTCATGCTGGCAAATCTTTCCCTGGCTGCTCCAAAGGATTTATTATTTGTACTGATTTCCGGTGTTCCGGGCCTGAATCCCACCACTACATAAATCAAAGGAATTTTATGGTCGCGTGCATGTGCAATGGCTTTGGCGACATTGCCGATGATAGCTTTGGAATCTGCAAGATTGCGAAGAATTGACGACTGCATATCCATTACCAGCAGCGCTTCACTTTGTTCATGTTCCATACCGACAGGTTTTTTTGATTTGTTTACAAAGATAAAGCCATACAAACCCCTCATCGGGTTGAAATGGATTCCGGGAACAGTTTTATATAAAAGGATGAAAGCGGGAATGAACAGGATGATTTCCTGCAGTGCTATATTCCGGCGGAGTTAACTGAGACTGCGATAACGGTTATATGCTTATAATACCTGGTATCAGTTGCTCTTGTATATTTTAATGTCTTTATTCATCTGTTGTTCTTTTGGAGGACCAAGATTATCATCAATGGCCTGTTTCAACAAGCCGTCACTCATTTGTAACCCGCTCACCGAACCAATGGAAACATTGGTTTTTATTTCTTTTCCCCAACCCAATACGTCGAGCTCAGTCTCAATCAATCCACCCCATTCCATAAACTGCCCGTCCTTAAAGGTCCAAAAAACCTGACCTTTGATGCCAGCGGATAAACCGGGTGTGATCGGTCCCAGGGCAGGAATCTGAATCTTTGACTCCTCACTGTGACCAATAAGCGAAAGAGCGGCGCCGGGTCCGATGGCCCAGATAGTTTCCCCGGTGCTGAACTTATGCGTTACATTCAGGATGATGAGCTCGCCGATTTCAAATGATGTTTCTTCACAATTTACATTGTATTTACCGATGACGAAGGGGATCTCTATGCCGCTTTCATTGAGGGGACAGTTTCCTTCAATCTTCATCTCATCGGGGTCCTTTTTTTCTTTTTCATCGGTGGCACAATCAAGAGAAACTTCCAGGAAGTGGGTCTCTGCTAATTGAAGCAATACCGAAAGCATACCACTGGTGAGCCTGCAGAATAAAGCCCTTCGCATATGTGCATTGTTCGTAGTAAAAAAAGTCCAGAATGCATTGTCATTATAAAAATCTTTATAGATGTGCAGATAAACTTTTTGATAAGTGCGTGCTTCGATCGCCATCTTTTCCATATATGAATTAGCGAGTCCGATCCTGGCCCCACATCCATCAGCTTTTCGGTCTGCTTCCTTCCATTCATCATACAGGCTTTTAATACGATCATGATAATCTTGCTGTGCCCTGCTGATCCTGTCTGCATCTCCTCTTTCCATTCTTCTCTTGAGATCAAAGAGCATTGCATTGGCAAATTCTGTAAAGGGTGGTGAATATTTTGAAAGCTGATCTCCGGGTTTTACATTCTGCATTTTTTTCATCAGCTCCTGTTTCCCGATTTCTCCTTCCGACCTTGCTTCCTCATCGAATTTCCGTTTTGCATTATTGACCATTGCCCGATAGGCTTCATATTCCGCTCTTTTGGCAGGAATATCATCCACCTTTTCACATTGCATAGGAAGATGGTACTTGTCCTCATTGAAATATTCCGGTTGCTTGTAGCGCTGTTTGAA
>DATJXY010000046.1:0-72003 GCA_035499855.1 Puia sp. | reverse complement strand
CGCTACCTGGTATACTGCGCCTCTCGACTTCGAAAATATTCAAATCCCGAGCGCATTCATCATGTCTTTTGATCAGACCACTCCTGGCATTTTTAAAATAAACGGGAAACAATTTGCAGGGCTTCAATTCTATTTTATTGTTTTCCCTTACAAGGAAGGAAATTTCACGATCCCTGCTATCGATATTACGGCTACAACACCTCCTGAAGGAAGCGCAGTAAGTACGAAAATAAAGTTAAAGACATCGCCAACAGCTTTTATTGTAAAACCAATCCCGGAAAATATGAAAGATGAGAATTGGCTCGTGGCAAAAAATGTAAATATTCGTGAAAGCTGGAACAAATCCCTGCAAAACCTGAAAGTAGGAGATGTGGTTGAAAGAACGATCACCATTGATGCATCAGGTACTTTACCGCAGTTTATTCCACAATTGCAGAAAGATTCTCTTGATTTTGCCAGCAGCTACCTTCAGGACGCAGACCTGAAAGATGAGAGGAATGATTACGATGCCAATGGCAGGCTCACTCAATCCATGGTTTATTTATTGGAGAAAGAAGGAGATTTTACCATCCCGGCAGTGCAGGTCAAATGGTGGAACCCACTCAGCAGCAGGGTCTATAGCCGAAGCGCCCCCGCTGCAAAGATCCGGGTAAAAGCCAATCCCGACCTGGGTATCCTTGCTACCCTGAAAGACAGCCTGAATGCAACGCATGCTTCAACATTGACAACAATTCCGCAGAAAAAGAAACTGACCATTCTTGGGATGCCCTGGTATTTAGCAATCGCATATGCATCGGCGTTATTAATTGGATTATATTTCCTGATCAGGGTTTCAATCAGGATTTTCCGGAGCTATAAAATCCGGCATGCCATCTATCTCGGAAGCGAGCAATACGCATTCAGGAAGTTCATGCGTGCTCCAGTGCGGCTTTCTTTAATAATCAGCCCTCTCTATACTTGGTGGGATAAACTGCAAATGCCTGATAAATCAAGTTCCATATCCTGGCAGATGCATCGGCAGCAATTTAAAAATATTGGAAAAGAACTTTCCTGCTATTATAAAGAATTGTATGAGGAAGGAAATTCGGCAGCGACTGCAAATAACTCCTTTAAAAAAGAAATCCGGCAATACAGGGAAAAAATGTTGAAAGAAAATTTTGACCCTGAAGAAAATAAAATATCAGTATATCAATCAAATTTTTGACTTAAATATAAAAATGATGAAAACGCATCAAAATTTCATTTCAGCCTTATTGAAAATTGCAACTGTCTTATTCATTCTGTTTTTTTCCTGTCAGGGGTCTGAAAATAAATCCAGTGCAGGATCGGCTGGGGATACAGTAGCGGCCGTCGTTGTCGATCCTTTGCCGGGCTGGAATGAGGGTGCATTGAAGAATGCCATTATCGCATATGTGAAAGATGTCACAGACAGTACAAGCAAAAATTTTATTCCTGTTGCCGACAGGATTGCAACATTTGATAATGACGGGACGCTTTGGGCGGAACGACCCTATGTGCAGGAGCTTTTTTCATTTTATATGGTAAAGAAAATGGTGACGAAAAATCCGGCGCTTGCAAAAAAGCAACCTTTTAAGGCTGTGGTCGAACATGACAAAAATTATTTTGAGAAAGGCGGAGACAAGGCATTTATACAATTGGTAGTGGCTACTCATACCGGAATGACCGAGGATGAATTTGAATCTAACGTGAAGGAATTTTTTGCCAACAACACGTATCCCAAATGGAATGTTCCTTTCAAAGAAATAACGTATGCGCCACAGATTGAATTTCTGAACTATCTCAGGGCAAATGGTTTTAAAACATTCATGGTGACGGGCGGCACGATTGAATTTGTCAGGGCCATATCGCAGGAATATTATGGTATACCGAAATCACAGGTGGTCGGCACTTCTTTCCAATATGTTTTTACAGACAGTAACCGAACCATCTGGCGGAAACCGGCATTAGGGTCTTTTGATGATAAGGCAGGCAAACCGGTAAATATTCAGCTGCATATCGGACAGCGTCCGGTGGTTGCCTGCGGGAATGAAGGTGGCGCCGGAGATATCGCGATGCTTGAGTATTGTCAGAGCAGTAAGTATCATTCTTTCCAGATGATCGTAAACCATAATGATTCTACGAGGGAATTTTATTACCAGGAAAAAGACAGCGCTTCACTCAAAGCAGCTGCAAAAAACAATTGGCATGTGGCGAGCATGAAGGATGACTGGAAAAATATTTTTGTGAAATAAGTTTTCAACAAGACTTAAAACATAACTATGAAAAAACTAATTCTTTTATTTTTTGCAATCTGCTTCTTTCTTTTGCAAACGCATGCCCAGGAAAAGCCGGGAGCCAGTGCCAAGGAGCTGGCTGATAAATTATCCAATCCCGTTTCAAGTCTGATCAGTGTACCTTTTCAAAATAATACAGACTATGGGATCGGGCATTACAATGGATCCAAGAATACGCTAAATTTTCAGCCTGTTATTCCGATTCATCTTAGTCCAAAATACAACCTAATCACGCGTTATATTTTCCCGATAGTTGATCAGCATGATGTAACTGGCGAACAAACAAGCCAGTTTGGTTTGAGCGATGCGACCCTCAGCGCTTTTTTTGCGCCGGTAAACAGTAAAAACGGGTTGATCTGGGGAGCAGGTCCCGCATTCCTGGTTCCCATTGGTACAAATGAATTTCTGACAGCAGGAAAATGGGGAATCGGACCAACGGCGCTTGTCCTGATTCAAAAACCCGAGCTGACTTATGGATTTCTTGTCAACCAGATCTGGTCTTTTGCGGGCTCTTCAAGCCGCCCGGATGTAAACCAGATGTTTTTGCAGCCTTTTTTAGCACATAACTGGAAGAGTGGTGCAGGAATGACCCTGAATGCTGAGATCACTTCTAACTGGCATGACCAGACGACAACAGCATTTATCAACCTGACGGCGTCTGCGGTTACCAAATTCGGGGGACAGATTGTTTCCCTGGCCGTTGGTCCGCGCATTCCTGTGGCTGGTCCTTCAGCAACACTGGCGGATTTCGGAATCCGGGCAGTGGCAACATTGGTTTTTCCGAAATAAAAACAGGAAAGACTTTGAAAACTAAATCTAACACTAATGGACAAACGAAAAAAGTGTAAAAGCATTCTTCCAAAATCAATTCATTAAAAAAAACGCAACAATATTTTCAATCCGGATAAAAGATGATCAATATAATGACTTCAAACTTAGAAATCATGAAAAAATCAATTATCGAAACAAGCATTGCATCTCTTGCGGTTTTGATTTTTGTTGCCTGCGGGCAGAATCAGAACAATGGCGGAATGGCGACTGACCAGCAGGCATCTGCCGACAGCATCACTATCCAAACCCTGAAACGGGCCTATGTTTTCGGACTGCCTTTGGTGTTGATGGATATTACCCGGAGGCAATTGACCGACCCGCTGTTGGGCGCCAAAAGTGGTATCTGGGCTCCGATTAACCAGTTTAAAAGTTTATCTTCTTTTCCTGACGCGTCTTTCAAATCAGTCGTTCGGCCGAATGCCGATACCTATTATTCCACCGCCTGCCTCGACCTGAGTCGTGAACCCATCATCCTTTCTGTTCCCAATACTCATGGCAGATATTATATGATGCCAATGCTGGATGCTTATACCAATGTATTCGCCTCCCCGGGAACAAGGACTACGGGAAACGAAGCAGGAAATTTTTTAATCAGTGCACCCGGTTGGAATGGCACTGTACCTGTAGGCGTGAAAGAAATCAAAGCTCCGACAAGTATGGCCTGGATCATCGGGAGAACGCAGGTGAACAGCAAGGAAGACGGCGCCAAAATAGTAGTTCCTATCCAAAAAGGATATAAGCTTACACCGCTGAGTGCCTGGGGCAAAACATATAATCCTCCGAAAGCGATGGCTGATTCAACGGTTCCCACAGGAAGCCCGAATGAAATCGTGAAGAAAATGCCAGTTGAATATTTTTTCAATTACATCAACGGGCTGATGGTAAACAATCCGCCTGCCGATGCTGATAAGGGAACGATGGAAAACTTTTCGACGATCGGTGTTAAACCCGGTGGCAAGTTTGAATTGGGGTCATTCGATACGGCTGTGCAGGCTGCCATAAAAGACCTCCCGATGCAGGTGTTTGCTGAAATGGATAAAGAATTGAGCGCACCAAGAGAATTGGAAAATGGCTGGAGAATCAGCCGGACCGGAATAGGGACTTATGGGACAAACTACACCATGCGGGCGTTGGTAGCTTATGCAGGACTGGGGGCAAATCTTCCCCAGGATGCCATTTATCCTTCCTGCGAAGTAGATGCAGAGGGCAATCCTTTGAGCGGAGCAAATAAATACACTATACATTTTGAAAAAGGAAAGACGCCTCCGGCCAATGCATTCTGGTCATTGACCATGTATGATCCTGATGGTTTTCTTGTCGACAATCCGATAAACCGCTATGCGGTTGGGGACCGCAGCCATTTAAAATTCAATGCCGACGGATCAACCGATATCTATATTCAGCATGAATCTCCCGGCAAAGACAAAGAAAACAACTGGCTTCCCGCTCCTGCAGGCAGTTTCAACGTGCTGATGCGCATCTATTGGCCCAAGGAAGAAATGATCAACGGAAGCTGGAAGATACCACCGGTAAAAAAAACCTGAAAAACATGCAAGAATATCCATATGAAATCCAGATTAAAAATCGGTTATATCAGGCAGTTAGTCTGTCAAATAATTTCTCAATACTAAAACTCTCCATTATGCGGGAATATGAAAATATGAAAATGTGGAAATGTGAAAATAAAAGAACTACTCAAAATCAAAACAAGGCCATCGGCCAACCGCCAACGGCCACCGAATTTGACATCAAAACCCGGGTTATGAAAAAGCTAATTATTTTTTGGTTTTCGGCACTTTTTATTTTTATCGCCTGCAATCAGCCTTCAACAAATGCGACAGACACAACAAAAGATTCTGCTGTGGCATCCCAGACTTCTGCTTTCATTCCAACCAATGCGAATGAAAAGGCGATCCATAGCCGTGCCTTTAACGCCGTTATATGGGGCATCCCTGCCGTAAATGCTGAACTCATGCATGAAAGTCTCCTGAATGCCAAAGGCGATTTTAACCAGGTTGTGTATTGGTCGGGTCTAATCAATTCAAAGAATCAAACTCTAACTCCCAACCCTGACGTGATCTACATCAACCCGTTTTATGATACGAGACAGGGTCCCGTTGTTCTGGAAATTCCTCCTGCAGAAGCCCCGTCTTCGATCACAGGTTCAGTAGACGATGGATGGCAAACTCCTTTGGAAGATGTTGGTCCCGCCGGAGTTGATAAAGGCAAGGGCGGTAAGTATTTTATCATGCCCCCGGGTTATAAAGGAAAAGTTCCCGCTGGGTATATACCCATGTCTTCGTCTATCTATACGGGTTATGCGATTCTTCGCTCTAATCTGACCAACGGCAGCAAAGAAGATATTGCAAGAGCTGTGGAATATGGGAAAAAAGTTAAGATATATCCATTCTCACAGGCGGCTAAACCGCCACAAACAATATTCGTCGATTTGTTACAAACTTCTTTCAGCAATATCATTCCTTACGACATGCATTTCTATGAATCGCTAAACAGTTTTATACAAAGAGAACCCTGGCTGACCCGCGATATGGTAATGATCGATCAACTTAAAACCATCGGCATTGAAAAAGGAAAAACATTTAACCCGGATGCACGCACGAAAGAAATTCTAACCGCTGCTATCACTGATGCGCATCAATGGATCGACGAGCAATATGAAAAAGTATTCGATCCCCCTTTCTATGAAGGTACACATTGGGCTTTGCCCGCAAAATCCGAAACCCTGGGGCCCATGATGCAGAATTATACAGATCCAAATAATTATCCTGTTGATGGAAAAGCGGTGGCGTATTCGATGGCTTATTTCTGCACCAAACATTTCGGAGTAGGACAATCTTACCTGGCGAATATCGTCGACAATACCGGCAAGCCATTTGATGGATCAAAATTGTATCGACTGCATTTGCCTGCCAATGTGCCTGTGAAATTGTATTGGTCCGTAACAGTCTACGACCGCCAGACACATGCACTGACTCCGGGTGTGTCTTATTTCAGTCGTGCCTCGACGACACCAGGCATTCAAAAAAATGCTGATGGCTCGGTTGATCTGTATTTCGGTTTGAAAGCTCCGGCAGGAAAAGAATCCAACTGGGTGCCAACCGACCCGAACCGTGGCTTTGAGTTATTGGCCCGTTTCTATGGACCAAAAAAAGAATTTTTCGATAAAACATGGAAGCTGCCGGATGTGGAGAATCTGAAGCAATGAATGGGGAATAGTCAACAGTGAATGTGTGATTCAAAAAGTTTATAACGTCAACAAATAACCGAAACCAAAAACTATGATCAAAAGAACTATTATCGCATGTGCATCAGCGTTAACGCTGATGGCCTGCAACCAGTCTTCCACCAACACAGGAGGGTCAATAAAAGATACTGCCGCCTCAACAATAGACACCACGGCAGCAGCAAAAGAAAGAGCAATGCCTTCCGGGCCTGTTGCCAACACCATTATGACAGACGAATATGTGAAAAATCTCGCTGCATACATTTATCTATGGGGATGGCCGATGGTAAATGTTCATAACAGGGTGGAAACATTCAGACCACTCCCTGGCCCCATATATGGAGGAGGCGTTTTACCCCTTGCTCCGCCGAATCAATTATGTATGCTTCACGATTACGTTCAACCCGAAGAGAGAGCGGTCGCCTGTCCTAACCAGGATGTAGTTTATGGTTTGGGACCCTTGGACTTAAGTCAGGACGCAGTTGTCATTCAGGTTCCTGATTTCGGCGATCGTTTCTGGGTATATCAGATCTGTGATCAGCGTACAGATGGTTTTGCCAGCCTTGGAAAAACATACGGTTCAAAGCCGGGATTTTATTTGTTGACTGGAAAAAACTGGAAAGGAAAAGTTCCTGAGGGAATTGTCGCAGTATTCGAATGTCCGACAAGATATGGCATCGTCATTCCGAGAGTATTTCAATCAGATAATCCGGATGATAAAAAAGCAGTGCAGCAGTTTATTAACCAAATCAACATGTATTCAGTAAAACAGTATGACAGCAAAATGAAAACAACCGACTGGGCTAAAACTACTGCCACCCCACCAGAAAAATCAGGCGGCAAAGCCGAAACAAAATGGGTAAAGCCCGAAACTTATTTTGACCAGCTGCCTTCTATTTTGAAGGAAGTCCCGGCTCAGCCTGGCGAGGAAGCTCTTTATGCGCAGATACAGTCCTTACTTGACGGCTTATCCAAAAATCCAAAACTAAAAGAAGTTGCAAAAAATGCTGCCATAGACGCTGACAAAAAACTGACAGATCCTTTGTTCCAATTTGTGAACGTTGGATATCCGGTAAAATATAAATGGACTACCCAGCGCAATGGTGCACAGTTCGGAGTTGATTATTTGACAAGAACTGCCTGCGCTAAGGCCAATATCTTTGTCAACAAACCCAATGAAACTAGATATTTTTACCAGGACCGCGATTCTTCGGGTATGCGTCTCAGTGGGGCGAAAAAATACACGGTCACTTTTGCAAAAGGAGAATTGCCGCCGGTAAAGGGTTTCTGGTCGCTCACGATGTATAACCAGGATCATTTTTTTGCTCCAAATTCGCTCAAACGATATTCCCTCGGCACAAAAAATAAAAACCTCCAAACAAACGCAGACGGATCACTCACGATTTATGTTCAGAGCACACCGCCTGCTGCAAATAAAATGAATAACTGGTTGCCTGCACCCAAAGAACCGTTTTCATTGTATATGAGATGTTACTGGCCTGAAGATAAAGTGATGAACGATGAGTGGACGCCGCCGGCAGTAGTCAAGCAGTGAATGGCGAATGGTCAATGGTGAGTAGTGAATATCAACTGTGAAATGTAAATAGAGAATTTTAAAATTATAACATTATAACATGAATGGATAAACGAAATAAAAGGTTATATCATTTCAGTCTCCGACGAGTCGCTGCCTTCGGGGCAAGCTATTTCAAGATGTTCATGCAGGACTCGTCGGACAATAACAGGGATTCCTCTTATACAAGGGCGAGTCCCGGGGTGGTTTCATGAAATTTAAAATCTCAGATGCGGTGACTCCAAATAATTTATCAAAGCATAAAGATTGGAAAAGCAAGACCGGAGAGGTTCGTTTTTAATTTTTTACCGGGAATTTCTTAAACATTTTCGGTACGATTTCATCTACTGTAGCTTTCACACCCTGTGCATCTCTCTCATCGCGTTTGCCCTGGGCGCTGGTTCTCCAGATAACTTTATTATCCTTGCGGTCAATCATATCAATCACCAATGTCCCATCCCGGAAAGTAGTCACATTCATGCCGCCGCTATAAGCAGGCTGTACATTGGCGGGTATATAGTAGTATACGCTTGCCTGGCCTGGTATTACCGGCGCATATACCTGGGTGTTATATACTTCCGGAGGCGCCTGTCCGATATCATATGTATGATTCATAACAAGCGTGTAAGTAAAGAGGCAATCCGGGTTCAGGGTATCCAATACCATTCCCCTGGGAGTTAGTTGTTTGATAACGGCAGATGCCAGGTTCCTTTCCACTTTTTTTCGGTCAACCATTTTTGTATAAGATGTGTCCTTGGTAGCAAGCCAGGCATAGGTTTTATATTTTGAGAATTCAACTCCTTTTGTTTTTTCAGACTGATACAGAATATTAGTAGAATAACAACCAGATAAAGCAGCAATAAGCGCAAATAAAATCAGGTATTTTCCTCTCATGGTTAAAATATTTCTTTTAGATCAGGTTTACAATATATCGATTTAAATCGAAGACAATTTAAGGAATATGTAATAGTTACTCATTCTGCTGCAAATTCCATTCTTATCGTAATAGATCCTGTTTTCAGCTTACTGGAAGTATTGAAAGCGCCTCCATAGCTATAATTTTCATTGCTGTTCTTCCCTGTAATTTGAAAAACTCCCATGGTTGCTTTTTTCAAACTACCCAGTGAACTTCCTGCATTTTTTGCAATTGTTTCAGCACGTAGTCTTGCATCTGCGCTCGCTTTGGCAAGCAGATCCATTTTTACTTCTGATAATTTGGTGTTGTAGTATAGAGGAGGAGAAGAATTGAATTCGATTCCATTTTCAATTAATTCCGTTGCCTCTCTGGATATTTTATCAATTTTTTCAATATCATTTGATTCGATGGTGACAGTTTGCGTTAAATTATATCCGGAGAATTCTTGTCCAAGTATCCTTCCATTTGGATCGGTTTTACTGTTAAATTCTTTGTTGATGCTTACAGAAGAGAATATCATTTCATGGGCGGAAATCCCTTTGCCGGTCAAATAGGTCCTGATTGCTTTTTCATCTTCTTTTAATTCGGCGTATGCAGTCTTCAGGTTCATTGATTTTCTTTCATAAGAACCATTCCATACAATCAGGTCACTTGTAAAATCTTTTTCTGCAAGACCTGTGACGACAATAGTTTCCTGCGTTTTCGTTTTGTACTTAAAAGCTGATCCTCCGATCCAGAAAGCAATAATTCCGCATACTCCGAGCACAATCGCAGCAATAAGAATTCGCATTGTCATAATTTATACTAAATATAAGAATTAGATTTTGCAATGATCATTGCTTTCATTCCGATTTTCAGAAATTATATCCTGCCATGAACATCAATGCCAAATTACTGTCCCTGTATTTTGTGGAGTAGAAAAATTTTGTCTCTACACCCAATGAGACTCTGTTTTTAAAAATATATTTATATCCTGCTGCGGCACCGAAATCTGCCAGCGACCAGGAACCTGCATCAATCTTTCCAAGACCGGAATTGCTGACCTGGTTGAGAAGCCTTGTTTGTCCCATGGAGAAATTAACATAATAGTTTTTTAATATGGTCGTGGAGACAACTATTTGAATGGGGATGGCAATATTCTTGACGCGGGTGGTTCCGAAAGTTTGCGTGAAATAATTATCGGTGTATAACTGATAGTAGCCGGATTCGATGCCCAGGCTCAGAAAATGTTCGGGCTGCCACATAAACCTGCCTGCAAATGAATGGTTCCAGGGATCGACATGCGTCTTCGAAGTAGCCAGGTTATTAAAATAATAATTGGGGCCGGCTCCTGCATAGAATGCAAACCGGTGCTTCTTAGGATGTGCGTTACTGTTAGGCTGAGCCTGTAGATTCAATGAAGAGAGAATGATTAGGATGACGATATAGAATTTATACAGCTTCATGATTTATGCAGATTAAAAATTAAAAGAATGTATAAAAATCATACACCACATAAGCCGGGTAATCCGTAATAAAGCCATCAAATTTTCCATTCAGCAGGTAATCTGAAATCAGATTTTTGTCATTTAATGTCCAGCTCAATACTTTTATTCCCATGCTATGCGCTTTGGCTACATCATCCAGCAAGAGTCCTAAAGAATATCTCGGTCCCCAGTATTGTGAATGATTCTGTATGACATCGTCGAGGCTCACTTCGCAGATGGTAGGCAGGGAAGCATAGCTCGGGCAGGAATGGTATTCCGATATCACTTTGTCGGATGTCAGATCCGAGATAATCTCCACATTCCTGTGAGCCGCAGCCGCTCTTGCATAAGCATTCCTGACCACAGGTTCCAGGTATTTAAAAATATCCGGATCTCCTTTTATATCAAGCCACATGTATTTCAGATTTGTTGAATCAACGAAAGCGTTTAATACCTGTTCCACTGAGGGTATCTTTTCGCCATCAGTCAGCGTTACGAAGGAATCAAGGAAAGCAAAACTGTATTGGATGTAGTCGCCGGTCAGGGGACCTTTTTCGGTTACCCTCGTATTGATAGACGCGTCATGCGCGCAGATGGGTACATGATCGCTGGTCAGCTGGACATCGAATTCCAGTCCGTTGACACCATAGTCTCCGGCGTGGATCGCCCCGTTCAGTGAATTTTCCGTGTAGGGGGGGTTTGCCGTAGTCTGCACACCATGATGAGCAAAAATCATAAACTCATGATCAAGGGCATATTGGGAGAATGGCCTGACGAATTGTAATGTAATTGCCTGCTGGGAATTATTATCGCCGGAGAAACTTCCACTGAGCCTCAACTGTTTTGTAAGGCCTTTTAGAATCAGGTCAGACAAGCCATTCATTGTCTTGATGGATAAATTGATGAGACCTTCTGTCGCACTCTCCGAATATCTCCAGAAACCAGCAAACTGAATCGAGCTGTCATTTGGTCTGAATCCATATTGCAGGATCATATAGATTCCGTCGGTATTACTGAAAAAGGAAACCTTTGATTTTGAAACTTTGCAAACGAATTCCATTCCCAGGTTTCCGCTTCCATCAGTCAATGTATAAATTCCCTCCATATTTTTCATGACAGTATCTGAAAGATGAATTGTATTGACGAGGTTGGTATCCGGATTTTTATCAGGAGCTGTGATGGTGTTTTTATTGCAGGAAAAGAAAATAACCGGAAGGATCAGTAATAACAGGTGTTGATGTTTCATATCAAATGATTTTATCATTAAAAATTGAATCCCAACTGAAATTCAGGGACGTAATAACGGTATTGGTTAACCGGGAATGCCGGCCATGCGATGATATGATACCTGATATGATTCAGCTTAATACCAAAAAACATGACTTTATTTTTATACAGTCTTTGTTCATAGCTGGCGTTGATGCCATAGCCATTCATAAAAGAATTCCATATCGGGAAGGAATGGCCGCCTTCAATGAAATCGATTGAATTTGTATAATACAGGTCACATCTCAGGGTCAGCGCAGATTGTTTAAAACTATAGCCCGCAAGGATGGAAGGCTGTTGTTCCCATCCGGTAAATTTTGTCTGGTACCCAAACGATCCCAGGTAGCCAAAGTCGAATGCAAATTGGTATCCTATCCCGAAATGATAATTTTTGATCGAATAATTCCAGAAGGGCCCAAAATTGAATTTGTTTGATATGCCCAGCGTAGCGAGGCTTGCCTGCATATTAAATCCGAAGGGCAGACTAAATTTCCCACTATAAACAAGCATGGGAGCATTGATGTCGTCGAGGGTCCATTCTCTTGGTACAACCACATATGATAAAGAAATGGAATGATAATAATGCCATTTGGGAAGAGCCTGGGGTAATAAAAAACTGGCTGATTTGATATGAAAGCTGTCATTCCCCGGAGTTATTTTCACGGTATTATTTTTTTGCTGGGCATGAACATATTGGCCCGAACCTAGCAGGACTATTGCAATGAATATGCTGAATAAATTAGGATGTTGAGATGATTTCACGAATGATAAATTTTAGCTTTGATCGGATGACTTTTTTTTTCTATCCTTGATGAATCAAAACTATATATGGCAATACCCGAAACATAATCGGGTTTTACCACCGATCATTTCAATTTTGCAATAATTGCATATTGGGCAAGAAACAAAACGGTCAGAAGTAATTTTTGCAAGAAAGCGAGACGAGGAACGCGATTTAGAATGAATATGCAAAAAAGGCCCGCTGCTTATGGTTCAATTTGAAAATAAAATGTAATGGTCGGGACCGGTATCATCGTATAAAAAGAAGATGGCAGATTAGAAAAGTCGGGCGGAGTTATTTCATTTCGCATTTTTCTTCACCATTGTGATAGTACATGAAAGTTCTTTGGCCGGTGGAAGAGAAATCAATTTCAAAAAATCCTTTTTCATTCCACCGCGCATATTCAACACCGTTTCCTTTCGGCATTTTTTGTATATCTTTTTCAGAAACAGAATTGGTTTTACTGCCCGCGCCACTGATGATATAGTGAATACTGTCGGAAGGATAATAATATTGAAGAGAATGAATATGTCCGCAGACATAATAAGTTCCCGGATATTGTTCTATGATTTTTCTCATTTTATTAACCATTCTTTTATTTGAAGGAAAATTGGTATTGGAGGCCTTGATCCTTCCGAAAAGATTGGGATGTTTCAACGGGCCTGTGTTGGGGCCTTTCGCATATAAAGTATTATGGCCTGCGACAATTACCTGTTGATGATTTTTTTTTGAATCCAGTATCAGGCTGTCAAGGCGATGATAAAATTCTCTTTCGATGGGAAATTCTGATTCCTGTTTCTGTTTGTATGCGGCGATAATTAAACGGTAGGTATCAATAAATATAATCCTGATTGAATGATCGTCAAGATCAATAAAAGCGGGCCCCGCTTCGCCATTTTTTGGGAGGAAAACATTTCCGGGATTGGAGATGGATGAGTTTGTATCCAGGTTTTTTTCAATAAAATCTTCCTCCATCTTTAATTTTTTTTCTCCTTTTCGCTCTTTTGTTTTGTTCCACCAGTCGTGATTGCCAGGAATAAAAAAAACATATCCCATATAGTTAGTCAGTATAGCTAACTGTGATCTGATTTTTTCCTGGGTCAGCCGGCTGCTGTCAAAACCTTTGAAGCCATAGGGAATGATTCCGCCAAGATCATCCTTGTATGCGTTATCTCCCAGAAAAATCACGGCGCTGGACGGATTGCTGTCCAATTGCTTCTTTAGATTCAGTAGTGCTTCCCCGGTAACAGGATCTTCTCCGGCATCACCGACAAGAAATACCTTAAAATTAATTTGCTGAGCATCACCAGGAACATATATTAACAGGAGCGGGCAACCGAAGAATAATATATATATAATAAAGCAAAGAGCTCCTCGCGAAAAGTTCTCTTTTGCATTACTCAATATCATGATTGTAAATTAATGCAATTAAAAAATAGGAATAACAGCGTGCCTGATAATAATGCTGATATCTATAAGAAATAGCCGGCATATATTTTACATTGATTTTTTTAAGATCACTCAATTTATTCCAGAATTTGGACGGTTTTTCCACAAATGGGATAATTAAAGCTCTGCAAATTAAATTAGTCTGGGAAAATGAATTCACCCAATTGATCTAAGCATTTGGTAGTCAGTGAAAGACGGCTCTATTTTTTTCCCGGGAAGCTTTTTTTCTTTTTTGGTACATCGATTGAAAATAATAATGCAGATCTTTCAAATACGGTTGGATGACAATAACAGTTCTTGTCTATTCGTCGAAATCTGCTATGAAATGATAAAAAAAATGACAATATTTGAATTGGAAATCACTTGCAGTCTGAGCCTTTTAATAGACAATAACACGCGAAGATTCTTCGTTATTGCGTCTAAGAGTAATCATATAATTTCTGAGAAAAAACTTCAGTGATCAATGAGTTATTAAATAACCCATCTGATATACCCTGAGAATTACCAAATGTGATAATACTTCCGTATCTGAATTTTTAGTAACGACCCTTTTGAAAACATAAATTGATTCGTCATGAAAACGTTGTCTAAGCTCGTGTCCACCAGTAGTATATCCCTATTGGTAATAACTTCCCCTGTATTAATTTCAGGTAGCCACAAGAAAATCAACTTCACCAGCAATACCAATACTGTTGCAGCTGCTTACCATACCAATATTAGTACAAACAACATACCAAATCGTAACCTGAATTTTGCTTCAGTTTCAACAACTAATACGGCTGAAAAAAAGGTGGATTATGCTGCTGAGGCTGCCGCTAAAAAAGCATTTGAAGTAAAGATGGTTGTTCAGCAAGCAGTGAGTATTTATGATTCAATGAAACTGGGCAGATCTGGTCTGAATGCAAAAGCTTTTGAATACGCCTGGAGAGGATATCATAATCTTTTAAAGACGGGAACTTTGACTAAAACCAATGTGCTGACGATTTGTGACTTTACACAATCATCTCGTCGTAAACGTTTATATGTTATCGATGTCGCTAAAAGAAAATTGTTATACAATACTTATGTATCTCATGGAATGAACTCGGGAGTGGAATATGCAACTAGTTTTTCAAACAGACCCGAATCTTTCAAAACCAGTCTTGGATTTTATGTTACCTCTAAGACATATGTAGGAAGAAATGGTCTTTCCTTGAAAGTAACCGGATTGGAAAAGGGATATAATAATCTTGCATCGAAACGTGGTATTGTGATTCACGGAGCAGATTATATTGGTGCTGAATATCTGAAGAATAACGGTGAGATGGGAAGAAGCCTTGGTTGTACAGCTATTCCAAACCAAATGAATCCCAAAGTGATTAAAAGTATTAAAAATGGCAGTTGCTTTTTTATCTATCACCCTTCTAAAAAGTACCTGACTGAATCAACTGTGATAAATGGTTAAGTATAAGCTATAATAAATAATTCGGGAAAGGGTCAGTTATTATACTGCCCCTTTGTCGGTTAAAGATGAGACTGTTTCAGCGATAATCAGGTATCCATCCAAATCCTTACAATATGAAACGAAGAACTCTACTTTTTTTCCTAAGCGCTTTCTTCCTGTCAACAGTCAGGTCTCAATCTGCAGATCCTGTTTTAAAACTTTATGCAACACAATATGAACAGGAAAGAGTGCATATTCATTTTGACAAGGATGCTTATTTGCCTGGAGAGACCGTTTGGATGAAAGCTTATATTCTTTGCGGTTCCAAACCCTCGGGCATCAGCAAAAATATTTACTTCGATTGGACCGACTCATATGGCAATTTGATTTACCACAGCGTTGCTCCGATAACGGAAAGTGTGGCAACCGGTTCTTTTATTGTACCTCCATTTCTTACAGGAGGTGCGGTTCACGTCAAAGCCTATACGCAATGGATGCTCAATTTCGACAGTAGTTTCTTATTCAATAAAGATATTGCGGTATTGACTTCATGGGATGGCAATCTGCTCCCCGAAAAGCACAATACAAGTATTCAATTCTTTGCAGAAGGAGGCGACCTGGTAAATGGACTGCCTTCAGTGATTGCATTTGAAGCAATGGATCAGCGTGGAACTCCTGTAGAAGTAAAGGGCGTTGTCAAAAAAAGCAATGGAGATATAATTGACAGCTTCTCGACCATGCACAGGGGAATGGGAACTCTCAGTCTGAGGCCAATCAGTGGAGAAACTTATACTGCGTTCTGGAAAGATGAGTTTGGCGAATCGCACACAACTCCTTTGCCCCAGGTTAAGACGACAGGCGCAGTAATGCGCATAACTCCTGAAAAAGACAATTCGATTCATTTCCAGGTTGAAAGGCCTGCCGATTGTCCGGATAACTTCAAATCACTTACGATGATTGCTACAATGCATCAGAATGTTTTATATCAGTCGGCGATTGATCTTTCTACAAAAACAATGGCGGATGATGATATGAACGTCTCCTCTTTTCCCAGCGGGGTTCTTCAGATAACTCTTTTTGATGCACATATGGTTCCGTTTGCAGAAAGGGTCGCTTTTGTAAATAACCATCAATATGAATTTGCTGCGCAGTTCAGGAAAGAACTTGTTAATCTGAATAAAAGAGGAAGGAATGAAATTTCCATTGAAGTTCCGGATAGTCTTTCATCCAGCCTGTCTGTATCAGTAACCGATGGAGGACTTGGATCAGATACCAGCAATAATATTATTACAGATTTTTTGTTGAGCAGTGATATCAAGGGAAATATTGTTGATCCTGCTTATTATTTTTCAACCAACCAGTCAAATTCGAATTTTTATCTTGATTTGGTCATGCGCACACATGGCTGGAGGAGATTTAAATGGCAAGATGTTAACGCAGGAAAACTTCCGCAAATTCAATATCCCGCAGACAGCGATTATATGAAATTAAAGGGACAGGTATTTGCTCCTCAATCCGGTTTTGATGCGAGTGATTCAATTACACTGTTGATAATTACAAAAGACCGGAAAAAACAGATATTAAACCTCCCACTCAACGCCAATGGAAGTTTTATGCAGAAAGGAATATTTTTTTATGATTCGGCACAGATTGTATATAAGCTAAACCATCCCGCGAAAATGAATTCAAATTCATCTGTGCGTTTTCAAACCGGTTTGCTTTCCCAGGGAATTTTATCCAATACCCGGGCTTCTGACCCGGAATTTATATGGACTAAGGTTCCGGATGTTGTTCTTGAGAAAGAATCCGGAGGCAATATCACGGAATTGCATAATTATTCAAGATTATCATTGGCGATGACTTATGTATTTTCCCCTGCTAACAGGAATGACCAGACGAAAAATAGTTATGAAACTGCATCTCATTTTTTACAAAACAATTTCCCTGATTTGAAATTCCCTTATGCACCGAAAGAAAGCGGCGATCCGACAAATAACCAGGAAAACAGGTATACTTCTTATTCAGTGAATAATCCATCGCAGCAACAGGCATTTAATCCTCAAAAAAATAATGTAAACCTGTCTTTAGACGGAGTATTGGTGAATATGGATGATTTGAAACAACTGAATATGAAGGAAGTTCTCTTTATCAAGTTTATTCAAAAGACCAGCCCGAAAGATCTTCCAACCTTATCCATAACAAGCAGGCAATCGATCGATCAGAATAATATTATGAATAATAAGGCAGGATTTGCCGTGATTACCGGATATACACCCGCAAAGGAATTTTATTCTCCGCAATATGCTGATATAATAGAGGATCATCCGGCAACGGATTTCCGTTCAACTCTTTATTGGAATCCGCATATTGTAACCGATAAAAATCACAGAAAAATTAAACTGGTATTTTATAATAATGATATTTCCAACAAATTCAGGATAGTCATTGAGGGAATGAATAAAGAAGGAAAATTGATCAGAGTTGAGGAAATCATCAAATAGATAACATTAAATGTTCGTAACAACCCCGTAGAATATATAATTTCTTTGCATTAATTACGTTAACCTCTAAACCTGATCCGACAATGTTAAACATCGAATTATCAGTAAATGTTCTGACCCTTGGAATCATTGCCCTTGTAGCTATGTTCATTGGCTTTAGTTTCAAGAGCAGGATATTGAGAAAAAAACAATTGAAAATACAGGAACTCAGAAAGGAAATTGTAAATAACCACGCACATATTTTGGAATTGCAAAAGGAATACGTAGTACTGGAATCACAAATGAAGGGACCAAAAGCTCCTGTTTTGCCGTTGAAGACTCCGGCTAAAGATTACATAGAGGAAGGTCATCGTGTTTCAGACGGAGCTATCTAAACAAATCTTATTTCATTTTAGTAAAAGCCTCTATTAACAGAGCAATTGGCGTATTTCTGTTCATTGTTTAAAAGACACAAGGCCTTTAAACAATGCCACGAGTTCGCCATTTTCTTTTTCTATCCTGACTTCATAAACGCCAATTCTGTTTCCGACATTTTTTTCTCCTGCAATAGCCAGGATGGTATCGCCTGTCATCAATGGCTTGATATGGGTAATGGATGTTTCGAAAGAAACTGCCTGACGCCCCCTGCTATTTGAAGCAAACGCCAGGGCGCTGTCTGCTAAAGAATAAGTAATTCCGCCGTGCGCAATTTCAAATCCATTGCACATTTCCTTTCTTATTTTCATTTTTAATTTGCAAAAACCCTCTCCCTCTTCTATCCTTTCGACGCCCAACCACTGACTGAAATAATCTTTTTCCATCATTGCATCAATGATGGAACCCGGATTTGATTTTTGAGAACTCATTGAAAAAAATGATTAATGTTAAATATGAAGAGCAGCTGATTATTATTTATTCTCCCCTGAACCTGGGAGCTCTTTTTTCCAGAAATGCTTTTACTCCTTCATTGAAATCATATGTTTTACCCGCTTTTTGTTGCCATTTCTGTTCAGCCGATAACTGATCTTCCAGTGAATTGGTAAAAGAACTATTCAATGCCTGTTTTATAAATCCAAGTCCTCTGGTTGGCATCTGAGCCAGCGTTTCAGCAATTTTTTTAGAAGATTCAGCGAAATATTCATCCGGGAAAACCTTATATATCATTCCCAATTGTAGGGCTTCCTCCGAACTTATTTTATCTGCAAGCATCATCAGGGCAGATGCTTTTTGCCATCCGATCAATCGCGGAAGAAAATAAGTTCCTCCGCTGTCAGGAATCAAACCAATTTTAGAAAATGCCTGAATAAATGATGCTGATTGAGCAGCAACAACTACATCACAGCATAAGGCAATATTGGCTCCTGCACCTGCAGCTACTCCGTTTACTGCGGCGACAACCGGTTTTTCTATTTTCCTGATCCGGGTAATAATTGGATTGTATTGTTCGGAAAGTATTTTATCAAAACCAGGAATGTTGTCTCCTGTAACTTCACTTAAATCCTGTCCGGCACTGAAACCCTTACCTTTTCCGGTTAGATAGATGCAGCGTATGGTTGTGTCATTTTCGCAGGCATCTAATTTTTTCTGAAGTTCCAAAGCCATTTCCCGGTTAAAGGCATTGAGTTTATCGGGACGGTTGAATGAAAGTGAAGCCACTTCATTTTTTATTTCAAGCAAGACAGAAGAATTCATATCGGTTTATAAAATACAATTTACAATTTATATGATAGGCTTAATGGCATTTGAAATAATCAAATGGTTCATGGCAATCATTACATTGGTACAATGCTTTACAGGCAGTCGATCCAAATTGACTGATCATTCTTGTATTGTATGAATTGCATAAAGGACATTGGATGGCTTCTCCTTCATGGAATAATTCCGGTTTACAAATATGTTGCCTGGGCATCGGCGGCGCAATGCCAAATGCTTTTAATTTTTCTTTCCCTTTTTCACTCATCCAGTCGGTTGTCCATGCAGGTGATAGAATGGTCGTCAGCCGGAAATTTTTATATCCATGCTGCAACAGAGTTTTTTGAATATTTGTTTTGATAGCATCCATTGCCGGACATCCACTATAAGTAGGAGTAACAAATACTTCAACAAGATCATTTTCAATTTCCACCTTTCTTAGAATACCCAGATCAATGATGGAAAGAACAGGAACTTCAGGATCCATCACCTCATTTAATATTTTCAGTATTTCAGATTTTGTGGTATCCATGCTCTTTTTGAATTATACTCAGAATAAACTTCTTACCATTCACATCCCGGGTAAGCTCTTTGAAGAAATTGCATTTCGGCAAGGATATATCCCAGGTGTTCAGTGTGTTTTCCTTCTTTGCCACCATATAAATCCCATTTCCTATCGGCAAGGATAGGAAGGGTCGCTTCTTTCAATATAATGTTTACTTTTTGTTCCCATTTAGGTTTGAGTTCTGAAAGATTTGCTCCTGTTTTTTTATTGAACGCTTCCTGTTCATAATTCACTTCCCTGAATAATTCTCCTGTAAATTTTACCAGGTCATCCATTGCATTCAGCATGCGTTGATGACTTTCTTCAGTCCCGTCGCCAAGTCTGATCACCCATTCACCGCTCCATTTCACATGATAGGAAACTTCCCTGATTGCTTTTTCACTGATAGCAGCAATGGTTGAATCCTTACTGTATTGCAATTGCTCGTATAAATAAAACTGGTAGAGGCTAAAAAAGAATTGTCTTAAAATAGTCCTGGCCCAGTCTCCATTTGGTTGTTCTGCCAATAAACAATTTTTGAAATCCCATACATCCCGGTGATAGGCCAATATATCTTCATCAATTTTTTTCTTTCCATCTCTTTTTTTATTAATTATATCTGCTGCATATTGGTAAAAATTTCTGGCCTGTCCAATAAGGTCCAAAGCAATATTTGAAATGGCGATATCCTGTTCCAGAATGGGCCCATATCCTGTCCATTCACTGTTTCGATGCCCCAGGATAAGGGCATCGTCTGCCATATGCAGAGTATAATTTTCAAGAAAGTCTTGTTTTTCCTTTTTACTAGTTTTTGAAATATGCGGACCCGGTTTTTTTTTCATTGATATCAAAATTTCTTAATCATGCAGAGCCTACATATTTTTCAGTTCATCCGGTAAATGGTAAAATGTCGGATGTCGGTATATCTTATCATTTGCAGGATCGTATAAGGAAGATCCTTCAGCCGGATCAGAAGCATGGATGTATTTACTTTCAACAACCCAAATGCTGATGCCTTCCATTCGCCGGGTATAAACATCCCTGGCATTTTCAATAGCCATTTGCGCATCTGCTGCATGCAGACTGCCGGCGTGTTTATGATCCATACCCTGCTTACTCCGGATAAATACTTCCCACAATGGCCATTCACCCCTTGCCCCTGAAGGGCAATCGGGTAGCTGGCTATTTTTATTTTCTTTTTCCACAGATATTTGTTTTTTGTTTTTATGCTGCAACTAATCCTCCCTTTAGGGGTTGGGGGTTTTTCTTTGCATGTGCCATCGCCGCTTCTCTCACCCATGCTCCGTCTTCATGTGCTTTAATTCTTGCATCCAGTCGTTCTTTATTACAGGGGCCATTTCCATTTACAACATTCCAGAATTCTTCCCAGTTGATTTGACCGAAATCATAATGTTTTCTTTTTTTATTCCATTTTAAATCAGGATCAGGAAGCGTCATGCCCAATATCTTAACCTGATCAGCACAAACATCAATAAATTTTTGTCTTAACTCATCATTGGTGAATCGTTTTATTTTCCATTTCATACTCTGGGCAGTATGCGGAGATGAATCATCTGCTGGTCCAAACATCATTACCGAAGGCCACCACCAGCGATTAATAGCATCCTGGCACATGTGTTTCTGAGCTTCGCTTCCCTTGCTAAGAGTTAATAATATTTCGAATCCCTGTCGCTGATGGAAACTTTCTTCTTTGCAAATCCTGATCATCGCTCTTGCATAAGGGCCGTATGATGCCCGGCAAAGTGGAACCTGGTTCATGATAGCAGCTCCGTCTACCAGCCATCCAATAGCGCCCATATCTGCCCAGGTAAGTGTAGGATAATTGAAGATAGAAGAATATTTTGCTTTGCCTTCATGCAGTTGATCGATCATTTCGTCGCGGGTGATGCCGAGCGTTTCGGTAGCAGCATATAAGTATAATCCATGCCCTGCTTCATCCTGCACTTTGGCAATCAGCGTTGCTTTTCTTTTTAGCGAAGGAGCCCTGGTAATCCAGTTTCCTTCGGGCAACATACCAACAATCTCGCTATGTGCATGCTGCGACATTTGCCTGATGAGCAGTTTGCGATACTGATCGGGCATCCAGTCCCTGGGTTCGATCCTGATTTCCTGATCGATCTTATCCTGGAATATTATTTCTGATTGCTGTACAGACATAGCCTGGATTTAACGGCAAAGCTAATTGTTTTATTATCAAAAAACTAACAAGTGTTAGTTTTTGTCAGGTAATTTTTATCAATGCCTGAGGTCAAAATCAACAATGACCTGTTCTGTAATTGGATGTGACTGGCAGGTCAGAATAAACCCGGCTTCCAATTCTTCCGGTTCCAGCGCATAATTGTTGTCCATCTCCACTTTCCCCGAAATTAATTTCGCTTTGCAGGTAGCGCAAACTCCTCCTTTGCATGCAAATGGGAGATCGGCACCCTGTTTCAAAGCCGCATCCAAAATGGGTTCTTCATTATAAGAAAGCCCAAAATCAAAACTGATTCCATCAAGGCGGACAGTTATTTTACTTTTTCCTGTTACCTTATTCTTTTCTTTTTCTTCAGTTAGTTTTATTTTCTCAGATCCCTGTCCCGGTACTGTAAACAGTTCAAAATGGATTTTCTTTTTTTCAACTTCCTGTGAGTCCAACCAGGTTTTCAGGCTAAAAATCATTTCTTCGGGACCACAAATAAAAAATTCATCTATGTTTTGTAGATCAATCAATTTTTTAAAGAGTTCACTGCATTTAGCAGCATCAATCCTTCCATGATTTACTGAAGCTTCTGTTTTTTCGCGACTGAAGACATAGTGGATACTGAATCTGTCCATATAATAATTCTTCAAAGCCTCCAACTCCTCTTTGAAAATAATGGATTGATGAGTGCGGTTTCCATATACCAGGGTAAAACTGCTTTGCTTCTCAACTGCGAGCGCTGTTTTGATAATGGAGATGATTGGTGTGATTCCGCTCCCTGCGGCAAAAGCCAGGTAATTTTTTTTACTGGTTGGATTGAGTTCTGTGAAAAATTGACCTGTCGGAGGCAAAACTTCCATTAGAATATTTTTTTTCAGCATTTGATTGGCATAGGAGCTGAATTTTCCGTTTGGGATTTTTTTGACGGCAATTCTCAGCTCCTGGTCCAGCGGACTGCTGCAAATGGAATACGAACGACGGATTTCTTCTCCTTCAAGTGTAGTCCTGATAGTAATATTCTGGCCCTGTTTGAATTGAAATTCTTTTTTCCATTCTTCAGGTATTTCGAAAGAAACGGATACACAATCTGCGGTTTCTTTCCTGATATCTTTTATTTTTAGTGTCCGGAAATGCGTTGCCACCTTTAACAGAATTTATAGGTTACTGGTATCTTATTTGGTCTGGCTTTTTTCATTTTTTAATCCTTCAATCAAATATTTTACCATATTGTTCTCCAAAACTTCTGCGGTTATATGTTTACGTGAACGTTGCCATGATTCAATTCCGCTGATCGCGGACAATATGGTCAGGATGGCCACATAGGGATCTATATTTTTGATCTCTTCCCTGGAAATGCCTTCTTCCAAAAGATCCGCTAAACTCTTCCTGTAATTGCGGCGCTGGTTCAGGAAATTTGAAAGATAGGGTTCGGGAAGATGGCGCCATTCGTGATCAGAAATATAGACATATTCATATTGCTCCATCATCATACGGATGTGGAAACGAATGATCATTTCCATTTTTTTTAAAACCGGCTGATTACTTGCTTCAACTGCATCCAGGTGGGAAATAAATTCATTCGCTACCCTGAAGCAGATGGCCTGCAGGATTTCCGCTTTGGATTGAATATGATTATATAAACTGGCAGCCTCCACACCAACATGTTCGGCAAGATCACGCATGGATGCGGCACCAAACCCTTTTTCCCTGAATAGTTTGGAAGCTTTTTCTATAATGACTTCTTTTTTTGTACTGTTTTTTTTGCCCCTGATTTTAGCCATAATATGCAAATATAAACTAACGACTGTTAGCTCTGAATTATTTTATTTTTTAAAAATTAAACTAACGCCTGATTGGGAGTCTTCCGGATTGACAGATTCAAAACCAATCGAAAATTCTTGTAGGTTTGCAGCGCCAAAGAAGAACGGACCTTATACATCCTATTCAGATATTTTCTTTGGAAACAAAATTTTTGATATGTCTTTAATTGTTGTAGGGAGCATGGCATATGATGCTATTGAAACCCCTTTCGGAAAAACAGATAAAACTATTGGTGGTTCGGCTGTCTATGTGGATTATGCGGCTTCTAATTTTATCCACGAGATTAACCAGATTTCTATTGTAGGATATGATTTTTCTAAAGATGAAATGGAATCATTGAAGCGCCGTGGTGTGAATCTTGAGGGAGTAGAAATTGTTCCTGACAAAAAATCTTTTTTCTGGAGCGGCAAATATCACCTTGATATGAATAGCCGGGATACCCTGGTGACAGAGCTGAATGTTCTTGCAGATTTTAAGCCTGTAGTGCCTCAAAGTTACCAGAGGAGTGAATTCCTGATGCTTGGCAACCTGATGCCCAGAATTCAAATCGATGTGATAAAGCAATTGAAAGAGCGTCCGAAGCTGATCGTAATGGATACGATGAATTTCTGGATGGAAACTGCCATGGATGATTTGAGAAAAGTTTTGAAAATGGTGGACGTATTATTGGTAAATGATAGCGAGGCCCGGCAATTAAGCGGGGAGTTTTCACTGGTGAAAGCTGCCAGGAAAATCCTGAAGATGGGACCCGCTTATTTGATCGTCAAAAAAGGAGAACATGGAGCCCTGTTATTTCATCAGCAAAATGTTTTCTTCGCACCTGCATTACCGTTAGAAGAAGTCTTTGACCCTACGGGAGCGGGCGATACATTTGCCGGCGGTTTTATTGGTCACCTTGCCAAGACAAAGGACATTTCTTTTGAAAATATGAAAACGGGCATCATTGTCGGTTCCGCAATGGCTTCTTTTTGCGTTGAAAAGTTCGGAACTGAACGCCTGAAGGAAATTTCAAAATCTGATATTGACGAAAGGATCGGGCAGTTTGTACAACTGGTGAATTTTGACATTGCATTGATATGATCCGTTCATCAGTTTAATTTTTTCTTCCTCACAAAAAGCCGATTGCCGTCAAAAGGTTTTATATACATTTCCGGATAATAAAGCTTTTGATATGAAACACTTCCTGTTTTTTTTCGGGGGAAGCCTGGTTTCCCTGTTTTCCTGTAACAGCTCTAACAATGTTTCAGCTCCCCACCGGGTATTTATTGACCGCACCGCAATGGATTCATCGGTAAAACCCGGAGATAATTTTTATCTCTATGTAAACGGAGGATGGCTTCGAAAAACAGAAATACCACCCACTGAGTCGGAACTTGGATCTTTTCTCGATTTATATAACAAAACAAAGGGGCGTCTTCATTTTATCCTGGATAGTCTTACTAAATCCAGCCAGCCTGCGGGCAGTATTGAACAGAAGGTAGCTGACTTTTTTGGTTCAGGAATGGATTCTGCGCTTATAGATAAACGTGGGCCCGAACCACTGAAGCCCTATTTAATGCAGATTGACGCAATGAAGAATCCATCCGATATCATGCGATTTGTGGCAAGTCACCGGAAAATGAACGCATAAAAATCTGGTAATTGCAGTACGTATTCTTAGGACCGGGACCAGCGCCAATTTTTTGGTCCCGGTATTTTTATTTCAGTCTCTTTGCCAGCGTAACAGTGTTTTTAAACTTTTTTGTATATCCCTCGAGGTTAAAAATTTCTGTCATAACAATATAAATTCCTATCGATAATTTTTTTTGATTGTCATCCAGGCCATCCCAGCGGAAATTCCCGTTAAGGCCGAGTATTGCATTTTTAGCAAGATAACGGACAGGCCTGCCCGAAGCATCAAATATGGTGATGTTGGCAACATATCCGGGATCAGAGACCTGGTAATAGATCAGACAATTGTCTTCGTATCCATCATCGTCAGGAGAAAATATTCCTGGCATGATACTGATAGTCCCTTTTGCAAGCTGATGCTCCATGAATTCTGAATTCTGATACGTGGGCGTTCCATATCCGGAAGTGGAGGAAGCTGAAGTCCAGTTTTCAGGATTTTGGGTTGGTTTATCATAAGATATCCTTTCCAGTGCAATCCCCTGTTCATTATCGATCAGCCCAAAATGCCATTTATGATCATATTCCAGTTGGTCAATCTTTTTTTTCATTTGATCTGCCAGCACAATATTACCATGGTCATCTGGTAATGAGGGCATAGAGGAGAGCTCAATTACTTTATCAGGATTTCTGACCTCGTAATTTTGATTCAGCCATAGTCCATTTTCCGTAAAGACATAATATTCACCCGGGAAAAATAAATATGGCGAACTGCTTAGCTGTTCAATATTGATGAGAGAACCCGATATATTTTGATTGGCGAGATATAACTGCTTCATATCTGCTATCTTATCACTACGGTTATATAATTCCACATAGTCATAACCGTTAGTTGCCGGATTAAAAAGAATTTCGTTAATGACAATATCCATGGTATCGGGAGACGAAGGCAGGCCAGCTTTCACTTTGTCAAGAGAAGAGATGAGATTGCCGGAACAATCACTCAGGTTGCTGACACTTAGCTGATACACCATATTTGATTTTAAAATGAAGGGGAGCGTTAATTGAACTTCATTGAACAAAGGAGGCAATGATATAGCGGATGATGGAGCGCCCAAATCACCATCTATTTGATAATTCAATGCAGATGATGCGCTGGAACTGTCGAGTGGTTCATTGAAAATGGCAATAATGGTTGTGCTGTCGGCAGTATATGTTCTAAATAATGAGGGAGCCTGAATATCCTGATTGACTCCATCCACAGAATTTTTTTTACCGGGAGTTCCACCGAGCTTATCTATGCTGGCTTTCCAGTTTCCATATCCTGTGCAGGGATTTTTAGCATCCATCATTTCAAGACTCCAGCCACCATTGCTTTTGATTTCGTTCTGATACCAGGACTTATCATAACTGATAGCATGAATGGTGAGGGCTTCAGGCGACAGAAGAATGATCGTAGCGCCATCATTATTTAAAGAGGGAAATCCGGATAATCCGATTACTGAACCAAATGCGGAATAAGCACCCGTATCAGATACAGGACAAATCACAACAAAGCTGTCTGGTTTCAAGATAAAATCCTTTTTGATGATTGCTGTGCTCGTCTGATTGCTGATCTTCCAATCCCGAAGATCATATGCTGTTGCAGAAATATTTTTTAATTCAATGAATTCAGCATTTGGTAAACCTACAACCGGAGTAGGATCGGGAAGCAATTCATCAATAATGATATCATATCTGTGTGAAGACTGGGCCGATGAGGCGAGACATATGCACATCCACAAACAGGATATTAAAAACAGGCGTGGAGCCATGTCGATAAGATAAGGTTTCAACAAAAATAAAAAATTTGGACTGGAATTTTTTCATGATTATTTTTGCGTCTCTTATGAAATTGAAGAAAAATACAAAACAAACAAAGAAGCTGTTCCTCACAATGGAAGGTAAGTGATTGTTTTGTATCTCAAGATAATAAAAGCCTTCTCAAACCGGGAAGGCTTTTGATTTTTTAACCTAAAAGAAGAACGTAAAAAATGAAAGTTGCTGTCGTCGGATCTACAGGATTAGTAGGGTCCAAAATGTTGCAGGTATTAGCCGAAAGAAATTTTCCCGTTACGGAATTAATTCCGGTTGCTTCAGAAAGATCAATCGGCAAGGAAGTAGTATTCAAAGGGAAAAAATACAAGGTAGTAAGCGCGGATGATGCCATCGCTGCAAAACCTGCTGTGGCCCTGTTTTCCGCCGGTGGAAGCACTTCATTGGAATGGGCCCCGAAATTTGCTGCAGCAGGCATCACAGTTATTGATAATTCATCTGCATGGAGGATGGATCCAACAAAAAAATTAGTGGTTCCGGAGATCAATGCAGATGTGTTAACAAATGAGGACAAGATTATTGCCAACCCCAATTGCTCAACCATTCAGATGGTGGTTGCTTTAAATCCTTTGCATAAAAAATATACAATCAAAAGAATTGTTGTGAGTACTTACCAGAGTGTAACCGGAACCGGAGTGAAGGCAGTGAATCAGTTAATGAATGAACGTGCAGGAACGCCGGGGGAGAGGGCATATAAATATCCCATCGACCTGAATGTAATTCCGCAGATTGATGTATTTCTCGATAATGGATATACGAAGGAAGAAATGAAAATGGTAAATGAGACAAGGAAAATCATGCGCGACGATTCGATCAGGGTTACATCTACTACAGTTAGAATACCTGTGGTCGGAGGTCATAGCGAATCAGTAAATGTGGAATTCAAAAATGATTTTGAACTCAACGAAATAAAATGCCTCTTGGAAAAAGCTCCTGGCGTAGTGGTAGTGGATGATCCGGCTACGCAGCAATATCCGATGCCAAGGGATGCACATGAGCATGATGAAGTATTTGTGGGAAGACTAAGAAGAGATGAAACGCAGCCAAACACTTTGAACATGTGGATCGTGAGTGACAACTTGCGCAAAGGGGCAGCTACCAATGCAGTGCAGATTGCGGAATACCTGATGCAAAAGAAATTGATTTGAGATGTTTTACGATAAATTCAGCTACTTAATCTTCCAGTGCGCGGTTGATAAATTGTATTAAGGGATACAGCGTTTCGAATGCCGTCAGAGTTTGTTTGATGAGGTCTTTCGATAAAACATCCTTTTCATTAAAAGATTTGATGGCGATAAAACTTTTCAGTTTGAGATAGTCAGCCGCAGGACTATCTTTTTCAAATCCCTGGGGAACTTTACTCAGGCACATATCTTCTTCCCTGGATAAGTCTCCATATACCGTTTTAAATTTTTTTGAGCCGACGATTTTTTTGAATTCATCAAAGCAATAATCTATTTCCTGTCTGACTTTTTTTAATTCTGAAGCCATTGGCATCCAGATGCCTCCTCCCACAAAACTTTCTCCGGGTTCACAATGAAAATAATATCCTCCGAAAATAGATTTTTTCCCTCCCCTGTTGATACTCGCTCCAAAATTGGTTTTATAAGGAGATTTGTCTTTTGAAAAACGGATATCCCGGTTAATCCTGAAAATACATTCCTTAGCTTTTAAAGATCCAATGCTCGGATCTGTTTTTGCATGCTTATCAATCACCAATTGAATAAAATGAGAAAAATCCTGCCTGGCATTCTCATATTCTTTACGATGATTATCGAACCAGGGCTTATTGTTATTCCTTTTTAAATCCTTTAAAAATTTTATGGTGGATTGCTGTAGCATAGTGAAAGCCATTTATCCTTTGGAGGATATCTAAAGTACATAAATAAAAAGGAATTGAGAGTATCTCAATTCCTGTATGATCACTGATTTTGATTTTTATTTAATCAGACACGGCTCCAATTTTCACCACTCTTGATCCGGTACATCGTCATTTCACTCACACCATACTTATCAGCTAATTTTTTAATGGTAAGCTGACGGTTCCTACTCGACAATGTTTTTTTGATTGATTTTACCTGGGCTGCAGTAAGTTTCAGGCCGGTTGTTCTGTTTGCCTGAACTTTTTTATAAGCTACTTTGGCCGGACTCCGTTGCTGATGATGGATCATCTCTTCCAATGTAGCCCATTTTAGATTTTTGGATGAATTGTTCGTCTTATCGTGGTTAACGTGGATAACGTATTTATGCTTGGGAGAGGACTTTTTCAGGAATAAACGTGCGATCTCACGATGAATATACAAAGTGCCGTTGTTACCTGGCCGGTGAAGGTTGAGTGTTTTATATCCAGTCGTCAAAGAACCATTCAGCAATTTGCCATCACTGATAATATCTTTGGAATAACTGGCAACACGACCTGTTGAGGATAAAGCATATTTTTTTCGAAGTTGTTTCCAGCCGGGAAACTCTAAAGGTTTCCATGTTTCGCCGGGAATTTTTTTAATCATTGCATTGCAATTTTCTTAAAGTTACAAAAAAGAAATTCGAATTAACCAAACAAAAAGAAATATTCTTAACCGTTAATAAATTGCATGAACTCATCTTCGGACAGAATCTTAATAGAGGGTATCTTTTTGGCCTTTTCCAGTTTAGACCCTGCATCTTCACCCACTACTAGATAGTTCAGTTTGCTGCTAACCCCACCCAGTATCTTTCCTCCGTTCTTTTCAACTTTTTCTTCTGCTTCGCTTCGTTTAAGTTGCATTAAGGTGCCTGTAAACAGAAACGTTTGTCCATTGAGGTTGCCCGTTACATTCATTTCTGATTTATTACTCTTGAAATTGATCCCCTTTGCTTCAAGTTTTTCCAGCATATGGATATTATCTTTATTGTGAAAGAACTGGTAAATACTCCCCCCAACTTTTGGACCAATATCTTCCAGGTTTTGCAATTCCTCGAGAGAATAATTTTTAAAATCGAACAGATGATCGACAGATTTTGCAAGTGTTTTAGCTGTTGTTTCACCGACATATCGGATACCAAGTGCATAAATAAGTCTATGAAGAGGTTGCTTACGGGATGCCTCAATCGCAGATTGTAAATTGGATATACTTTTTTCACCAAAACCTTCCAACTCAGCTATTTTTTTGAAAGGCAATTCATAAATACCGGGCACATCTTTTAAAAACCCAAGATCAAAGAATTTGCGGACATTGGCTGCGCCAAAACTTCGTATATCCATGGCATCTTTACTAACAAAATGAATGATTCTTTCTATGACCTGGGCGGGACAATTAATATTTACACAGCGCCAGGCCGCTTCATCCGGCGACCTGACAAGTTTATCGCCACATACAGGACAATGCGACGGGAAATGAATGGGTTTTTCTTTACCCTTTCTCAACTCTGCAAGCGGTTTTACAATATAAGGAATCACATCACCGGCTCGTTCTACCAACACGGTATCGCCAATTTTTAAATCTTTTTCCCTGACCACGTCTTCATTGAATAAAGAGATAGACGTTACCGTTACCCCGCCGATTGGAACGGGATCGATTTTTGCAACCGGGGTTATGATTCCCGTTCTTCCAACCTGGAATTCTACTTTTTGTAATTTGCTCGTGGCTTGTCTTGCCTTAAACTTAAATGCAATTGCCCAACGGGGATGATGGGTCGTCATTCCCATTTTATCCTGTAAAGAAAAATCATTGACTTTAATAACCATGCCATCGATTTCATAAGGGAGCTGATCGCGGGATGCTTCGAATTCAATACAATAATCAATCACTTTTTGAATTCCTTTTAAAACTTTTTTTTCTTTTTTCGGACTTCTGAAGCCAAGGTCCCAGAGCATCTCCAATGAATCTGAATGCCTGCTCAACGGAGAATTTTTGGATAGATGATGATATGTTTCGGTATTGGCAGATTTTTTATTTCCTGATTCTGTATAATAACTTATATGATACAGGAACGCTTCCAGATTTCTTCGGCTCACTTCCTTTGGGTCTTTTATTCTCAAGGATCCGGAAGCCGCATTTCTAGGATTGGCAAGTGGAGCAAGTCCCTGTTCCGTTAATTGTTCATTATATTTTTTAAAATTGTCTTTATTCATTAAGATTTCTCCGCGCAATTCAATTTGCTGGATGCCATAGGATGAAAATGCTGCAGAGAGAGGAACGGAACGAATTTGCTTGATATTGGTTGTTACATCGTCTCCTTCTATTCCATCTCCCCGGGTTGCGCCGCGAACCAGAAGATCGTTTTCATAAATAAGAGAAATGCTGGCGCCATCGAATTTGGGTTCAACACAATACTCTAATTCATTGAGACCTGTTAATTCCCTTGCTTTACGATCCCAGTCCAGCAGGTCATCTGCATTGTAAGAGTTTTCAAGCGACAACATTGGAACAAGATGTTGAACAGTGGGGAAATCCTTGGTAAGTCCCTTGGCTACTCTTTGAGTCGGGGAATCGGGAGTGATTAAACCGGGATGTTCAGATTCTATTTTTTCCAGCTCCTTATATAAAGTATCATATTCAAAATCGGATACCAAAGGATCATTCAATATATAATACCTGTATTCATGAAAACGAAGAATTCTTTTTAAATCTTCATTGTCCGAAGTTTTTATATTACCCTTGTCGAGTTTTGTCAGTAAAGTACGTGTAAGGTTTTCAAGATTGCGTGTCTGATCAGTAGAATACATAACTATAATTTGGTCTATAAATTTAAGCCAACTCCAGTATAAACTTATCCTGCGAAATCTCTATTCAGGCATAATCAGAATTATCATTAAAAATATTTATGTAAATTTCTACCCTCGGATCATCAGACCGGCAGGGGTGCCTGACTTTGCTATCCCTTTATTGAATTGATGATATACAATTAATGATATTATACAATTTACTGTAACAATGCCTTCAGATACAACGATGATTTCACAGAAAAAGGATATAAAGACAATTTTAAAACAATTAGAGAACGATGGCATAATCGGTATTTCTGTCGACTGTGTAATATTTGGATTTGATGAGAATGAGCTGAAAGTTTTGCTGATTAAATCAGATATGAAAAAATTTGAAAGCAAATGGACCTTATTGGGCGACCTGGTCAATAATCATGAAGACCTTGATGAAGCGGCTTACAGAGTTTTGAAAAGAAGAACCGGGATGGATGATGTGTACCTTGAACAGGTGAGAGCTTTTGGGCAGGTGAACCGTCATCCCGCTGCAAGGGTTGTTACCATCGCTTATTGTTCGCTCATTAATATCCAGCATCATAAGCTGAAGATCCTGGATAATGAATTACACTGGCATAAATTAGGTTCATTATCGGAAATGGCTTTTGATCATAAGGAAATCCTCGAAGTATGTCATCAATGGTTACAGAAGAGAATACAGGAACATCCACTGGGTTTTAGTCTTCTGCCACAAAAATTCTCATTACGCGAATTACAGAATTTATATGAAGCTATTCTTGATGTAAAGCTGGACAGGAGAAATTTCAGGAAGAAATTTTTTTCGATGGATCTTCTCGAAGACACCAATGAATTGGAAACGGATGTTCCTCACAGGCCCGGAAAACTTTACAGGTTCAACTATGAAAAATATCAAAAGAAGGAAAGAAAAAAATGGTTTGGGATAGATTTTTAATCCGGAGAGTCAATCAAGAGGTACTTTTTTCCTTATCAATATTGATTATATGAAATAACGCCTATTCCAAGTGTTCTTTCATTGGTTCCTGATACAAACCCCTTTGTAAAAATACTGTTGATGCTTTGTTTCCGGATGATCAACCCTCCTTCAAGCAAAACCTGGGTGGTCCCTGCAACCGCAGCAATAAAATAATATGGGCCTGCGGGAAGATATGAAAAGGATTGGGATTTTAGAACCGAATTAAAATCATCACCGAGATAAGAACAGTTCGAAAAAACTTTGAATCCATCCTGACCGGCATTGGGAAAAGCCCAGACATCCAGAGGCGGAACATCTGAAGAAAGATTCAGGAATCTTATCTGCCCCTTCGTGGAATCAGCCTTTCCGATATTGTCCTGCAGCAAAATGCATTGCAGCTGACCATGCTCGATAGTATCAGTAACAAAAATTGAATAACTTCCTCCGGGTTGAAAATAATTGCTGAATGAAGTAGAAATGTTTTCAGAAGAAATCCCAAAGCTCAATTGCTGGTAACCCGAAGGAATATTTATATAAGGTGTTTCAATGGTAACCGGTGCGATCTCGTTTCCATAATTAATATAGGAGCTGTATGTGGTTTCCCCATAAGAAAAAGGCGAATCCAGTAAAAAAGTTTTTTGATTATTGATATACAACATCAGGTTGGAAACATCAGGTGACGCATTTGTAATAGATATATGCGTCGAATCATACCTTGTATTTTGAACCGGAGTTGATGAGGCAGTTTCTTTATTACACGAAAGCAGAAATAGGAAGGAAATAAATAAAACAGAGATTATTATAAACTTCAGATTTCTCATAAACTGAATGGTACTTAAAGTTAAAAAAGTTTAGATAAAGCTTGAAAGGAACTTAGCCTGGTGATTTTTTTAGAGTGACGGGTTAAAACTGAATCGGCAGCTAATCGGATAATACAATCCTTCGATAAAAATGGTTGCCTGAAATTAATTTGGAACAGATTGCAGCTTTCTATCCGGTTAGCCTGTCTTCATGAGTTACTCTGACCTTAAAAAAAATTGTTAAATTGAAATTAATTTTCTAATTTCGGTTGATAATTGCTTAAACCATTGATTATGACCATTTACCGACTGCTTGCAAAAATAGCCTGTGTGGCTATTTGTGTATTATTTACACAGGTTCTATTCTCCCAGAAAGTTGTTACCGGAAAAGTGAATGATGATAAAGGCAACCCAGTCCAGGGCGCGACTGTTACCCCCAAGGGTTCAAAAACGGGGACAAGTACGGATGCTCAGGGTGCTTTCTCATTGAGAGTTCCTTCTTCGGCTACTGCTCTTGTTATCTCCAGTGTTGGATTTACGACAACCCAGGTTGATATCACCAACCTCACTTCAGTTAGTGTTTCCCTTACAACGACATCAACATCATTGAACGATGTGGTTGTAACAGGATATGGAACTGCCCGAAGGAAAGATGTAACCGGTGCAGTCGCCAGCATTTCCTCTAAAGATTTTACGCAGGGTGTTGTTACAGATCCACTGCAACAAATCCAGGGCAAAGTGGCCGGACTGGTTATTACACAGCCTGGTGGAGACCCCAATCAAAATGTAATTATTCGCTTAAGAGGTCAGGCATCATTGACCGGAGGTCAATCTCCTCTCATAGTTTTAGACGGAGTTCCCCTGGATGATCCTACACAATTGTCGAATATACCTCCCGGAGATATCGCATCTTATGACGTTCTGAAAGACGCTTCTGCTGCCGCTATCTACGGTTCCCGTGCTGCCAATGGTGTAATTATTGTCAACACAAAAAAAGGTAGTTCAGGCACAATGAAAGTTGAATATAATGGTTTTGTTGGGGCTGAACAACTAGCCAAAGAATATCCTTTGTTGAATGTTCCCGAATGGAAGCAGGCATCAGTTAATTTATTGACAGAAGGTGGATTGACCACTGACTCTGCAAATAAAATTGTCGCCAGTTATGACCATGGTGGAAATACGGATTGGTTAAAAGCAATCACACGTACCGGTTTCGTCCAAAGCCATAGCATTGGAATTTCAGGTGGAACTGGTCATTTCAATTACAGAGGTTCCGTCAACTATATCTATCAGGATGGAATTGTTATTAATAATAATAAGGAAGGAATAGGTTTGCGCTTCAATGCAGAACAAAAAGCTTTGGATGATAAGCTCGATATTCAGATTGGCATTGTGAATACAAACTACACACGTCATTATACCCAATATGGCAATTTTGACTATATTTTTACTACTCCTCCCACCTATCCTGTATATAATCCTGACGGCACTTTCTTTGCCTATTCAGATTTTGATCAGGCAAACCCGGTCGAGCATTTGACACAGGAATTAAATCAGGGCAAAGAGAATTTCTCTCAGTTGTATGGAACAGTAAACTACTCTATTCTACCGACATTAAAGGTTGGCGCAACGGGTTCTCTCTCTCATTTTAATAAACAAACAGGTTACTATGCACCTGCTTTCCCGGTAGAAGGTACAGTGAACGTAGGGAATAATTATAATTATAATACGGATTCCAAAAAAGGTGATCTGCATCTTAATTACAATAACCATTGGGGTCTGCACAATTTTGGATTTACCGGTGTATATGAATACAATTATTTTACGGATGATAATTTCTATGCTGCAGGTCAACAGTTCCTTGTAGATCAGAACCAGAACTATGCATTGCAGAACGGTAATTCTTCCTTAAATCAGATTGGATCTTACAAAGAAGAATTCCTTTTGATTTCTTTCCTCGCAAGGGCAACTTACAATTATAATAATAAGTATTATGCAACAGCATCAATACGCAGGGACGGATCCTCAAAATTTGGTGTGAACAATCGCTGGGGTAATTTCCCTTCCTTTGATGTGGCCTGGGCGATCAGTCAGGAAGAGTTCCTTAAAAATGTTTCATGGCTTTCTTATTTGAAAATAAGAGCAGGATATGGTGTTACCGGTAACTCGGAAGCCATCACTCCTTACAATACTCAATTTATTTTGGGAAGTGTAGGAAGATATTTCGATCCTTCTGCAGCAAATCAATATCCACAATCTTATGCTCCAACTCAGAATGCAAATCCGGATTTGAAATGGGAAGAAAGACATGGTACAAATGTGGGTATTGACTTTAGCTTGTTTAATCACAGGTTGTCTGGTGATTTCAATGTGTTCAGCGATAAAACCAAAAACTTGCTCTATAATTACCAGGTTCCTGTACCACCTTTTTATGTTCCGACAATTCTTGCAAATGTTGGAGACCTGACTAACAAAGGACTGGAATTATCATTAAATGCGGAAATTGTGAAAGGTCAACATTTTTCATGGAATGCTGGTGGACAAATTACAAGTGTTCAGACAAAAGTTACCAGTTTGTCCGGATCTTATGCGGGATATAAATTGTCAACAGACAATATTCCTGGGGGATACGCACAAGGTAGAGGTTTGAGTACAAACCCCATTACAGTTCTGAAAGTGGGATATGCTCCTTATACTTTCTATCTGCCCCATTATGAAGGAGTGGATCAGAACGGTAATCAGTTATTTGATTCAGCGGGCACTAAAGTACCCTACAATAATGCAGTTTACAGGTATATAGATCCATCTCCGAAATTCACCTGGGGTTTCAATACAACTTTAATGTATGATAACTGGTCACTTACTATTTTCCTCAGAGGTGTTGTTGGACAGAAAGTATTTAACAATACAGCATTGGATTTAGACTTTATAAAGAGATTACCCGGAAACAATGTCTTTAAAGATGCAACAACTAATGGAATTAAAGATGCCGCTACAGCCTCAGATCTTTACCTGGAAAATGCGTCTTATGCGAGATTGGATAATCTGACACTGGGTTATACTTTCAATAAGGTAAATCCGCATATCCAGACTCTGAAAGTGTATGTAACCGGAAACAATCTTTTTGTAATTACAGGTTATAAGGGATTGGATCCTGAAATCCAGAATGCAGATACCAACCAGGCTTATATTGACGCTAACTATGGCGGATATGGTTTCTTCCCAAGACCGCGCTCTTATACGTTTGGTGTAACATTATCTTTTCAATAATAAATGACGCCTAAATAACCGCGCAATAAAAAATAATATCTTAAAAAAGTAATTTGATAATATGTCGTCTAAAAATGCTTCTCCATATAAAAAAAATGTTATGACAACCAAGAAATCATACGCGGTTCTACTGCTGGTGCCTATTGTCATTGCAATTGGCATATCCTGTACGAAACTGGATGCTAAAGTGTACAGTGTCGTGCAAAATGCGAATTTCTGGCAAACTCCTGCTGAAATCGCCGCAGGTGTTGCGCCTGCGTATGCAGCTTTAACCGCAATTCCGGCTGGAAACACATTTGAAGTGAATGAAGTTTCTTCCGATGAAATCGTAATTCCAATCAGAGGTGCTGACTGGCTCGACAATAATGTGCATAGCCAGGAATGGCTGCATAATTGGCCGGTAGATAACCAAAACATCAATGGTGCATGGAATGATGTGTACAATGGTATTGGTAAGGCCAATTTTACTTTGAGCGTTGTAAACGGACTTGCTACTCCTCCAAGCAACCTTGCTGCAATTAATGCAGAGTTAAAGACACTGAGGGATTATTATTATTTTCTGGCGTTGGATATGTTTGGTAACATCCCCTATGTTACCAGTTTCAACGTCGACCCATCTACCGTAAATAATTCTCTCGGGAGAGCAGCAATTTATGATTCTATTGTTACAGACCTGGTGGCAAATATTCCTTTGCTGAACACTAACGTAGATGCTTCAACGTATGGCAGGGTTACTAAATGGATGGGCTTTGCGTTATTGGCTAAATTGTATTTAAATGCCCAGGTTTATACTACCCATGCTAATTGGACTGGTGCCATGGCTGCTTGCGATTCCATCATCCTGCATGGACCTTACAGTTTGCTAAGCAATTATTTTGACAATTTCGCTGTCGGCAACAGCTCAATTCTTTCCAATGGTGAAAATATTTTTGTTGTGCCGATGGATAGAGTAAATATTGGTGGAAATAACTGGGAAATGATGTCACTCCATTATCAGAACAATCTCAATTTCGGTTTGAGTGGAAGCCCCTGGAATGGATTCTGCAGCACAGCCGATTATTATACAAATTTTGATACTACTTCTGTCTACACAATTAAAGGAAGTACAACTTATCGCACTTATCTTGATCAACGCTCCGGGCAATTCCTGATTGGCCAGCAATACAATTCACCTTATCAGTATCCACCAAGCACAAATGTTGTTTATAAGGCAGATCCTTCAACTGCATTGCAGGATCTTCAATTCAGCATACCTCTTTTATTTACTCCCCTTGTTGGACAAATCTCTAACGCTGCAGGAAGTTTCCGTATGGCAGGATTACGCAGTATCAAATATTTTCCTGAAGCAGGTACTGCTGGTGGACAAAGCAATGACATGGTTATTTTCAGATTATCAGACATCTATTTGATGAGAGCGGAAGCAGATCTTCGTGCCAATGGAACGATGTCAGGAACTTCACTGGGTTATGTGAATCTCATTCGTGAACGCGCCTATGGTGGAGATGCAAGCCATGACTGGACCGCACCTCAGGCAACACTTACAAATTTATTAGCCGAAAGAGCACGTGAACTTTCATGGGAAGGATGGAGAAGAAATGACCTGATCCGTTTTGAAGTTGCCAGCGGCACACATTATTTCAGTGCTGCGAGAACACCGGATAAAACACAGGATGCCGACAGCCATTGGCAATTGTTCCCCATACCCAAACAGCAGATCACAGCAAATCCGAACCTGGTTCAAAACCAGGGCTACTAACAATAATAAGTTAATAAAGAAGATATCTCTTTATTGTTTGAACAGGAGCAGTAATTTTAGAAATACTGCTCTTGTTTTTTTATTACAGATGATAAGTGTCTATGCGAATCAGAAATATTAAACAATTTGTTTTTTTTATTGGGTGCCTGGAATTATTGAGTGCATGTAATCATGTTGAGAAAAAAGAAATTAAAAATCCCTTATTCCAGTTACTGCCTTCTTCTCAAACCGGAATCGATTTTAATAATAAAGTAGTCGACACGAAAGAATTCAACGTTTTCAAATACAGAAATTTTTATAATGGTGGAGGTGTTGCCATCGGAGACATTAACAATGATGGCAAACCCGATATTTTTTTTACATCCAACCAGGAAGAAAACCGGCTATACATAAATAAAGGCAATTGGAAATTTGAAGATGTCACAAAAAAAGCAGGAGTGGCCGGGATTCATAAATGGCATACGGGGGTGACAATGGTAGACATCAATGGAGACGGCTGGCTGGATATCTATGTAAGCAATAGCGGCGATATTAATGGAGACGATCGTGCAAATGAATTATACATTAATCAAAAAGATGGAACATTTAAAGAAGAAGCGCATCAATATGGTCTGGATGATAAAGGCCTGACCACACAGGTTGCTTTTTTTGATTATGATCACGACGGAGACCTGGATTGTTTTGTTCTCAATAACAGTTATCGCCCTATCGAAAGTTTTGGCTATAACCGCAACCTGAGAAATATCCGCGATCCGAAAGGAGGCCATCGTTTATACAGAAATGATAATGGACATTTTGTTGATGTAAGTGAAAAGGCAGGAATTTACGGAAGTGAAATCGGATTTGGACTCGGAGTAACAGTAGCTGATATCAATAATGACGGATGGGATGATATTTATGTCTCCAATGATTTTTTTGAACGGGATTATCTCTATATCAATCAGCACGACGGTACTTTTAAAGAAGTGGTCACGGATGCAACCGGACACATCAGTCTTTCCTCCATGGGATCGGATATCATTGATATTAATAACGACGGATGGATGGATATCTTCACTACAGATATGCTGCCGGAACAAGATTACCGTTTGAAGACAACAACAAAATTTGAAGATTATGATGTACACAATGCGAAACTGCAGAATGATTTTCATCATCAGTTTACCAGCAACTGCCTGCAATTAAATAATCAGGATGGAACTTTTAGTGAAATAGCCCAGCTGGCAGGAGTGGATGCCACAGACTGGAGCTGGGGCGCTCTTGGTTTTGATTTTAATAATGACGGATGGAAGGATTTATTTGTAAGCAATGGAATCAGCAAAGACCTGACTAACCAGGATTTCCTGGAATATTTTAGCAGCCAGGAAGTATTTAACCAGGTGAAAGGAAATGGATTTGACTATAAAGAATTTTTGTCCAAGATGCCTTCCACTCCGATATCCAATTACGGCTTCATCAATCAGAAAAACCTTTTGTTCAAAAATAAATCTGAAGAATTGGGTTTAACAATGCCGGGATTCAGCAATGGCGCAGCATACGGCGATCTGGATGGTGACGGTGATCTTGATCTGGTCGTGAATAATGAAAATATGGAAGCATTTGTGTACCGGAATATGGCTTCCGAAAATCTGCATTCACATTTTCTCAAAATTAAACTGGAAGGAAAATCGCCGAATACCTTTGGAATCGGAACTCGTGTTTCAATTTATTCAGGAGGAACTCAGCAGATATTGGAACAAATGCCTACGCGTGGATTTGAAAGCAGTGTGGAACCGGTTTTGAATTTTGGAATAGCGAATGCAACAATGATTGATAGTATTGTTGTTCGCTGGCCAGATATGAAAATGCAAATCTTAAAAAAGATTTCAGCAGATACAACGATAACATTAAAACAGACTGACGCAAAAACATTTTCGCCGCCTTCAACAGTACAATCACCCTCTTTATTTGAAAATATAACAGGGTCTGTGATAGCAGGCGACATTCGTCACAAAGAAAATTTTTTTAATGATTTTGATGCCGAGCCTTTAATACCAAAAATGCTTTCTACTGAAGGACCAAAACTCGCAATGGGAGATGTGAACGGAGACGGACTCATTGATTTTTTTATGGGCGGTGCAAGGAATGATACTGCAAAATTATTTATACAGCAACCGGATGGAAATTTTGTGCAGAAGCAGGAATTTATATTCATGCAGGATAAGGATAATGAAGACGTGGGAGCTGCTTTTTTCGATGCCGATAACGACGGTGACCTGGATCTTGTTGTAACATCAGGAGGTAACCAGGATAAGTTGGGATCGACCGAACTGCTTACGCGTTTATACATTAATGATGGTAAAGGAAATTTTATCCGGAGTTTCAAAGGTTGGCCGTTGATTTCAATAAACGCTTCCTGTGTAAAGCCAGATGATTTTGACGGTGATGGCAATACGGATATTTTTATCGGATCTTCCAATATCCCTGGCGCATACGGCAAGATTCCTTCTTCGGTATTATTGCACAATGAAGGAAAAGGGAATTTCGTGGATGTTACTTCCACGATTGCTCCTGATTTATTAAAATTAGGAATGGTAACAGATGCTCAATGGGCAGATATTGACGGGGACGGAAAAAAAGAATTGATAGTTGTGGGTGATTGGATGCCTGTTACCATTTTAAAATATAAAGATGGTAAGCTGGAGAAGGTCGAAGAATTGTCTCATTCCTCCGGATGGTGGAATTGTCTAAATATAACAGATATCAATCATGATGGATTTCCTGATCTGATTGCAGGTAATTTCGGACTGAATTGCAGAATTAAAGCCGATTCTGCTCATCCGGCAAAAATGTATGTTGGGGATTTTAATAAAAACGGGCAAAGCGAATGCATTCCTGTGTATTATAAAACGGATGGGAAAGCATATCCATATTATTTGAGAAGCGATATGGTGGCACAAATACCCGGACTTAAAAAGAAGTTCCTCAGATATGATGCATATGCTGGTAAAACCATTGATGAAATTTTTACCAAAGAGGAACTGGATGCAGCAACAGAAATGACCGTGGAGCAGACACAGACCTGTGTTTTTATCAATGATGGCAAAGGTCATTTCAATATGCAGCCTCTGCCTTTAATGGCTCAAATATCACCTGTATTTGGCATATTGGTGGATGATTTCAACGGAGATGGAATTAAAGATATTTTCTTAGGCGGAAATTTCTTCGGATTAAAACCTGAAGTGGGCAGATTGGATGCAAGCTATGGGATATCTTTTTTGGGTAACAGTAATCATCAGTTCACTTATGTTCCTCCTATTTCCAGCGGATTATTTGTAAAGGGCGAAATCAGAGATATTCAATCAGTCAGTACAAAAAAAAGCAATTATATCATTGTTGCACGGAACAATGATGCCTTGCAAATTTTCAAAAAACGAAACTGACGGTGATCCATAACCTAAAAAATAATAATTTACATATTAACAGGCTCGCCGATTTGATTCCTGCAAAACGTAGGGCCGTTCTATATTTATTAGTCAGTTTGTTTTTCACCTCCTGCAATTTCAAAAAAAACACTTTATTTACCCAGCTCTCTCCCCAACAAACAGGTATTGATTTCATTAACCATAATGTAGATAGTGATACCTTGAATATTTTGGATTATCTCTATTATTATAATGGCGCCGGTGTTGCTGTGGGTGATATCAACAATGACGGGCTGCCGGATATTTATTTTGTATCCAATTCAGGAGGCAATAAACTGTACCTGAATAAAGGAAATTTTCAGTTCCAGGACATTACAGAAAAAGCAGGAGTAAAAGGAAATGCGGATTGGTCGACAGGGGTTACCATGGTCGATGTTAACGGAGATGGATGGCTTGATATTTATGTTTGTTCAGTTTCCAATCATACTCCCCCAAATTTATATGATCAGGATAAACATACTTATTTTTTGAATTCGCATAATCAGCTATTCATTAATAATAAGAATAATACTTTTACAGAATGCGCTAAGCAATGGGGACTTGATATCCAGGGATATAATACACAGGCTGTTTTTTTTGACTATGATAAAGATGGCGACCTGGATATGTTTCTTTTGCAACATTCAATTCATCAGACAGCGAATTATGGAGATACTTCCATCAGGAGTAAGTATAGTGAAATAAGCGGCGGCAAATTATTCCGTAATGACGGAGATCATTTTACGGATGTTACAAAAAACGCTGGCATCATCAGCAGTGCATTAGGGTATGGTTTGGGAGTAGGGGTTGCTGATCTTAATAATGATGGGTGGGATGATATTTATGTGAGCAATGATTTTCACGAAAACGATTATTATTATTTGAACCAGGGAAATGGAAGGTTCAGGGAGATGAATCGGGAAGCATTCAACCATGAATCGAAATTTTCCATGGGAAATGATATTGCTGATATCAACAACGACGGATGGCTGGATGTGATGTCACTGGATATGTTACCGGAAGATGAAAAGGTATTGAAATCTTCGATTGGTGACGAAGATCTGAATAATTATAATCTGAGGATTCAGTCAGGATATCATTATCAATATTCCAGGAATTGCCTGCAGCTGAATATAGGGAGGGGAAAAAAATTTGCTGATATCGCATTATATAGTGGCGTTGCAGCGACAGATTGGAGCTGGACGCCGCTGATTGCAGATTTTAACCTGGATGGAATCAATGATATTTTTATTTCCAACGGGATTAAAAGAAGATTGAATGATCTCGATTATGAAAAATTTATTTCCGGTCTGCCTGTCAATAAGAATATAGGCGGCTCACGCAGGTTTGATAAGGAATTATTGGATCGTCAGCCGCCGGGGGCCTGGCATAACTATATTTTTGAAGGCAGTGCAGATTTGAAATTTAAAGACAGATCGGAAGATTGGGGATTTGATAAAGCTACACTTTCCCAGGGCGCTGCTTATGCAGATTTAAATAATGATGGATCACTTGACCTGGTGATTAATAAAATGAATGAACCTGCCGGTATTTTCAGGAATAATATCCATAAACAAAATCCAAAAGCGAATTACCTCAATGTTCAATTAAAAAATACTGCACCAAATACTTTTGCCATTGGGGCAAAAATATTTTTATTTCTTGGTGATAAAACGATATATCAAGAGCTGCAGCCGGCAAGAGGTTTTATGAGCAGTGTCGAGCCCATCTTTCATTATGGACTGGGAGAAAAAAATGAGATTGATAGCTTAATCATTATTTGGCCAAATAACAGATTTCAGAAATTAACAAAAATAAAAGCGGATCAAAAATTATTGGTAATATATGACCGGATTAAAACGGATACAGTTAATAACCAGCTTGATTTCATTAACCAATTACTGCATCAGCCGGATTCGTCTTTTTTTTCTGATATATCTGCAAGTACAGGCGTAGATTTTAAACACAAAGAAGATCAATATTTCAATGATTTTGATAAACAGCCACTGATTCCCCATCAATTGTCAACACAGGGCCCTAAAGTAGCCGTCGGGGATGTGAATGGTGACGGCTTGGAAGATTTCTTTGTTTGCGGAGCAAGAGGCCAGCCGGGCAGCTTATATATTCAGCAGCATGATGGACATTTTCTTTTGAACAATGACTCAGTATTCATAAAAAGTTCGAATACAGAAGAAGTTGATGCAATATTTTTTGACGCAGACAAAGACGGAGATCTGGATTTATATGTAGTGAGTGGCGGAAATCAATATTATGGTCAGGTGGATGCTTTGCTTGATCGGTTATACATCAACGATGGAGGAGGACATTTTACTCGATCCCTGACCCTGCCTCATATGTTCGGAAATAAATCTGTGGTGAGGGCTGCAGATTTTGATGGCGATGGGTATATGGATTTATTTGTAGGCGGAAGAGTCAATGCTCAATACTATGGAGAGATACCTGAATCTTATTTGCTGCACAATGATGGAAAAGGAAATTTCTCAATTATTACGAATGTGGTTGCGAAAGAATTGAACAAGATTGGAATGGTGACCGATGCCTGCTGGACTGATATCAATAAAGACGGCAGACCCGATCTCGTTGTTGTTGGAGAGTGGATGGCTCCAACCATATTTATAAATGAGAACGGAAAATTGATATTACAACATTCATCTCTGGATGATTTAACCGGTTGGTGGAATTGCATAAAAAATGTTGATATCAATGGTGATGGATATGAAGACCTGATGATTGGAAATTTCGGGTTGAATTCAAAATTAAAAGCCTCCCTGTCTTTTCCTTTGAAGATGTATGCAGGAGATTTTGATAATAATGGTATACCGGAAGAATTGCTTTCTGTGGAAAAAAATGGGAAATATTATCCATTTCGCGGAAAGGAAGACCTGGAGAAACAATTGCCATATCTGAAGAAGGAATTTCTTGATTATGGAACAATGGCAGGCAAAACAACAGAAGAAATTTTTGGAGATAAACTCTCGTCTGCAAAACTGTTTGAAGCAAATACAATGGGATCAATGATTTTAATCAATGATCAGAAAGGCGGATTTATTCCTCAGCCATTACCAGCTCAAATGCAATGGTCGCCGGTATTCGCATTTTATGCGGATGATTTTAATCATGACGGTAAAAAAGATATACTGGCCGGAGGAAATTTTTATGGAGTCATACCCTATGAAGGAAGATATGATGCAATGCCTCCCACACTAGCCATAGCAAATAAAACAGGGGGATTTCAATGCATCAATCCCTATCCATCTTCTTTATTAATATCAGGAGAAATCAGAGATATTGAATTTTTGAATATCAACCGAAGAAAATGCCTCGTCATCGCCCGAAATAACCAATCATTAGTTTTTTTGGAATATCAATAGATAGGGTAATATATTTCTATTTTCATATGGAGACTGTCATCTGCTGACAATGGATCTGTGAGATATTTTTCGTATTGAAGCGCTACTTTATGGAGTTGTTTATCCGTAATATATTTTTCCATTGCCGTATATAATTTGGTCAGCCCGGAATATGGACCTTCATATTGTCCGATAAGCATTTTGCCTCCCCTTGGCATTTCTAAATAGGTAATGCCATTTTTTTCAGGCCCTTTCTTCGTAACAGGAATGCCGGCAGATATTTTCAAATTTCCAGGTGATTCAAAACTGAAATTCGCAATCCTTACATTGCCGGATACAATATTATTTTCCTTAGCAAATTGGTTGATTTCCATATATAGCCGTCGGAGAGTTGCAATTTTATCAACTTCTTTGACAACAGTCTTTTTTGTAGCGACAATCGTATCCGTTACAGGTCCAATTGCAATCGGGAAACCATAAAATTCAGTAGGATCTTCCAAAGTTTTTTTCAGATTGTTCAATCCGTCTTTCATATTCTGATCAGGATGGATTAGTTCCTTCAGCCAATTGAAGGGTGAAACAGATTTAATCCAGCTGACCCTTGTTACTGCACCCATTGAATCGGGAAATGCATATAATGAATGATAATCCTTTTTCCCATTTTTTGCTTCATCTTTTACCAGGATATAAGCGGGGTTTATATTGATAATAGTATACAAATGGTCACCAGCTTGTAAAAATGAGTTATTCTGGTTCGTTATTGAGGAATAAATGAACGAAGAGGTATCAGTATTTTTTAATGCAGGATACCATTGTTTCCAATTGCGCAGGTTTGTAATTTTCCCGGAAACATTGTATATGGGAACTCTGATAATAATCTCTTTTTTTATTCCGAAATGAACGGGTGCCCATAAAAAAAAACTAACCACTAATAAAAGGAGACAAACAATTAAAATCCAAATCCTTTTTTTCATTTTACTTCCTGCTGGTGTTGGATGATAAACTCAATGATTTGTTCCAGTGAATAATCGATGCGGCTGATGGCATCTGTAATATCATCCCTGTTCACCTGGGCTGCAAATGAAGGTGTTTTTAATTTCTTCAAGACGCTTTTTACATCCATTCCTTCATATTTTGTGGGTCTGATTAAAGCTGATGCATGAATAAATCCGGATAATTCATCAAATGCATAAATCATTTTATCCATTTTTGTTTCAGGTTCCACTCCAAAATATCGGGGTCCATGCGAAGCGATGCAGTGAATCACTTCCGGATCAATATGCATTTCCTCGAGTTTTTCTATAATGATCCGGCAATGATCGTCAGGATATTTTTCCCAGTCGGCATCATGCAATAAGCCCGCGATCTCCCATTTCAAAGCAGTTTTTTCATCGGCTCCTTCCTTTTCAACAGCCCATGCTTTCATGAGTGCCGCAACCTGGCGCATATGCAATCTCAAGCGGTCATTCGTGACCCAATCATTTAATAATGCATTTGCTTCCCCAAAACTGATCAGGTGTCCATGATCTTTTATATCTCCAAAAACTGAGCGGCCGATTCTGTGAACGGACATGAATAATGAATTGATTTTTTGTAAATCTAATACTTTGTCTAAAGTCGCAAAGAGTTGGAAAATTATTTACTTTTTTTTAAGCATTTCGTGTTTATATCATGGTTTCTTCTTTGCAATAAATTATTCAGGTGAAAATTTTTATTGAAAATCAGTATATTACAAAGGTACATGTAAAAAACATCCCATTTTCTTTGGAATGAATAAGGACATTAATCTACCTTCGCACTCCATTTTTTAATGCTGCGGGTTAGCGAAGCATCACAAAAAAAATTAATCATGAGTAAATTACATTTCACCACCAAACATGCGAACGAGGCTACCGTAAAACGCAACTGGTATGTTGTGGACGGTACTAATCAAACCGTAGGCCGCATGTGTTCAAAGATCGCAGCAGTACTGCGCGGTAAAACCAAAGCCTACTATACCCCACATGTAGATTGCGGGGACTTTGTAGTAGTCATCAATGCTGACAAAGTTGTTTTTACAGGCAATAAGGCAGAAGAAAAAATCTATATTAACTTTTCCGGATATCCCGGAGGAAAAAAAGAAGAAGCTGCAAAAAGCCTGCTCAAGCGCAGACCTGAAGCAGTTGTAGAACGGGCAGTGAAAGGCATGTTGCCAAAAAATCGTCTTGGTCGCAAGATGTTTAAAAAATTATTTGTGTATCCTGGTGCTGAACATCCACACGGTGCACAGAAACCTCAAACATTAACCTTTTAATTTTCTATCAATAAATGGAAAAGCAAAAAAATGCGACAGGCCGTCGTAAAGAAGCAGTAACCCGGGTTTTTCTGACCAAGGGAAATGGAAAAATTGAAGTCAATAATAAAGACTATAAGCAGTATTTCACATTGACCTATTTGCAGAACCAGGTTGAGCTTCCTTTAAAAACAGTTGAGTCTTTAGACAAATTCGATGTAAAAATCAATGCGACTGGTGGAGGAGTAAAAGGACAGGCAGAAGCTACCAAACTGGCTATAGCACGCGCCTTACTCGAGATCAATGCTGAGTTTCGCCCTGCATTGAAAGCAGCAGGTTTATTACGTCGTGATCCAAGAGCTGTTGAAAGAAAAAAACCAGGACGTAAAAAAGCAAGAAGAAGCTTCCAGTTCAGCAAACGTTAATTATTGTCTGATCCGGAACGTATATCTGATCATTGATCAAAACATTCAAAATATTATACAATTAAACATGGAACAAAACACTTCATTACAGCAACAATTGTTAGAAGCTGGTGTACATTTTGGCCATTTGCGTAAAAAATGGAACCCCAAGATGCTGCCTTATATCTTTGCTGAGAAAAAAGGCATCCATATCATTGATTTGAATAAAACCACAGAAAGCCTGCAGGAAGCAGCAGCTGCTTTAAAGCAAATTGCTAAAAGTGGTAAGAAGATTATGTTTGTTGGAACAAAAAAACAAGCCAAGGAAATTGTTACCGAATGTTCCAAAAAAGTCAATATGCCTTATGTAACAGAACGCTGGCTGGGAGGAATGTTGACCAACTTCAATACAGTGAGAAAGAGCGTGAAGAAAATGCAGAGCATTGAGAAAATGCTGAATGACGGTTCATTCGACAATATCACCAAGAAAGAGCGTTTGACGTTAACGAGGGATAAGGATAAAATGGAAAAAGTTCTTGGAGGTATTTCCCAACTGGGACGTATACCTGCTGCTTTGTTCATCGTGGATATTGGTCACGAACATATTGCATTGGCCGAAGCAAAAAGATTAGGCATTACTACTTTTGGAATGGTGGATACCAATTGCGATCCGAATAAAGTAGATTTTGCAATCCCTTCCAATGATGATGCGACTAAATCAATCGCGATTATTGCTAACTATATCACAGCGGCTATTGCTGAAGGATTAGCAGAGAGACTTGCTGCCAAGGAAGAAGAAGTAGAGGAAGTAACAGCAGATGAAAATGAAAAGAAAGCAGCTCGTCTGCTTGCAGAAGCTGAAAGTGAAGCAGCACGTTCAAGGGGTGAAAAAGTAAGAGGAGGTAATCAACCAAAACGCAGAATTCCAAATTCCCCCAAGCGTACAGGAGCGAGATAAGCAGTTTCGAGTCTGTAGTTTTGAGTTTAGACTATAAAATTTTTATAGAGTGAAATCACAGAGAAGAACTCAAAACTAAAAGCTGTAGACTCTAAACCGGATTAACATTTCAAAAATTAAAATTATTTTATCGATATGTCAACGGCAACAATTACAGCTGCAGATATCAACAAGCTGCGGCAAACGACAGGGGCTGGAATGATGGATTGCAGGAAAGCCCTGATGGAAAGTGATGGTGATTTTGAAAAGGCGATTGACTACCTTCGGAAAAAAGGACAAAAAGTTGCTGCGCTGCGTAGTGACCGTGAAGCAAAAGAAGGTGTAATTATAGCCAAGACGACTGCAGATAATAAGACAGGGTTTATTATTACTCTGGCCTGTGAAACTGATTTCGTTGCAAAGAATTCCGATTTCGTGGCTTTTGCTCAAAGCATTATGGATCTTGCCATCAAAAATAATATAAGCTCATTGGAAGCTTTACAGTCTGCTAAATTAGATGGGGTAACGATCGCAGATAAGATCAATGATCAGGTTGCTAAGATTGGAGAAAAAATTCAGTTAGCCCGTTTTGAAAGAATCGATGCAGAAGCAGTTGCGGCATATATTCATGGAGCTTACCGGATGGGAGTATTGGTTGGGTTGACTAAAAAGACGCCAACAGCTTTGGAAGCAGGTAAGGATGTAGCTATGCAAATTGCAGCAATGAACCCTGTAGCGGTCGATGCGGATTCGGTTTCACCTGATACTTTGGCCAGGGAAAAATCTATTATTGTTGAGCAGATAAAAAATGATCCCAAAATGGCTGGCAAGCCGGATGAAATGATCGAAAAGATAGCGTCTGGTAAATTGACTGCTTTCTTTAAAGAAAATACGCTGATAGCGCAACCATTCGTAAAGGATCAGAGCAAAACAGTCGGTGATTATCTGAAAAGCGTAGATGCAGATATTAAAGTGACAGGATTTAAACGGGTACAATTAGGATAATAAATATTCAATATAAAAGGAGAGAATAAAAACTCTCCTTTTTTTATGCTGTTTATTATCGTAAAAAAAACCCTTTCTTTGCACATGGTAAAATGAAACGTGAAAAGTGAAACGTGAAATTTTCGCATTTGACATCTCAGGTTTCAAGGTTCAGAGACTAAATTCAATAAGAATCAACTCAACATGCTACCTAAATACAAGCGCATCTTACTTAAATTATCCGGAGAAGCCCTGATGGGTGATAAAAGTTTTGGATTCGATAATGATGTTATTGCTCAATATGCTCAGGACGTAAAAAGCATAGTTGATTTGGGAGTGCAGGTTGCAGTTGTAATCGGAGGAGGAAATATATATCGCGGGATGAATGAAAAAGAAACCGGCATTGAACGAGCTCATGGAGATTATATGGGAATGCTGGCAACTGTTATCAATGGGATGGCGATGCAGGCAGGTCTTGAGAAAATAGGAGTATATACCCGTTTGCAAAGTGCAATTAAAATGGAACAGGTAGCAGAACCTTATATTCGCCGCCGGGCTATTCGTCACGTGGAAAAAGGGAGGGTTGTGATCTTTGGGGCAGGTACCGGCAATCCTTATTTCACAACAGACACAGCAGGTTCACTGCGCGCTATTGAAATCAATGCAGACGTAATATTAAAAGGAACAAGGGTTGATGGCATATATACTTCGGATCCGGAAAAAGATCCTACAGCAAAAAAATTTGAAAAAATTTCCTTCCAGGAATGCATCACACGCAATTTAAGAGTGATGGATATGACTGCATTTACTCTATGCATGGAAAATAAATTACCTATCATTGTATTTGATATGACTCAACCTGGAAACCTCCTGAAAGTTGTTACCGGCGAGAAGGTTGGAACCCTGGTAAGAGACTGATAATGAATGGGTATCATAAAAGTAGGGTATTCACTTGTATATCTCCAAAAAGTTTGGTATTTTGTCAGGCCTGAAAAACCACTTCTGAGTGGTTTTTTTATATTCTCACCTATCCATATTCCCTTTAAAACCTCGTTCATGTTTTTATCCGGAAAACCCCTATTGTTTGAGAATTCCGAACATTATGAAAACTCATCCTCTAATACTCGATTTTCAATTCACCGTAAGACTTCCGGAGATAATTATTTTTTTGCTGGGAGCCCTCGTTCTTGGGTTTACTATTCATTATTTCTGGAGCGCAAAAAAGTCAATTAAGCTTGATGAAGTAGCACCTTCTTCACAGGAAGGGATAGACGAAAATGATAATTGGAAGCTGAAATATTATAACGACATGGATATGCAGGAAAAATCCCTGCAACAATTACGCGAACGTTTGGCTGAGTCTCAGGAAAATGAACAAATATTATCCATTGAAGTGGAAGAATTGCAAAAACAAGTAAAAGGGATCGAAACCAGGCCGGTGGTTGAGGAAACGAAACCCACGGAAATAACAGGCACTTTTGATTACCTGGCTCAGTTAAAAAATGCCCAGGAAAATTTACTTCAGCACAATCAGCATATCAACCGTCTCCTCGATCAGATTCAACTGCTGAAAGAGTCTGAAAAAAAATATGTCGATCTTCAGAAAGCCAATTCCCAGTTGAATGAACAATTATCTGAGCTGAACAAAGCAGTAATTGAGAAAGATGGCGAAATCAGCCGCATCCGGCAGAATCAGCGACTGACAGATGAAATCAGTGACCGGATGGACAAAGCATATTCTGAATTCAATATATTGCAGGAAAAATTACAAAAACTGGAAGGATATTTATATCAACCGCATAGTAAGAAAATTGATTATGATGAGTTGCACAAATCTTATTTCAGGCTGACCAGGGATTTTGATGAAGCTAAAACAAAACAAAGTTCTATGTGGGATGAAAACCAACGCCTGAGCAGGATACTTGCAGATACAGAAGATAAATTGAGAGAAGCAAATTTTCAGCGACAGCAGCTGTTGAGAAAGGTTCAGTTCCTTGAGGAATTGAATAAAGATCTGCAGGATGTTTCAGAACACAATAAAAAATTAGAGGGCCAATTGAGAAGGATAAGTGAAATGGAATCCCTGCTGTCAAAAATTTCTCCCGAGAAAAAAGATTTTCATAGTGACACCGGACAATTTTGAAGTTTACCTAATCAGTGGTTTTGAAAAGGCCTCTTCAGAGGTCTTTTCTTTTTTGGTAAATTGAGCATTCAATGAAAAATATGACATCTATTGCAGGTATCAGAAAGGAATATAAAAAGGAGTCTCTTTCCGAAAATGAAATAGAGACTGATGCGTTCGACCAATTTCATAAATGGTGGAAAGAAGTGCTTGATAGCAAAATTGAGGAAGCGAACGCGATGACGCTTGCAACCGCATCCAATGACGGTATTCCTTCGGCAAGGATTGTTTTGCTGAAAGGAGTTGATAAAAAGGGTTTCATTTTTTTTACGAACTATAACAGCTTCAAAGGGCAGCAATTATTAGAAAACCCAAGAGCCTGCCTGGTATTTTTTTGGAAAGAGTTGGAGCGACAGGTCCGTATTACCGGCCTCGTAGAAAAACTGAGTCATAAGGAAAGTGACGATTATTTCGACAGCAGGCCCGAAGGCAGTCGTATTGCAGCGATCATTTCTCCACAAAGCCAGGTGATTGAAAGCCGGAAATGGCTGGAAGAAAATAAGAAGAAATTAAAACAAGAACTACTGAATAAAAAGATTGAACGGCCAAAACATTGGGGCGGTTACCGGGTAAAGCCAATCGATATTGAATTCTGGCAGGGAAGGCCCAATCGATTACACGACCGCATTCATTATACGTTGCAGGAAAATGGGAATTGGTCAATTGAGAGGCTTGCACCTTAGTCTTGAATCAGGTGAATGAAATATAAGCAGCAATATTTTTATTCTTATTTCTTTGCAGCCTTTTTCTTTTTTCTTGGTCTGCTCTTACCAAAAGATCCCTTGAATATTTTTCCTTTTTTTGTTTTTTTATCTCCCTTACCCATAAGTTGAAATTTTAATGGTTCAATAGTAATCAAAATATTTTTTAAAAATAAAAGCTCCGATAAACGAACAATCGAAATACCGGAACTTTTCAATGCAGTGGGTGCAGCATTATAATTTAGCAGACAATTCCTTACCTGCTTTGAACTTAGCCACTTTTTTGGCTTTGATTTTTATAACAGCGCCGGTCTGTGGGTTACGGCCATTACGAGCGGCTCTTTTAGAAACAGAGAATGTTCCAAAACCAACCAGTGTAACTTTTCCGCCACCTTTCAATGTTTTGGTAACTGCTTCAACAAAAGAATCTAAACCTGCGTTTGCCTGTGTTTTTGTAATGCCTGCATCATCGGCAATTTTCGTAATTAATTCAGCTTTGTTCATAGTGTAATTTTTTGATTTAAGCGACAGCAAATATAACCGCTTTTTGAATGTGACAAAATTTTTTTGCATCGTGAAACACTTCCGAATTCAGGCCAGATAAGGATTTTGATCAATCAGGTTATTTGCTGCATGAATGTGCGATGCGCAATGAATCGATGACCCCATTTGTCAAACGCTTTTTGATTTTGCGCAAGCGCATATTTATCAATGTATTTTTTGTATCTATCTTCAGTAGAAGTAAAATACTGAATGATGAAGGTCGGACCCTCTTCATCGTCATGATCCCTTAGCCGGAAGATTTTGCAATCGTCAAATAATTTTGTGGCCATTATTTCGGGAATATGTTCTTCTTTTTCCCAGATCAGCCATTCTTCAGCGATCTCCCAATTTATTTTAGTTGTCAGGTTATATACAAACACGAAGAAAATGATATTAGATGTAGAATAATAGATGTAAATACGCCTGATTTGTTTATATCATTTTTGCTTTTATCATTCTATAACTTTAATTCCAAATATACAGGACAGTGGTCGCTATGCTTTACATCAGGATAAATTTCCGCGTTCATAATATTTTTTTTCAAATTGGAAGTGACATTGATATAATCAATTCTCCATCCTTTATTTTGCAATCTCACACTGGGGAATCGCTGACTCCACCAGCTGTAACGATGCGGTTCAGGATGAAACTGACGGAAACTGTCTATCCATCCTGCTTCAAAAAATTTGTCCATCCACATTCTTTCCTCCGGTAAAAATCCGGAAGAGTTTTTATTTCCTCTTGGATCATGAATATCAATTTCTTTATGTGCAATATTATAGTCGCCCACTAAAATTATTTTCGGATATTTTTTTTTCAGATTTTCCAGGTAAAGCATAAATTCATCCAGCCATTTGTATTTAAAATTTTGTCTTTCATCTCCGGAAGTACCCGACGGGAAATATGCGTTGATCAACCTGGTATCACCGAAATCCAGTTGTAGTACACGCCCTTCATCATCGCTTGTCTGATGCCCTGTTCCATATTCCACGTGATCTGGTTTTTGTTTGGTGAATACTGCAACCCCGCTATATCCTTTTTTTTGCGCACTGAACCAATAATCATGATAACCCAAACCTGTAATCAATTCATGAGCTACATTGTCTTTATTCGCCTTGATTTCCTGTACACAAATAATATCTGCCGGGTTCGTTTTTAACCAATCTACAAACCCTTTATTGATAGCTGCACGAATACCGTTAACATTATAAGTGATAATACGAAACGAAGACATATAAATGTTTATATTAAATTAGACACGCAATTTAATATTTGTTAACATGAGTTTTGTTAATATGGAAAAGACAGAAAGAATAATTCCTTCAAAACAACCTCTTTACCTGAAAGGTCCCCGGAGCAGAGGTTTTGAACTTGGATTTGCATTGAAAGTATTCTGGCAATTTATCAAGGGAAGCAGAACGCTGCATTTCGTTGGACCATGCATTACCGTATTCGGTTCATCGAGGTTTGGAGAAGATAACCAATATTATCAGGTTGCGCGAGAGTTTGGAAAACAAATTGCAGCCATGAAATTTACTACAATGACTGGCGGCGGTCCGGGTATCATGGAAGCGGCGAACAGAGGTGCATTTGAAAGCGGCGGCATTTCAGTAGGCTGCAATATCCGACTTCCTTTTGAGCAGAAGCCCAATCCTTATATGCACAAATGGCTCACTTTTGAATATTTTTTTGTACGGAAAGTGATGTTGCTGAAATATTCTTATGCATTTATAGTGATGCCAGGAGGATTTGGAACGATGGATGAGTTTTTTAATACGCTCACTCTGATCCAGACAAAAAGCATCACTCAATTTCCAATGGTTCTTTTTGGGAAAGAATATTATCGCCCTTTGATGCTAACCCTTGAAATGATGGCAAGCCAGGGAACTATTTTAAAAGAAGACATGAGTCTTGTGTTGTTGACAGATAGTGTTGAAGAAGCAATGACTCATATTAAAACCTATATCTCCAAAAATTACGAGGTTAAACCGAGAAAGAGAATGTGGTGGCTATTTGAGAGAGGAATGAAACAACCAATAGCAAGCAGTTGATAGTCTATAGCCAGTAGGCAATAGCTGGACTAACACACTGAGAAATTGACTATTTCTTTCTGAACACTCAATAATCAATATTCAGAAGATATTCAATGCAAATCACTGAACATTGATTATTGTCTGTTGAATATTGAATATTTTCCAGACGGATTTATAGTCAACATCGTTATTGTACATTCACCTTTTTCCCAATAGGGAAATTAAGACCGATACTTAAAATCATTTCATAAGTACCGAAAGCCTGACGTGCAGTTCCTTCATAAATTTTCAAACCCGAATATCGGGCATAATCCAGTTTATTCGAATATTCGAGATAAGCATATTTAAAAAATGTCGCCCTCAATGCCCCTTCTACTCCAATATTCCATCCGCCGAATTGGAAATGAGGATCATTTTTTTGGCCAAAAAAACTATTTTCTACGTGTGGAATGACCGGACCAATCCCCGCTTTGCCAAGAAAATCTATTTTCACATTTTCATTTTGTGAATGGTGAACTTTCCACCTCTTCACAATATTGAACAGTAAAAAATTAGCTCCGTTATTCAAATAATAAAAGAATCCGTTATTTGCATTGAATGCAATTGTGCTATCGACCGGTTTATTTGCTAAAGTTCCTTTGATATGTGCATTTTGATCAGCGAATATAAATTTTGTGTGATCGAAATTGATTTCGACTCCCAATCCTTTTTCTTCGTTAATAATAAATCCCAAGCGGTAATTGTATTGGGGAATGGTTAGTGCCTTTGAAAATAATCCCTCATCCCATCCTTTGTGATCGTGTCCTGAAATATTTTTGAAAGTATAATTATTTCCTAATGAAGGTTGCGACACGGATACATTGCTGTTGGTATACCATTCAGTATTATAACCCCATGAAAAATAAATTTCATGTTTCCTCTTTGGTTTTTTGGTCTGGGCAAAAGTTGACAGGGAAATTAATACTATCAACGCAACGGTTGTGAGGACTCTTCGCTTCGAATACTTCATATATGTTGGTCGCTTTTATATTATCTGCATCGGCTGATGCCAGTAATATCCAAGAATGAGCGCAAAATTAATGATAAATTATCGAATGCAGATGTTAATCAGAGATCATATTCCAATATGGGACGTAACCATTTTTCGATGTCTTCTGTTTTCATTTTTTTGCGCCGGGCATAATCTTCCACCTGGTCTTTTTCAATTTTTCCGACTCCGAAATATTTGCTTTCCGGATTTGAAAAATACCATCCGCATACAGATGCTGCTGGATGCATTGCCAGGGATTCAGTAAGCGTGATGCCGGTTGATTCCTGGCCTCCTAACAAGTTAAACAGTTTATATTTTTCAGTGTGATCGGGACAGGCGGGATATCCAGGCGCCGGCCGGATACCTGAATATTCTTCTTTGATCAGCTGATCATAGGTCAGGTTTTCATTTTTTGCATATCCCCAAAATTCTTTCCGGACTCTTTCGTGCAATAATTCCGCAAATCCTTCTGCCAGGCGATCCGCCAGGGCCTGTAATATGATTTTATTATAATCATCATTTTCTTTGATCATTGCTTTTATATGCGGTTCGATTCCATGAATTGTCACTGAAAATCCTCCGATAAAATCTTTTTTTCCTGTCTCTATTGGCGCAATGAAATCTGCTAAAGAAATATTGGGCTGATCTGCGGCCTTTTTTATTTGCTGACGCAGAAATTCCAGCTGAATCCCTGATCCTTCTGATTTGACTTCAACGGTATCGGGCGCTACTGCACCGGCTTCCCAGAAACCAACGACTCCCTTTGCGGTCAGCCATTTTTCACTGATAATTTTTTTGAGCAGGGTCTGTGCATCTTTGTATAATTTGGTAGCTTCTGCTCCTATTTTTTCATCTTTGAGCAAATCAGGGAATTTTCCATGCATCTCCCAGGCTATAAAGAAAGGTTGCCAGTCGATGTATTTGGAAATTTCTTCTAAGGGATACTCTTCGAAAATTTTTATTCCTGTAAAAGCAGGTTTAACCGGAACAAATTCACTCCAATTGATATTCGTTTTATTTTTTTGAGCTTGTTCAAACGAAAGATACTGCTTCGAAGATTTTTTATTGGCAAAATCTTTTTTCAATTTCGTATACTCAGTACTGATAGTACTTAAAAAATTTGATTTCTGATCTTTTTTGAGTAAAGATCCGGCTACGGTTACACTCCGGGATGCATCAAGTACATGTACAACACCATGTTCATATTCGGGAGCAATTTTCACTGCAGTATGCATTCTGGAGGTAGTCGCGCCTCCAATTAATAATGGCACATCAAAATTCAATCTTTTCATTTCCCTTGCGACATGAACCATTTCATCGAGAGATGGAGTGATCAATCCGCTTAATCCGATAATATCAGCGTTTTCGGTCCTTGCTGTATCGAGAATTTTATCCGCAGCTACCATCACTCCAAGATCGATGATATCATATCCATTACAACCTAGAACAACCCCGACAATATTTTTCCCGATATCATGCACATCGCCTTTTACTGTTGCCAATAAAATCCGGGGGGCTTTTTTTTCGTCTCCCCCTTGAAGGGCGGAGCCGGAGGATAGGTTTTTTTTCTTTTCCAGTTCGATATAAGGGGTTAATATGGCAACAGATTTTTTCATTACCCTTGCACTTTTTACAACTTGCGGCAAAAACATTCTTCCGCTTCCAAAAAGATCGCCTACCACATTCATCCCATCCATTAATGGCCCTTCAATTACATCGAGAGGTTTCGGGTATTTCAACCTTGCTTCTTCCGTGTCTGCATCAATATAAGTTGTAATACCATTAATCAAAGCATGTTTGAGACGTTCTTCAACAGAAAGACTCCTCCAGGCTTCATCTTTTTTTTCTTCCTTTTCTTTCCCTTTGACAGTCTCAGCAAAATTGATCAACTTTTCAGTTGCTTCATTATTATCATTATTCCTGTTCAGGATTACGTCTTCACAAAGCGATCTGAGTTCAGGTTCTATTTCATCATATACTACCAATTGTCCTGCATTTACGATTCCCATATCCATGCCTGCCTTGATCGCATGATAAAGGAACACCCCATGCATGGCTTCTCTGACAGGCTCATTACCGCGAAATGAGAAGGAGAGATTACTAACACCCCCACTTATTTTTACCAGTGGGAATTTTTGTTTGATGATCTGTGTTGCTTCGATGAAATCGACTGCATAATTATTGTGTTCTTCGAGGCCTGTGGCTACTGCAAAAATATTAAGGTCGAAAATAATATCCTGGGGATCGAATCCTACCTGTTCGGTTAATATATGGTATGCTTTTTCAGCGATGCTTACTTTTCTGTCGCGGGTATCCGCCTGTCCCTGCTCATCAAAAGCCATCACAATCACGGAAGCGCCAAAACTTTTGCAAATGATGGCCTGCTCAATGAATTTTTTCACTCCTTCTTTCATGGAGATTGAATTCACGATACATTTTCCCTGCACACATTTTAATCCTGCTTCAATGATATTGAATTTGGAAGAATCGATCATGATGGGAATCTTTGCAATATCCGGCTCACTCTGAATGAGGTTCAAAAAAGTGGTCATTGCTTTTTCACCATCGAGTAAGGCATCATCCATATTTACGTCGAGAATCTGGGCGCCATTTTCCACTTGCTGACGGGCTACGCTAAGGGCTTCTTCATATTTGTTCTCTTTAATCAGCCGGGCAAATTTTTTAGAGCCGGTGATATTGGTTCGCTCACCAATATTTACAAAATTGGTTTCCGGACGAATGACAAGAGGTTCGAGGCCGGATAAACGCAGGTATGGTTTGATCGTAATATTTTCTTTCATTTTTTTGGCGGAATTTTAAAGCCAATCGGTTTCCTGGGTTTTTCTTTTTGGATTAAAAGCTGTTTCAGCAACTTAAATATTGCCTGTATCTCTTCATCTTTTTTGGCAAGATTCCTTTCTACTGCTTCTATTTTGTACCTGAGCTCCTTATTATCTATCAGCAATTGTCTCATTTTTGTATAAACACGAATAATCTGAATATTTACCTGAATGGCTATTTCAGAATGAAGTACACTGGAAAGCATGGCTACTCCTTGTTCTGTAAAAGCAAAAGGCATTTTCCTTGTTCCACCTCTTCCTTTCTTTTTTGATATCGCAATTTGCGATATCAAAAAATTGAATTCATCTTTTGACAGCTGGAACATAAAATCCTTTGGAAATCGTTTGATATTTCTTTTTACAGCTTCATTCAACCGGCTGGTCGACACTCCATACATTTCCGCAAGGTCAAAATCTATCATTACCTTGATTCCCCGGAAAAGATAGATTTTTTCTACTATCTGGATTTCTGTTAGTTTTTTCAAAGGATTGCGTGTTGACATAAGTTATTCCTTTTCCATTTTCTATCAATCAAGATCAGCAATTAATATGATTTGTCAACAAGCAAATACTCAGTATCCTGCTGTTAAATCACTTGGTCCAATACAGGTAATTCCCTGGGGGCATAATTTTTTACATGATCAGCAATATGCCGGATATGATCAGGCGTAGTACCACAGCAACCACCTACAATATTTACAAAACCTTCTTTTGCCCATTCTTCTATGAAATGAGCAGTTTGTTCCGGTTGTTCGTCATATTCACCCATTGCATTCGGCAGACCTGCATTGGGATATGCAGAAGTATAACAACTAGCTATATGCGATAATTCCTCGATATGCGTTCGCATTTGTGCTGCACCCAATGCACAATTAAGTCCGATACTTACAGGATTTGCGTGCATGAGGGAAGTATAAAAAGCTTCCAGGGTTTGTCCGCTTAAAGTACGCCCGCTTGCATCTGTAATCGTTCCGCTAATCATAACCGGGAGTTCAGGTCTGCCCTCATCCCGGAAATATTTTTTAATAGCATAGATAGCCGCTTTTGCATTTAGCGTATCAAAAATAGTTTCGATTAATAAGATATCGACTCCGCCATCAACCAATCCTTTCACCTGTTCGTAATAGGCCGATGCCACTTCATCAAATGTCATTGCCCTGAAGCCCGGATTATTCACATCAGGCGATAGGGACAGGGTTTTGTTCATCGGCCCCAATGCGCCGGCAACAAATTTTGCTTTCACGTTTGATGGGTCATGACTGTTGAGAAACTCATTGACTGCTTCCCTGGCAATTTTTGCTGCGGCTACATTTATCTCATAAGCCAATGATTCCATATGATAGTCGGCCAATGAAACCCTTTGCGCATTGAAAGTATTGGTTTCAATAATATCAGCTCCGGCTTCGAGGTATTGTTTATGAATTTCCTTTATTATCTGCGGCTGGGTAAGACATAACAAATCATTATTGCCCTTGATATCAGAGGCCCAATCCTTAAAGCGGTCTCCCCGATAGTCTTTTTCGGTTAGGCGATATCGTTGTATCATCGTGCCCATGGCGCCGTCGATAATAAGAATGCGTTTTTTTAGTTCTTTCCTGATATCATTCATATATATATATATAAATTTTTCCCGGCAGCATATATACTGCTTAAAGATCACTCAATCCAATTACACATGAACTATAAACGTTTGGGAAGGTTAAAGCGGGAAGGCTTCCTTTGCGTTTATTAGTTCAGTTTGCAAATGCTGGTCGGGTTTGATGCGATGATTTTCCCACCTATAACCGGCAGGCCGAACAATAAACAAATCCGCCTTCCGGAGACGCAAATTTAAGGCATAAACCTAAAAAATCAAAACAGGAAATCAATGGTTCGAGACATAACTCTCTATTGGCAGGCGATTGCTGATTGAGCGTGCCAGAGTCATTTCATCGGCATATTCCAACTCACCTCCAAAAGCGATACCCCGGGCAATGGTGGTTACTTTAGCGGAAAGTGGCTGCAGCTTTTTCTGAATATAATAAATGGTAGTATCCCCCTGAATATTGGGATTCAATGCGAAGATCACTTCCTGCACGTGTTCTTTTTGGACCCGGTTAACAAGCGACTCAATATTCAGCTGGTCCGGGCCAATGCCATCCAATGGAGAAATAATACCACCCAATACATGATAAATGCCATTATATTGCTGGGTACTCTCAATGGCAATAACGTCCCTGATATTTTCTACCACACAAATAAATTCCTGCTTACGCATGGAATTGGCGCAGATGGAACAGATATCTGCATCCGCAACATTGAAACAACGCTGGCAAAATTTTATTTCCTTCCGCATTTTGCTGATAATTTCACCAAAACCCTGTACTGTTTCAGGATCCTGTTTCAATAAATGCAATACCAGACGCAGGGCTGTTTTTTTGCCAATACCCGGTAGTTTGGCAAATTCATTCACTGCATTTTCCAATAAAGCCGAAGAGAATTGCATAAGTCAAAGATACACCTGATTTGGGATATGAAACATGAGCTATGATCGACAAGATGATCTATTCCGAAGTTTAAAGCGAAATATCGATTTCATTATCCCAGTTCGATTTCACAGTCAATTTTTTTCGGACGGGGACTACTTTTTCAGGTTGCCTGTGACTATAATAGTCTCCGGGATCCCAGACTCCGTTTTTATTATCATCGTACAAAATCCGAAGCTCGTATTCGCCAGGCTCAAATATTTTTTTATAAAAAGTGTGGGAAGAACCGAAGGGATATGACAGTTTTATCATATCAGCCTGAATAAATTCCAGGACAGGATTTTTGGTCAGGTCCAGATTGCTGAATCGAAGACGCAGGGATCCATAATCACTTTCTTTTTTTGTTTGAAAAGAAACCGTATCTATTTTGAGCAGCTTACCGCCTGCGGTATCTTCTGCAAATTCTTTGGTTGCGATGAGATGATATTTTGTATCCGGGGTCCAATTGTATACCAGTGTAATTTTTTTTCTGTTGGTATCCTGGATGTAATGAAACTGTTTGATATCATTGAATTTTTCATCGGTGAACCGGACCTGTGTTGAATCAAAAAATTTAACAGGAACAGGAAATTGAAGTCTGAGACTATCTAAGAGACTCAATTGTCCGTTATTCAAATTAATTTGTACTATAAGACGTTTCTCTGGTCCTTCTTTTTTAGGCGCCGGTTTTTTGGCTGAAGTAGTTTTTCTAGGAGGTTTTGCCGTTCCCGTCGTATCTGCAAAAGCATAAAGAGTAATTGGTTTATATGTTTCCCCGACCACTATTGGAGAATCTGCGAATGCAAATATCTGGCTCCTGGATGTATATTTTTTTTGTCCGCCTTCATCCTTCATCGCAAATATCGAATAGGTTCCGGGCTCGAGATAATGGAATGTGAAATTGCCGGCGGTATCAACATGAGTGAAATAACGTGGCCGCTTTTTTGCTACCGTGGAATCATCCTCCATTTTTTTATGTAGAATAACAACCAGGGCACTGTCGGCTTTTCCGCTTGAAGCCATAATCACTTTGCCGGAGTATTGCAGGGAATCTATATAGGACCCTGTAGAAAAAACATAAGTAAAATTCTTAAGGACATTTCCTTCATTATTATCCCGGATTGATTTCCCGAAATTGAGGGAATAAGTCGTATTCGGCTGGAGAGTGTCTTTCAGTTTTATAGTGATTGTTTTCAATTTGAAATCAACAGTAGGATCGCTTTTGGGATATGGAGATACAACCAGGTTTTCCCGGACATCTTTCAGGTCGAGGTATTCATCGAAAGTCAGCACAATATGATCCTTGTTGAAATGAACTGAATAATTATCGGGTTCAGCCTTTACGAGAACCGGAGCCACAGTATCACGAGGTCCGCCGGTAGGAGGAATAATATTAGCGCAACCTGTAATAACGAATATCTTTGAAAGAATGAGAATCGTGAAGAAAAAGAATAATAAACGCTTCATTTTTATCGCATCAGGTGTGCAAACTTAAGCCCTTTCAACTGATTGTCACAAATGCCAGTTCATAATAATCATTTAAAAGAATTGAGCCGGATAACTTGAATTCAGTCGGCGTAATCGGGAGTTTCATCGGAAGTTTCATGCAGTTCAATAGCAAGATTATTTGTTTTTACAAAATTGCACCAGTGACAATCTTTCTTTCCGCAACCGGTATAAAATTCGTGATTCCGGATTTTCTGCCAGGTATCTGAAATTTGCCGACTCACAATATCAATGTCTGTTGGCGAAATGACTATTTTTTTCTTAAAATATTCTTTTTTGTTATCAGGTTCAATAAAATCAAATTCGGAGCTCACTACCTGCCATCGTCTCTGTTCATAGTTGTCCAATAAAATTTTGTAGAAGACTGCCTGTCTCCAATAGTCGCCACCAATAGGTGTCTTGTCGTTCGGCGGTTTCATCTTCTCCATTCCTTTTCTTGGATCTCCTGTTTTATAATCCACCACGTTAACCAATTTGCCATCAAACTCGAGTTTGTCAAGCTTTCCTTTCAGTGGAATGCCATTTACGATAATGTGACGAATATTTCTTTCAATTACTACAATCTTGTTCCAGGTCTGATTATATTTTTGATAGTAATCAGGTAAAACGATATGTCCATATTCGACTCTTCTTTCAAATTGCTCTCTTGTAAAACTTTCCCGGTGACGATGCATGTACCAATCAAAATAGGAGAGGAATTCAGTTAGATCAGGAAACATCTGATCGTTGCTGGATTGCATCTTGCGGAATAAATGTTCCAATGCATAATGCACTGCAGATCCAAACTCTGTTGCCTCATTTTTCGGAGAAGGAATACGCAATAAATTCTTAAAATAAAATTCCAGCGGACAATTCAAATAATTGTTGAGGGCTGTTACATTCATCTCAAATTTTTCAAGCAACTGGTTGACGAAATCCGTTTCCGATTTTTCAATTTCCGGAGCCAGCTCTGCTTCCAACTGTAAAAATTGAAATTCGGCGACCTGCTCATTACTTATGGGTTTGTTCTCAAAAGGCAATTCATGAGTTTCCTGCAATTCTGCCACAAACATGGAAGGCTCCAATTCTTTTCCGTCATTCTTGAAACGGGAATATGAAATAGTAAGATGAATTTCGACTCTGGTCAATGCGACGTAGAATAATCTTCGCAATTCCTCTTCAGTCGTTGGAGTGGTTTGCGAAGAATAAATATTATCAGGGAGAGCATAACCGGCCGGGGGACGCGGTTGTCTCTTCTTCTCCCATACCGGCGCATTACATCCGGCAAAAAATACATATTCAAATTCCAATCCTTTCGATCCATGGGCGGTCAATAAATTGACAGAGTCGGAGCTGCCGCTTACCTGCAAGAGAGGCAGGGCAATATTTTCTTTTTCTAAAGTATCAAATACCTCTACCAATCGCTGTAAACTCAAAGAGGGATCACGATGGGTTTCCTCCTTTATAAAATCGAATAATCCTGTCAATACCTGCAAGAGCCAAATCTTATCTTCCTGTTGCATAATATGATTGAGAACGCCTGTTTTGCGAATGATCTTTTCAAATAATATCTGCAGCGTGTTATTTGAAACATCACTTATGAGCTGCTCAATAATTACACTGGCATTTTTAAGTTTTGGATGAAGACCCTGAGCAAAAAGATCTTTCGGTGGTTCTTTGCCTTTTTCATTCAATAATCTCCTCAAAGAAATTTTGTTCTCACTGAATTGGCGATTCGCTACTTCAATCGTAAGTTTTGCAATTTCTATAGCAGGTATTTCAAACCAGTCGAAATGAAGAATTTCAAATAGCATTTCGTCGCCACCATAGGGAATTTCGTGCTCTGCCGCCAGGTATCGTGCGAGATCAATAATTTTTTTTGCGATGGGAATTTCCAGGATATTCAGGCTCCTCTTGCTGAAGAAAGGGATATTCTTTACCCTGAAATACTGGATCAGGTCTTCCCCATATTTATTCTCTTTATATATAACCGCAATTTTGCCTGCCCGCACTCCGCCTTCCAACAACGCACTTATTTGGCAGGTGATATCGATCATTTCATGCCGCTGCGTTTCATATTCGCGAATTTGAGGAAGATGATGGAATTGGCGAATGTGTTCATTCGATGCAATTAATTCCTTGGTTAATCCTTCCATTTTATTGATCAGCCGTTCATTATTTCGGGCGATAAAGGTTTTGAAAACATCAAGAAGTGGCTGAGTAGACCGATAATTGTTTCGAAGTACGACCGTCAATAAATCTTTTTGATAACTATTCCTGAACTGATTAATATTTTCAACATTGGCACCCTGAAAGCGGAAAATGCTTTGGTCATCGTCGCCCACCACGAAAATATTAGGCTTATCCCAATAGTTAATGAGCAATTGTACCAGTCGGTTTTGCGTTCCGCTGCTATCCTGGAATTCATCTACAAGAATATATAAGAATTTCTCCTGGTAACGACGAAGCAGGGGTTCATTTGTTTCAAAAGCTTCAATTACCCAGTTGATCATATCATCAAAATCATATCTGCTTTTGCTGCGCATTAACTGTTGAAAATTCTCAAATTCATTTACTGCAGCGCGTAGCTTTTTCATTGATTCTTTTTCCGCATTGATCTCATGCAGTTTCAAATCACCCGCATTGAATTCCTTCGTTTTCTTTTTATAGCGGAACTCATCCCGGGTTTCAATGTCTTTTAGATATTCGTCGATCTTCTGGGTAATAAATGCCGCCGTCCATCCCTCGCGTTTCATTGCGCTGAATAATGCTTTCAGATTACTGATCTCATAATAGACATCACCCCGGTATCGTTTTAGCGGATGGTTTTTGGGGAAGTTATCAATAAGCTGTTTCAGGAAATCAATTCTTTCCAATTCAGAAACCAGGTCAAGATCTCTTCGCTCAAATAAATGGGTATTCTCCTGAATCACCTCATTGCAAAAAGCATGGAAGGTGAAAATATTTACTTTAAAAGCATCCGGACCAATAAATTTTTGCAAACGTTTACGCATAGCCACGGCCCCCGCATCTGTATAAGTTAGACATAAGATATTTTCGGGACGCGTGTCGGTATCCAAAAGAATTTTACCAATACGGGCGCTCAGAATTTGAGTCTTGCCGGTACCCGGACCTGCAATCACAATGACCGGCCCTTCAATGGTATCGACGGCAAGTTTTTGTTGTTCATTCAGCTTATTATAAAGGCTATCGAAAATTTCCTTTTGATTCATGTAGAAATTACGTTCGTTGACGGCTTTTGTTCAAAGTTATGATACGCGAAATTGGGTTCCGGATTCAGATTTTGCCACGAAGTTTAAAACTTCTTATCAAAATCCGGAAACTTTCTTATTTCCGGAATATTATTCTATCCTTTTTATCGTTATATACCCGTATAATCCGAAACATGAAGAACCACCAAGCCTTTAAAGTCTTTATTCTTGAAGATGATGTATGGTATGGATCAATGCTGGAACACTATCTGGCATTGAATCCTGAATATGAAATCAAACGTTTTGAATCTCCCCGCGATTTTTTTGCTCATTTGCACGAAACTCCTGATGTAGTTACACTGGATTACTCGCTCCCCGATTGCGATGGCGCCGAAGTTTTGAAAAAAATAAAAGAGCATAATCCTGATATCCGCGTCATCATTATTTCGGGCCAGGAAGATGTGGCTACAGCCATCAACCTGTTAAAAAACGGGGCTTTTGATTATATCGTTAAAGATGACGATACCAAGGACAGATTATGGAACAGCATTTTGCATTTGCGCGAAATCAGAAACCTCAGAGAAGAAGTTGAAAGCCTGAAGACGCAGGTTGGACGCAAATATGATTTTTCACAGATGATCCTGGGGAAGAGTGAGGCTATCGAAAAGGTATATGCGCTGATTGAAAAAGCATCCAAGACAAATATAACGGTGTCGATTACCGGAGAAACAGGTTCGGGAAAGGAAATGGTGGCAAAAGCAATTCATTACAATTCGGACAGACACAAGCAGCCTTTTGTAGCCGTGAATGTAGCGGCTATTCCCAAGGATTTGATCGAAAGCGAACTATTCGGGCATGAAAAAGGAGCTTTCACGGGAGCAGCTACACGCAGAATCGGTAAGTTTGAAGAAGCAGATAAAGGGACCTTGTTTTTGGATGAAATTGGAGAACTTGATATCAACCTTCAGGCAAAATTATTGAGAGCTCTGCAGGAAAGAGAGATCACACGCATCGGCGGAAATGCAGTAACGCCCATCAATGTACGAATCATCGTTGCTACAAATAAAAACCTCTTGGAGGAAGTAAAAAACAAAAATTTCAGGGAAGACCTGTATTATCGTTTGATCGGATTACCCATCTTATTACCACCCTTGCGGGAAAGAGGCAATGATATTATTATACTGGCGAAACATTTTACCGATGCATTCAGCAATGAAAACAAGATGCCCAAGAAGACATTGTCGCCAGAGGCGCAACAAAAACTTATCGGTTATCCATTCCCGGGAAATGTCCGTGAATTAAAATCGGTAATGGAACTTGCAGTCGTCATGTCCGATACCGACATTATCCAGCCAGAGCATATTACGCTGAATGCTACAGCGAGTATCAATGATTTGCTGAATAAAGAAACGACTTTGCAGGAATTCGAAAATCAGATTATCCAACATTATCTCGATAAATATAATAAGGATGTATTGCTGGTGGCAAAGAAATTAGATATTGGGAAATCCACGATTTACAGAATGATCCAGAATGGCGAATTAAAGAACAAATAAATTCTGCTTATAATTTTTGAGGAATCGGGTTTAATGTTAGCTATTATAAAATGAATCTTATCACAGTGAAAATGTAGAAATGTCTGCCGAGGCACAACCACTTTATGATTTATCCATGATCCAGTCCATGTCTGGCGGAGATCCCGGATTTTTAAAGAAAATGATTCTTCTTTTTATTGAAACGGTTCCCCAGAATGTAAAGGAACTCCGCACAGCATCTAACGATTCCAACTGGGAACAGGTAGCAAAGCTGGCACATAAATTAAAATCGACTATTGATTCGATGGGGATTAAATCTATCAGGGATGATATTCGTCAGATAGAATCCGATGCCAAACAAAATAATAATCTACAAGAAATTCCTGCTTCGATTCAAAAAATAGAATCGGTTATACATGACTGTATTGAACAGCTGAAAATAGCAGTCTAGTCAGGCAATAGACTTCTGAAATTATTCCAAAATTTTTCCACATTTTCCAGAAATGGGAATCGGTCAGGGAGGGAAATAAAAATAACTCTATCATTTTCATAGGGTTATAAGCGAAAAATTTCCGGCACCATTTTCCGGATATAATTCTCTAATAATGAATTATATGGAAACGAACTTACCACCCAGAATTTTTATTGTTGAAGACAATCTGCTTTACCAGCAGTTGATCGCGAAAGAATTGCAATCCTTGTCTGGAGATATTCATTTTTTTACAAAGGGAGAACATTGCATTGAAAACCTGGATAAACATCCTTCTGTGATCATACTGGATTATAATCTCGAAGGCGATATGAATGGATTAGATACGCTGGTGCAAATAAGAAAATTCGATGCTTCTATTTTCGTCATATTATTTTCCAATCAAAAAGATCTTAATACCAGTGAGAACAAGCGCCAATACGGTTCGTTTAATTTTGTGGAGAAAAAAGATCAATCATTCCGTCTCCTGAAACAAATGATTGATGCCACTCATATCATCGATGCGGGAATTGAATAGTAGCCCAAATCCCGGCCCTGAAGGGAGTTATGCAAATCGCTTTTTTCAGCCATCATTATCCCCTTAATTTAATATTATCTCTATTTAGAAATTGGTATTGGGAGTTCTATCCGGGAATTCTCGATATATATTTTTCTACCTGTTTGATCTGATCCACAATTTGCGGAGTAGTGGGTTTTGATGCTTTTGCTTTCCTGAAAAAATCTTTAGCAGCGCGGAATTCTCTTTTCGTCATCATGATGGAACAGAGCTGAAGATAAGCGGCTGCCTGATTTTCCTTATCGGGCAATCCTTTGCGGATCGACTGGCGGATATAGCTTTCTGCCTGGCGAAGATCGTTTTTCTGCATGGCCAGCATACCCATTTGCAGCAGGCTTGCCCCCTCTGCTTCCTTCATGGGCATACCCAGATCGAGTCCTTTTTTCATGTGTTTTTCGGCAGTATCAAAATCCTGTTTCATCATAGCCAGGTTTCCTTTCAGTGTATAATATACCGAACGGATGGGTTTGTATAATAATCCGGGAAATTGGATACTGGACAATACTTTTTCAGCGGCTTCCACATTTCCACTTTCCATATGTTCCTGGATAAGACGCAGGGGACCAAAAAAGAAATGCCCGAAAATAAGAACCAGTCCAACCAGGTAGGGAAGAAAAGCAGGCCAGAAACCGGTGTAAATATTGGTAGCAATCCCGAGAATAATGAAAAAGATACCGATATATAATCTGTACTTGATAATGATATTGTAAAACTTCATGGTCTTTAATTGGGGGGCAAAGATAAGGTAGTTTGGGGGTTTTGAATTGAAGGATGACAGATGACGATTGACCGTTCCCGGTTTATATAGGTTATAATATTCAATAATCAATATTCAACGATAAGACCAAATTGTGTATTGGAAATTGATTGTTGATTATTGAATATTTCTTCAAACTGTCAACCGTCAACTACTGCTCAGAACTTATCTTCATTCACTTCAATCCAGTATCCATCGGGGTCCTGGAAATAGATTTGACCGACATTATCCGGGCGCATCTGTACTTTTTTAGGATCGCCGGCCCAGTTTCCATATTTGACATGCATGTCATCGAGATGTTTCATAAAATCAGGGAGTGAAGTGACGGAGAAGGCGAGATGAATATTGATATCATGAGAAGTCATTTCTTTAGCGCCACTGACGACATGCAATTGACTATGTTCGCCCATTTTAAACCAAACATGCCGGCCATCGTGAAAAGGTTCTGCAATTTTTTGCAGTTGCATTACATGTTCATAGAAATCGGCACCTTTTTGAAGATCTACTACGTAAATGGTGGTATGGTTGAAATGAGGTGTTTGGGCTGATACAGAAGCATCTTTCACCATAAAAAAAGTTATTATAAAAACAAAATGCAAGCGGCCAGCAAAATTTTTCATATATCCAATTTATTAATTGAAGATAAGAAGAATCCGGTCAGGCGGGAAAGTCTTATTTTTGCGATCCTTAATTGGTGCTGTAGTTCAATGCCTGCCTGCGGTAGGCAGGGATAGAATATCCCGCAGGTGCGGGACTAAACTTTTGATACAGGGTTGGGATTGACAATATTTGAAATCAGGAATTAATAAATAATTACTAAGATAATTGGTCCCGTAGTTCAATGGATAGAATAGGAGTTTCCTAAACTTTTGATACAGGTTCGATTCCTGTCGGGACTACCAGATGAGCATTCAGGTCACTTTTATGCAAGTGGCCTTTTTATTTGCTTAGCTATTGTAAACTTGCGAACCGAAGTATAAAAAATAATAAGGCCGAGTCGCCCGCAGGGCGCAATCATGTTTATTTTCTGAATTCTTGCTGCCCTGCGGAAGACTCGCGCCGGAAAGGGGTTGTTCGTAGCTATGCAAGATGGATTTATTACAGAGGTCTACATCACAATTCGTGATCTAAAAAACTGCTCCGTCTCTTTATTCAAAAAATAAACATAACAACCTTTCATTCCTCGTGATAGCAAAATCCTATAGGTATTCTTAACAAGTTGAAGAAAATCAGAACTGCCCTTTACTTGTGTATCGTAGGAATTTTCTTGCCTACCTTCCCAAATATGCCTGTCTGGATTATATGCGAGATCATTGCCGAAAATTACGCCGACGTAATCAAATTCAAATCCTTGAGCAGTATACACGCAACCAATTTGACCGATACCATTCGGATCATAAGCCCAGTATTGAGCTTTTGGAATACCCGGTCTTAGGTGAGTCAGATTCTCCCTAGCGTTCCACGGTCTTTCGAAATTTCCAATACGCACATCCTTTACAAGAGTTCCATCTGATTCTGGGTATTTTGACCATTCCCAACAAAAACCGGCAGTAAGACGTGCTGAGTTTCCTTCTTTGTTTTTTTGAATTATCGCTTCTTCCAATTCTTCAACTGAGGGATAAATTTTAAATTCGAAGTTCTTATCATTTGTCCACAACGCGTTTGCTGTTCTGCGTATATTTAAAGTGTTATCAATCCAATTCAAATACCCATCTGAACCCCCACATCTAAATTGTGATTCCAATTCAAATTCAAAAATT
>DATJXY010000045.1:0-67837 GCA_035499855.1 Puia sp. | reverse complement strand
CCAATCACAAAGACATCCGGATCTAATAAATTGGTTACGACGGAAACTGCTTTGCCAAAAAAATGACAGAGGCGATCAATGGTTTTTGTGGCAGCTTCATCCGAACCCTTCTGATGATTCATGACAATCTCTTTCAATTTTATTTTCTTGCCGGTAATACCTGCATAATATCTTTCCAATGCAGGTCCTGAAATAACTGTCTCCACGCAACCTGTTTTCCCGCAATAACATGGTCCTCCGGATTCATCCAAATAATTATGGCCCCATTCGCCTGCGATCCCATGGCAACCCGTCCATATTTTTCCATCCATTACAATTCCTCCCCCGACCCCGGTCCCCATAATTATTCCAAACACCATTTTTGCTTTTGGTGTTTTTTCTTTCACTGCTCCCCAATGTGTTTCAGCAAGTGCAAAGCAATTCGCATCGTTGGCAAGTATAACGGGTAACTGTAGTTTTTCCTCGAGGTTTTTTTTCAGGGGCATTCCGTTTAATGCAGTGCTGTTACAATTTTTCATGGTTTGTAAAACCGGATCGAGAACACCCGGAGTTCCAAATCCAATTTGTTTTGGTTTCAATCCGGATTCTTTTTTCATTTCTTCTACCAGTTTTGCAATCTGGTTTACGATATGATGATATCCATTCACAGCTTCTGTATCGATCCTGGTCCTGATCAGTGGTTTTGGATTAGTAATCGAAGGCAGGATAACTCCTTCGATTTTTGTTCCGCCTAAATCAATTCCCCAGATTGGCTGTTTCATTTGCTAAGTTTAAAATTTTTAATAATCCCTCAACGCACTACAATCTGCACTCTACATTCTACGCTCATCGTTCATCATCTTCGCCGCTCTTTCCAAATCTTCCGGCGTGTCGATTTCAACGCCCATATATTCTGTTATCACCATTTTCAATGGAATACCATTTTCAAGGTAGCGGAGACATTCTATTTTTTCAGCAGCTTCCAGTGGAGTGATGGACCATTTTGTAAAATTCAAAAGCGCCTCTTTGCGGAATGCGTAAATGCCAATATGTTCATAATAGGAGATCGAAATATTTTTATTTCGCGGATATGGAATGACACTTCGGCTGAAGAAAAGTGAGTTCATATTTTTATCGACAGCCACTTTCACATAGTTGGGATCTTCAATAAATTTTTCCTCTTTAAATATTTGCATCAGCGAAGCGACCTGCACTTTTTGTCCTTCAGTTCCTTCAAAAACTTTTAATAATTTTCCTAGTGCTTTTTTCTGTACAAAGGGTTCATCACCCTGAACGTTTACGATGATATCTACCTCCATATCGGATGCTGCTTCGGCAATCCTGTCGCTTCCGCTCTCGTGTTCCTCCAGACTCATTTTTGCTGAGCCGCCGTGTCGGGTAATTTCATCATAAATGATATCGCTGTCTGTCACAACAATAACCTGATCAAATAAACCTGTCGCGAAAGTATTATCATAAGTATGTCTGATGACAGTTTTATTTCCGAGTTTCTGCATCAGCTTGGCCGGAAACCGGGTAGCTGCATAGCGCGCAGGTATCATTGCAATACACTTCATACAGCCAATTTACAGGAATTCATATGACTTGGGCAAATATCCGGCGAAGAAAAAATTCGTTCAATTTGTCTATTTCGCGTTAATTTGTGTAATTCGCATTCTACGATTGCCTGCCGGATTTCTGCTTCCAAACCAAAACAGTCATGCAAACCAGCGAACTGATCAATAGCTATCATGTCGATACGAATACATGGGATGAAATGTATGCGAACGCTGCAGTACGCGAACAATATAAAGGTGTTGTTGAATTCATGCAGGGCCTGAGTATTGACGAGTTGAACCGCAAAGAAGAAATGGCCAGGAGTCTTTTCATGAGCCAGGGCATTACGTTTACAGTTTACAGCAGCGGGGAAGGAATTGAAAAGATATTTCCGTTTGATATCATTCCCAGGATCATCACTTCTGCCGAATGGAACTATATCGAGAAAGGAATCAAACAGAGACTGAAAGCGCTGAATCTTTTTTTAAAAGATGTGTATAATGATCAGTTTATTTTAAAAGATGAAGTCGTTCCGATCAATATTATTTATAGTTGTCCGCATTACCTGAGGGAAATGCATGGTTTCCCTGTTCCTTATGATATCTATGTGCATATTGCAGGGATTGACCTGATCCGGAATAATGACGGATCATTTTATATCCTGGAAGACAATCTTCGTACGCCCAGCGGCGTGAGTTATATGCTGGAAAACCGCGAGATCACAAAAAGAATATTTCCTGATCTTTTGCCAAGGAATAATGTCCGCACCGTGACTGAATATCCCAATATTCTTCATAAAAACCTGGTGTCTTTATCACCACGGCAAATCAGCAACCCGACAATCGTCTTACTCACTCCTGGAATTTATAACTCAGCTTATTTTGAACATACAACATTAGCAAGACTGATGGGTGTGGAACTGGTCGAAGGAAGAGATCTTGTTGTATCCGGTCATCGCGTCTATATGAAAACGACAGCAGGATTGCAACAGGTCGATGTGATTTATCGTCGCGTTGATGATGAATTTCTCGACCCTCTTGTTTTCAATCCCGGAAGTATGTTGGGAGTAGCGGGCATTATGAATGCATACAGGAAAGGAAATGTAGCCATTGTCAATGCTGTAGGAAATGGAGTTGCGGATGATAAAGCTATTTATAGTTATGTGCCTGTTATGATAAAATATTATCTGAATGAAGAACCGATTCTGAAAAATGTTCCGACTTATCAGTTGAGTAATCCGGATGAACGCGATTTTGTTTTTGCGAATATGAACAGAATGGTGATCAAGAAAACAAATGAGAGTGGCGGATATGGAATGCTGATGGGACATGTGGCGGGTGATGAAGAAATTTTCCGGTACAAGACAGAAATGCTGAAAGATCCAAGACAATATATCGCGCAGCCTATTATCAGTTTATCGTCCGCGCCCTGTTATATGAATGGAAGGTTGCAACCACGCAGAGTTGATTTAAGACCATATGCATTGTGCAGTCCGGATGGAGTTCAGATTGTGCCGGGCGGCCTCACGCGTGTTGCTCTGCGCGAAGGATCTCTTGTCGTGAATTCATCGCAGGGAGGAGGCAGCAAGGATACCTGGGTGCTTGCAGTTTAAATATTACTGATGAAAGCCGGGAATTATAAATGAGAAATAGATCATGTTAAGTCGTGTTGCAGATAGCTTATACTGGATGGGCCGTTATATGGAACGGACAGACGGCATTTTGCGAATGCTGAAGATCAACTACGCATCCTCGCAGGATGACCTGCACGAATTCTCATGGAAACCTGTTCTTCGAACATTCACTTACCTGGAAGAGGAACAGGCAAACACCATTGCTTATAATTCAAGAGCAGTGTTGCAGTACATGGTAGCTGATAAGGAAAACCCAAATTCGGTTGTGAATATTGTTACACATGCAAGAGAAAATGCAAGAAGTGTGCAGGATCATATCACCAAGGAGCTCTGGCAATGCCTGAATGATTATTATCATAGGGTGAGAGACGAACAGTTAATTCAGTTATTAAACAGAGAGGATCCGATTACGGTGTTGGATGTTTTGATCAAACAGGGTTTGTTATATTATGGGACCACAGAAATTACCATGGCGAGAGGAGGCGGATATGCATTCATTAATATTGGAAAATTTTTGGAGAGAAGTGTTCAGTCTGCCGATATCCTGGATGTAAAATTCAGGGATGTGAATTATGATTTCACCCGGACCGATACTACTTATTGGAAATATTTATTGTTGTCCATTTCAGGATATGAATTGTATTTAAAAACTTACCGGAGTGGGTTTGATGCAAGAAATGTAGTAGAACAGATTGTTCTCAATGAAGATTTTCCCAGGTCGATTATATATTCAATCAACCAGCTTCATCGTTATTTTGAAAGATTAAAGAGTGAAAGAAATGTGGATGCCTACCGGACTATCGACTTTTTGATTGGAAGGATCAAGAGCAAAGTGAAATATTCCACCGTAGAAACAATTATGAAACAGGGATTGCATCCCTATCTTATAGGAGTAAAGGAAGATCTCTATGAGGCAGGGAATGCATTCAATCAATATTATTTTGCATATTTATGAGATGCATTTTTTTATTTTTGCAAATCGCGTCACTTTCTCAAAGCGCCAGGCTTTGGAAAAGTGCCAGCTACAAACCAAAACCCGATGCCCCGTTTTAGAATTCATCATGTTACAAAGTATTCTTACGAAGCTCCTGTTAGAGACAGCGCCAACCAGATTATTCTTTTTCCCATCAGGGATAATTACCAGGAAGTGGTTAAGCAGGAATTGCATATCACCGGCGATCCTGATATGGAAGTTTTCAGGGATTATTATGGAAATGAGATTGGTTCCTTCATGCATGCCGAACCTCACAATGAGCTGTTGATCGATTCAAAGGTGGAAGTCATCACGCATAGCAAGTCTCTTCCAAAAGATGAAACTCCTTCAGAAGAGCAGTGGAATTCCCTAAGGCAATTGAATACACAGGTTTCCTTTATCGATTTTTTAAACCAGGAACAATTCGAATCCCTGCAGGAAGTCATGCTTGTTTTGACTGAACAACAATGCTCACGATGCACACCGCTGGACGCAGCAAAAAAATTATGTGAATATGTATTCACACATTTTAAATATATAAAGGGAATCACCAGCGTGGAAACGACATTGGATGAAGTATGGAAATTAAAAGCAGGAGTCTGCCAGGACTTTGCGCATATTTTGCTGGTGATGTTGAGGATTATTAATATTCCTGCACGATATGTAAGTGGTTATATCTGTCCGAATAAAACTGGAATGCGCGGTGAAGGAGCTACTCATGCATGGGTGGAAGCTTATATCCCTTATTATGGCTGGTTGGGCGTAGATCCTACGAATAATTGCCTGGTGAACGGAATGCATGTGCGCCTGGCCGTTGGACGGAATTTCAGCGATTGCTCACCTGTGAAAGGAACTTATAAAGGAATTTCCGAGCATAAGCTCGAAGTAGGTGTTTCGGTTTCATATGAGGATGGCAGAACCACTGAAGAGTCAAATACCATTTTGACACCGCAGCCTGCAAAAAATGGAACGCAGCAAAATTCATATCGTCGTTATATGGAAATGATGCAACAACAGCAGCAGCAATGATAGACTGAAAACGCTAAACTCAGGGCTTTTCTTCATTGCTGAACTTAGCACCTGGCGGCGGCCGATATTCCTCGAATGGTATTTTTAATAATTTACTAAGTGAGTTGTTCTCTTTATTATCAGGATGAGTATCGATTCCAAATTTCAGGGTATTGGTTTTTTCTACATAGGCATAGGTCCCGAATATCCTGTCCCAGAAGGAAAAGATATTTCCATAGTTAGTATCAGTCAGCGGTTGTGCATAATGGTGATGTACTTTATGCATTCCCGGAGTTACAATGACCCAACTCAGGGTATTATCCAGCCATTTTGGAAGAGAGATATTTGCATGATTGAATTGCGATAACAATACTGAAAGAGTCTGGTATAAAAAAAATAACCACATCGGCGCGCCTGCGATGATCACAGCCAGGAAGGTAAAAACTGCACGGAATACACTTTCAACAGGATGATGGCGATTGGCAGTAGTCGTATCTACCCAGGTATCAGAATGATGAATGAGATGAAACTTCCACATCCATTTCACTTTGTGTTGTATCCAATGGATCAGCCAGGAACTGATGAAGTCTAATATCATCAACCCGATCAATATATATAACCACAATGGTAATGGATATATATTCAACAGGCCCAGTTTATGCTGATAAGTATAATCACTCCCTTTTACAATGGAAAAAGCAAAAGCAAAGTTGATCACCACGGAAGTGATTGTAAAGAAAATATTCAGTCCGGCGTGTTGAAATTTGTTATACCTGAAATGAAATACGGGAAGGAAACTTTCGATGATCCAGAAAAATAAAATACCTCCAGCCAGGATCAGTGTGCGCTGCAAAGAATCAATATGTTCGAAAAATGCGACTATTTTCTCCATGACATCAATCGATAAAACCCATTTCAGTCCTAACCAGGATTACATCATTTCAATTTTAATCATGGTTTATTTTCAACCTCTTCCAATAATTTCATTGCCCTTTGCGCCTGCGTCTCGTACACCATCAGTTTCATTCCACCAATTGCGGGACTCAACAATGGATCGATGGTAATTATATATTCATCTTTTAAATAACAGTTGATCCCTTCCTCCTGCAACATGCCTAACTGGATATTTGCATTGATATAATTATCGAAAGAGCGAAGTTGTATGAAATTCATTTCCTCAAATTAAGGAAATAATTATTTTTTCCAAAGTTTAAAACTTTGGAAACGGGGAATTACGATAATTTTTTTATAGCAAGCCTGAGTTGCTGAAACATGGCAGGAATCTTTTCTTTTTGACAGGTACCCACACTTAAACGATACCAGGGAGAATTTTTCGAAGCTCCAAATGCAGAGAATGGAACAATCGCAAGTCTCGCTTCATCCAAAATATAAGAAGTAACATCTGTTTGATTCCTGAGAATTTTGCCTGCCTCAGTTCTTTTTCCCGCAAGATTGATTTTAATGGTAAGATAAATGGCTCCCTGCGGTTCTATTGCATCCACATCAAATCCTTCTTTTTTGAGTTGTTGGAATCCTTCATAAATCCGGTGAAGTCTTTCTTCAATTTCTTTTTTAAAATGCCCGAGATATGCGTCAATTTTTTCTTTCTGCAATAGAAAGATCGCGGTTGCTTTTTGTTCCGGCATCGGGCTCCATGCACCGATATGAGTAAGCATCGCTTTCATTTTATCAATGACGATCGAAGGCCCGAAAGTCCAGCCCACACGGACACCAGTAGCCGCAAATACTTTGCTGATGGCGTCAATATAAATTGTATAGGCACGCATGCCAGGCCTCAATGAAACAGGGTTATAATGAATGTTGCCTGCAAAGGTGAGATGCCAGTACATCTGGTCGTACATCATGTACAATTTTTTCTGAGTTTCAGTCCGACCTTGATTTTCCTTTATCACCATGTCACAAATAGATTCGAGTTCTTTTTTGCTGATCATGGTACCGGTTGGATTTTGAGGCGAACAAAGACAGATCAGCGTTGCTCCTTTGATATGTGGTTCCACATCTTCGGCTCTGGGCATGAAATTATTTTCGGGACTCGTCTCGATCACCACATGTTCTCCTTCTACAAAATGCGTGTAATGATTATTGTTCCAGGAAGGGACAGCATAAATGATTTTATCGCCCTTATCTGCAACAGCCCTGAATAAGGAATAAATCAACGGGCGACCTCCACCTGCTACGAGGATTTCTTCGGGAGAATAGTCCAATTCTTCTCTCTCTTTCAAAAAAGCCGAAATGGATTGCCGCAAATCAAGATTGCCTTCTGCTGCCGGATAATTTGTATAGTGCTTACGATAGGCATCGATGATCGCATCTTCCAGCGACTGTGGAATAGGAAATATTTTTGGATCAAAATCGCCGACCGTAAAATTATAAATTTCTTCACCCAGACGAATCTTCTCGCGTATATCGCCCCCCAGTTTTACAATTTCTGATCCGATCAATGTTTCTGACAGTTGGGATAATTTTTCGTGCATGTCAATGTGATGTATGCACAAATTTAGTCGATAAGCGTCAAACATGAATCGTCAGACATGAGACGTGAAATCTGAAACGTCGGGTTGTCAAGAACTAAAGATTTTTCTTGCACCTCTCAGGTTTGACGTCTCACGACAAACGACTCAGAACTAAAGACTAAAAAAAACTGTCCCGACACTCTCGCCGGAACAGTTGGTGACTTCAGAGAAGTCTCTTGAGAATCAGTAAGCTCAATTCTTATAACTTGGTAACAACAACATCTTCGACATAATGTGTGTTGATTTCAAAACTTTCTTTGATATCAGCATCTTTGAAATTCCTGATGACAAATGTCAGTTTATTTTTTTCCGACTTGGGAAGTTTGAATCTTTTATCAAACTTCTTATCGGTATATACTTCCTGGAACAATGGAGTATTGTCCTCATCCAGCACCATCACAATGAATTTTGTGCCGGTTGGATTTTCGAGAGAAACATTGAACAATACTGCATCTTCGGATGTGCCCAGGTATTTAACAACCGGAACTTTATCACCCGGATAATGACCGGCTGCTTTTGCTGCTGTCGATGCAGCGCCGGTGAATAATAAAACGCCCAGAGTAAGCTTACTGATTACGGACATAAAACGCTTTTTCATATAAGTGGTTTTTTAGTGACGAAAAAAATCTTATATGGATGCAATCGAAAGACGGCAATCGGTTGGGCTGAGAACAATCGTGTAAAAGGAGAATTCAGTGAAGAGCGAAATCAAAGTGCTTTTTCAGTGCAGATTATTTAGAAATTTTCTTATTCTGCTTCTTCCTTTGATTTAGATAACGCAAAAATACACTTTTAATCATCTCCGGACAAGCATTTAATATTAAATTAACAGCAATGCTTATATTATTTTTTTGCTATATACCAAACGTGGTTATTGATTTTGTATTGTGTATTTAAAAAAAATAGTATTGGTGGTTGACCTATTCAACCATTGGTTTTTTTTGTCTTTGAATGGTGATAGCGATTGCTCGTAACTGATATGAAACTAAACAGCGAGCGTATCGAAACCGGACAATAGTCTCTGGTTCTTCGATCCAAAATAATTGGTTATGAATGATATAAAAAATGGCATTTTATTGGGTGCGAATAAACCGGATGTTCCGCTTTACTGCTTAAAAAAATAGAAAAATGTTCAGTAATTATTTCAAAACTGCATGGAGAAACCTGGTGAAGAATAAAATATTTTCTTTCATCAATATTGTTGGTCTTTCGTTGGGTCTGGCCTGTGCCATACTCATTGGTTTATGGGTCAATGATGAAATTCAATTTGATAAATTTCATACAAATGATTCGCAATTATATCGCGTAATGGCCAATTTAAACTGGGGCAGTGAAAGGACCGGCGATAATATTCCAGCTCCGCTGAATGAAGCCATGAAAAAAGATTTTCCGGAAATTCAATATGTTTCGACTGTAAGCGCTGATGAAATTTTATTTTTCCCCGGACCAAAAGCACATAAGGAAAAAGGATATTATACAACGCCCGATTTTTTAAAAATGTTTTCATTTCCTTTGGAAAAAGGAGACGTTAATGCGGCGCTCTCATCTAAAAAAAATATTGTCATTTCACAACGACTTGCTGAAAAATATTTTGGGAATGAAGATCCTATCGGAAAGACAATCACCGTGAATCAGTCGGATGTATTTCAGGTGAGTGGAGTTTTAAAAACAATTCCAACTAATTCTTCCCTCCGGTTCGACTGGCTGATTCCTTTTGATGTGTATGTCGATAAAAATCAATGGCTCAAAACCTGGGGCAATTATTCGGTGTACATGTATGTGATGCTTGCGCCACAGGCATCTGCCAGGAAAGTAAATGAAAAACTTTTACATGTATTGACCAAATACAATTCCGGGACGAAAGATGAGATTTTCCTGCAACCCTTCGGAGATAAATACCTGTATGGTGATTTTAAAGCGGGAAAACAGGAAGGTGGACGAATTGTATATGTTCGATTGTTTTCCATCATTGCTGCTTTCGTACTGATCATTGCATGTATCAATTTTATGAACCTTACCACTGCACGTTCTGTCAAAAGGGCTAAAGAAGTAGGGATCAGGAAAGTCGTGGGTGCAGAAAGAAGAATGATCATAGCGCAATTTTTCGGAGAAGCCTTACTATTAACTATATGCGCAGTTTGCCTGGCGTTGATCATTGTAGAATTACTGATGCCCGCATTTAACCAGCTCACCCAGAAACAACTCGATATTAATTTCAGCAATGCCGGATTTATACTGGCGATACTGGCCATTACTATTTTTACAGGTATCCTGGCCGGAAGTTATCCGGCATTATTTCTTTCATCATTCAGGCCTGTAGCGGTTTTAAAATCGGTTTCTGTAAAAACACAGGGAGCCAGCACTTTAAGAAAAGGGTTAGTAATATTTCAATTCAGTTTGTCGATCATATTGATTATCGGAACCATTATCATTTATAACCAGATTAATTTTATCAGGAACCGAAATCTGGGTCTGGATAAAAATAATATGATCGTAATGCTTGCCGAGGGAAATGTATTTACGCACCTCAATACTTTTGAAGATGAATTATCGCGTGCTAAAGGCGTTGCGAATGTTACTACTGCTGGAGATAACCCGCTTAGTATTGATGGTACTTCTGCAGATTTAAAATGGCCGGGAAAAAGACCGGATGAAGTTGCCTCGGTTTCAGCCACGTTTGTTGGATACAATTTTTTGAAGACAATGAATATTCCGCTTATTGCCGGAAGGGATTTTTCAAAAGACATGGCAGACAGCTCCAATTATGTCATCAACGAATCAGCAGCCCGATTGATGAATTTAAAAAATCCCGTTGGACAACAGATTGAATTCTGGAGTGGAAAGGGCACAATCGTTGGAGTTACCAGGGATTTCCATTTACATTCTTTGCATCAACCCATCACACCTCTCGTGCTCTGCCTCCAGCCGTTAAATTCTTATGTGATATTTGTAAAACCCGAACAGGGAAAAACACAGGAAGCGATTGCTTCATTGAATAAGCTGCAACATGCATACGATGCATCTTATCCTTTCGAATATCATTTTCTGGATGAGATGTATGAAGAAAAATACAAAGGGGAAATGATGATCGGGAAATTGGTAAATGCATTTGCGCTGATGGCGATCATTATTTCCTGCCTCGGATTATTCGGACTTGCAACTTATATGGCCGAACAACGCATCAAGGAAATCGGCATTCGTAAAGTACTGGGAGCATCGGTAACAAATATAACAGGATTACTTACTCTGGATTTCCTGAAACTGGTTTTTATTGCCGCACTGATCGCATTTCCTGTTGCATGGTTTGGAATGAGTAAATGGCTGGAGAATTATGCGTATCATGTAAACATTGCATGGTGGGTATTTGCACTCGCCGGGGCATTGGCGATCATCATTGCATTATTTACTATCGGCTACCAGGCCATCAGGGCTGCGCTGACGAATCCAGTCAAGAATTTGAGAACGGAATGAAAGAGCCGGAAGTCATTAGTCGATAGTCAGGAGTGGCAAAATATGTAATTGAATATCTCCCGACTACCGTCTCAGGACTCGCGACTGGCATTCAGTCTTTCCCAAAGCAAATCTTTTAACTCAGTCAGCCCTTTTTGTGTTGCGGATGAAATAAAGACATGAGGAATATTAGAAGGTAATTCTTTTTCAATTGCCTGTTTCAACTCATCATCCAATAAATCGCTTTTGCTGATAGCGATAATAAATTCCTTGTGCAACAGTTCAGGATTGTATTGTTCCAATTCATTCACCAGGATATCAAATTCTTTTTTGTGATCGTTGCTGTCGGCTGGAATTAAGAAGAGTAAAACAGCATTTCGTTCAATATGGCGGAGAAAGCGATGCCCCAATCCTTTTCCCTCCGCTGCTCCTTCGATGATTCCCGGCAAATCTGCTATACAAAAACTTCTTCCATCACGATATTCAACCATGCCCAGCTGTGGAGTGAGGGTGGTAAAAGCATAGTCGGCGATTTTCGGTTTCGCGGCGGTGATAACAGATAATAAAGTGGATTTACCGGCATTCGGAAAACCGACCAGCCCCACATCGGCCAAAACTTTCAATTCGAGTATTTTCCAGCCTTCCTGTCCGGGCTCTCCGGGTTGTGCATGTTCCGGCGCCTGGTTGGTTGAAGTAGCAAACTGTGCATTCCCCAATCCACCTCTTCCTCCTGGAATCCAGATAATTTCCTCTCCGTCTTCCAAAATCTCAGCTTCTTTTTTGCCAGTCTCTTCATCGCGTGCAATTGTGCCAAGTGGAACATCGATAACTATATCTTTCCCAAAACGGCCGGTACATTTATTACCGCTTCCGCCTTCGCCGTCTTCAGCCAACACATTTTTATAATAACGCAGATGTAATAAAGTCCAAAGGTTTTTATTTCCGCGAAGAATGATATGACCGCCCCGGCCGCCATCACCGCCGTCAGGCCCGGCTGTCGGATTGTATTTGGTTCGCAGAAAATGTTTGCTGCCGGCTCCTCCATGTCCGCTGCGACAAAATATTCTTATCTGATCTACAAAATTTGATTTCTCCAATCTGGGAATATTGAGACGCAAAGATATTGGAATGATATGCGGATTTGCAAATGTGCAGATGTGCGAACGGATATTAAGACAAAATCAGTATTATCCGGCGTTTGAACATCCTTTAGGAAATACCCGGATCTGCAGGTTTAGAAGGAATATCTTTATTATACCTTGCAAATTTTCTATAATTCGCAGATTTGCACATTTGCAAATCCGCACATTAAATAAATACTTTTAGTCCGTTGGTGAAACTTTCGCGGAATTCTTTGGGAGTACAACCTTTTTTCTTTTTGAAGATGCGGTTAAAATTGGAGATATTATTGAAACCGCAATTATAGGAGATCTCTGCAATAGAATGGGTGGTGTCGATCAATTTTTTGGACGCATGTCCCAGTCGTATTTCATTCAGGCTGTCAATAAAGGTATTGCCTGTTCTCTTTTTTATAAACCGGCTGAAAGAAACTTCGGTCATATTGACCAGTCGGGCTACTTCGGCCAGGGTGACTGTTTTGTCGTAATTATTATACATGTACTGGAATGCCTTCTCAATTCTTCTGCTGTTGTAGCTAAATTTTTCATTGGCGAATGCAGCATTGGACAAAGTGCGCATATTGCGGGAAATGGAAAGATCGTGCAGAATCGACATCAGCTCCAACACAGAATCAAATCCGCTTTTTTCATTTAAAGATAAAATCCTTGGCGCGAGGGAAATCATTGTATCCCTGGAAAAGGAAATTCCTCTCGATGCTCTGTCAAACATCGAACGAATAAAATTCAGCTGGTTCCTGCAAAGAAATTTGTCATCGAGTAAATCCTTATGCCATTGGATGGTAATTTCCTTGATATTTTCACTTCTGCATTGATGGGTAAACCAGGAATGATAAAGATTGGGTCCAATGAGGATGAGTTCAAGATCATCAATCACTTCAATACTGTCACCTACGATTCTTTTTGCACCGCTGCCATTCCTGATAAAATTCAATTCAAACTCATCATGATAATGTAGTGGAAAGGAAAATTCCTTTTTTTCGCGGGAAAAAATGGTAAAGCAATCGTTTTGAGTTAGCGGGGTGATCTCCCGAATGATATCCTTATTCATAATGGTAACGAACTATAAGACATTTCCCTTAATAAAATTGCTGCATTGCGCAAAGAAAGATAAAATAATATTATAGGCTGGAAATAAAAGTATTTATTAAAAGAGATTATTATTCAATATTTTTCTATAAATCGGCAAATACAGAACCATTATTTTGATAAATTAAAATAAATAAGTGACAAAAAAGTATTATATGAAAAACACAGGTAAACCTATATTTGATCAGATAATTCGTTTTACCCCCAGGTTTAGCTGATTCAACCAATTATTTTAATCCTTTAACATGTTTTTTTGCAAACAATCAACAACTGTTTTGTTTTTTGTATTCCTGGCTATTTTCTCACAGGCACAAAATGATTTACCCGTTGACAAGAATGCAACTGCTGAAACTATTCATCTTTACCGGAATTTAAAGAAATTGGCCGACAGAGGATTTATGCTGGGTCACCAGGATGATCTTGCATACGGAGTTGGTTGGAAATATGTTCCGGGAAGAAGTGATATCAAAGATGTAACCGGCGATTATCCTGCATTATATGGTTGGGAATTGGGAAGAATTGAAATTGATCATCCCGTCAATCTCGATAGCGTGCCATTCGATAAGATGAGAGAATTTATCAGGGAAGGATATGAACGCGGAGGAGTTATCACGATCAGCTGGCATCTCAATAATCCGCTCACAGGAAAAACTGCCTGGCAGCCTTCTCCCGGAACTGTTGCTTCAATTTTGCCCGGAGGAGAGAAAAATGATCTTTTTAAAAGCTGGCTCGACAAGATCGCCACTTTTATAATGAGCCTGAAAGGCAGGCATGGGGAATTGATCCCTGTCATATTCCGCCCATTTCATGAATTAAACGGAAACTGGTTCTGGTGGGGAGGAAAAAATTGTACTCCGGATGAAATGAAACAACTCTATCGCTTCACTGAAACTTATTTGCGGGATGAAAAACATGTCCACAATCTTTTATATGCATACAATACTGACCGGTTTGCTTCCAAAGAAGATTACCTGGAAAGATATCCAGGTGACGAGTGGGTTGATATAGTGGGATTCGATATCTACCAGGCAAATAATATAAAGAAGAATGAAGACTTCATGGCTGAATTCGATAAAACATTGACCACTCTTGAAAACATCGCAACAGAAAAAAATAAAATTCCAGCACTGACAGAATTCGGATATAATGGCCTGCCTGATAGTTCATGGTGGACAAATGTTTTCCTGAAGACACTGGAAAAACATAAAATCGCTTATGCATTGGCGTGGAGGAACTCGGGCTACAGGAGCCAGACACAATATGAATTCTATGTTCCTTATAAGGGACAGGCATCAGCCAATGATTTTGTGAAGTTCTATAATGCAAAAAAAACTTTTTTTCAGAAAGATGTGACGAAGGAAAAAATGTATCAGTAAAATGAATGGTGAATAGTCAGTGGTGAGTATTTTTTATTGACCATTCACCATTGACCGTTCAAGGATTCAACCAACCGCCGCCAACATGAAATTACGAGCGATTGATTTTGCCATGATCATTGCCTATCTCGCAACGATGGTTGTGATCGGATGGGCATTGAGAAAAAAAGCGCGGCGCAATAAAGAGAACTACCTGATGGGAGGGAAATCCCTTCCCTGGTATATGCTTGGCTTGAGCGATGCTTCTGATATGTTCGATATATCCGGAACGATGTGGATGGTGAGCCTCTGTTTTGTTTATGGTATGAAAAGTATCTGGATTCCCTGGTTATGGCCTGTTTTCAACCAGGTTTTTTTGATGATGTATCTCTCACGATGGCTCCGGCGATCGAATGCCACTACCGGTGCTGAATGGCTGGCCGGACGTTTTGGGAAAGAGGGTATTGGGGTAAAAGCTTCTCATAATATTGTAGTGGCATTTGCCCTCCTGAGTTGTCTCGGCTTCATGGCTTATGGATTTGTCGGCCTTGGAAAATTCATGCAGATATTTATTCCCTGGAGTGAAGTGCAACATTATATTCCTTTATCTATCAGCCCTGCATATATCCCGCATTTTTATGGCATCGTATTTACATTATTTGCTATGTTCTATTCCATCCTGGGTGGGATGCACAGTATTGTATGGGGTGATGTGGTTAAATACCTGATCATGTCTGTAGCCTGTATCAGCATCGGGATTATTGCCATGATCAGGCTGCATGGTCATTCCATTCATGTGCCACCAGGTTGGGAAAATCCTTTTTTTAAATGGAGACTCGATCTCAACTGGAACAATATCGTAGAGGATGCCAATAAAAAAATTAATGATGATGGATTTTCATTATTCGGTTTGTTTTTCATGATGATGTTATTCAAAGGAATATTTGCAAGTCTTGCCGGACCTGCGCCGAATTATGACATGCAAAAAATCCTGAGTACCCGCTCACCACAGGAAGCCAGTAAAATGAGCGGATTTGTTTCAATTATTTTATTGCCTATCCGTTATTCGATGATTATTGGATTGACAGTTCTTGCCTTGTTGTATTTCCGACAGATTAACGGTGACCTTCAAACGCCGGGCGGTACCGATTTTGAAAAAATATTGCCGGCAGCTATTAATAATTTTCTGCCAACAGGTTTGATGGGATTGGTCCTGACCGGATTGCTTGGCGCTTTTATGGGAACCTTCTCCGGTACCCTGAATGCCGCGCAGGCTTATATAGTGAATGATATCTATCTGAAATATATCAATCCGAATGCGTCCACAAAAAAAACCATCACGATGAATTATATCGCCGGATCGGTGGTTGTAATTATCGGAATCGTGCTGGGAATTTTTGTGAAGGATGTAAATACTGTTTTGCAATGGATCGTATCAGGCTTATATGGAGGATATGTTGCAGCCAATATGCTTAAATGGCATTGGTGGCGTTTCAATGCAAGCGGATTCTTCTGGGGAATGCTTGCCGGAATTATTCCTGCCATAGCACTGGCCGTATTGAAATCATATGGAGTACTCACCGGACTTGATCTTTATTACTGGCCCTGGTTGTTTTTATTGTCATTGGCCGGTTCGGTAATTGGAACATATGCTGCTCCACCCACCGATGAAACAACTTTAAAATCTTTTTACAAAATAGTCCGCCCCTGGGGATTCTGGAAGCCCGTTCATGCCATGATTGTTGCAGAGGATCCGGGTTTTGCAGGCAATAAAAATTTTTCGATAAATGCTTTCAACATTGTATTGGGGATGATTGGTCAGTTATGTCTGACCATACTGCCTATGTATATTGTGCTTTGGCTTAAATTTCCGTTACTCCTTACGGTGGTGATTTTAGTGGCTATTATATTGATACTGAAAAAAACCTGGTGGAACAGGCTGGGGGAATACTGATCATGAAATATTTTTTATGATAACTGATGCCTTTAAAAAAAGATCAAAGAAACTTGAAAAATCCTGGGCTGCTCTGATTAAAAGGGCAAACAGGATACGAAAAGACGGAAATGGAATTTTTAACCGTTATAAATTCCCCGTTTTAACAGCAGCTCATACTCCTCTTTTTTGGAGATATGATCTCAATAGCAAGACCAATCCATACCTGATGGAAAGATTTGGGATTAATGCTGTATTTAATGCAGGTGCCATTAAATGGAAAAACAAATACATTATTCTGGCAAGAGTAGAAAGCAGCGACAGGAAATCTTTTTTTGCTGTAGCAGAAAGCCCGAATGGGGTCGATCATTTTCAGTTTTGGGATCGTCCGGTGACCATGCCGGAAACAGCAGATCCGGATATCAATGTTTATGATATGCGCCTCACCCACCATGAAGATGGATGGATCTATGGTTTATTCTGCACAGAAAGAAGAGACCCATCTGCTCCTGCATCTGATCAGTCCGCAGCCATCGCAGCCTGTGGCATTGCCCGGACAAAAGATTTGAAGACATGGGAACGCCTGGCAGATTTAAAAACGCGCTCACCTCAACAGCGCAATGTGGTGTTGCATCCTGAATTTGTAGATGGACATTATGCTTTTTATACGAGACCACAGGATGGTTTTATCGATGCCGGAAGTGGCGGAGGAATTGGCTTTGGATTATCTCATTCCATTACCGCGGCAAATATTGAAGAAGAAAAAATTATTGATGAAAAAAAATATCACACCGTGTATGAATTGAAAAATGGACTGGGAGCGCCTCCCATCAAAACAAAACACGGATGGTTGCATCAGGCCCACGGAGTCCGGAATACTGCTGCCGGCCTGCGTTATGTCATTTATTTGTTTCTGACCGACCTGAAAGACCTGACGAAAATTACGCATAAGCCGGCGGGTTATTTTTTGGCTCCTGAAAATGAAGAAAGAATCGGGGATGTATCTAATGTGGTATTTTCCAATGGCTGGATTGTAGACAAAAAAGGGGATGTGTTTATTTACTACGCTTCATCGGATACACGTATGCATGTCGCCACTACAACAGTTGACAAATTGTTGGATTATGTCATGAGTACCGCTCCTGATGGTTTCCGGTCTTCCGAATCGGTCAAAACACTGAATCGGCTGATAGATAAGAATAGAAAATTATTAATTAAAAAAAATAAACTTAGGAAACCATCAGTGGTCAGAAAAAAACAGGGTGCCGTAAAGAAACAATAAATACTTGATGAAAGTCTCTCTTAAAAAATACAGGAAAGAATTGACGCAGGAGCTGAGTAATATTCTCAACTACTGGATGCAATATTCTCCTGATTCAGTTAATGGAGGCTTTTATGGAAGTATCGACAACAATAATCATCCTGATCCTGAAGCGCCAAAAGGGATAGTACTGAATTCGCGTATCCTCTGGACTTTCTCAGCGGCATACAATCAAACAAATGACGGAAAATATCTACAGTTTGCTGAAAGCGCTTTTCATTATATCGTTGATTATTTTGTTGACAGGCAGTTCGGCGGAGTGTATTGGACGGTTGATCACAAAGGAGAAAAACTGAATGACCGGAAACAGATATACGGGCTCGCATTTTGCATTTATGGATTGAGTGAATATTTTAAAGCGACGGAGGACCAGGATGCGTATCAGCTCGCCATCAAATTATACTGGCTGATTGAATATTATGCATACGATCAGGCACATAAAGGTTACCTGGAAGCTTTCACACGCGAGTGGAAAAATATCAGCGATATGCGTCTGAGTGAAAAGGATGCGAATGAAAAAAAATCAATGAACACGCACCTGCATATCGCGGAAGCATATGCGAATCTTTACCAGGTTTGGCCGGATAAGAAATTAAAACAACAAATTGAGAATTTACTCGAAGTCTTTGCCCATCATATAATAGATGATGCGAGTCACCATTTGCATTTGTTTTTTGACGAGAATTGGAATGTAAAATCAAATATCATTTCTTATGGTCATGATATTGAGGCAGCCTGGCTTCTCCAGGAAATAGCGGAAGTGATTCATCATCCCGGATGGATGATGGCGATGAGAACCATGGGTATTAAAATAGCGGATGCTGTTGTTGAGGGATTGGACGAAAAAGGGGGATTGAATTATGAATCAAATAATGGAATGCTGATTAAACAAAAGCATTGGTGGCCCCAGGCTGAGGCCATGATTGGTTTTTTTAATGCTTATCAATTGACTGAGGATGAAAAATATCTTCAGCAATCTTTAAAATCCTGGGAATTTACCGGAAAATATATCAAGGATCATCAAAATGGAGAATGGTTCTGGGGTGTTCATGAAGATCATTCGCTGATGGAAGGATATGAAAAAGCAGGATTATGGAAATGTCCTTATCACAATGCCCGCGCCTGTATGTTTATTATTCGTCGCATTGATCAAATAAGCAATTTGCAGGATTAAATTTAATACTGCGTCTGACCATCCCGGTCTCACACGGTTAGAATCAGCAACAATACAATAAGCTTAACGAATTCTCATATGAAAATTATTATCTGGTCTTTAATCGCAATTACTGTAGTCATCGTTACTGGTTTTGCTATTCGTCAGAAAGTAAAACGCGTTCTTTTTTTTGGTGATTCTATCACCGAAGCAGGAGCAAAACCCGGGGGGTTTATCACCAAAATTGGAGATGCTTTGTCGAAAAAAGGATTGGCGAATCAATATGAATTGATTGGAGCAGGCGTCGGAGGAAACAAGGTGTATGATCTCTACCTGCGGATGGATGATGATGTGCTGGCAAAAAATCCAGATATTGTTGTGATCTGGATTGGCGTTAATGATGTTTGGCATAAGCAATCTTATGGAACGGGAACAGATGCAGATAAATTTGAAAAATTTTATACTGCCATCATTAAAAAATTGCAGGCAAAAAATATAAAGCTGATTCTTTGTACTCCTGCTGCTATTGGCGAAAAAACGGATTATACCAATCAGCAGGATGGGGATTTGAATAAGTATTCGCAGATCATACGCAACCTCGCATCAAAAAATAATTGTGATTTACTCGATTTCAGAAAAATCTTCCTGGAATATAATCTTAAAAATAACCCCGATAATAAGGAATCAGGAATTTTAACCCAGGATCGTGTTCATTTAAATGAACAGGGAAATCAATTGGTGGCTGATAAAATGCTGGAAATTTTGATGAAGTAATAATGTTGAAGAATAAAAAAGTTCAGGCCAAACTAAGATTTTAATTCTATTGGCCTGAACTTCTTACACGGTCAATACACTGTTCCACCCGGTAACCCCGTCTGGTTCCCTTAGCTGGTTTTCAATATCTTCCATCCACATCCTGTCATCAATAAAGAATTTGTAATGATACTTTCCATGCGGCAGCATTGGAATTTCAATTTTCCATATACCGTTTTTGGATGGTTTCATTCTTAATTCGTCCTGGGCCCAGTGATTAAAAGTTCCTGCGAGGGAGATACGGGAAGCGCAACTGTTTGAAATATGAAACTCAATAGTTTTCTTCCGCCTGTGCACGAAAGGAGATTGATGCGGTTTCATGATGGCCTCCATTTTTAGATTTTAAATAGTTTTCAATGGACGGCAAACAATAGGAATTCAGTTATTCAAGGGGTAAGCAAAAAAAAAGATCATCTTTGAAAAGTTACAATTATTTTGTTGAATTATACAAAAGAATACATTAATTATTTTTAAACATGTAGGCTTAAACATGCAAACGATTACCGGGGCTGGATGAGTTTAGCGACTAAGCCGGTCCACCCTGTTTGATGAGAAGCGCCTAATCCTTTTCCACTGTCGCCATGAAAATATTCATAGAAGAGAAGATAATTATTGAAAGCAGGATCAGATTGAAATTTATTATTGTCTCCGAAAACTGTTCTTCTTTTTTTATCATCAAAAGTAAACAGTCCGATTAAGCGTTTCGATAATTCCGATGCAATTTCACCTAAGGTAAAATACTTACCCGAATTTGTTGGATACTCGACTTTAAAATCATCGCCATAATAATAATGAAAGCGTTGTAAGGATTCAATGATCAAATAATTGGCGGGCATCCACACCGGGCCTCTCCAATTTGAATTACCCCCAAACAATGGAATGGTAGATTCTCCGGGTGTATATTCTACACTGAGTGTCGTTCCATTTATATCGAGCTGGTAAGGATGATCTTTATGATATTTTGATAAAGCTCTGACACCATGATCGCTCAAAAATTCATTTTCATCGAGCATCCTGTATAAAATTCTTTTCATCCTGTGTCCGCGAACAAGTGACAATAAATGTTTTTCATCTGCTCCCTTTTCATGCCATCTGGATACAAGGCTTGCAAGGTCGGGACGATTTTCAAGAAACCATCGTAGCCTGCCGGCAAATTCAGTTTGTGTCTGAAGAACCTCATCATCCAAAACTTCTACTGCAAATAATGGTGCTAATCCCACCATCGAGCGGATTTTTAATTTTAGTCTTTTACCATCGGAGTAATTTATATTATCGTAATAAAATTCATCTTCCTGGTCCCAGAGCCCGGCATTGTCTTCACCCATGCTTTCCATAGCGCCTGCGATATATAAAAAATGTTCAAAGAATTTGCTCGCCATATCCTGGTATACTGAATTGGTTTTGGCAAGCTCTAATGCAATACGCATGAGATTCAAAGAATACATAGCAACCCAACTGGTTGCATCTGATTGTTCCAAAACTACTCCATCAGGGAATTGCATATTCCGGTCGAATATCCCGATATTATCCATACCGAGAAATCCTCCTTCAAATATATTATTGCCCTCTTTGTCTTTTCGGTTAACCCACCACGTGAAATTTATTAATAGTTTATGAAAGATGGTTTCCAGGAATTGCGTATCACCAACGCCGTTATTGCTCTTTTTTTCAATTTCATATACACGCCATGTGGCCCACGCATGTACAGGAGGATTTACATCTGAAAATGACCATTCATAAGCAGGAAGCTGCCCGTTGGGATGCATATACCACTCATGTGTCAGTTTGACGAGTTGTCCTTTCGCAAAGACAGGGTCGATCAGTGCAAGCGAAATACAATGAAATGCAAGATCCCATGCAGCATACCAGGGATATTCCCATTTATCAGGCATTGAAATAATGTCTTCATTATTTAAATGCCTCCACTCTTTATTCCTTCCCTGCAGTCTTTGCTCAGCCGGCGGAGGTTCACTCGGATCACCTTTCAGCCATCGGTCGACATTGTAATAATAAAATTGTTTACCCCATAACAAACCAGCAAAGGCCTGCCTTTGTACCATTTTTTCATCTTCCGCTTGTATATCTTTTTGCAACTCGGCAAAAAAATTATTTGCTTCTTCGATCCGCTGATTAAAAATTTTGTCGAAATCACGGAAGGTATCACCATCATGTTTTTTACAAAGACGCAGCCGGATTATGGATGATTGATTCGGGGAAACTACTATATCATAATTGGCAGCTGCTTTAGTCCCTCCTCTGTCGGGGTTGATTGATTTTACCTGATGAATAATATATTCATTGATTCCATCCTTACAATATTTTTTTCCATCCTGGAAATCGTACAGTTTCGTACAATTTGTTTCGTTGTCACAAAATAAAAGTTCGTTGGAATTTTCACAATGTAGAAAATATTGTCCGAGGATTTTATGCTGGATATCGATGGTATTATTGCTGATTCCATACATGGATGGGATATAATTATCGTATCCCCAGGCCCAGGTATTACGGAACCAAATAGTTGGTAAGATATTCAGTGCGGCTTTTTCTTTGCTGTGATTATTAACTGTGATCCTGATGAGAATATCTTCCGGGTCTGCTTTTGCATATTCAATGAATACATCGAAGTACTGATCTTCATTAAATATCCCCGTATCCATCAGTTCAAATTCCGGATCCTGCCTCGACCTTCGACCATTTTCCTGCATCAATAATTGGTATGGAAATTCTGCCTGCGGATACTTATACAGCATTTTCATATAAGTATGAGTGGGAGTAGAATCCAGATAATAATATAATTCTTTTACATCTTCACCATGATTGCCTTCTTCTCCCGAAAGACCAAATAGTCGTTCCTTCAATATCGGATCTTTTTTATTCCATAATGCAAGAGCAAAGCATACCAATTGCTTGTTGTCACAGATTCCTCCGATTCCTTCTTCACCCCATCTCCACGCTTTGCATCGCGCCATTTCATGCGTAGTGTATTTCCAGGCATCTCCATTTGCGCTGTAATCTTCACGAACTGTTCCCCATTGCCGTTCCGTGAGATAAGGCCCCCATTTTTTCCAGCTAATTTCTTTCAGCCTTTCCTTTTCCGGGTTCATTTTTAAATTTTGCTGAAAGGAAAGTTACAAAGAAAATAATTCGCATAGGGCTAACAGAGAGAAAGAGGATACCGTATTTAACTTTTTGTTTGTTTCCTCCTTTTCTCCGTTAGCTCTGTGTGAAAAAATTAAAGAATGTAGTTCCAATTGTGTATATCGGCTTCCTTGCCGGTGCGGATGCGTTCAAACCTGGCTTTTAATGATTCAGCGACAGTATTTTTATTGTTAAGAGGAAGATCGTAATTGATATCACCGATGCCAATCGTTTTGATTGGACTCACCACTGCTGCTGTTCCGACACCAAAAGCTTCTGTAATCGTTTTTTTCCTGAATGCTTCTTCCAGTTCATTAATGCTGATGGGCCTTTCTTGGACAGGAATACCCGAGTCTTTTGCCAATACAATAAATGAATCTCTTGTAACACCATCCAGAATAGAGTCTGATAAAGGCGGCGTTACAAGTATTTGGTTGATTACAAACATTGCATTCATTGTTCCTGATTCTTCGATGTATTTATTTTCTTTTCCATCGGTCCATAATACCTGGTCATATCCCTGCTCCCTTGCTTTTTGAGTCGGATAAAAAGCAGCGCCATAATTTCCTCCGCATTTGGCATATCCCGTACCTCCCCTGGCTGCTCTCACAAATTCGCACTCCACTTTTACAGAGATGGGTTTCGAATAATAAGGTCCAACCGGTCCGCTGACAATAAGAAAGCGATAAGCATCGGATACTTTTACTCCGAGTCTTGCTTCGGTTGCAATCATAAAAGGCCGGATATAGAGAGAAGAGCTGGCCTGAGAAGGAATCCATTCACGATCCAGTTCAATCAATTGATGCAATCCTTCAATAAAAATTTCCTGAGGTATTACGGCCATGCACATACGTTCCGCAGAGCGTGCAAATCTTTCATGATGCTTATAAGGACGGAAAATATTAATCCTGCCATCAACTGTTTTGAAAGCTTTCATCCCTTCAAATATGGTTTGTCCGTAATGAAGACAAAGCGAAGTCGGACTTAAGGAAAGATTTCCAAAAGGAACAATGCGCGGACTATGCCATTCCTCGTCGGCATAATCACAGATCAGCATATGATCCGAGTTATATTTTCCGAACTCTAAATTATTCCAGTCGATCTCAGGAAGATGGGAATGTGTCGTCTTATGAATATGAATCTTTTCAATGGTTTTCATCGCTTATCATTTGCATTGGTGATTGATTGAAAGAACTCCTCACTGGTAAAATCATTATATCGTATGTTAGTGTCTGTGAGCCGATGGTAAAAAAATGCTTGCCGTATTTTTCAAAGCCATTCTTTTCGTAAAAACGGATTGCCCTTTCATTGTGAATAAGAACATCCAGCCAAATGCATTGCGGCTGTATTTTACTAACCATTTGCAATACTGCCTGCAATAAAGCCTGCCCCGCGCCGGAACCTTGGTATTCCTTCAGAACATATATTTTTTGAAGCTCGACCTGCCTGTCGGCACTGATTTTTTGATTCGGCGATTGCTTTTTAAGCTTGGCAAAGCCGATCATTTTCTGATCTAATAACGCTATAAAGAAAACATTATTTGGTTTTGTAATGCTGGAAGCGATTTTTTCAGTGTCATAGGTATAATCCAGGTATTGCCTTAATTCATCCTGGTTATTAAAAAAAGGTCTGAAAGTATCATAAAATGACCTTTTGCCAACTGCTGCTATCGAAGTGGCATGTTCTATGCCGGCTTCCCTGATTGTTATTTTTTCCAGTATCATTTCCATTTTGATATCACAACGCTCATAAGTCCCTGCTTCAAGAGGCACTTCGGTAAAACCTAATTTCTTATATAAATGGATAGCGGGTTGCAAGCAGGTCTGCGAATATAAAATCAACCTCGAAGCTCCTTTCGATTTTGCTTTTTCAATAGCTGCCTTGCTCAGTTTTTCTGCGATACCTTTTCGCCGGAATTTTTCTGATACTGTCATCTTGATTAATTCATAAGTAGAATAATCTACTTTTTTCAATCCCACTGTTCCGGCTACTTCATCATTGAAATATGCCATTAATATGGCTCCGCCCCGGTTGAGGATAGCTTTTTCCGGTTCCATCAAAACGAATTTGTCAACCGGTTCAAGATGGAAATCTTTTTCGATCCAGGCACGATTAAGCTGCTCGAAATATTGCTGATGATGCGGCTCGTAATCTACTATCCTGATATTTTCTTCTTTCAAGGATCCAGGCATAAACTTATATTTATAGATCTTCGAATTTCTTATTGCGTATTTAATCATCCAACCCGTTTTTTGCTGTGTTTACAAAATTCTTTAAAATGTTTGTAAAAAAACAGATGCAGATTCATTAATTTTGACTATATCAGATAAGCGGAACAAAAAAGGGATGAATGGTATTTTCAAAAATGTTTCGCTGAATTTCTCCTCAGTAAATTGAATTTTATGCTTAAGAAGAAAATGAGAGAAGATCATTTATATCTCCAGGTAGCAGAGGGCATTGAAAATATGATCGGAGAAGAAGTATTGAAGATCGGTGATAAATTGCCATCGGTAAGAGTATTAAGTGAGGAATATGGAATTAGTATGGGAACTGCATTCCAGGCCTATTATCATCTCGAAGGAAAAGGATTGATCGAAGCGAGACCAAAGTCAGGATATTATGTGCGATTTAATTTCAGGCGTTTTCCACGCCTTCCGGAAAAATCGGATCCGGAACCGGTTGCCAATGAAGTGAGCATTGATGAAATGATCTCTACCGTTTTCCGGAAAATGTCTTCGGATGAGATATTGAATTTTTCGATGGCGGAGCCACCCATCGAATTACTTCCCGCCGCCAAACTAAACAAAGCCATGGTCCATGCGATGCGTACTTCGAAACATCATGGAATCAGTTATGAACAGGTACAAGGTAATAAAGATCTTCGCAAACAATTAGCTAAGCTGGCTTTTAGCTGGGGCGGAAAATTTTCTGAGAAAGATATTGTCGTCACTGCGGGCTGCATGGAAGCCCTGGTGATTTCACTGAAAGCGGTAACGAAACCAGGAGATACTGTGGCTATCGAAAGTCCAACTTATTTTGGAATTTTTCAGGCAATAGAAAACCTGGGATTAAAAGTATATGAAATTCCTACCGATCCTCTAACGGGCATGGATATCGACGAACTGGCGAAGGCTATCAGGAAATGTTCTATCAATGCATGCATGTTCGTTCCCAATTTCAGTAACCCGCTTGGAAGTTGTGTGCCTGATGAAAAAAAGAAAGCTCTTGTTGAGCTGATTACAAAATATAAGATCCCTTTGATCGAAGATGATATTTATGGTGAAATGTATTTTGGCCGCCATCGTCCGAAAACGTGTAAAAGTTTTGATAAGGAAGGATGGGTGATCTATTGCAGTTCTTTGTCGAAATCATTGGCCCCGGGATATCGTATCGGCTGGACTATTCCGGGACGATTTACAGAAAAAGTAACACAAATTAAAATGGTGCAGTCACTAACGAGTACAACGATCACTCAACTGGCATCGGCACATTTTTTAAGTATCGGGAGATATGAATATCATTTAAAAAAATTAAGAAAGGCATTGCACACCCAGTGTCTTAGATATATTCAGGGAATTGTACAATATTTTCCGGCAGACAGCAAAGTGTCACGTCCACAGGGCGGCTTTGTATTATGGATTGAACTGAATAAAAAAATTAACAGTTATAAATTGTACCAGGAAGCAGTCAGGTATCATATTTCCATTGCTCCCGGACAAATATTTTCTTCTCAGGGTCAATTCGTGAATTGCATGCGTATCAGCTATGCCCGGCCATGGGATGCGGAGGTTGAGAGAGGATTGAGGATCGTGGGAGAACTGGTGAAGAAGATGATGAAATAAATGTATTTTTTGATAGTAACGATCTTGTCTATGCGTAAATTCTTTCAATCGCATCCCGGTATTTTTCCATGATCACTTTTCTTTTGAGACTTAGTTTGGGAGTCATCTCTCCGGTATCAATACTCCATTCTCTGGGAAGCAGTTCAAATTTTTTGATCTGTTCCACATGATTGAAGTTCTGATTATAATTTTCGACAATCTGCCTGTAAAAGCTGAGCACTTTCTGATCTTTGATCATATCCTCATTTGAATTGAATGGTACTCCATTCTGTTTGCACCATTCTTTCAAATTGGTAAAAGACGGAACGATAAGAGCTCCCACGAACTTTCTTTCAGAACCTACAACGATGATTTGTTCTATATACCTTGACTCTTTTAATTTATTTTCGATGGCTGCGGGCGCCACATATTTTCCGCCGCTTGTTTTAAACAATTCCTTCTTTCGGTCTGTGATCCGTAAAAATTTTCCTTCTTCAAATATACCAATATCACCTGTGTGTAACCATCCGTCAACTACCGCTTCCGCCGTCAGATCCGGACGTTTATAATAACCCACCATTACAGTCGGGCCCTTCACACAAATCTCCCCGTCTTCGGCGAGCCGGACTTCAATTCCATCAATAGGCGGACCCACTGTTCCGTATTTTGTGCCACCGGGAGAATGCCTGTTTACAGCTATAACAGGTGAATTTTCAGTCGGTCCATATCCTTCATACAAAGGAATCCGTGCTGCATTGAAAATACGAAGTATCCTTTCCTGGCAGGCTGCACCTCCTGTGACAACAATCTTAATATTATTTCCCAGCGCTTCCCTCCATTTACTAAAAATGAGTTTGTTGGCAATCGAGAGTTGCATATTATATAGAAAGCCGCGGCTTTCCCTGTTATCATATTTTTTCCCCAATTCAACAGCCCAGAAAAATAATTTTCTTTTGATACCCGTGAGTTGCGATCCTTTGGACATGATCCCTTCATATACTTTTTCCAAAAGACGGGGGACGGCAGTAAATATATCGGGATGTACTTCCTGCATATTTGACACGATGGTTTCAAAACTTTCGGCATAATAAATACCGATGCCGGTCATTATATAAATATAGCTGATGAGTTTTTCGAAGATATGATTGAGTGGCAGAAAACTCAGTCCTTTCCAATCCGGATGATCTTCAAACGGGAAACTCTCCGCTGAAAATTTGACATTGCACATGATATTATGATGACTAAGCATGACGCCTTTTGGAACACCTGTCGTGCCGGATGTATAAATAATTGTAGTGAGATCTTCTTTCCTGATTGATTTTTTTATGATTGGGACTTGGGCAATTGTTGTTTCCGAAGCCATATCCGAAACTTTTACCCAATGCTCAGCTCCTTCGACTTCGTTAAATGTATAAATATTTTTCAGGCTTGGAATATTAGGCTGAATTTTTTTTACTTTTTGAAACAATTCTTCACTACTTACAAAAACATATTTAACTGCGGAGTCATTGAATATAAACTCAATCTCTAATGGATTGGTAGTTGGATAAATGGGAACGAGAATTGCACCTGATTGCTGAACGGCCATATCTGTGATCAGCCATTCAGGCCTGTTATTAGAAATGATAGAAATTTTATCCCTGTTCTCAGTGGTCATATCATTTCCTGAAACACCAAGAGCAAGGAGACCAGCTGTTAACTGATTTACTTTTTGCTGAATTTCTGCAGTACTATATTTTTTCCAGGAACCTTTTTCCTTCGCGGCGATCATATCCTCTTTCGGAAATTTTTCCAGCTGGTAGGCAAGGCAATCAAACAATCTTGTGGGCTCGAGCATAATTGTCCCTTTTAAATTTTGCGGAGTTTAAATTATACAAAAAACGAAAAAGCAGCAAATATGTCTTTGGATATATATATGATATATCAATATTCAACTAAAATATAAACATCGTTGAAAATTGAATATTGATTGTTGAATATTGCTTATTTAGGAAGAGGATGATAATACTGCGCCGTCGGTAATTTGAATACCCTGTTTTTTTGAAAATTGATGAATTGATTGTATTGATCAGCGTGAGTTGTTGTCCAGTTCTGATAAACAGTTAGATTTTGTGCCGGTCCGAAAAGCCATTGGTTATATGCATCAAATAATCCTTCCTTCATCAATTGACGATGATAGTCAAAAAGACGAAAGGGTAATTTGCCGGCATATTTATCAAACCATTCAAGGATGAACTTACTCCGGAGAATTGTCAGTGATTCAGGAGTTACGCCTAAAGAAACATTGGCTGCCTGATCACTCATTACTGCCAGGTAAGCCGAAGTAAAAGCATTTTTTGTATTCTGATTTTTGGTGGTTTTAGCGTCAGAAAATAATTTCTTATATCCATCCACCAGGATATTTTTTATTTCAGGAGTTCTTTTGCTATAGCTTTCCAGGTTTACAAAAATCTCCCCATAAATCAGACTCCATACTTTATCATAAGTAAAGTAGTAATACTTGCAGGCATTATAATAGTTGGAAGAATAATTTGGATCCACTTCAATTCCTTTTTCCCACTGCCTGATTGCATCCATGTCCTGCTTTGCCCAAAGCATTTCTCCATATTCATTATACAACACGCCACTGTTTGGAAATCGCTTGAGACCCTGTTTGTACATTTTTTCACATTCCTTCCGGTCTTCTATTGCTTTGTAAACGAGCCCTAATATCTGGTAGCATTGTTCATCCGCATCTTTTCGATCAATCAACGGCTTGGCAGTTTCCATCGCCTTTACATAATTTTTTTGAAGGTAGAATGAAAAAGCAAGGTCTTTTGATATCTCCAGATCCTGGGGCTTTAGCTGCAGCGCGTGATTCAATACGACAATAGCATTCGGGAAATCCCCCTGTCGCATATAAGCTTTAGCGCTTTCATGCAGTGTATTTGCATCTTCTTGCGCAAGTGAAGAGAAATGGGCAGCAACCAGCAAAATATAAATAAAAGCGAATCTTCTCATTTTCTTAAAAACTAAACTTTGCCATAAGATAAAACGGATTTGTGGTTCTTTAATTGTACGCTGCGGGTTTTCACATACAGTTAACCGATCAGGTGAGTCAATAATCCATCCCTGAGCTTTGGCTCGAACCAGGTGCTTTTTGGTGGCATGATATTGCCACTGTCAGCGATGGCAAATAATTGCTCGATTGTTACAGGATGCAGGCTGAACGCTACTTTCATCTCACCACTATCCACTCTCTTTTCGAGTTCATTCAGGCCTCTGATGCCCCCGACAAAATCGATTCTTTTATCGGTCCTCACATCTTTTATAGAGAGAATCCTGTCAAGGATGTTTTTCTGCAATATGCTTACATCCAGAATACCGATCGGATCAGTCGGATAGGATCCTTCTCTTGCAACCAGTTTATACCAGTTGCCATTTAAATACATTCCAAATTCGTGTAGGCGGGAGGGTGAGAGCGCCTTATCAATTTTACCAACAAAAAAATCTCTTTCAAGCGATTTCAGGAATTCGTTTTCTGCCATTCCGTTGATATCTTTTACAACCCTGTTATAATCGAGAATATGTAATTGGTCGGAAGGAAAAAGAGTGGTCAAAAAATAATCCGCAGCGGCTGTTTGTAAAACAGTCTTTACTTTAGCGGCGGATGCAGCGCGGTGATGCCCGTCTGCAATATAAGTATATGGGATACTGGCTTCGAACAATTTCGTTATCCGGTCATTAGTTGCATCATCATTGATGACCCATACAATGTGACGGATGCCATCATCAGCTATAAAATCGTATTGAGGATGATGACTCGCTTTCCAGTCTTCAACCATTTGATGCAGTCGCTGATCAGTTTTATAAGCGAGAAAAACATTCCCGGTCTGCGCCCCAATCGTCTTCATATGATTGATCCGGTCCAATTCCTTATCAGGACGAGTCAGCTCATGTTTTTTGATAATATCTTTTTCATAGTCTTCCACGGAACTCACGCAAACCAGGCCGGTCTGGCTTTTATCATTCATGATCAGCTGGTAAATATAATAGCAGGGTTTTTCTTCGCTGAATAATACTCCCGCCCGCTGGAAAGATTGAAGATTTTCTTTTGCTTTATCATATACCTGCTGGCTATGCACATCAACATTTTCGGGCAAATCAATTTCAGATTTGGTGATATGAAGAAAAGAATGAGGCTTGCCTTTGGCTTCTGCCCTTGCTTCTGAAGAATTCAAAACATCATATGGAGGCGATGCGAGTTCTTTTGCCAAATCGGGTTTTGGCCTGAGTGCTTTGAAAGGAGAAATAATTGCCATTATAATTTTTTTGTTGCCGCGGAAGCATTGAATTATCTCGGTGTTTGCGCGACTAAAAATCAAAAATTTTTATCCTTTTACAGTTGCAAAATCATTCATCAGGACTGTCAATGCTTTTACACTTTCCAGGGGCAATGCATTGTACAGGGATACCCTGAATCCACCCACGCTTCTGTGCCCTTTTACGCCAATCATTCCATTCTCTTTACATGTTTGCAAAAAATTTTTTTCCAGTTCGGGGTCATTCATCACAAAAACCACATTCATCCTGCTTCTGTCTTCCTTCGCTACTGTTGGATGGAAAATGGGCAAACGATCCAGGGTATCATATAATAAAGAAGATTTCTGCATATTTATTTTTTCCATCACCGGAATGCCTCCGAGATTTTTTAACCACCTCAGTGTAAGCATGCATACATAAATAGCAAATACAGGAGGAGTGTTCAAGACCGATCCTGCTTCTATGTGTTTGAGATAATCCATCATGCCCGGTAATTTGCGATTGACTTTTCCCAGGATATCTTTTTTTACAATCACCATATTTACACCGGCTGCTCCGATATTTTTTTGAGCTCCGGCATATATCAGTGAAAAACGATTGAAATCCAGAGCGCGACTAAGGATGTCGCTGCTCATATCTGCAACGAGAGGAACATTTGTCTCTGGAATGAAATGCATTTCCGTTCCTTCAATGGTATTATTCGTGGTATAATGAAAATATTTTGAAGAGAAGGGAATCGAAAATTTTTTTGGGATATAAGTGTAGTTTTTATCTTTTGAAGAAGCGACTACATCCACATTCCCAAAAATTTTTGCTTCTTTAATTGCTTTGGTTCCCCAAACGCCGCAGTCGAGATATGCAGCTGTTTCATTTTCGTTCAGCAGGTTCATTGGGACCTGGAAGAATTGGGTGGTAGCGCCTCCGTGCAGGAATAAGACCTCATGACTATCATCCAGTTTCATCAGTTCCTTTGCTGTGGCAGTTGCTTCATCCAATACTTCCTGGAACATAGCTGTCCGATGACCGATTTCCAATATAGATAAACCGGTATTATTGAAATCAAGAATTGCCTGACTCGCCTGTTCAAATACTTCCTTTGGCAAAATGCTGGGCCCTGCATTGAAATTATGTTTCACGATCCTTTGTTTAAATGAGATGCAAAATTACGAAAGATGAAGCGAAGTAAGATATGGGTTCGTTTTTTGTTTCATGCAAAGACACAACCTAAACAAAGGCGCAAAGACTTCCTGCGTTTTGTTGTCCTTGCGTGAAATTTTCTAAAAAAGCATTATTCACAACTATATCCCTTTACACTTCCTGTTTTCCATTGTGTATCCAGTTCATTCAATTCTTTTAATTCTTCATCAGTAAAGTTCTTGTGAACTAAGTTTTTCAGGTCCGGTTGTCCTGCATCGACCCACGCAGTAAACCAGAAAGAAGCTATTGCAAAAATGGATTGCCGCATTCTGCGTTCAACCATATCGTTGAGTTTTATATTGTATGCAGTCGCATAAGCAGTGGAATACTGTCGCACAGTAATGCCATTTCTCTCTTCAAAGGCGAATCGCTGGTCTTCAGGAAATGATTGCCGAAGTTCTTTTTCATAACGTAGAACAGTATCCGAAGCAGCAGCGCTTTCCAGGATTCTTTTCCATATGAAATCTTCAGGATGAGAAATATATGCTGCTTTCCCGACGAGAAAATCCCATTCTTTTTCAGCAAAAAGTTCGGGAATCCTGGATTCCCAAAATCCATGAATGCCTTGTTGTCCTGTAAGCTGGCCGTTATGATTGCTGCATACATGCAGGGGAACATGCGCATCGGCAATATAATGACCGATTTCAGCTGAAAGGCGAAGGATCTTCAACTGGTCTTTTTCACGGAAGGCCCTGGTCAGTCGTTGTTTCATGGTTTGAATCCACCAGGGAACAATACCGTACGCTTGCAGGGTATCTTTAGAAAATTTTGTCACCGCATCTTCCCATTTTCTTGGCAATTCATTGAATGGATATTTTCCATAATGATCGATATCAATATAATGATGGGCTCCTTCGGCTGCAGCTGCATATCTTCTTTTGTCGGGATCCACTGCATGTTCGCTGAGAAAATCAATATTGGGCTTATATAGTACCATCATTTCGGGCGGTAACAAAAAAACTGCATGGTAATTGATTTGCCTGTGCATATAAAATCCCCAGCAAAACATTTTTTGATAAAGGCAAAGCGAAAGAATGATCAACCCAATTTTTTTCATGCACTGCTACCTATCAATTTATGCCTTCTCCCAAAAATTTAATCTTCAATTTCTGTAATGCCGCCTGAAATGGCGAATTTCATGGCCTCGGTTGAGCTGATATCCGTCAAGAGTCTGACTCTTTCTTTTTTTACAAAATATAAATTGCCGGCGAAAGCATAAGATTGCGGAACATACACGGACACATATTCCTGTAATCCGAATTGCGATAATTCTTCCTGTGTAATAAATCCGACTTTCCATATATCTGTAGATTCAATACTGACGAGAACTGATTTATCAAATTTTCTTTTGTTACCGGCAAAGGCTTCGAGGAAATCCTTTACTGTAGAATAAATGATTTTGATACCTGGAGTTTTCTCTAATATATTATCAAAAAGTTCTACCAGTCTGCTGACAACAAATGAAGAAGATACATATCCAACAATCAGGACGAGTAAAATCACGATGATGAATCCAAGTCCTGGAAATCTTTTCGGGCTGCCATATTCATCAAGCCCGATAAATTTTGGGAATAAACTATGTATCAGGTTGGGTAAAATACTATCCACCCAATTAAAAAGAGAAATAACGGCAAAAATAGTAATGCTGATGGGTGCTAATATAATCAGACCCTGCAAAAAATATTTTAGAAGTCGGCCCGGAATAGATCGGAATTTCATGTAGTAGCTGTTTAGTCATCAAAATTAATCAATCGTCCATGGTATTCGAACGAATATTCAGGCATAAAACCAGGGTATTTTCACGCAACTCATCATTTTCTTGTTCACTGATTTCCAGTTCCGATGCCAGTGGTACATGATTTTTGAAATCTTTTGAGTTTTCGGCTGACCGTTTGTCAAAAAAATTAAAATTTAATGGTGGAAACTTTGGTAACAAAAAAAGTTTCCTTAGTTTTGTGCCCCGAATTGTGAATTATGGAAGTTAAAGAAAGAATATTATCAAAGGCTACTGATTTGTTTATGCGCTATGGCATCCGTTCTGTTACAATGGATGAAATCGCAGCCCAGCTGGGTATTAGCAAGAAAACAATTTACCAGTTTTTTACTGATAAGGATGAGATTGTTGAAGCGGTGATAGACTGTGAAATACGGAATAATGAGGATGACTGCAAGCGGTTCAGGCAGAATTCGGAAAATGCTGTGCATGAAGTTTTTGTTGCTATTGATGAAATGGAAAAAATGTTGAAGGCAATGAATCCCCTTATCATGTATGATCTGGAGAAACATCATCCCAAGTCCTATAAAAAGTTTAAAAGCCATAAATACCAGTTTTTGAATACAACGATCAGGGAGAATATTGAAAGGGGAATCAGGGAAGAGTTGTACAGGGACGATTTAAATATTGATATCGTATCCAAGCATCGTATTGAATCAGTATTTACAGGATTTAACCAGGATCTTTTTCCACATAGCCGGTATAAATTATCTGATGTAGGGTACGAATTGTCGATGTTGTTTTTGCACAGCATCGTTACACCCAAAGGAAAAAAACTCATTGAAAAATATTTGACCGAACGAAAAAAAAATTTGTCTTATGATAAAGTGTAGTATGAAAAACATGATCGCAGCAGCGACACTCCTCACATTGTCCATAACTGCGAGGAGCCAGGCAATACATAGGTTTTCTATTAAAGAGGCGATTGATTATGCTTCAAAAAACAGTGTACAGGTTAAAAATTCTTTGTTGAATTATAAAAACCAGGAGCAGGTCAACAGGAGCATCACTTCGGAAGCCTATCCACAGCTGACCGGAAATGTTGGGTTTACTGATAATGTAATTATTGCCACCCAGCTTCTGCCCGGTGAATTTGCAGGTCAGCCTGCAGGAACATTTATTCCGATCAAGTTTGGCACTCAGTATAATACTGCTATCGGTGCGAATTTAAAACAAGTACTTTTTGACGGACAGGTTTTCGTAGGACTTCAGGCGAGATCAACGGCATTGGCCTATGCTCAGAAAGCCACTGAAATAACAGAACAGAACATACGCGTAAATATTTATAAAGTATACTATCAGCTGGTATTGAGTAAAACACAGATGGATCTGATTGATGCAAATATTGCGCGCGCACAGGAATTGCTGCATAACACAACGGAAATGTATAAAAACGGATTCAGCGAAAGGCTGGATGTTGATAAAGCTTCCGTTCAGTTATCCAATCTTCAGACTGAGAAAGTACAGACTGAATTTACAATTGCAAATGGATATCTCGGATTGAAAGTCCTGATGGGGATGCCTATAAAAGACTCGCTAACGTTGACGGATACCCTGACGTATGAAATGGTAAGAGATGCAACACTCAATGATGTAGATTATCAATACGACGACAGACGTGATTTCCAGTTACTGAGGCTAAACAAAGACCTGAATGAATTTGATATAAAAAGATACCGGAAGATGTATATACCTGTATTTACATTCAATGCAGGTTATACTGAAAATGCATACAGAACCAAATTCGATGTGTTTGGAAAGGGCGACTGGTATCCATCAGGCTACCTGGGATTGAATGTTGCTATTCCAATTTTTGATGGTTTCTATAAGGATGCCAGTATTCAAAAAGCAAAAATTGCATTGCGTCAAACCGAAAATCAAATGGATGCTTTAAAAATCACCATTGACAATGATGTAAAGGAGGCGCAATTGAGGTTTGAGGCAGCGATGCAAACATTGAATTTTCAAAAAAAGAATATGGATCTGGCCGAAAGTGTATATAACCAGACAAGAAAAAAATATGAGCAGGGAGTGGGTTCAAATACTGAAATCACATCTGCTGAATCTGATTTTAAACAGGCGCAGACAAATTATCTGACTGCCTTATACAATACGGTCATTGCAAAAATTGATTATCAAAACGCCATCGGCAAAATTTAATCTTATCTAAAAAAATAAACTATCGATCATGAAAAAAATATTGAATGCAGGGATATTAGGAGGAATTGTTTTTCTGGCCTCCTGTGGAGCTCCGGCGAAGGATGGAAACCCAAATCTTGCTGAGAAGAAAGCTCATCTGCAACAATTGAGACAGCAGCAGGATAAACTGACTACAGAAATTCAAAAACTGGAAAATGATATTGCCACTCTGGACCCGTCTTCTGCAGTTAAACCGAAATTGGTAAATATCACTGCCTTGTCTACACAGAATTTTACGCACTATATCGATCTGCAGGGTAAAATAAATACCAAGAACATCTATTATGTTTCTCCCAGAGGTCAGGGCGGTCAGGTAAAAGCAGTATATGTAAAGGAAGGGGACAATGTGAAAAAAGGACAATTACTGATCAAACTGGATGATGCTGTGATGTTGCAAAACCTGCAGCAGCTTCAAACGCAATTGAGCTATGCGCAGGATTTATACAATCGCCAGAAGAATTTATGGGATCAGAAAATTGGTACTGAGGTGCAATTGATCACTGCAAAGAATAATGTAGATAACCTGGAGAAACAAATTTCTGTCCTGAAAGAACAGTGGAATTCAACCAATGTATATGCAGAAGTATCGGGAGTGGTTGAAACAGTGAATATACATACGGGTGAATTTTTCAATGGATCTGCTTTAGGGGGAATTTCTATCGTTAACCAGGATGATTTAAAAGCTGTAGTGGAAGTCCCGGAGAACTATCTGTCCAGTGTGAAGAAGGGTACACCGGTTGTCGTGGAAGTCCCCGATGTGAATCAACATTTCAATACGAATATTTCATTGGTCAGTCAGCTTATCAGCAATAACTCACGGACATTTACAGCCGAAGCAAAAATTCCTGCCGGAGTAAACTTGAAACCTAACCAGGTTGCGATGGTAAAAATCGAGGATTATGCGGCTTCCAACGTAATCGTAATTCCCATTACCTCTCTGCAAACCGACGAAGGAGGGAAATTCGTTTTCGTAGCAACCATGGAAAATGGAAAACTTGTTGCGAAGAAGCGCAATGTAACTGTTGGTTCTGTTTATGGAGAAAAGATTGAAGTGAAACAGGGATTACAGGCCGGCGATCAGCTGATATCAGAAGGTTTCCAGGGATTGTATGACGGTCAGTCGATTACCACCTCTTAATATAAAATGTTTAGAAGACAAACATTGCAGAAAAAGAATTGATTATTATTCTCCTTTTGAAATCCGGGATACGGATCATAAAATTTAGGCCATGGCTATTAGAAATAAAATTATTGAATCATTCAAGCAGTTCAGGTTAACGAGCTGGGTGATTGATCGTGCTACAGTAACTTATGTTGCAACCATCGCTATCACATTATGGGGGTTGAGCATTTTTATTAACCTTCCGAAAGAATCATACCCTGATATTGTAGTCCCGCAAATTTATGTGTCGACGATCTACGCGGGGACTTCACCGAAAGACATGGAAAACCTGGTGACAAGGCCGATTGAAAAACAACTCAAAGGCATCACAGGAGCCAGGATACGTGATATCAAGAGTACTTCGATCCAGGATTATAGCAGTATACTGGTAGAATTTCAAACCGATGTAAAAGTAGATGTCGCCAAACAAAAAGTTAAAGATGCAGTGGATAAGGCCAAGCCGGATCTTCCGACGGACCTGACCAAAGAACCAGATGTTATTGAAGTGAGTTTCTCTGATTTTCCTATCATGTATGTAAATGTGGCCGGCAATTATGATGGTCTTAAATTAAAAGATTTTGCAAAAAAATTACAGGACAGGATTGAAGAATTGCCCGAAGTGAACAAGGCAGAGATTGCGGGTGCACCTGAACGTGAGATACAGGTAAATGTAGATAAGTATAAAATGGAAGCTTCATCAATCACTTTTACCGATATCGCGAACGCAATTGCAAATGAAAACCACGATATCAGTGCCGGTAATATCAAGATCGGCAATATGCAGCCCACTATCCAGGTAAAGGGCCAGTTTGTTACTGTGAATGATATGCAGAATATCGTGATTAAAAATATTTACGGGCAGCCGATTTATCTCCATGATATAGCACGGCTGGTAGATACTGTGAAAGAACAGGAAAGCTATTCACGCATTAATAATAAGAACGTCGTCACGCTTCAGATCGTAAAACGTGCCGGCGAAAACCTGATCAATACTTCCGACAAGGTAAAGGCGATCGTAGAGGAAATGAAGAAGACCGAATTACCGAAGGATCTCGATGTTACGATCACAGGCGACCAGAGTGTTCAGACCAGAACATCTTTTAACGACCTCATCAATACAATAATAATCGGATTCATTCTTGTATTGCTGGTGTTGATGTTTTTTATGGGAGTAAGCAATGCATTTTTTGTAGCGCTCAGTGTTCCTCTGAGCGTGTTTGTTGCATTCATGTTTTTACCCTTAGCAGATATTATAGTCGGCACTAAGGTCACGCTTAATTTTATTGTATTATTTGCATTATTATTTGGTTTGGGAATTATCGTTGATGATGCAATTGTGGTGATTGAAAATACGCACCGGATTTTCAATAATGGAATGGTTCCGATAAAAAGAGCCGCTAAAATGGCGGCTGGAGAAGTATTTGTCCCGGTCTTATCTGGTACTGTCACCACACTTGCACCTTTCTTCCCTTTATTGTTTTGGCCGGGCATTATCGGCAAATTCATGATCTATTTGCCAACAGTGCTCATCCTGACACTTACAGCTTCATTGATCGTAGCATTCCTGATTAACCCTGTATTTGCTACTTCATTCATGAAGCCTGAATATTATCCGGCAAAAGAACCGAAGAGTGTTTTATTTAAGAAAACATGGTTTTGGTTTTTTGTAGCACTTGGCATAGTGTTTCATCTATTAGGAATGCATGGCAGCGGGAATTTTGTATTAATGCTGGTATTGCTCATCATATTTAACAGGTATGTGTTGCATGACGTCATTCATAGTTTTCAATTGAAAGTATTGCCATGGCTGATGTCTCACTATGAGCGGGCGTTGAGATGGGCATTGTACCGTAACCGTCCCGGTTGGCTTCTCGCTTCTGTATTTGGTATCTTTGTGGTTGCTTCGTCATTGCTGGCTGCTTCGATCGTATCGGGACGCACCAAAACAGAATTCTTCCCGACAGGAGACCCTCCTATCGTTTATGTATACCTGAAAATGCCAGTGGGCACAAAGACATCCTACACAGACAGTATAACCAATGTGCTGGAAAAAAAAGTATTCCAGGTATTGGGTGAAAATAATCCGATAGTGGAATCAGTAATCTCCAATGTCGCAGTTGGCGCTACAGACCCCTTCCAGGGTGAGAGAGGTACACAGCCCAATCTTGGGAGGATACAGATTTCATTTGTTGAATATGAAAAAAGACATGGAGAAAAAACTTCTAAATATGTAGATGAGATTCGCAAGACGATCAAAGATATTCCCGGAGCCGAAGTGAGTATTGCAGGTCAGCAAAATGGCCCTGCTTCAGGAGCTCCTATTAATATAGAAGTAGTGGGTGATGAATTTGATGATATTGTAAAGACAGCAGTAAATCTGAAAAATTACCTGGATGCTCGCAATATCCCCGGCGTGGAGAAATTAAAATTGGATGTGGATGTAACAAAACCCGAACTCACACTTACAGTTGACAGGGAAAGAGCATTGCGCGAAGGCTTGAGCACTGGTCAGATAGGATCTGAATTGCGCTCAGCATTGTTTGGCCGTGAAGCCAGTAAGCTGAAAGAAGGAGAGGATGAATATAAAATCCAGGTCAGGTATAGTGATTTGTTGCGTAATAATATCTCTGACCTTCAGAATATGAAAATTACTTACCGTGATTTCAATACGGGTTTAATAAGACAGGTACCTATCAGCAGTCTGGTTAAATTTGATTACAACAATACGCTTGGCGGAGTAAAGAGAAAAAATCTCAAACGTGTAATTTCGATTTACTCAAATCTGATTGATGGATTCGATCCGAACAAAGTGAACCTGGATATTAAAAACGCGATTGATGATTTCAAAGGCAAGCCCGATAATATCACCATCCGTCAAACAGGACAGCAGGAAGATCAGCAGGAATCTTTGAGTTTTTTATTCAGTGCATTGATTATTGCATTGGCCCTGATCTTCGGTATACTTGTTCTGCAGTTTAATTCTTTGAGTAAACCATTCATTGTATTAAACGAAATCTTTTTCAGTATTATCGGCGTATTCTTCGGCTTTGCATTGACGGGAATGAAAATGCCGCTGATCATGGTAGCCGTGGGCATTGTGGGACTCGCAGGTATCGTTGTAAAAAATGCAATCCTTCTGATTGAATTTACTGACGAACTGCGTGAACGAGGCATGCGAACAAAAGAAGCCATCATACAGGCGGGCAAGATTCGTATTATTCCTGTTTTATTAACTGCATTGGCAACTATGCTCGGTTTATTGCCGCTCGCAATAGGGTTGAATATTAATTGGGTTTCTTTTTTCCAGCATTTGAAACCAAATATTTTTATGGGGGGTGATAGTGTAGTATTCTGGGGACCGCTGTCGTGGACACTTATCTTCGGACTGATGTTTGCATTTTTTATGACACTTTTGATGGTTCCTTCCATGTATCTTGTATCAGAACGACTGCGCAGACCGATGAGCAAGTTTTATGGAACGAAATGGGTTGCGTTGCTGGGATTTACCGGACCGTTCTTCTTCCTTTTGTTGATCCCAATGTGGGTGCAGAAAAGAATATTCCAGAGAAAACCAATGCTTCCCAATTACCTGGGCTTCAGAACAGGTAAGAAAAAAACACAGGCAGGAATACCTGTTTAGAAATATATTCGCACAGGGCTAACAGAGAGAAGGAGGATTTTTAATGATTATTCTCTTTTTCCCTGTTAGCTCTTTGCGAAAAGAAATAAAAAATTTTTTATGAGAAAAAATCATGAAATCGATTATAAAATTTATGGAGAAGAATTACAATTTGTAGAGATTGAATTGGACCCGGGAGAAACCGTGATTGGCGAACCGGGAGGATTCATGATGATGGAAGATGGTATTGAAATGCAAACCATGTTCGGTGATGGATCGCAGCAGGCGCAGCAAAGTGGTCTGCTGGGAAAATTGATAAATGCAGGGAAGCGCGTTTTAGTAGGTGAGAATTTATTCATGACTGCATTTACGAATGTTGGTCAGGCAAAAAAGAAAGTTAGTTTTGCTGCTCCGTATACCGGTAAGATTATTCCACTGGATCTTCAGCAATTGGGGGGAACAATTATTGCGCAGAAAGATGCATTTCTCTGTGCTGCTAAAGGAGTAAGTATAGGGATTGCATTCCAACGCAGATTGGGCACAGGTATTTTTGGAGGAGAAGGGTTCATTATGGAAAAACTCGATGGAGACGGATTAGCGTTTGTGCATGCGGGTGGGTATATCATGGAAAAAGAACTGCAGCCTGGTGAAATCCTGAAAGTGGATACCGGCTGCGTGGTCGCATTCACTCCTACGATTGATTTTGATATTGAGTTTATCCGGGGAATCAAGAACTGGATGTTCGGCGGAGAAGGATTATTTTTTGCGTTGATGCGTGGACCGGGAAAAGTATGGTTGCAATCACTTCCCATCAGCCGGCTTGCCAGCCGCATCATGCAATACAGTCCGCAGTTAGGATCCAGGCGAGAGGAAGGAAGTATATTGGGCGGATTGGGAAATCTGCTGGACGGAGATGGATATTAATCAATATAAAATTATAAATGAAAAATGCTAAATGTAAAAACAGTAACTTTTACATTTAGCATTTAATATTTTACATTCTTCTTCCTATCTTCTGCTTGACATCTTTGCCAATAAACGAAGAATTTCAAGATATAACCATACAATAGTTACTAACAAACCAAAAGCTCCATACCATTCCATATATTTTGGAGCTCCCATTGCAGATCCCTTTTCAATCATGTCAAAGTCAAGAATGAGGTTGAGGGCTGCTACTCCCACAACGATCAGTGAAAATATAATGCCAACCGGGGTTCCTTCATGAATTAAACCGATATTAATCCGAAATAGACCCAATACAATTGACAGCATGTAAAAAATAAAGATACCTGCAGTCGCAACTATCACAACTGATTTAAACTTTTCAGTAGCCTTAATAATTCTGAAACGATACAAAAGAAACATAGCAATCACAACTCCAAACGTCAACAAAACTGCCTGTGTTACAATTCCTGGAGCAGTTTTCTCGAAGAGATTATTATATACAGCAGAAATACCTCCAAGTACCACTCCTTCGAAAAGCCCATAAGCAGGCGTAAGATAAGGGGACCATTGTTTCTTAAACGTAATTACAACACCTACGATCACACCCGCTATCAAACTACCCCATATCCAAGGAGAAATATTCTTCCCATCATAAAAAGCTTTCCAGGTAAATGAAGCAGATGCCATCACCATTAAAAAAAGAAAGAAAAATTTGTTCAATGTTCCTCTTTCGGTCATTGTATCGGCGCCCGGAACTACGACTGCATTCTCAAATGCTTTTTCATTTAATGCCGGATTGCCAGATTTTAAAATTGCCATATTATTAGATTTTTGAGTGTTGCAATTTACAAAATTTAGTTGGGAGTAACACCATCGTCTGAAGGCTCCCGTCTGACGAATTCCTTAATGAATTATTAATATTTTTTGTCAAACCGGGACGGTCAGACAATGTCCTGCTAGTACAATTTTAACAAAACCTCTTTGATATCATTAAATTTTGTCCAGGGAATAAAATGATTTGCTCCGGGAATTATTGTTTCTTCGATATGACTTGCATTCACCAGTAATTTCTTCCCGTATTCAACATTTCCGGGAGGAACCCATGTATCACTGGCGCCATGAATAAAATAAACCGGACAATTTATTTTAGGAAAATCTTTTTTCAAATCAACAAGGTCGGTTTTTAAATACCATAATTCTTCGTTGGAAGGACGCATAGCTCCGGGGACAAAATAATTCAAAGGAGTTTTAAAAAGTATGGGGCGCCATTTCTCTGGTTTTTCTTCTGCGGGATCAATGGATCCGGAAATAATCACAACCCCTGAAAATACATTCGGGTTATCGGCTGCAAGTTTTACTACCATCGGACCCCCTAAAGAATGACCGGCAATAAACATAGGACGATGATTGTCAAGGATTTTAAACAAAGGGCTCATCAATTCTGATTGTTTCGACAAATGTTCCGGTTTCCCATAATCGCTATAACCGAATCCAGGTCTGTCGAATGATACCATTCGAAAACGATGGAGAAGATCTTTGTCTTTCATATAGGAAGCAAAAGCATCCCAGCTTCCAGGTGAGCCATGTACAAAAAATAAGGTAGGTAAACTATCTTCTCCTGTGATTGTATAATGAACATGGTGTTCATTTACTGTAATTGTTGCTGTTCTCAACTGAACATCATCCTTTGCAAAATCCCGCTTCGCCTCACTATCAGGTTTCCGGAATGTCATGCAACTCTGGGCCAGGATAAGCCATATCGATAACATTATTCCCAAAACCATGAGCATCTTCATAAAGAAGCGTTTCATTTGGACGAGTTTGGGTTTCTTAATCCAGCCCTGGCTCATTTAATTTTATGAAGGCTGAAATCAGGTATTCTCTATCTTTTTTTATGCCGGCGTTGATTTTGTCCCGGTCCGGGCCTTTGATGCTTTTTTTTTCTGTCGGCTTTTTCAAGGGTTTTCAAACTAATTTGCCCGGTCAGATCTACGAATGCGCGCACTTCTTCCTCTTCTTTTGGTTTTCCTGCAGCGATTTCGATAGGTTCGAGTTCTTCAGGAATAATATTTTGAGAATTGAGTTGTTTAATCTTTTTAACTCTCTCGATTGTCAACGGATATTGTTTACTCCCATCCGGCAAAACATACCACATCAGGTTTTTAAATATATCTTTTTTAATAAGGATGGCAGTTCCCTTGGAGACTTGTAATGTATCTGCATTTTCAGGAAAATGTTGCAATGCATCCAGATAAGTATCCAGTTCGTAATTCAGGCAACATTTCAACCGGCCACATTGGCCACTAAGTTTACTTTGGTTGATCGACAGATTTTGATATCTCGCAGCTGTTGTATTGACTGATTTAAAATCACTGAGCCAGGTACTGCAACAAAGTTCTCTTCCGCAACTACCGATTCCGCCCACTTTTCCCGCTTCCTGTCTTGCTCCGATCTGGCGCATTTCAACTTTCAGCCGGAATTCTGATGCAAATAATTTAATGAGTTCCCGAAAGTCAACGCGGTCGTCTGCGATATAAAAAAAAGTCGCTTTTCGTCCGTCTGCCTGAATTTCCACCTCAGACATTTTCATTTCGAGTTTCAACTGGCGGGCGATGGCCCTCGATCTTATCAACGCATCTTTTTCCCTTGCTTTGTTTTGCTTCATCATATCAATATCTCTTTCATTGGCTCTGCGAAGCAATTTTTTCATGTCGGGATTATTTTCATCCACACTTTTCTTTTTCATTTGCAGGCGAACAATCTCCCCGGTCATTGTGACCTCACCCACATCAAATCCGCCAACTCCTTCAACGCTGACCAGATCACCCTTTTCAAAAATATTAGTAGTGTTATTTCTATAAAAATCCTTTCGGCTGCCATTATTAAAGCTCACTTCGGCGATTCTGCAATCGCTTTCAGAGTTGCTCACAGGCAGGTTTGTCAACCAGTCGTGTACATTCAACCGGTTACAACCCCCAGTGCTGCAGCCGCCATTACTTTTGCAACCTGTGGGTTTGCCATTGGTTACACCACAATTACTACATCCCATAATCAAATAATTAATAATAAAACATATGAAAGGCAGGAATGGACCGGTACCGTGTCATTGAACATTGGTCCGTTTTTGACGGACACCTGAAGTTTTATTCGAAGTCAATGCTTTGACTGAATAAAGAGTAGCAGTAATTTTAATAAAAAAATATGCTACGATATAATTATTGTTTAGCAAAATGACCTAATTCAATCGGTTTAGCATTCTCTGTCACTTTCAACACCACCCGGTTTAATCCCGGTTCCCATAGGGCCCTTCGCGGGCTATTGACAAATATATTACATAGTTTTCAGTTTTCCTTCTGTAGTTTAGGATACTGCCGGGGATGTGTAAACGGAAAATCAAGAAGTTTTCTTTATAAAAGCGAATAAAGCTACCAGGCCCCATACGGCTTCAAGTATCACAAAGGGCAGGAAATGAATCAGAAGCGAGGCATAACAGGATAAGCCCGCCCCGGCAATATTTAAAAGAATGTAAAACTTATTATCCTGGGAAATGAATTTAAAAAGATTCAGAAAAAAAGCAATCAGCAATAAGGCAACTCCAAAGGAACCGATAAAAGTTGAATAACTCATAGTTGTTATTGAGAGTAAAATGAAAATTTTAAAGACATTGCTCTTTAAGTACTTGTCAATGTGTTACCGGAACAGTTTTATTGGCGATAATATGATATAGTTTGATGGTAAGCGCAAGGAAAAGAATCTTTGCATTTGCATTACGTTCGATATAATAGATCGCATTATCCAATTCTTCAGTAATCGCCTGCTGCTGCGAGATATCGGCTATTCTGTTTAACCTTATCGCAAAATCTTTTTCATTTTCAGAAATATTGATCTGCTGTTCTCCCATTATTTTTAATCTGATCGCCTGTTCCAACAAGTGACTGAAGTAATGAAGAAATTGTTTTTGTCTTTCTCTTCCAATGCGGCTGATTTCTTCAACCCATTTTACCTGGGCGATGGTTCCTGTCTTTAAGATTGCATTTAACCAGTCTCTTAGAAATCCCTGCCAATCTTCTTCAGCATGTTGAAGTAATTGTAAAGCTTCACGATAGTTTTGCTGGCTGACAGAGGCAATCTGCCTGGCCTGTTCTCCTGGAATGCCGGCCCTCATTATGAGTGATGTTTCAATATCCTCGATTTCCAGTGGTGGAATTTTCACCAACTGAGTTCTGGAAACGATGGTTGGAATAACAAGAGATTCATTTTCTGCAACTAATATGAATAATGTATTTGGAGGCGGCTCTTCTATTAGTTTTAGTAATTTATTTCCTGCATTTCCCAGATATTCAGGCATCCACATGATCAGGATCTTGTATTCACTTTCAAAACTTTTAAGACTCAGCTTACGAATGATATCATTACATTCTTCCGCAGTGATATTTCCCTGTTTGTTTTCTGCGCCGATAAACTGCAGCCAATCATAGATATTCCCGTAAGAATATTGTGTGATAAATTCTCTCCATTCGGAAATATAATCAGTGCTAATGGGCTTGTCGCCGGACTTTTTGGGAATAACAGGATAGGAGAAATGAATATCAGGATGAATTAATTGATTTGCTTTGATACAGGCAGGACAAGTTCCGCATGCATCGTTGAGTGTGATCTGAACAGTCTTTTCAGGAGCCGATGAATTTTCAAACAGCGAAAAATCATAAACTGTTTTTTTATTTATTTTTTCACATACCAGATATTGTGACAAGGCAATAGCCAAAGGAAGGGATCCACAACCTTCCGGACTTAAAAATAACAGGGCATGACTAAGACGATTATTCTTTACGAGATCAACAAGTTTCTGTTTTACTTCGTTTTGGTTGACAATATCCTTGAACAGCATGCAACAAAGATAAAACTAACAAAAATACCTCCGCCATGGAGGTATTTTTATATTTATTAGTGATAATAATTCCTAATTCAGATACTTGGTAGCTTCATCACTCATAGGATCTACTTTATTAAAGATTACGGTAATCAGGTTCCCCTTTTCATCCAATAAAAACTTTGTGAAGTTCCATTTAATAGGATCTGTAAATCCTTTCTTTTCAGCTTCTGCAACGAGGTATTTAAACAAGGGATGGATATCATCTCCTTTCACTGAAACTTTTTCTGCCATTGGGAAGCTAACACCATAGTTTTTCTTGCAGAATTCTTCTATCTCTCCATTGGTTCCTGGTTCCTGTTGTCCAAAATTGTTTGCAGGGAAGCCTACTATGACCAGTTTATCTTTATATTTTTCGTACAATTTTTCCAATGATGCATATTGCGGAGTATTGCCGCATTTTGAAGCCGTATTCACGATAAGAATTTTTTTGCCTTTAAATTGAGAAAAATCGATGCTACCTCCGCCGGTTAAAGCAGGCACTTTAAAATCATAAATACTTGGTGCAGCAATTGCCAACACAAGAGAAAGAATAGCTAAACGTATCATAATTGTAAAATTTGTTATCGAAGATGAATTTACTCTATTATCATACAAAGATTATACTAAAATAGTTGCCCTATAAAATAAATTGATGAAAGGGTGAAATGAAAACTCATAAAAGTTTTTTTATTGCTTTTCATAGCATCCGAGATCAGGATTGCCAACAGGCCTTGGATTTCCATCGAGGTCTGAAACTATGCCGGCATCTTTCCCCCTGTCTATAGCGGGGGATCCGTTCATAAGATGGAAATCGTAAATTCTTTGCTGATTGTTAATTAGTTCAAACAGTGGGTCCAGATTTGATATGATATTGGAAGTATCTGTTGCAGCCGGCATATCCTTTACTTTCCACAAACAGTTTGAGAAGCTGACATTAAAAACTGTATTCCCCTGTTTGTAAACGACTACCTCATCATCTACTGTACCATTATCTCCCCAGAAAATACAATTCACAAAATTCCCTGTAAGGTCACCTGTCAAAATTGAATTGCCCTGTGTTATATAATTGCTGACAACCAATACGGGCATAGTATGCTGAATATAATCATTCGAATAGCTGGCAACAGTACAATGAGTAAAATTATAATTACCTCCATACCCAAGTAAAATATTTTTTCCGCAATTGCTGACCAGGCAATTTGTTGCCTGTATATCTGACTGAACACCCAGAATTCCTGCATCATAAATATTATCGATTATGCATTCACTGAGTGCAACTTTTGGGTTGCTATTAACTGATGGATTTTCGGCGATGATTCCCTGATATGCGTTTCTGATTACAGCGAATTCTAACAGGTTATCCTTGCTTGTTGATCTGAAAAAAATGCCAGGCCAACTTCCCGGATAACCATTATAAGGATCGTCAAGACGGTCGCTCGAAAAATATACTTTGGTGCTATCATATTTTTCACCCTGAACCTGAAGTGTTCCATCTATTAAAAAAGGAGCATCTGCATGGTTATATATTTTACACCCTTTTTCAATTGTTAGAGTGGAATTTGAATCAACTAACAGACCTCCCAATATGACATAAGGCAGATCATTTGTCCATATCACATTTCCCGTTATTATTTCATTCTGTAAGAAATGAGCATTTTGTCCCCAGGCCTGCAATTGAATATAACGCGTATTTCCGTTGAAAGAAACCTGTATGCTGTCTTCTATCACGAATGGGAGATTGGCAGAAGAGGGATTTATGGTAACAGTTACGAAAATATACAAGCTGTCATTTGCAGCCATTTCAATATTTGTTGATTCCGGACCAACAGCTCCATCGATATTAATTTTAAAAGGCGACTGTGTTCCACCCATCAGCTTGATTCCTGACAGCATGAGTTTTTGATCGTTAAGATTATTGATTTTTACAAACTCTGTAATTGAACCGGTGGATGTGAAAACAGTGTCGAAATATAGAGTATCAGCTGAAAAACTAATGATAGCACCACTGCTTGTGATGAAAGAATCTTTTTTACATGAAAAGAAGATTATAAAAGCTGTTACGACAAACAGCAACGTTTTTTTCATTAGAATGTAAAATACAGAATATAAAAATGTAAATGTAAAACCCGGGGACGGGTTTTACAGGTCAGCTGTATAAGCAAGCGTAGCAATACTGACCCTTGTTCCTTTAACAAGTAAGAGCTCATTGGCACAGGCATCGAGCGTAGCTCCGGTTGTTATTACATCATCCACCAAAAGAATGTGTTTATCTTCCAGACAATTCCTGTCTTTTACTTCAAATTTTCCACTCATATTCTGCCATCTTTCCATACGGTTTTTGTGAGTCTGCGTTTCAGTGGATGAAGTTCTTGCGATAGCATTCTGGAATACCGGTATTTTTAATACAGATGATATTCCTTCTGATAAAATCGCCGCCTGGTTATATCCTCTTTTTTTCTCTTTTGCCGGAAATAACGGGAGTGGAACCAATGCTTCAATATTATTAAAGCGTTCTGATTGGATTAATGCATTACCCATTATTTGTCCAAAAAAAATACCTGTTTGCTTTTTGCCATTGTATTTAAAATCATGCAGGATCTGCTGAAGTATTGAATTCTTGGTATAATAATATTGGCAACAAGCCGAAGATATTGCAGCACGGCCCCAAAAAATTTTTTCAACCGGATTGTTGGCATATAATTGGAAATTGGTGCGTGGAAGTTTGGCCAGACAATGAATGCACAATAATTGATCATTATTTATCCAATCGTTACCACAACCGGCACATACATGCGGGAAAAAAATATGAACAAGGCTCCGGGATATTTCTTTCGCAAAATTCATTGAAGATGGTCAATGGTCAATGGTCAATGGTCAATGGTCAATGGTCAATGGTCAATGGTCAATGGTCAATGGTCAATGGTCAATGAATTGATACAAACTTTAAAGATACAACAAGTACTTATTCGCCATTAACCATTGACCATTCACCATAAATATTTGTATACTTCTTCAACCTGGCTCATACTGACAACTTCTATATTGAATTTTTGATTTTTTAAACCTCTTTGATTGTATTTTGAGATTATAATTTTTTTGAATCCCAATTTTTCAGCTTCCGCAATGCGTTGTTCAATGCGATTGACAGCTCTTATTTCGCCGCTCAGGCCAATTTCTCCGGCAAAGCATGTGTGATGAGGAACAGGGAGATCTTCGTAAGAACTTAGTAATGCACACAAAACTGCAAGATCAATGGAAGGGTCTTCCACTTTTAAACCTCCGGCTATATTGAGAAAAATATCTTTCATACCAAAATGGAATCCGCCTCTTTTTTCAAGTACTGCCAATAAGAGCTGCAGTCTTCTCAGATCGAAACCGCTTACTGTCCGTTGTGGTGTTCCATATACTGATTGGGTAGCCAATGCCTGTACCTCAATCAAAAGAGGGCGTAATCCTTCAATGGTAGCCCCAATGGCAATGCCGCTCAACGCATCTTCTTTTTGTGTTATCAATATCTCGCTGGGATTACTCACTCCCTTCATTCCCTCATCCGTCATTTCATAAATTCCCAGTTCAGAAGTACTTCCAAAGCGGTTTTTTAATGTTCTTAAAATTCGGTAAGCATAGTGTCGGTCTCCTTCGAATTGCAAAACAGTATCTACCATATGTTCCAGAATTTTCGGGCCGGCAATGCTTCCTTCTTTAGTAATATGTCCGATGAGGAATACAGGAGTATTTGTTTCTTTGGCAAAGCGCTGAAATTCTGCGGCACACTCCCTTATCTGCGACACACTTCCGGGCGATGATTCAATATAAGGTGATTGCAGGGTTTGAACTGAATCAACAATCACCAATTGAGGTTTTAGTTTTTTTATTTCCTGGAAAATAGTTTGTGTGGAAGTTTCTGTAAGCAAATAAAAATTTTCCTGGTTATGAAGCAATGAATGATTTTGATATTTCAATCTGTCGGCCCGCATTTTAATTTGTTGTTCACTTTCCTCGCCACTGATATAAAGGGTAGTAATATTTTTTAAGAGCAAACCATTTTGTAAAAACAAAGTGCTTTTACCGATACCAGGTTCACCTGCAACCAGGACAATACTTCCTGCGACAATTCCTCCTCCCAAAACTCTGTTCAATTCAGCGTCCGCAGTGATGATTCTTTTTTCTTCACCACTGATTACTTCATTAATCGAAATCGTTTTAATTTCTTTTTTTGAAGAAGAAAAATTTTTCCAGTCCGTCTCCGTGAGCCTGTTATCTTTCACAATTGTTTCTTCAACGAAAGTGTTCCACTGTTCGCATTGAGGACATTTGCCAAGCCATTTCAGACTTTCATAGCCACAATTGCTACAAAAAAAAGCTGTTTTTATTTTACTCATGAAGTAAAGGTAGAAGGTATTGCTGAGTATATCGCCGGAACTAAATGTTCAATTTCTTTTTCTTTATTGAATTTTGTCCTTTAGATTTTTTCAATTCAGGTAAGTGAGGTTTGACCACTTTTTATTGATAAACGGAGATGTCAAAATGAATAAGATCTTCTTAAAATAATCTGCTAATTTATTAAAGTAAAAAGGCCAGCTACTGTAGCTGACCTTTTACTTACTAACCCATTAAATTCTTGCACTAAATTACAAATTAGCGCCACATAACAAAATTAATTTTTGATGCTGTGAATAACTTTCAAAATTTTAATAAATTTTAAAAACATCTTTTATTTAGATATAATTAATTGATTATTAATAAGTTATTTTTTTTAAATTCCCAGCTTAATTTTTTAAAATATTGAAAATGAAGAAAAAAAACCTTTCAAAAAGGGATAAATTCCCTGGATTCCCCGGAAAAAAATATGCCAGTCATATTACACAAAATGTATATGTAATTTGGCTGCTAAAAGTATATACTTAGGGCTTCGAAACGGGTTGGAATAATCTTTAAAGCAAGGCCCGGCAGCTTTTAAAGGGATCTCTGTTTATAACTTAATTTCTTCTTCGTGCTTATCAAAAAAATGAAATTCTGTAAGATGATAATTTGTGTTGGAGTTAATTCTGATCGTCTGTCCGTATTTCCATCTCCATTTCCATTTTTTTGAACGGAAAATACCTCCTTTAGTTAAATAGGCATACATAATGGGGTGGACTACAAGTGTGAGATCTTTATGTTGATGGTTAATAAGGTAACTCAGGTTCTTTTCGATTTCATCTTCAAGTATCAGGGCAGAAGAAATTTTTCCGGTGCCGTTGCAGGTTGGACAGACTTCCTGTGTGTTGATTGTTATTTCCGGTTTCATTCTTTGCCTTGTAATCTGCATCAGACCGAATTTGGAAATAGGCAACACTGCATGCTTTGCACGATCTGGTCGCATGAATGATTCCATCGCTTCCATTAATTTCTTTTTGTTATCGGGAAGCTTCATATCTATGAAATCTACTACAATAATTCCACCCAAATCACGAAGACGGAGTTGACGAGCTATTTCTTCCGCGGCTTCGAGATTTGTCTCGAGTGCATTTTGTTCCTGGTTATTGCTTACACTTTTATAACCGCTGTTCACGTCGATCACGTGGAGAGCTTCGGTATGTTCAACAATCAGATATGCTCCGCTGGGAAGATTCACAGTTTTTCCAAATGCAGCTTTCACCTGCTTGGTTACTCCGAATTGATCGAAAATTGGTGAGCCATTGCTATAATAAGAAACAATATCTATCTTATCAGAAGCAATGCGCTGAATATAATTTTTTGTATCATTAAAAATGTTACGATCATTGATCACGATTTTATTAAAATCTTCATTTAATAAATCGCGAAGCATGCTTGTAGTCTTGGTTTGTTCACTCAAAATTTTCGCAGGAGCAATTGCTCCTTTCAGATTATTCTGTATCAATTTCCAGGTAGTAACCAATTCTGATAAGTCTTCATGCAATTCCGCTGTATTTTTCCCTTCCGCAGCGGTACGTACAATCACACCAAAATTTTTAGGTTTAATTGCTTCAACTATTTTTTGTAAACGCTTGCGCTCATCAGATGAATGAATTTTTCTGGAGACGGCCACGATGTCGTTGAATGGAGTAATTACTACAAATCTTCCGGGCAATGAAATTTCACAACTTAGGCGAGGCCCTTTTGCTGCAATCGGTTCTTTTAATATTTGAACCAGTATATTAGGTTTGCCATTTAACACCTCAGTAATCTTTCCGGTTTTTATGATTTCCGGTTCAACCTGAAACGAACTAAAATCAAATCCATTTGGATGATTATCATGAATTGCCTGTTGAGTAAATTTCAATAACGATCTTGCATACGGGCTCAGATCTGTGTAGTGAAGAAAGGCATCTTTCTCAAATCCTACGTCCACGAAAGCAGCATTTAGGCCGGGAATCAATTTTTTTACTTTTCCCAGGTATAAATCACCTACTGCAAAGCTTGCATCAGCTTTTTCATGGTGCAATTCTACCAGCTTTTTATCCTCTAAGAGAGCTATTTCCACGCCCTGAGGAGCTGCATTTATAATAAGTTCCTTGTTCAAAATGTAAAAAAAATTTACCTACTTACTCAATACCTCACTAAAAGGAAACAATTGCTGAAGGAGATCTATTTAACTGCCATTTCAGTCGCAGGCAATCTTGAAGAATGACCGTAAATAAAAGATTCAGCAGTAGAAAGAAAGCCGGATCTGCCGGCTCGAAGTACTTTATTTGTTCTTCTTCTTATGACGGTTTTTTCTTAGTCTTTTTTTTCGCTTATGTGTCGCCATTTTATGACGCTTGCGTTTTTTACCACTTGGCATGCAAAATGCGTTTAATTAGTTAATAATTTTTTTTAATTCATTGACCCTTTTCGGATAAGTTTATTGTAATAATTTAATACGTTGATCAATAGCTTTGATGACTTCCTGATTGCTAACCAGTTTTTTACTGTTATTATACCATTTTACTGCATTGCGATTATCTCCTTTCCTTTCATACGCTTCCGCAAGATTAAGCATTGCCTCGAGATTATCTGGTTGATTCACAACAACTTTTGATAAACGCTCAATGGCTTTATCAAATTGCCCGGATTCTATTCCCCCTAAACCAAGCATAAATTGTGCATACATGTTGGTTGAATCCCGATGGGCTACTTCCAAAATTTGTTGGATACCCCGCATGACTTCCTGTGGATTGTTAGTCGGAGCTCCAAAAATATAAGTTGCTCCAAGTCCAACCTTCGCAGAATCATTTTGAGGATTCAATTGTATTGCGCTTTCAAACAGCTCTTTAGCCTGCCTGGCCATCCAGCTTTTCAAAGCAGGATTTTCCTGATCACGCAGGTTATTCAAAAATAATCGGGCAGCAAAGTTGAGTCTTTTTTCAGAATTTTCCAATTTAGCAGCTTCTCCCATATAGTAAGCAGCTGGTAAAAAAGAATCTTTTACTGAATCCTTCCAGAAAACCGATAATTCCTCGTAAGATTTTAACCTTTGATTTTTTACATCGCCTCTTACTACAGCATTTTCCAGCCTGTTTACATAAGATAACTGTGCAGGACTGAGTTTTGACTTCGAAGCTTGTAAAATATCCTGAACATCGAGTTCTTTTTCTTTCGTCAGATTTTGTTCAGAAGATATTTTTTTTCGCGGCGGGACTGTATTTCCCCAAAAATATAAAGATATGAACAATAAAATGCCTGCTGCTGTTAAAATAAGCTGAGGTTTTTTCACTTCAATTATTTTGAAGCAGCAAAATTACGTTTCTTCATCGGGGTTTGGTTGATCTTCTTTGACTGATTGTAATTTTTTTACTTCTGCAACGAATTCCTTTGCAGGTTTAAAAGAGGGAATATAGTGCTCAGGAATATGCACAGCTATATTTTTTTTGATATTCCTGCCTATCTTGGCAGCACGTTTTTTTGTGATGAAACTTCCAAATCCTCGGATATAAATATTTTCTCCTCTGGAAAGAGTATCCTTGACTTCTTTGAACATAGTTTCTAACGTAACAAGGACATCAACTTTAGGAATACCTGTTTTATCTGAGATTTGATTAACTAGGTCGGCCTTTCTCATGGCGGTTAATTTTATAAGTTTCTGATTTTAAATATATAACAAAAAAATTAATCTGCAATCTTCTTTCTATGGAAACTAATTTTTCTTTCAAAGAAAAGATTTTATTGGTTCATAGAATTTAGTATAAAACGTTGATTATTAATTTTTAATTGTGAACTATGCTACGAAATTGGCAGCTGGGCGGAAATAAAATTTTTTAAGAAAAACAATGAACAATAAGCAGGATTTTACTGAAAGGCTTTTAAAATGGAATAAAAATAAGAACAATCGTTCTATGCCGTGGAAGGGGGAAAAAGATCCTTATAAAATATGGGTAAGTGAAATCATTTTGCAACAAACGCGGGTAGAACAGGGACTAATCTATTATGAAAAATTTATCGGCAAATTTCCAACTATTTATCATCTGACTCGTGCTAAAGAAAAAAAGATTTTCAAATTATGGGAAGGATTGGGTTATTATAGCCGCTGCAAGAACATGATTGAAACAGCAAAAAGGATTGTAAAACGTTATAATGGAACATTTCCTTCCTCTTATGATGAGATCATAAAGCTTAAAGGAATTGGCCCATATACTGCTTCTGCAATTGCATCTTTTGCATTTAATCTCCCTTATGCAGTAGTTGATGGAAATGTAGAGAGAGTCTTGGCACGTTATTTTGGAATCAAAAAACCGACGGACACAACAGAGGGGAAGAAATTTTATACGGCTCTGGCCCAAACCTTATTGGACAAGAAACAACCGGGGATATACAATCAAGCCATTATGGACTTCGGTGCAACTGTTTGTAAGCCTCAAAATCCGATATGCTCTGATTGCTCTCTCAGAAAAAAATGTGTGTCGTTCAAAAAAAGATGGACAGGAATATTACCTGTAAAAACAAAATCCATAGAAAGGAAAAACAGATGGTTTTATTATTTTGTTGTGGAAACAAATGAAGGAGGTGTCTATATTGGTAAAAGAACAAATGAAGATATCTGGAAAAACCTGTATGAATTTGTTTTATGGGAAACTGGAAGATCAATAACTGCAAAAAAAATACAGTTGTCCGATTTTTTAGATCAGTTTTTTAAGGGAACAAAATTCACAATTAAAGAGGTTTCAGAAATATATAAGCAGCAATTGACACATCAGACAATTCAGGGTCAGTTTATACAAGTTCTTGTGTATCCCCCTTTTCCAGCCCTAAAAGAATATATATTGATAAAAAAGAATAAACTGAAAGACTATCCTCTTCCAAAACTGATAAATGCTTATCTGCAAAACCAGGTGTAGAAATCGGGTTAAGACATATAAACTGTTAATTGATGTAACCTACCTCAAAAATTTATCTTTTATTGGCCGAAAAAATTTAACTTTAAAAGGAATTATTTTCAGGGAGCGGATTGTAAACTTAAACTTCATTTTATGAGAGGCGTAAATAGGGTAATGCTCATTGGAAATTTGGGAAAAGATCCGGATGTACAATATCTTGAAGGAAATATTGCCGTTGCGAAATTTTCTCTGGCCACAACAGAAACATTTAAAGACAGAGCAGGTAAGCTTATTTCTCAAACAGAATGGCATACTGTAGTTTTATGGCGGGGTTTAGCTGAATTGGCGCAAAAATATTTGCATAAAGGGAGTTTGGTATATATCGAAGGGAGGCTAAGAACCCGTAGTTGGGAGGATAAGGAAGGAAATAAGAAGTTTGCCACTGAGGTTGTGGGTGATAACCTGATCATGTTGGACAAACGTTCAGACGCCAGTGCCCATACTTCAGTTCATCATGAAGGGATGGAGGGAATAAGTAGTTCAGACACACCACCCCTTGGAGAACCATCGGAAGATTTACCTTTTTAAATTTAGGAACAACAATTAAATTTGTGACCTAATAAACAGGCAGGCCTTATCGACCTGCCTGTATGATTATCGTGCTATTATTAACGAAACCAATTTATTTTGGATCACCCTTTAAACAATATTTTATCTGGAGATCATCTATCTCTTTTTTTATTGATCATCAATGTACAGGCGACAACCATATTGGCAATTCTCATTTTATTTTTTTTAATCATTTCCTTCATTGTTTCAGGGTCAAAAATTGCTTTTTTTTCTTTGACAGATAAAGACATCAATATTTTAAAGACTAAGCAGGACAGTTCCTGGAAAAGAATTGTCAATTTATTAGAAGAACCTAAAACATTGCTCGCCTCACTAATAATCGCCAATAGCCTTGTGAATATTGGGATCATTATCATGTCCAATTTTTTGATTGATCAGGTCATTCCATTTAAAGATAATTTATGGTTTTTTGAATTTCTGATTAAGATCGTCATAGTCAGTTTTGTTTTGATATTGTTTGGAGAAGTAATGCCAAAGGTCTGGGCTTCTCAGAATAATCTCCAGTTTGCTTTTTATACTTCCGGAATTACCGAAATCATTCATCTGCTCTTCAAGAGAGTAGGAAGTTGGTTTGTAAATCAGTCGGATAAGCTAGAACATCTTTTTGGAAGCGAGAAATCAGCAGCACATAGTTTGCAGGAATTAGACCATGCAATAGATCTTACAACCAGCAATGATGCAACGGAAGAAGAAAAAAATATTTTAAAGGGAATCATAAAGTTCGGAAATATAACCGTTAAACAGATCATGAAAACCAGACTGGATGTTAGCGGAATTGAAGATTCCATCAACTTTAAAGAACTGAAACAAAAGGTTGAAGAGCTTCATTATTCAAGACTCCCGGTTTATAAGAAAAGTCTGGACGAGATAACAGGAATGATCCATACCAAAGACCTCATTCAGTATTTAAACGAATCTGATGATTTTAATTGGCATTTTTTGTTAAGACCACCGCAGTTTGTTCATGAACATAAAATGATAAAAGATCTTCTTCGTGATTTTCAAACCAACCGAATTCATTTTGCAATTGTAGTTGATGAGTTTGGCGGAACTAACGGAATCGTAACCCTCGAAGATATCATGGAAGAAGTAATTGGCGATATTAAAGATGAATTTGATGACGATGAAACAGCCAGCAACCAACTCGCTGACGGAGCTTTTGTATTTGAGGGAAGAACTATGATCAACGATGTTTGTAAGGCAATGAACCTTCCTCCAAGCACTTTTGATCAGGTCAAAGGAGATAGTGATTCATTGGCTGGATTGATACTTGAACTGGCTGGCGAAATCCCTAAAATTAATGATGTCATCGTTTCAGGAGATTTTGAGTTTACTGTTTTGGATGCAGATAGCAGCCGGGTCAAAAAAGTGAAAGTTCTCGTTAAACCAACTTCATGAAATGCCTGGTAGCAGTTAAGATATCCTGGCTTTCTATGACCGGCTGACTGATTATCTCGGTGCTAACTATGAAATCTCTAAAAAGATTAATATTGAATAAAAAATATTTGCTTCGTCTAACATTTCTTATAGCCTGTTTCTCATATTTGATTCCTGGCTTGTTTTCTTGCAATACACCTTATGTTCCCAAGCCAAAAGGATATTTCAAAATCTCATTTCCGCAACATCAGTATCAGCGCTTTAATCCCGGAAATTATCCTTATACATTCGAATACCCGGTATATGCCAAAATTGTAAAGGATACGAGTTTTTTTGATGACAAACCTGAAAATCCTTATTGGATTAATATCGATTTTCCGCAATTTCACGCAAGAATATATGTAAGTTACAAACAGGTGTCGGGCAATTTTGATAAACTGAGAGAGGATGCTTATAAAATGACTTATAAACATACTTACAAAGCCACTTCCATCGAGGATTCACTTATGCAAACACCATTGGGTGTTCATGGTATTTTTTTTAATGTAGGGGGAAATGCAGCTACAGCAAAACAGTTCTTTGTAAGCGATTCCATAAAACATTTTTTGCGGGGTGCCTTATATTTTGATACAACACCAAATGAAGATTCACTGAGTGTCGTAAATCAATTTTTACAGGAAGATATGAAACACCTGATCAACACCTTGGAGTGGAAAAATTAAATAACCGGAAAGAAAAAACATATTGACCATAGTTGAAAGTCCATAGACCATCAACATTAACTTTGTGAAATTATTAAAAATAAATTGAGGTGATAGCAATTGATAATATACTTGTTAGCGATTTGGTCATTGATGAACAATTTGTCTGTGATCTCCAAAGATGCAAAGGAGGTTGCTGTGAAGAGGGAGATGCAGGAGCGCCATTGGAAAAAGAAGAAATGAATATCCTTGAAAATATTTTTGAAAAGATAAAACCTTATCTCACAAAAGAAGGAATCGAAGAAATTGAAAAAAAAGGATATTATCATTATGATAAAGAGTTTGGATGGGTAACTCCTACTATTGAAGGAAAAATTTGTGCTTATGGGTTTCGCAATAAAAACGGTATTATTAAGTGTGGAATTGAGCAGGCTTACCACGATGGAATAGTGAACTGGAAAAAACCAATCAGTTGCCATCTGTATCCTGTCAGAATAAAAAAAAGCAAAAAGGAGAATTTAGAATATGTGAATTATGAACCAAGAGAAGAATTATGCCACCCCGGATGTGTATTGGGGAAAAAACTAAAAACTCCTGTGTATATTTTTTTGAAAGAGGCGCTGATAAGAAAATATGGAGAAGAATTTTATAATGCTTTGGAAGCAACGGCCAAGCATACAAAGCAATCAGTTTAAGCATCGATGAAACGATTAATTAGTAGCATTTTATTGATCTGTGCCACGTTTTTTGTCTTTGCAGGCAAAAATCAGGTGAGCCCGAAATGGAATAAATATTCTATTTCCAAATCCATTTATACATCCGACCTGAATTCTAAAAAATTGTTGCATGGCAAAAGCAAAACCGCTTTTGAAAATAATATTGCAGATTTCTACCTTTATAAGAACGGGCAATTAGTAAAGCCGCCAAAAGATTCATTGCGAAATTTCTTTATTTCCGGATGCCTTTGTTTTAAATTCGATGATACTTTATTATTAAACAGCGGTCTTGGGCGCACAGCTGGAGTTGGGGTAGGAATTAAAATTTATAAAGACAAATTCAGTGGTCAGTTACATGCCAATGCCGGAAATAATCTGGCATATAAATTCAGGAAAAATGATACTACTTACATGCGTGATATCAATGTGCAACCAGAAACACAGTCTCTTAAATTGATGCGACAACCGGATTTTGCATCAGATGAAGTGATTATTGGAGAGTATAACGCTACTTATAAAAAATTCTATCAAAGAGTTCATCACAAAGACGAAAGCAGAAAATATACTGTAAGACTAATTTTTAAATGTAAAATCACCGGCATGGATAGCATGAAGGATTCAACCGGATCCGATGCTAAATAATGAGGATTTTCAGGAAATTTTTTTAATTTTCATTCCCGGTATCAGTAAAAAAAATGAGTGAGAACGCTTCATCCTTTATAGCCAAAAGCACAGTCAAGGCTGCAGACCTGGACCACAGGAGAAAAATAAATTTTAATATCGGCAGATATGATGCAGTCGTGCCTGTTGGGAAACAGCAATTTGAAAATGTTCATCTCGCCAGGGAAAGAGCTAAGAACATTAAATGGCGCGCTTTGGAAACCCTCGATCAGCAACTGGAAGATTTTGAAGCGGCCTTCAGAAAGAGAGGGGGTAAAGTCATTTGGGCTGAAAATGCACATGAAGCGCTCAATGAAATACTCGCTATCTGTGAAGAGAAAAATTGCCGCACGATCGTTAAAAGCAAAAGCATGGTTACTGAAGAAATCAAATTAAATGATTTCTTATCAGAACATGGGATACAGAGTATTGAAACGGACCTGGGCGAATATATTCAGCAATTGGACGACGAACCACCGTACCATATCGTAACACCTGCCATGCATAAAAGCAAGGAGGATATTGCGAAATTGTATTATGAAAAATTACATACTGACCCAAATCTTTCTCCGGAACAACTTACATTGTTTACAAGAGACAAACTCCGAAAAAAATATATCGAAGCAGAGATTGGAATCACTGGCGCAAATTTTATTATTTCAGAGATAGGTGCAATTGCAGTAACAGAGAATGAAGGCAATGCAAGATTGAGTTGTGCATTCCCTAAGACTCATATTGTTATTACAGGGATAGAAAAAATAATCCCTTCACTGACTGATCTGGGGCTATTCTGGCCTCTGTTGGCAACTTATGGCACGGGACAAAGATTTACAGTTTATAATACAATTGTTGCAGGTCCGAGACAGGAAAATGAAACCGACGGTCCGGATGATATGTATGTCATTCTCCTCGATAATGGCAGAACAAATATTCTCGCAAACGAAAAAACCAGGGAAAGTTTGTACTGTATCCGATGCGGTGCTTGCCTGAATGCATGCCCCGTATATAAAAATATTGGCGGCCACAGTTATAGTGCTGCTTATAGTGGTCCGATCGGGTCTGTGATTACGCCTCATTTGAAGAAAATGAATGAATGGAAACATCTCAGTTACGCATCTTCGTTGTGCGGGAATTGTACAGAAGTCTGCGCAGTAAAAATTAATCTCCATGAACTTTTGTTGGAAAACAGGTACGAATCTGTTAAAAACAACTACGTTTCCTGGACTGAAAAAATTGCCTGGAAGGTCTGGAAAAAAGCAAGCCTGAGTCGTACGCTGATGAATGCCGGAAACAACAAAATAAAAAACTGGATGATAAACAAACTGTTGAAGGGATGGTCTGCTCACCGGGCGGATCTCAATTTCCCACCAAAGACATTCAACCAATTATGGAAAGAAAAAGAAAGGCGGTAAAAAATACGGTCTTATTACGTATATTTTCTGGTCGGTATTTATGCCGACTTTTTTATTTTTGACGAACAGGTTCATGCTTTTATATAGTTTATATAATACCCCAAGGCTTTTATATATTGTTGATTTTGTCAATAAGGAATTATTTAATGACGAACCGATCGTCATTACTACGGATAAAGATGAATTTTCAAATTACAGCGGGCCTAAAATAAATTACTCTGAAAAAGATTTATCCGAAGAGGAATTTTTCATTCAAAGCACTTCCCTTCTTTTTGAAACAGGAATCAAACTACAGGAAACAGAATGTTTTGAGCTCAATTATTATAAAGTATTTTTTGAAACCAGCGGAGATTTTCCTTTCGATATTTTTGCGGCCTCATTTTATTTATTGAGTCGCTATGAAGAGTATCTTCCTCACGAATTGGATGAATATGGACGATATGCACATACTAATTCGCTGGCTTATAAGGAAGGTTTCTTGCAGATTCCATTGATCAATATATGGTTGCAGGAATTTAAAAAAACGCTCCAAAAAAAATTCCCCGGCCTGATTTTCCGGCATTCTTATTTCAAGTTCATTCCGACTTATGATATAGATATCGCATATTCTTTTTTGCATAAGGGGTGGAAAAGAAGCGTGGGTGGCTTGCTAAAATCAATGGCCACTGGTCAATGGACTACTGTTTCAGAAAGAATGCAGGTATTATTGAAGAAGAAAAAAGATCCCTTTGATTCATATGAGTGGCTGGATTCAGTACATCTGTATTGCAGAATGAGGGCGTATTATTTTTTCTTAGTGGCGAGGGAACAAAAAAATCACGACAAAAATATTTCACCAGACAGGCCGGCATTACAAAACCTTATTCGATATCTCGCTACTGGTTACACGGTGGGGATTCATCCTTCCTGGCAAAGCGGAGATAACGAGCAGGTATTACTCGATGAAATCGAGTGCCTCGAGACAATTATTAAGAATAAGGTTACCTATAGCCGCCAGCATTATATCCGGCTTCGGTTGCCCGATACATATCAGACTCTGATTAAGGCAGGGATAGAAAAGGATTTTTCTATGGGATATGGCAGTATCAATGGCTTCAGAGCTTCAGTGGCATCTTCTTTTTACTGGTATGATCTGGAAAAAGAAAAGCAAACCAGACTGATGATCTTCCCATTTTGTTTTATGGATGCTACCTCTTATTATGAACAAAAATTTACTGCACAACAAACATTACAGGAACTGATGAATTATTATCACGCTATTAAAAAGGTGAATGGATTGATGGTTACTATCTGGCATAATAATTTTCTGGGAATTGATCCGCAGTTTGCGGGATGGAAAGAAGTTTATGAGGTCTTTTTGAAAGATGAAGTTTATTGGGATATGTAGGGTAAGTCTATAGACGATAGTTTGTAGACTATAGATTCCGGAATATTGGCTCGCTTTTTAGTTTAGTGCCTGAAGTGTCTCATTCCCGTTATTACCATTGCAAGATTGTTTTGCTTACAATAATCAATGGAATCTTTATCCCGGATTGAACCTCCCGGCTGAATAAAAGCTTTTATTCCTTCCTGATGAGCCATGCTTACACAATCATTAAAGGGAAAAAATGCATCCGATGCCAATACAGCATCATTCAAATCAAAACTGAATTGTTTGGCTTTTTCAATAGCCTGTCTCAATGAATCAACACGGCTGGTTTGTCCGCAGCCTTTCCCGATCAGTTGTTTATTTTTTATCAATGCGATTGCATTTGATTTAAGATGTTTGCATACCAGGTTGGCAAATTGCAGATCTGATTTTTCACTCTGGCTTGTTTCTCTTCCTCCTACTTCTTCCCATTTGCTAAAATTTCCTTCATCAATATCCTGAAATAAGGTTCCGTTGAGAACGCTTTTGTACATCTTTTTTTCGAAGGCTGATGTCTTTGAAAGTTGCAGCAGAATTCTATTTTTCTTTGATTTCAGAATCGTTAAAGCATCCCCGGCGAAGGAAGGAGCGATTAATACTTCAAAAAATATTTCGTTGATGGCATCTGCAGTGACCCTGTCTATTTCCTTGTTGCAAACGAGCACTCCGCCAAAAGCGCTTTCAGGATCACCCGCGAGCGCTGCAGCCCATGTTTCTGAAACAGTATTCCTGGAAGCTATGCCGCAAACATTGGTATGTTTGATAATTGCGAAAGTGGTTTCATCTCCAAATTCCCGGATTAATTGAATGGCTGCATCAATATCAACGAGGTTATTATAGGATATTTCTTTGCCATGCAATTGTATAAATATTTTATTCCAGTCGCCTGCAAAAAAAGCATGTTGATGCGGATTTTCCCCATACCGAAGACTTTGTTGCGGGCCATCCTGTAATATTTTCCATTCCCGGTCAGGATGAAAATAATTATAGATAGCCAGGTCATAACGGGCGACAATTTCAAATGCCCTTGCGGCAAATTCCTTTCTTTGGACCAAAGTAATTTCCCCCTGCTGCGTTTTCAGCAGTTGCTCTAATAATGCATAATCTTTTTTTGCAGCAACAACAGTTACGTCTTTAAAATTTTTAGCTGCTGCCCGGATCATGGAGGGGCCTCCGATATCAATTTTCTCAATGATAGTTTTTTCATCCGATGTGCTGGCCACAGTTTCTTCAAAAGGATATAAATCCACGATAACGAGATCGATCTGGGGGATTTTATATTCCTGCATTTCTTTGATATCAGTTTCATTTTCCCTTCTTCCCAAAATGCCTCCGAAAACTGATGGATGAAGTGTTTTAACCCGGCCTCCCAGAATTGAAGGATAGGTGGTGAGATTTTCAACCGGAATGCAGGGAATATTTAATTTTTCAATGAATTGCTGAGTCCCGCCGGTAGAATAAATTTTAATTCCAAGACTATCCAATATTTGAACGATGGGTTCCAGGCCATCTTTATAAAATACAGAAATCAGCGCCGATTGAATTTTTTTGGTCATGATGATGTGGTTAAAAAGGAATCAGGATGGTTTTTTTTTGAAAGCGCAAAGGTAAAATAAATGACTCTTATGGCAAAGAGCATAGGGACATTGAAAATGAGAACTCTTTATGAAATATTAATTCAGGTTCATCACAAACGCTCCGCTATCAGGAACAGAATAAAAAGAAAGGCCTAGTTCTTTACATTCTTTTTCCCATTTTTGAATCTTCCATTCTGTATTAGAGGCATCAAATACCCAAAGAGGACTGTGAATTATTTGGCTGAGATGACGAATGGATATATTGGTGTTTAATGAAATAATAATTAAGTCGGCAAAAATTTTTGATGAGGAATCCATGGAGGTAATATGATGATTTACTACAATAATTTTCTTTGATTTCAGCTGAAAAATTTTAAAATTGTTTTCTTCGCCAGAAAGCGTGTCGATAGAAGAAACCCGGTATCCGGTTCTTACGGGCTCTAAATATAAGGTTTCTAATTGTTGGTTTTCCAGCAATATGGTGTTCCCAACGAACAAAGATTTTCTTCCTTCAATAAAATGAATTGCCTGATGTTTAGGGATATTATAGGAAATTAGAACTGTTTGATTCGAAGCCTGGTAAAAAGAAATAGTTCTCAAAATAAAAAAGCATAATGAGGCAAGCAGGCCAGAGAATAAAAGCGGTTTGTGTTTATTCAATAACCATCCGGCAATGCAGGCGATGAATAAATAAAATAAGATCAATTGAAAAAAATTTATATAAAGGCCGGTCCACAATGAAAAAGGCATATTCTCCATATGTTCAATAAAACTATTTAACAGCCAGGTCATCCATGAAACGATCGCGCCAATAATTTTTGCGGCTACAGGAAAAAAAGAAATGATGCAGATTAATAACTCGCCAAGAAGCACAAGACTCGATAGTGGAACTGCGAATAAATTGGTAAGTAGAAAATAATTCGGGAATTGATGGAAATAATAAATGCTGACAGGAATAGTTAGTATCTGCGCTGCAATTGTAACCGAAGCGGATTTCCAGATTAGATCCAAAAATTTATTTTGAATGTAGAACCAGTTATAAACAGGTTTCACAAAAATAATCAGGCTCAACACAGCTGCATAGGACAATTGAAAACCTATATCCCATAACCAAAAAGGGTTGTAGCATAACAGTAAAAAAGCAGATGCAGCTAAGCTATTATAAACAGAACTTGATTTGTAAAAGCTTTTTCCAATAATAATAAAACTGAACATTACAACAGAGCGCATTACTGAAGGAGAAGATCCTGACAAAAAGCTGAATATCCATAATACTGTAAGCAGTACGACTGGATTTATCCATTTGCCAATCTTATTTTTTCTGGTTGGTTTTAATAGGAATTGCAGTAATCCATAAATCAGAGCAAGATGCAAACCTGAAATAGCTATAATGTGCACCACGCCCGTATGAGAGTAAGATTGGACCAGCCTTTTATCAAGATCATCTTTATAACCTATCAATAAAGCTTCTGCCAGTCCTGTTTCCTTATCTCCCCGCATAAAACTCTTCAGGCTATTTAAAATTTTTTTTCTGCTGGCGAGTAAATATTTTTTGAAAAGATTTGTCCTAGTTACTGTCAGTACGACGAATTCGTTTTCGTGAAGAAAAACCTCATAATAAATATGCTGGAAAGCACAATATTGCTGATAATCAAAACTGCCGGGATTACCTGAATTTTTGATCCGCTGAGTTGGTTTCCTGAAAAGAATTATATTTCCATAATCCAATGTTTGACTTAAGCTATCTTTTTCCAGATAAATGATAATCTGCTGTTTCAATTTGAAACAGGAATCATTTCTGATAACTGATTCTATGGAAGCTTCTATCTTAAGAGTTTTTGATTTTTCACTGGGGGTTTCATCCATTCTAGCAACGATGATATCATCATTTTTATAAAACGATTTTATTTGATCAGGATAATCATTATATGAAGTCAAAATCAGGCCTGTAGAAAATATCAGAATGTTTAATAAAATTCCTTTAATCCAGTTGTATTTAAATTGGATGAATAGCTTGCCTGATTCAGACAGAATCAATATCAGCAAAGAAGTAAGTAGAAATAACCAGGAAATAGCTGGATTAGAATGATGATACCACGAGTAATTAACTCCTATAATGAGAGGAATAATCAGCCGAACGAAAGGAGCCACTTTCCAGATAGGCAATCTTTGAAAAAACATTCAAAAAATTTTAGAGCTGGTTTATCCGGCTTCAGTATGGATTTATTTCACTTCGGTTATTAGCATCAGCATAAAATATTTTTGGATCAAAAAGTCAATTACAATTTTTGATTACTTTAAATAACTTTTAGTGAGTTGGCAAAGCAATAAGTATTTCTACTAATAAGAGGTAAACCTTAGTAAGAATAATGATTCAATTAAAAAGTTATATTAGATTTTAAAAACGGGACGAGACTTGTCGCGACAGGTAAAATAAAAAAAGATTAATGATACGAAGCAACCAAATTCCTTGCTGCTTTAATAAGGAGAATCACTTTTTTTCACGGAGTAAAAAAAGTTTTTTTCTACGGCAAATAGACCCGTTAAAAGACGGTTTTTTTTGGCTTTTTTACACATGACTGACTGACAGTCTTTATTTTACGAATAAAACTAATTTGTAATTAATTGATCCCTATTTTTTTGTAGACTCTCAATTGAACCAAGACCGAATATTTTTAGGCATTCAAACAATTCTTAAACCTAAAAACTTCGAGCTATGATTACAATTGAAAAAAAACCATTAAAGGTAGGAAAGTACGTAAACACTGAGTACGTTAATGAGGTTATCAGAACTTACAAGAAAGAAAGATGGGTTCATAATTCTGAACGCCTCGGTAAGGAAGATTCTCTCAGCGTATGGTTCAGCGCAGAAGAGCTGGAAGAATTTCTTGCTACCTGTCGTGAACACGGCGCAGACGGTGTCAAATTTTATTTCGCAGCCTATCCTGAAAATTTTAAACATAAACCGGAATATGCCGGAAGACAAACGATCGTTCTTGTTGCTACCAAACAAAAAGAGACTGAAAACGGTTCCGTTAACAAGGATCTCTACATCAC
>DATJXY010000044.1:0-9117 GCA_035499855.1 Puia sp. | reverse complement strand
TATCTGGAAATATTTCCTTTTTGGTGTTGGTTGCATAAAAGGGTTTTTTGAGGTGAATAACTGTGTGACCTGAGCGCGGAATTATACCTAATATACCAATTCTTTTGAACATGCTGAATTATGGTTTGGTGAAACTGGCTCAATTTCCATTATTGATTTAATGAATCCACTCTTCGCGTTTCAGGAAATCGATGAGTTGCGGATCCTCAGCCGACAAAGCAGGAAGCCAGACATCAATTTTTTCGCGCTCCCAATAAAGCCCTTTTGCATTTCCAGGTTTTGCGAAATGATATTGATACAGGACTGCCCGGATATATCGCGGAGGTTTTCCGGGAAAAGGATTGGAAGCAAAAAGCCCGACAGCATCCGTATCATTATGCAGTAATTTTGAAACAAGATTGATTGTCCAGGGATATTCATTCGCGGTAGACATGGCTGCAAACCACATTTGCCAATCCAGCCGAAGCTGGTAAGGAGCAATCTGTGGTGAATTTTTATCCAATGCAACAGGGAGGCCTTTGTACGGATATGCCTTCCAGTTAGCTTTATCATCAGGAACAGAGTCCATGGTTCCTTCGAAGACAACATTTAAACGCTCCTGTCCAACCGATCCGAATGCGCCATAAGTATTCACCAGTTCTAGAGGATCGAAAGAAGTATTCATGATCTGTCGCGGAGAGAGCATATTGAGTGCGGGTTGTATGCTGAGCAATGCAATCAGCACAGTGATGATCCAAGCTGTGATCGTCATCGGTCTCGATTCCTCTGCATTTGCGGAAGCAGTTTCCGCTTGTTGCACCAGTGAACGTGGAAGAATTTTAGACCAGAAGCCATCATCGAAACAGGCCAATGCAGGAAGAATGGTCAGCCAGTTGAGAAATGAAAGGTTGCCGCTAAAAATTAAAATGATTTGTAAGCCGACGATCACGCAACCGGCGATATGACGGGCGAGTCTTGGCCAAAAAATAAACCAGGGTGCAATGAGCTCAGCCAGGAAATTATACCAGACTCCAAATTTTAAAATAAATCTTGGCAGAAAATGAAACCATCGGCTCAAGGGGCCCGGAATCGGCTGTGTTTCGAAATGATAATAGAGTGCGGTTCCGTTTCTCCACACTTCATCTCCCCTGATTTTTATCATTCCTGAGCCGAACATGATTCGGAAAATCAGCCAGCGAAAGAGAACAATAATTTGAAACGGGGGCGCGCGTTTTGGAAAAGGACGAAGATCGAGTAAAGGACAAAGAAAGATCGCGAGAAATCCTGTCTCGAGTAATTGTATTTCCCATCCATATCCATACCAGTCTTGTCCTATATGCACGAAGGACATATACAAAATCCAAAGTACAGAAAGCAAAATCGAATTGGCATAACCTGCAATGACTATACATGAAAATAAAAATCCGATCCATGCAAAAATTACAAGTGTTGTATCTGAATGAGCAAACCAAAAAATCGATGGCAACCGCTCGAAGGCTGCGGTCTTCGATCCGAGTGCATCCCCAATTCTTTGTATAAAAATTCCGACAGGTAAAAGTCCATTACTTCCTATAAGAGGAATGATTTGGTTGATTGCTACAAGAAAACCAACTGCATAGATGGCCCCCAGCAGGCGAAGCATGAGAAAGCGGGTGAGCCAGTATGTTGGTCGCCCAGCTTTCTGAAAAGGATCGTCGGAATTAAGCGGCAGTTGCATTGAATAACCCAGACGGATTTTAAGCTAAGTTATGTCAATCAAACTCCATGCTGAATTTTTAAAAATAAATCAGGAAGAACTCATTTTCCTTTCGGCATAAATGCCGAATTATCGACTGTCGAATAATTGGATGGCGGCTGGAAACTGGATGAAGCAACGCTTTTTTTCTCATATTTGACAAGATTGGTGATCAGTAGATCTCCCTGTGCTTTTACAACGACTCCATTTGCACCGGCTTTGATTAATTTATCTGCAATCATGCATCCTGCAGGATAATAAAGGAATTCAGATGCCACGAGAAGATTGGAATTCCCCAGATCATTTGTTATCCAAAGATCTTTCTTAGCTTTTTTAATTTTCAAAATAAAATGAGTGCAATTGAACTGGCCGATTTTTTCGGGACCGACAGTCTGCACTTCTATGTCCGCATCACTCAGTTTCATAGCCTGCTCCCCAATCACAGCCGTGTATTGTGTAATCGTTGCCGTATTTCTATAGGAAAGCAAATGCATTTCTGTTTTTTTTGCAAAATCAAATATGACCACATTCTGGTTATTTACATTGGCCATATCCGGAACTCCGTTTTTAAGAGGATAAATCTGTGTCTCGACCCTTGCTTTGGACGGCGATTCGTATATCGTCATTACAACTTTATTTGTGTGTGTACAGTCGTAAGTCAGCACTCCTTCGAATTGGGCGAAAGAAAAACGAAAAGAAATCAGCATGGCTGCCAGCAAAATTGTTTTTTTCATATGAAAGTGTTGATTGTATAATGATATAATAGCTGCCTAAACTACCATTTGAAAAATAAATCTGATACAATCACTCAGTAAATGGCGGTATTTGTTTAATAACTGGCAAGCTTGAAAAATAGATGGATCAGGGCTTATATATTTCCGGTACAAATAAAGAAACCAATGAAAAAAATTGCCCGGTATTTCGATATTTTTAGAATTGTTGTTTGCATTTTCAAAACCAAACCGAATATTCTTCCGAACCGCCAGATACAGATTCAACTACGCCACTTATTGAATTCATCTAACTCTCCAAAGCTTTCTACAATATTTTAGGAGACGATTTCTCTAATCTGTGACTTTAAAAACAATCTGTATGAAAAAAATTGCATGGCTTGCATTCATCCTGATTCTATCCGGATGCACTAAAAAAAATAATAACTCAGGGGGAAGAATTACTAAAGTCAATCCTTTTTCACAATACCTCGCCAACAATACTGTCAATATCACACTTCACAGTAATATTTACCCGCTTGAAATCGGTTATACATTCACAGCTTCGGATACGGGTACTATTTATGAGATCGGTCTCAGGTTACCCGACAGCAGCGAATCCTTCATGATGACGGTTTGGGATGCGGTGACTCAAGCGATATTAATTCAAAAACCCGTACTCTGTACAACGAATACAGGGTTCAGTTACGATGATCTTAGTTCGACCAATGAGGCTTTTGAAATTCAGGCGAATCATGAATATGTGATTAGCGTAAATCTGAACCCTCTTAATATGGCAGGCGCAGGCCCGGCGAATTATTATGATGCCAGGCGAAGCGATGATAAAGATATATTCCCATTGACTGAAAGCTATATTACTTATGAACACCAGTACAATAAAACAACTTATACGCCGGCATTTCCGGATAACCTGATCATTTACCAGGATGTGATTAACGGACTCGTGGATATTGGTTTCAGTCATATTTCAAAATAAAAAAGTCCCGGATATTTTAAAATAAGGCCAATTATTGAATCAATCCTGCCATCTGCTGAATACTCCTCGGTAATGATTATACGAAATAATAGTTTAGAAAAAATTGCGATCAGCGCGGCTCTATTCAGAACTCGATTTAACCAGATGGAAAATTATCAATCCCAACCATGAAGAGGCCCCCGCCCATATTATTTTTTTTACTGGTTATTTTTCTTGTTGAGGTGCCAGTTGCTGTCTATTCACAAAACCTGGAACATATCGGAAAACAAAAACCCTTCACATTCCACGGAAGTATTGGCGGAGGGCTGAATTTTTACAATTCGAATGAAACTTCTTATACCCGCGATCCTTTCACCTGGAATCTCTATGGAAATTTTACTCCGTCTATTTACAGCGTCGCATTGCCTTTCTCCTTTGTCATCACTCAATACAGTAAGAGTTATGCAACTCCCTTTGCACAATTCGGGATCAGCCCGACTTACAAATGGATCAAACTACATCTTGGATACCGGGTGATTCCCTTTTCGCCATTCACACTCGACGGACAAAGTTTCAAGGGTGTGGGGATTGAACTCACTCCAAAAATGTTTCGCTTTGCTGCTTTTTATGGAAGTCTTAATAAAGCAATCAGTGAAGATACGACCAGCGGACATCTGGCCATGCCACAATATGGACGAAAGGGATATGGATTCAAAGTCGGAGTTGGTAATGATGCCAATCATTTCGACCTGATTTATTTTCATGCCAAAGATGACAGCGGTTCCATCAAGCTGATCAACCAGACTGAAATTCTTCGTCCCCAGGAAAATTCAGTCATCGGCGCTTCCATGAAATTTACTTTCATCAAAAAAATTATCTGGTCGACAGATCTTGCGATCAGTGCTCTTACCCAGGACCAGGCTGCCCAAAAAGTAAATAAGGATACCTTGTATAAAACCCTCGACAAAATTTTTTATCCTTTTATCGATTTTAAAAACACCACTACTACCAGTGTTGCAGGACAGACGATGCTTACTTTCTTATTGAAAAATTTTACAACTACGTTCGGATACAGAAGAGTGCAGGCTGATTTCAAATCACTGGGAACTCCTTACATGCTCAATGACGTGGAAGCTTTCCAGTGGAACGGGGGACTCGTGCTTGATAAAGGAAAAGTGAACCTGAACGCGAACCTGAATTCACAACATAATAATGTATCTAAAAATATGGCGAGTGAATTGCACACGCTCACCGGAACTTTAAGTTTAGGTGCCATGCTGAGTACGCATGCAAATCTCAGCGCTTCGGCTTCTGTCGTTGACCTGAATCAAAGCGATGGGACGCAACATATCAGTGATTCAATCCGCCTCGACCAGCAGGTGTTTAATTTTTCCATCACTCCGAGTTTCAATTTTGGTAAACAAACGGCTATCCAGACGCTGAGTCCAAGCCTGAATTATTCCATGCTGCATGATAATAACCCGGTTACTTCCCCAACGACTCAAAGCAATACGCTGTCTGCAGTACTGAACTATAGTTGCTCCTTCACGCAAAAGTCCTTATCTCTAAATGGAAATCTTTTATACAACCAGTATAAGCAGGATACCAATACCTATACTTCTTTTGGAATCAATGCGGGCGCTGCCGCACAATTATTAAAAGATAAAAACCTGGGTTTACAAATATCATTGGGTTATTTATGGAACCATTATTCATTAGTCAATGTGAAAGATAATATTACTGGTTCCTTCAATATTCATTATACGCTGCTGAAGAAACATAGTTTCTCGGCTTATTTCAATATCGTATCCACGCCTCCTACCAGCAATAATATACTGCAGCAAAAACTGCCTTATAGTGTGAGTACTACCAATGTGGCAGGAGGCCTGGCTTATAATTATTCATTTTAATGAAATAAAAAATGAAAAGGAGATCCAAAATATTCAGCATCGTCATATCCCTGTTTTTGACGCTGTCCTTTTCAGCGCTTCGCGCACAGGTCAATTACCAGGTTAGTCTACGCGTATCCGTTATACCACCCGTCAGTCCGTATTTTGACCAGATGCTGCAACAAACCGCTGCCGGCAAATTCGTTGTATTTGTAGCAGGCGGATCACCCACCGGTGGGCCACTCAGAGTAAAAATCGCGGGTACACTGGAAAGATTATCTCCCTCTCCATTCACGATTTCTCTGAACCCTAATTACCAACCGCTACAGCCTGTTATATTAAACCTGGGAGCTCCCGTTACATTGAACAGTTTTCAGTTGCAGCAGACATTTGGAAATCTTGCCGACAATAATCTCGCTTTACAAAGTGTATCGCTTAGTGATATCAAACAGGGAATCAATTTTAAATTACCGGAAGGAACTTATCGCATTTGTTTTACAGCATATAATTATGATTTGCCCGGTTTTACTCAACCCATTTCAGATCCTAATGCTGGTTGCGCAACATTCACGATTTGTTACAAAGCATCCTCCCCGCAATTTGTTCAGCCCGTAAATAGCATGAATCTGAACAGCAGCATTCCTGATATCACGCCAACTTATCCTCAGACATTTAACTGGACGGCTCCGAACTCAACCTGCGGATTAGCTCTTGGTCCCATAACCTATGATCTGGAAATTCATGAGCTGTTCAATAATCAAACACCGACTGATGCCATCAACAATGCTCCTGTGTTCACCAAACAGGGACTTCCTTCCGCTACTTTCCTGCTCGATACGATGCTTTACAAAAATGTTTTGCAGAATGGCAAGACATACGCAATCCGTGTTCATGCCAATACATCGGGCGCAATCAACAACGCTATTGTCTTTGATAATAATGGCTACAGTTCGGTACAGGCATTTAAATATGGAGATACGACAGCGATCGCTAAAAATGATACTACAAAAAATGTAACGGATACTGCAAAAATCGATTCATCAATTATCGCCACGACTGCATTTGATTCAACGGCAGACTGTGGACTCAAACCTCCTTCTGATACTACGGCAATCGATGCAAACACCAGTCTCCAGGGATCAACGCTTACGATCGGCAGTTTTAAATTAAATGTTATCACCATTCAAAGAAACAAAGACAGCAGTTATACAGGAACAGGCACCATTGATTGGAAACCTTATGTCAGTACGATTAAACTGGCGATTGGTTTTAAGAATATCAAAGTAAATAAGAATAAGGAGGTCTATGCCGGATTGGCTACTTCGGCCACTGATCCGCAGAAATTCAAGCTCGACAGTTTTTCAACCTGGAAAGATGTCGCATCGAAAACAGGATCGCAACTCGATCAGCTGTCGAGCGGCGTTGATAATTTCATCAATTCGAATAAAGGCACTCAGATCGCCAGCCAGATTGCAGGAGCTACTCCGGTGAATGTTCCCATCGGTCTCGATAACCAGAATTTTGGCGGCACACCGGTAACCGTTGCGATCATGAGTATGTCTTTTTCTGCAAAAGGCGCAACGATGAGTGTGTTGCTAAGCATCAACCTTCCTGAATTCAACGGATGGCTTTCACTCGCGGGAACAGGATTCTGTCTTCAGCCAACCGGCGTTTCTTTCACACAGGGTAATTTATTGCTGCCATCCGACAGGTATTTCAATTTTGGAAATGGAGGTGATAGCCTCGTGTTTAAATTCAAAGGTTGTCCAAGTGCTGATTCTACCAAGGGAACTTATGTCAGCTGGACTAAAGACAGCATTACGGCCGTTGTTGTTCATGGTGAAATTGATTTCCCGAAAAATACGATTGTACGGGAAGACAGCAGCGGGAATCCATTGGATAGTGCTGTGGTTGCAGGCCTCTTATTTAAATTTCATAAATGGGATGACTGGATAGCCGCAATTTCTTTTTCCAATTTCCAGGTGACGGGAGTGAAGGGACTGGGATTTCAACCCGACACAATTTATTATGATCATTCATCCAAACAGGATGCTCCCGGTTTCAATTTGCCAAAAGATTATACCGGCGACAGCCTGGGGAATTTTGAAGGTTTATATATCAAATCGCTGAAAGTATTTCTGCCGCCGGATTTTAAAACCTTCAACCAGGGAAAGACCCGCACCTCATTCGGGACAACGGATTTCGTGATTGATGATAAAGGAGTGAGCGCGCATTTGTTCGGAGCGAAGATCATCGATCTGAAAACAGGAGATCTTGGCGGTTGGGCATTCTCGTTAGATACAGTGGAAGTGGTGATCCAGCAAAATACTTTCCAGTCGGGATCTCTCAAAGGACAAATTTTACTTCCTGTCAGCACAACTCCTCTGATTTATTCGGGAGATCTGCATATGGGCAAAGCGGATTCGACCAGTAAGAGTAAGGATTCGTCTTTGCAATACGAATTCGTGGTGAAGCCTCAGAGCAATATGAAGATCGATATCTGGCAGGCGACACTTACACTGGATTCTAATTCCGCTTTCCGGGTGAAAAAAGATAGTCTTGGCGCTGCCATTTCTTTTGTGATGAGTGGAACGATTGGAATCAATATCTCCGGTGGATCTCCGGGCATGAATTTCCCGGGACTGAAATTCGATAGTCTTGGAATCGCAAACAGGGATCCGAAATCGAAAGCAAATAAATTCTGGTTCAGTCCGGGGACCTGGGCATTCGCAAGCCCGCAGAAAACAGTGTCGGGCTTCCCCGTTTCGATCAATAATGTGGCGCCGCTGGTAGACCTGACTGATCCGTCGAATATCAAAGTAGGAGTCAGGTTTAATTTGAATATCAATTTAGGTTTTGGAGATGCATCAGTCGTCAGCGCTACTACTAACCTGGCAGTATATGGAAAAATTAATGCATCCTTTACGAATATGGCTCCACAGATAACACTATCGGGAGGAGTGGATGTGGATTCGGTGCAGATCAAGGGCGGGGTGGGTCCTGTAAGCGTGGATGGAATGCTGATCTTTTATAAACACGACAATACTTATGGAGACGGATTGAAAGGTCATGTGGAAGCTACTTTCCCATTGGTGAAAGTGGAAGCTACTGCGCAATTCGGATTTGTCAACAACTATAATTACTGGTACATCGATGCCTGCGCGAATTTTCCGACCATACCTGTAGTGGGTCCAATTGGCATCAACGGTTTTGGTGGAGGCGCTTATTATAATATGGTGATGAGTACGAACCTGCCTGCCGATCCATCTAACCTGCAGGCATCAACGAAATCCACAGATACAGTAGCAGGTCATACGATGTCGGGTGTAACATTCGTGCCGCAGTCCGGTGCTGCGGGCATCAGAGCAACGGTTTGCATCGCTATGGTTTCCGGGGCGGGAGCAGACGCAATGAATGCAAAAGTGACATTGACGGCGCAGATCGTGAATGGAGCCCTGGATCTGCTGAACTTGCATGGCGATGTTTTTGTGCTCACCAATTATCCGACTAACAGCAATGCCACGGTGCAGGGAACGGTTGATATCACTTATGATTTTGCGCAAAATAAATTTTCGCTGGATGCAGATATCACAGGCAATTTTGCAACAGTTACAGCGGAAATTCCCATTGGCATTTACGGTGGACCCGATGGATGGTTCTTTAAGGTGGGAGATGCTTTCGCAAAGAGAGTCAGCATTACACTGGTGGATATCAAGAATGATATCTTCACCATGCACCTCGGAGCAACAGCTTATCTTGAAATGGGAAGCCTGATCAATCCACAGCTGCCTGATTTACCTACACAGATAACTTCGAATGGGCTTACCC
>DATJXY010000043.1:0-21290 GCA_035499855.1 Puia sp. | reverse complement strand
GCACTCGAGGTTAGCATAACATTCAGCTACAAGCGGCGCTTTTATGCAGGACGCGGGCGTGGGCGTGAGCGAAAAAGTTTTGAATTTATCAATGTCCCTGCCTGTGGTATTTCCAATGCGTACTACTTTTTCAGCGAGATCCACAGTTGGAATTGCTATCACGCATTCTTTTGTTGATTTCAAAATATTAAAAGTGTAATCGCGGTTACTGACCACGCAACCAACCAGCGGCGGCTCAAACTCCAGCATTGTGAGCCATGACATGGTCATCAGATTGTTCTGTTGATCATTTGCTGTTGCCAGCAAAACCACCGGGCCCGGTTCTAACAGCCCATATACTTTTGATAATGGAAAGGATTTTTCCTTCATCGCATTTTATATTTATTCGAATTGCGTTTACCTCAGGTTTCAAAAATTCATACAACAGACTTATTGGGCAAGATACCCGCCATCGATATTAGAGTAAGACCCGGTGACGAAAGAAGACTTGTAAGAATTCAGCCATAATACAAACTCGGCTACTTCCTCCGAAGTTCCCACCATTGGCCCTCGTTTGTGCATCACAGGGAACAAAAAGTTTTTTTTCATATTTATTGTCTCTGCTCTCTAATATATGTATTTAAGGATAAAAAAGCTTCTTAATATTCCAATATAGTTTTCCAGTATCAAGTCCTCTCCTATCAGCTTTGAGATCATCATTTCAACCAACCTTTTATCAGGGAGTAATCTCTGCGAAATTTTCATCTCGGCAATTCCTGTTTGGCCTCCGTTATTTAGTATTTTTTTTTCTAAAAAAATAGAAATAGCCTTTATAGTTTACAACAAGTTCATTTCCTGAAAGAATAATTATTTTTTTTCTATAGTCTTCATTTCTTGTGACTGTTAATACAGACACAGTATCTCCCAGGTTTTTAAACAGATTTTCATCAACCGTATATCTCATAAAGAAATGGTGTCTTTCTTCGTGCATGAATGTATAAACCGGAGATTTCAAAGTGTCTGAAAAAAGGACAAATTGCAATGAGTCAATTTTCATTTTTTTGTTTAGGAAGGAATTAGCATTCTTACTTGCCATTTCCGTCACATCTTCTCCCAGATATCTGTATGAATAATAGGCTCCATAATACTTTGTCGACACATCGCCAGAATTATTCTTTTCCTGGGCAATCGAACTTCCCGCCCCCGAGATGAAAAATATCAGGAAAATCGTTGGTAATAATTTCATAAATCGCAATTTTCAAATTTATTCCCCCAGGAACTTTCGCCATTTGGCAATCCAGTCTTTCAATGCTTTTTTTGTAAAAGTCTTGATTTCGTTAAACAAAAACAAAGTAGCTTCAACAGCTCTTCTTGCAACCAGACCACGTGATTCTACATATTTACCAGTCTTCAGGTCCTTAGCAAATCTTCTAGTTAAAAAAGCTTAATATACTTTATCAGGCGTATAATCCAGCGAATTCACCCGATCTCTAAGCGCATCGCCATAGCCACCACTCCGGCGAATGTTCAATCGGGCTTCACAGATGCAATACCAAATTTAATTAATGACAACTCGTGCCTTTTTATATAATAGCCTAATGATAATTGGAATCTGTATCAGTAAGAATAGAATTGTAAAAATATTTATTGAAAAGATGCTTGGGCATGGCACGAGTTGGTCGCCTTCTTCGTGTTATTCGGTTTGCATTCATTTCACCTGCGACACACTCGCGCCGGTTTAAGGGGGTTTTTAAAATTGTCTCTCGCGAATTAATTCTATTTTATCTGCAATTTCTTCGAAGCATCGATCTTCCCGGAACCTGCAGATCCTTTCTTCCGGAAAAACAAATCGCTGTCACTATCAAAATGATATATTTTAGCAACAGTTATTCGTTTCGCAAGAAAACTTAGTGCAACAGTAGCCAGGAATGCCCCTGCAAACGGGCCAATCCAATAAATCCACCATCCCTCCCATCTTTCTGAGATAAGGGCCGGACCCAACGTACGCGCTGGATTCGTACTGACGCCAGATATTGCTCCTTCAAAAAAAGACATTAAAGAATAAATGACAGGAAATATCGCAGGAGTATATGGCCTAAGACTCCTGAATGCAAGAAATATTCCCAACAAGGACACCATAACAAATGTGGTGACAATTTCACCCAAAAGTGCAGTGCCGAGCGTATATCCTTCACCGGGAGTTGTGGCGCCGAATGACACACTCCTTCCCATTGCCCCCCAGCCTAATAATGGAATGCAGCCAATTATTGCGCCGGCAAATTGACCCAGGAAATAGGAAATCGCCTTCTCAGGATTTATTTTTTTCATGATTAAGAAAGCCATGGTTACGACCGGATTGATATGCGCTCCGCTCACTTTGCCAAGACGAGATATTGCTATTGAGGCACCAATAGAACCAAATAAAAAACCCGTAAGCAATCTACGTTCTCCCAAATCGGGTATAATCCGCAGGATTGGACTGTTTGTTCCATACATCAAAATGACGATAGAAAGACCAGCTATTAGCAACAGGCCCGTTCCAAAGAATTCAGCCCAAAATATCTGCCAGGAAAAACCCTGATGTTTCTTATTGTTCACCTTGCGGATTATTTGATTATTAAAAAATCAAAGCCGATTCAGGATCCCGATTATGAAAATGGAACGGTATGATTGCTTTCGGGTAATTTGTTTTTTTCATCTTGCAAAACCAATATCCTTAAGTCGGACATGTTTTTTTAAGCAGTAGTTACAACCATGGTAGCAGATTCATGGCTAATTGTTTTTACGGGAACTGTGATATCAAAAATATGATAACCCCATGAGGGCAAATCAAAATACATTCCCCGAGACAAAACTTCATTGCCCTGCCTGTCATATATTACAGCACTCATCAGGTCTCTGAGTCGAACGGATTTGTCGGTCAGTTCTGAAAATGGAAGACGGACATAACATTGGCTGGAGTGAGGAGCATAGTTAACACATACCAGTGAAAGCCTGCCATTCGTGTCTTCCCACGCAAACGCTATGAAAGAATCCCAGGTTTCATTCCCTTCCCATGCAGAGAAACATTCAAGCAGTTGCCAATAGCCATTGCGAAAAAGAGGTTTTTTGATAGCAGCGAGAAGGCTGCTATAAAATTTTTGCAACTCTTCATCAACTGGCTCTTTCGGTGCGCGAATCAGATGAGGAGAGATTTTTTTCTTTCTTCCTTCAAATTGCCCTTGATGGAAAAATCTTAATCCGGGCGATAAAAACGCAATCACTGCTGCAGCTTTATGTTTGTCCGTTTCGAACGTGGATGCAGCGCGCGGCTCATCATGATTTTCCAGGAAACGGGCCAATTTGACCTGGTAATCCATTTCCGCAAAAAAATGTTCACGAACAGATTTTGTGTGGCCTTCGCGCAAACGGTCATAAAGGCGTTTATCATATGTGTAATCGAAACCCTCTTGCTGAAGCTCCCATTCCATATTCCAGTACACTTCAGCCATGAAGCAGAAGTCAGGAATTTGTTCACGAATGATCCGGATTGCTTTGGACCAGAAAGGATGTGCCTTTCGACCCCAGGTCTTTTCAAATACCTCGGGCTGAACAAGCATCGACATGTCGCATCTTACACCGTCACACTGAGCTGAAATGCGAAGCAGCTCTTTTATCATTGCTTCGCATGTTTCCAGATTACTATAATCCAGTTGTATAGTGTCAGGCCATCCGGCAAAATATGGATCCCTTCCATACGCAAGGATCAAATCACCTTTCTCTCTTTTGACGAGTGTGTAGTTCTGCGGATATTTTTCCAAATCGCTTTGTGTTCCCAGAACAAAATAGTCGGGATGTTCTTCAATCCAGCAATGATCAGGAGCCATATGATTTGGCACAAAATCAAGCATTAGTTTGAGGCCACGTTTCCTGAGCCGGGCTCGAAGCCTCGCCAGCGAAGCCTCGCCGCCCAGATCAGGGTGAACAGTGTAATCAGCTACGGCAAATCCTGAACCCCCAATATCCTCATCACAGAGATCAGGAAGTGTTGCTTCGAATTCGCGGCGCCAATCTCTGTTTTGACGAGAAATTTTTTTCGCGGTTTCACCCGTGCGCCATACGCTCAGGAACCAGATCCAGTTAAAACCCATTTCTGCAAACTGGTCCAGGGCTTTGTCCGGAATATCATCCAGTGTAGCCTTTCTTTGCAAAAGCTGGGATAATTCGGTTATCCATACCCTTGTGTTAACCTGGTATAGCGTCGGATAATTTGGCTGATTCATATTGTTTTTTTGTGTTGTCTGTTCCATGAATAAATGCGGCCTGTTTTCCCCCATTCAACATCTGTTTTTCATCAATGAATCCAAAAAGTTCAATAATCTTTGCTACCACACCTGTCCATCCTGTTTGGTGACTTGCACCCAATCCTGCACCATTGTCTCCGTGGAAATATTCGAAAAAAAGAATATAATCACGCCAATTCGGGTCATTCTGGAATTTTTCCGTACCGCCGTACACTGGTCGCCTGTTCTGTTCATTTCGAGTAAAGATCCCCGTTAGTCGGTTAGCGATTTCTTGTGACACTTCAAAAAGGTTCATCATTTTCCCGGAGCCGGTTGGGCACTCAATTTTGAATTTATCGCCATAATAAAGGTAGAAGTTCAGGAGAGCCCTGATGATCATCACATTCACGGGCATCCAAACCGGCCCGCGCCAGTTGGAATTACCACCAAACATTCCCGAATTCGACTCTGCCGGAAGATAGTCTACCCGGTATTCCTCGCCCTTTAAGTCAAAGACGAATGGATGCTGTTCATGAAACTTTGAGATCGAACGGATGCCGTAAGGGCCCAAGAACTCATTCTCGTCGAGCATTTTCGTAAGAATTCGACGCAGGCGCTCCGGATTTACAAGAGCAAGGATACCACGACTAGCCTCTCCCAAATGATTAGGCCCCGTAGGATGAATGGTTGTCATCAATTCAGGCATTCGGCGTAAGCGTTCAGACACTGTAGCCAGTGCCTTAGGAATGCGGTCGCGCTGCCATTCTTCAATTACAGTAGTTGCGCAAAGAGGAAGTAGGCCTACCAGGGAACGCACTTTTAGCCGCTGTGCATTGCCGTCAGGTAGTCGAAGCAGGTCATAGTAGAATCCATCTTCTTCGTCCCACATTCCTTCCGTCCCGGATCCATTCATAGCCCTGGCAATAAAGTAGAAGTGTTCGATAAACTTGAAAACCATCTCTTCATAAACGGGTTCATGAACGGCCAGTTCTATTGCTATTTCCAGCATGTTCTGGCTGAAAAGGGTCATCCAGGCTGTGCCATCTGCTTGCTCAAGGCTACCACCAGTAGGCAGCGTTGCACTACGGTCAAAGACGCCAATATTATCGAGGCCCAGAAAACCACCTTCGAAAACATTTTTCCCGAATCGATCTTTTCGGTTAACCCACCACGTGAAATTTAGCAATAGTTTGTGAAAGGCTGATTTCAGGAAATTTATATCAGTTTCGCCTGTTAGTGCCTGTTCTGTGCGGTGTAGAAACAGGGTTGCCCAGGCATGAACCGGAGGATTTACGTCGCTAAAATTCCATTCATAAGCCGGTAACTGTCCATTGGGATGCAGGTAAGCCCCGCGGAGCATGAGATTCATTTGTGTTTTTGCAAAATCAGGATCCACAATAGAGAGAGGAAGTGTATGGAACGCAAGGTCCCAGGCCGCATACCAGGGATATTCCCACTTGTCAGGCATGGAAATAATGTCTTCATTCAACATATGATACCAGTCAGAATTACGAGCATTATGATAGCCTGAATGGAGAGGATTAGAGTGGTGTTCGTCCAACCAATTATCTCCGTCAAAAAAGAAGAACTGCTTACTCCATAGCATACCAGCAAGAGCCTGTCGCATCACAGCGGCCTTATCTTCGTTAACGGATGGCGGCGTCACCGATTTGTAAAATTGATCCGCTTCACTTATCCTTTCATTAAAAATTTTATCAAATGCGTCACCAAAAGGTTTGCTAACGCCTACAGTTGTATTTTTTGTAAGCCTCAGGCGGATTACTGAAGTTTGACCCGCGCCAATATCCAGTTGAAAATACGCAGCGGCTTTTGTTCCCATTTTGTCTGGATTCACTGAGTCGTGATTACCGAGAACCACAAAATCGTTAATGCCATCTTTCACATATGTGCCTTCGTTCTTTTGACTCGGGAAGAGTAGTTGATGGTTCGTTTCGTTCTCAGTAAATAACAGGGGCACTTCACCCTCGCAGGATAATGTTAATTCACCCAATATCGGATGATATGATACCATCGTACTAAGGCCCGGCTCTGTTTGAATCTGCCGAATGATTGGTTTGACAGGAGCGCGATTGGACTCTGCGATCCATTTTGACCAATCGTTCCGGAACCAAATTGTAGGCAAAACATCAAGTTTGTGCGCTTCAGGCCCCCGGTTGATTGCAGTAATCCTCACGAGTATATCTTCAGGACCGGCCTTCGCATATTCAACGAATACATCGAAATAACGATCTTCATTAAATATGCCAGTATCGAGCAGTTCGTATTCCATCTCGTTTCGCGAGCGTGCCTTGTTTGTTTGTACCAGGTCATCATAAGGATAGGCGGCTTGCGGATACTTATAAAGCATTTTCATGTATGAGTGCGTCGGAGTACTGTCCAGGTAAAAATAATATTCCTTTACATCTTCACCGTGATTGCCCTCACTATTTGTTAATCCAAACATCCGCTCTTTAAGAATTGGATCATTGCCATTCCAGAGGGCAAGTGCAAAGCAAAGACGTTGCTTGTCGTCGGAAATTCCTGCGATCCCGTCTTCGCCCCAGCGATAAGCACGCGAGCGTGCATGCTCGTGAGTGAAGAAATTCCATGCATCCCCGTTTTGACTATAATCTTCACGGACTGTTCCCCATTGCCTTTCGCTGAGAAAAGGTCCCCATTTTTTCCACGGAATATTTTTTTCCCTCGTTTCTTTTAGTCTGAGTTGTTCGGTGTTCATAAATAATTTTTTAATCGTATGAGAATTCGGTTAGCGACACTTTGTAGTTAATCCAGTTAATCCAATAAAGCGACGGACCAGGAAAACTTCCAATGAGAAACGGACTATGAGAAAATGTTTTTTGGCTTTGTCCTGTCGGTTTCTAAATTCCTGATTACTTACTAATGTTTGTAGTTTACAAACTAAGGTTGCAAAATATTGGGATTAATAATATGATTCCCGTAAGAAGGAACCATGATTTTTATCATAGAGAATGAATGTGGAATCTTAAAGTTATACTAATTTGTATGATATAAGGGTGAGAATATTTAACAGAGGATTTATTCACACAAAAAAACAGCAGCTGTTTGAATAGTGATAAATTGGGCGGTGGGTGTGATATTCGATTAAAAAGAATCACTCATCATAAATGGCATGCAGTGAGTTTGTTCTTATAAACTGATGCAATGAAAGAAAGAAGAATTGTTCTATAATCTCAATAATATTTTAATTAATTCATTGGCGAAGCTTTGGGAATTGTGCAGCTCCACCACTGGCCCTCGCTTGTGCATCCCAGTGTGGTGTATTTGACAGGCAATTGTAACTACATGTTCCTTTCTCCCAGAAATATTTTTCCCACATGAAAAAATGTGTGAAAAATTCATTTCAAACAACTGCATATTTGCAATTGAAGAAGATCAAGCAAGAAAAACAATTTTCTGATTCTGAAAGTGTAAAACAAAGTGTAAAACAATTTTTATTCTGCTATCGGTGCGGGCCGAATTCCGTTCAAGGGCAACTGCAATAATTATTGGGGTTACTTTTATCCGTGTAGGAATTCACGTGAAAGCCAAGTATTTTCCTCGCGGTCATTGACTCTGTTTGACAAAGTCTTCGTATCCTTCTTTAAATTCCTGATATTTATATTTTCCCTGAATCGGCACTTCCTTTCCCGACTCTGCTTTGTTCACCAGTTCAAAATACTGTTTCGGATATTCATCAGAATAGATTTTTGGCAGCAGGCCTGTCATCGTAAAACCTTTGTATAAGGTAAACAGGAGAAATAAGGAAAGAATTAGGATGGCATTATCCTTTTTCTTCACCAGCAATTTGAATGCAGAAGCGTTGTGTCCATCCAAAAGGGTGTCTGGCTTTATCAAAGAGCAAACTGCAAACACAATCAGGAGCCCGAATGCAATTTCTCCCACTGTTTGAGAAAATTGTTGCAGGGAATTTATTGTGCTAAGTGAAATAAAATATAATATAATAGCCAAATAAAAAAGGCATATGAGGACCGAAAGGAAAATATTTTTTGATTGTATGGTTCTTACAGTTTCAACCATTTTTCTAAAATATAACGCAATTAATATCAACGATGGAAGCATAAATAGCAGCTCAGCATAATAAAAACTGACATAAAAAACCCGCAACACAAATATCACGGAAAGAATAAAAAGACATCCTAATTCGACCGATGAATAGATATTTATTTTTGTCTTTTGCGTAAAACTGTTGACGAACTGAATCAGAAACAAAATTGCAAATGCAATCGAAACAGCACCGAGTATTTTTATTCCATAACTGTTTTGGGCAATAGCAGCCAAGGTGCCTGTTATTAGTACGACAAACAGTAGGTAGTATAGTGTATTATATGCTTTCATCAATTAGGCTGATAATTTATGTAGTTCCAATCCCAATCAGCAAAATCATCCATTGTTTTCCATTGCATGTCTCCGCCGGTTTTCTTTTCTTTCGCTTTGCATGCTTCCATCAAAATCGTTGTGCGGCACTGCAGGTCTTCAGTCTCTGTAAGGGAACGGGGAATTGAAGTATAAGCAAGATAATAGTTGCCTTCCGAAGCAACCCCTCCTACCCGCGCAAGTATTCCAGTGAACTTTGCATCTTCAGAAAGATCCAGCAACTGCAGCTGTGCCATATTATTTAGCGTTGTGCTTCCAATCTCTGACAGCAAATTAATAAAGTTAAATCTGGCATCCGATGCGAAACGGGTTAGCAACGAAAAGTCATAAGCTCTTAAAGATGCATATGCTGAATCGAGATAGATAAATGTCGAAGGATCGTCATTAAGTTCGTACACTTTTTTCGCCATGTGGGTGAAGGCGATCGATTTGTCATTGCTGCTTGTGAACTGTTTTGCCATTGTCATCGCATCGGTCATTTTACCTGTCGCCGCAAGATGCCCGCAAAGCCTTTTGATCATGTTTTGAATAAATATTTTTTCGATATACTCATATCGATCAGCTGATCTGCGAAGATTTGGTTGATCGAGTTGCTGGTAATATTTCAAACCGCTCACTGAGTCCCCTCTTTCAAATGCCCTGTCTGATAAAACCAGATACAAGAGATTCTTATCGAATTGTTTTCCTTCGGGATGCTGGTCGACAAACGAAATAATATCTGTTAATGCCCTGTCGGGAAGAACGAAATCCTTATACCAACTGTCTAATGGGGGGTCAACTTTCCATTCAAACGCTTTTGCTACCCAAAAGTGAAGGGCTTGTAAGTCGGCGCCAGTTTTATAAATTTTTCCCAACAAATTATTTTTTTCCAGGTAATTAAAAAAATAATCAGTGTGGAATGTCCAGCTAAACCATCCATCGCGATAGTCCGGATAAATGAATAAGTTTCTTCTTGTGACAAAGCTTGTTCGCACTCCGTCTCCGTTGTAAATGATCGTTGAAGATTCCTTCGCGTTAAGAGAATCGCTGTTGATCGATGAATAGAGATCAATGGCTTCTTTTAACCATGAATCGAGTCTTGTTTCATCAACTGGTAAATTTCTCTCGAAGCAATATTTTGAATAAAACATCGCTTTACGTTTGTCATTCATGGCCAAAGCAAAATTTCTTTCTGCCGGATTCGTGATTTTTTTTATTGCATTTTCATAATCGACCATCATAGAATCAAAAACAGGGCGAGGGCAAAAATATAAATTGGGATAGATGTATCCCCGGTTTGATCTGAATACGTCCGTAGTTTTCTCAATATTCATTGGATACATATGAGAAATGTACCCCGAGCGCATGACGACATTTCTCAGGATCGTATGCGGAGGGTTATCTACCGTATGGGTGGAAATCCACTTTATTATTTCTGGCACCTCCCCACGATGATCAAACTCATAAAAATATCCGATAACGTTTAAATGATTATTGAACAGCCTTGCCAACTCAAAATAATTCTGCATCCCGCTTTTGAGGATTTTGTCAAAACACCACTCCACATTTTTGACTTCTCCTGCCGCCGCATATAAACATGCGAGCGTGTGATAACCACCGTTAAAGTCTACCGGTGCTCTGCCATTGAGCTCCATAGTGCCCTTTGCATAGTAGGTATTGAATATATTTTGACTCGTATCACCCTGAAATGGAGAAATTGCCTTTAAGAATGCTGTTATTTTTTCTGGGGAACTGTGTCCAAAAGTCAGCCACATTTGAATGGACATGTTTAACTCAGTGGGTACCTCAGGCCGATAAAGTGTTTTGTCTTTAAAAAATTGCAAGGCGACTTCTGCATTATGATCGGTGATGGAGGTAAATATCTCGTCTTTTTTGGCATCCGGATTATAGTATTTGTCCATCCCCAAAAGAATGAGAAACTTGTTGTTTTCTAAAAGCGCGAATTCTGGATCTGCGATGATTTCTGGTTTATTCAAGCCATCTGCGATCAATCCAATAAGCTGATCTTTCAATGCGATCTTTTCCTGACGTTTCGTATAATAAACTAATTGCTTGTACACTGCTATCGACAGTTCTATTCTTTCCTTGTACTTAAGTTTTAGAATATAAGGCGACAAAGATCCGGGACTAAATCTCTCTTCCGCAAGAAGCCAGCTCGCTTTATTATCAATATTCACCTCCGGGTTTTTGAGCAACAGATATGATTCATCCTGGATTTTTTTCAAGACCACATCATTTTTTTTCTGATCAGCATCATACCAATAAAACCCGCAAAGAGTGAGCATAATGATAATCGCAAAAACAGTTGCAATCCTGCGCGGACCATATTTCATAAATGCTCTCGACACAGTTTCTTTGCGTGCACTTTTTCTGAGGAATTCCTTTGCATCATTTAATATTTTCCCTGCTTGCCTTCTTACAGAATCTCGATTCTCGCTGGTTCCAAGATAGCGCGTTATCCATGCGGCACTTGGTTTGCAGTTCTTATACCAGTTCTCAAAATAAGTGAGCGGACCGAGTGGCAAAAGGTATCCTCTTTTTTTTCCGCTATGGCTCCACCTGTCAAGTTGTTTTTTAAAATCCAGGTATGTACTATAAAACTCAAATTCTTTGTTTGCCCAAACATTTAATTTATTCCAGTTGCGAATGAGACTTTCGTGAGTAATATCAAGAACTGTATATTCAGCGAGGTGATGAGTGCCTGGATCATTTGTAATAAAGGGATGAATGAATGAATTCCCTTCTTTCCGATAAATGTCGATAACGTTGCCAACTATTTCAGAAGTAATTTTTGATGAGTTGATGATTGCTGTAATTTCGGCCAGGTTCATCCTGTTGCGAACTGCCCTGCTATTGTCAATTTTCGTAAGGCAACTAAACGTCATCGCGATTATACGCTTTGCTTCCCGCTTAGTTATGGGATCCGCAGCATGCTGTTGCATGTAACTATCCCAGGCATTTTCATATAACGTGTTGGCGTGAATTTCAATGACTTTATTTAGTCCCGGGTTTGCAAAAAAATGTTGTTGATATTCTGGAAGCGTCGAAAACCATTTTTGAAATTTTTCTCTTCCCTCTTCAGTGAGATCATCTGAAGCCATTCCACCCGTCATCGCATAATGAACTAAATCCATTTCTTCATTGCCGTGGTCAGCCATCAACCAAATTTGTGTAAGTGCATGCTGCAGAATAGGCAATTGATCTATACCATCGGCAATATCGAACACGAGACGCTCAATCAATCTTTGCGAAATTTTGTTTCCACTAAGTATTGCGGGTTCTTCGATGACCTGTTTTAGGTCTTTGCGTTTCAATCTTGGTACAAAAAATTGTGAAAAACCGATGTATTCAGGTAATCCCCTGAATGCAGTACATTGACCAATATAGTCGGACCGCATGGTACAGACGACATATACAGGCAAATTTCTTTTGATAGCAATTCTTGCGGTTTCAAGAATCAGGTTAATAACGACCTGGGAATCGGTCGAAGGAGTTTCGTCGTAAAAATTTTCCGGATTGGTAAAAAACTCTTCAAATTGATCGACTAATATTATCAGGTTAGCCGCCTTCCTGGTTCGTTCTTTTTTTTCTTTGTCGGACAGTTGTCCCCAAAGATCATCTTCTTCCGAAGTATAAAATTCTGAATTGGTGTAAAGATCAATCAATGAAGAAAATCCTCTCCGTAATTCTGTTTCAACAGTAATGGGCTGCTGATTAAATTGAGCCGCCACTGCGTTAGCAAGATTTGAAACAGGACTACGCCCAGGGCTAAATGAAGCTACTACCCAATTGGAATAACGAGCTCTGAAAAAACCTGCTCTTGCATTGGGGATTAATCCAGCATAAATCAAAGATGATTTTCCTTCCCCGGATGCCCCGGTTACCATGAGAAATTTATTTTTCTCAAGAAGTGCCGCAATCTGATCCACCTGCTGGTCCCGGCCTTTGAAATACAAACTCTCCTCTTCGGTAAACGAACGAAGACCAGGATACGGGCAAATGTTTATGTTATCAGTTGTTCTCATCTATATACCTTATGAACAGATTCAATCTTGAAAAATAGTTTTTATCGTATTCTGTCCACTCATTTTTGTCGCGCTTTTTTGATTCAGCGTATCCATAAAGAATATGCCAATTGTAAAGGGCCTGATCTGAGGCGGAAATCAAGGGTGCCACATTTTCTTTTGCAGTATATATTTCCTGATTAAATGCAAATGCACTGCATATATTTTGAAGAGCATCCGCTTTCTCAGGAATATTCTTAATCAGGTGAAGGGCTTTTGCTTCATTTTGTGAAGGAGATTGAAGAACCAGCGAAATTGCCAGAAGGGCCTTATCCGGCTGACCTTCCGTAATATTCTCAGCGAGATTCGCCTGCGAACTTGCAGAGTCTATCAATGCATTGACTACATTGCCCATAATATGCTGCTGTTGCAAAATAATCGCGGCAAATGAATACAAAGACGAACGGTTAATTGGATTTTTAAACATTTTTATGAATTCATATGCCCGATCAAAATGTTGATATTTTGACAAACCTGCAACTGCGAAGCCAATAAGTCTAAACGACTGATCATTGATTTGGCCCCCATATTCCTGAGTCTGAAAGGAATTGAAAATCTTTTCTAATTCAATTTCACCATAATATCTAAGCGTTGCCGAAGAATCGCCGATTTGCTGTGCATCGAGACCTAGATATAAATAAAGGAGGTTCAGATCAACGTTCCTTGATGGGCTTTTTTGCTTTATCGCCAATTCCAATTTTTGTAAGGTTTGGTAACTATATTTTTTTGCCAAAAAAGCAAACGGTACAAAATTTTTCGAATTGTAATTAGTAAACCAATCAGAAATGTAGGTTAGATCTTGTGGATCTGAATATAAATAACTGAATAGATTGTTTTTTAATACATATTCAAGGAAGGCATCGGTGAAGGAGTAATAAAAAAACGTTCTTGGCTCATCCGGGTCAAATCCCAAAATCAAATCAGGATAAATAAAAAGCTTTTTTTGTGGCACCACGATCTCATCTCCGCCACTTCGACCAACTATGTGAGTCAGTTCATTCAAATAGGCAACATTCACTTTTTTATAATTCGCAATCGCCTGATCAAAGAATTGACTAACGGATAGATCACCCGTCTCGGGCTTTTCAACGTTAAGAGATTTTTGTATGCCCTCATTTTTAAATGAAAGAGCTATCAACATATTTTTGCGATCAGCATCTTTAACGGTGGACTGAATAATTTCCCGGTATTTATTATAGAAAAATGTCAGTTGTCGCCTGCTGCTAAACTTGAGATTAAGGTTATTATGTCTTTTCGACCACCAATATAAATTGAGACTGCTTGTAGTCGCAATTCCCGGCAATGTTCGACCTATTATGGTTGCATAGAAGTCTTCCGCAGAAATTTTCTTTCTTAAACAATATCCATTCACAAAATCATCGAGCATATTAGCATTGCCAGAAAGAAAATATACCGATGCAATATTTGTTGCATTGTCCGCCCCCGCAGCATAATCACCATTATAATTATTTTGACTGTATTTTAGTAGTGTATCCACACATTGCAGCACTTTTTTTGTGTTGGCCGTCGCCGCATATAAGTAGGCGAGCTCCTGGTATAGTCCATTAAATTTAAATCCATATCCAAGAAAACCACGAGTCATCAATTTATCTAAGTAGAAATTAGATTTTAGCCAATCGGTCTGTAACCCGTTTTCATAGGGCGACAAATTCGCAATTATGCTTTTTAATTCGTCATCCGATAAAGAACGAAAGTTAATTGCATTTTCAAGAGCGAGACTAAAATTTGGTATGTCGTCAAAACCAGTCGGCTGCTCAGAGGCAATTTTAAGTACCCAGCGAGCCGACCTGTTTGCGTTTCGTTTTCTCCATTTATATATAAGGCTGTCTGCATTGTAGTAATACGCAAACTCCAGCGAAGCGCGGTAATTATTTATTTCGCTAAGTGCTGATGATAGGAGAACGGGATTATTTATCGGTTCATGAAATGATTCAAGTAAACTGTCCACCAATGACAGGCAGTTGAAGATTTGTTTTGCAGGTTCATTCTTTCCCTGTATGATGAGCTGCGCGGCTAAATTATTAAGAAGGTTGAGTCTTTGTATCGTGTCTCTAACAGACTCCGCCAGCTCCTCTATCGATGTGTTGCCGAGTTTTAATTCTTCACAAAGAAGAAGTGTTTTATTCTGAGCATCGACTTTCGGATTGCCGGCTATAGCAATAGCTTGCTGATGTATCGATTTTATGATATAAGAATTTTGTTTTCTGAGATAATCCCTGGCAATAAACGAAGTGAGGGTGATCAGTACAATGGCACCAATCGTGATAGCAATGCGCTTTGCTCCAAAACGAATTAATGTGCGAGCTACAAAATGTGTTCTTGCACTCTTCGCGAGAAATTCACGCATATTTTCCAATGTTTTCTTTGCATGATCCAGATTTGTTTGCCTGTCAACGTCACCCGGCAAATAACGGGCAATCCACCATTCGTTGGGTTTCGCTTTTTTATACCAGCTCTCGAAATAAGTTAATGGTCCGATGGAAAGCAAAAAAGCGTTCGATTTACCACTCTGCACCCATCTATCCAACTGCCTTTCGAAATCGATAAAGACAGAATAGCTTTCAAATTCTTCCCTCGCCCACTCACCAAGCAATCGCCAGTTTCGAATGAGGCTTTCATGCGTAATATCAAGCACCTGCGAAGGAGATAGCTTGACACTTTCTTCGTTTTCTTCAAGAATAAAAGGCCTGATAAATGTATTGCCTGGTTCCCTGAAACTCTTCAACACATTTCCAACCAATGTTGTGTTGTATCGGGGCATTCCAAGGATGTTAGTGATTTCTTCCAGTGTCATCCGGTTACGCACAGCCCGGCTTTCATCAATTTTTGTAAGGCAGGAAAATGTATTTCGGATAATTAGTTTTGCGTCATCTTCAGAAATTTTTTCGCCCATTTCTTCTTCATAAACTCTGGCCGCCTGATCATATAATTTGTTCGTATGTGTGTCCAAGACATTTTGAAGGCTCGGGTTGTTGTAAAAAACTTTAATCTCCCGGGATAAAGAATCAAACCATGCGCTAAATTTAACTAAGTGTTCATCCGGCAATTCCTCCGAAGCCATGCCACCAACCATCGCGTAATGAACCAAATCCATTTCTTCATTTCCTGAGTCAGCAGCAACCCAGATCTGGCTGAGCGCATGTTGAAGAATGGGAAGTTGATCGGTTCCCTCGGTAATGTCATGAATCAGACGCTCGGTCAATCGCCTGGTTATTTTATTCCCACTCAGTACAGCTGGCTCTTCAATAACCTGTTGCAATTGCGTACGATTCAACCGCGGTACAAAAAATTGCGAAAAGCCAAGATATTCAGGAAGCCCTCTGAAGGCAGCGCATTGCCCGATATAATCGGAACGCATAGTGAACACAATGTAAATTGGCAGGTCTTCCTCTAATGCGATTCGCGCAGTTTCTAATAAAATATTTAATACCAGGTTGGAATCCTTTGAAGGCACACCGTTTTTATAATTCTCAGGATTGGTGAAGAATTCTTCGAACTGATCTACCAATATGATCAGGTTAGCGGCCTGACGTTTCAGTAAGGTTTTGTTTGCATCATTGGCTTCCTGCCAGGCGAATGACTCCAAATCAATAAATCTTTTCGAACTTTTATACAGATCAACTAAAGCTGAAAACCCGTGATTTAATTCTGCCTGAACAGTACCCGGATTATTAATATCTAATTGTCGTGCGATTGATTTGCAGAGATTCTGAAATGGTGATCTTTCCGGCCTGAAATCTGCAACGCACCACGAAGAATATCTTGATTTTAAAAAACCGGAACGCGCATTGGGAATAATTCCTGCATAAATCAACGAGGATTTGCCATCGCCCGACGCACCTGTAAGCATTAAAAATTTATTTCTTTGCAATTGCTCTGTTGCCCTGTTGACGTCATCTTCCCTGCCCTTAAAATAGAGCGATTCTTCTTCGGTGAAAGATCGCAAACCAGTATAGGGGCAAATCTGATATGTGTCGAACATAATGCTTACCTGGATTTTATCCAACAATTGATTCCAATAAAAACTGAGGTGTTACGCAGTTTCTCATTTCATGGACAGTGACTACCTAAATTCGGATATCCGTTAGGTTTAGTTTTTCGGTAGGAAAGATTATGGTCAGGGATATCGTCAATAATTTTAAGCTTCGTGACAATTAACTGGCCTATTGTTTGATTCAATTTCTTCTCATTCACGCTATCTCTCGTCAAATATGGCGCGTTAACGAAACGTACCATAAATTTTTTTTACCTCCGCAGGGATAGTTTCTTTTGGCACGATGGAAGATATCACCCTCGGTGCCTTAAAATTCCGGGCAAGGTTTGAATGCGGATCGTCTTCTCCGACAAGGAACATCGGTGTTGGAGAAGATGCACCACCAACCTGCTTCCATATTTGTTTAATAAACGGAAGCGCCCAATCTGCTGCGTATTTGAAATATACAACTGCAAGCTTGCTTTTAGGAATCTGTTGTGACGACATCTCACGGTATGATTCCTCCCCGTCGGGTAATATATTCATTGTCTCCACCGGAAGTTCAAGACTGATCTGATCGACGATCTGCAGTGCCTCATGCTCATCCTGCTGGTTGAATATAAAAAATATATCCGTATCTTTTGAATCGTAAACTTTTGCATCCTCTTTCATAATTACCACCCTTATATCATCAACCAACTGCATGGGGCCGTGACTATTCGAAAACATCATATTGCGGGTGATATTATTTCGGATATACCTTATAAAATTCTGTTGGGAAGGCTTCATCGTTTTCCCATTTTCTTGAGCCAGCCATACAAAAACATTAAACGGCGATCCGGGGTTCTCAATTCTTTTTTTTGCTTCGAGGAACTGGAACTGCGGAAAAGAAGTTTCGTCGTCGGATTCGAATCGCCTGCCAAACTCGGAGCTTAGCATATGAAGTGAGCATACGCATTTTCCAATTTCTTCAGTGGCTTTGGATTTAAAAGTTTCATCATCGGCAGGACAGTCTACAGAGGGCAAAACATTAAAGCCTGCTTTCTGTAGTATGATGGCCATTTCTTCGCGACTTTCTTTGAGATCGCCCGAAGTCCAGGCAAGATAAATATTAGGTTTGTGCCGGTCGACAATTTGAACTCTTATTGCTGATGTGACTGACGTGTTAATCACATTGGGGATAATTTGTCGTGCGGTCGGAGTAGGCGAAACGGGTTGAGGCGAAGGTCCTCTCTCCAGAATTTTTATCGCTGAAACAATTTCTTTAATTGCATTGGCGACTTTGTTTATCTGGTTTCGGTACATCGGTCTTCCCTGCCCTGAAAGTTTTTCATCATCCGCTGGATGCAAAGGTCGATTGACGCCTTCTTCCCTATAAATAAAATCGATTGATCGCAGAACGCCGGAAAGCCGGGTTTCAAGGAGTCGCACATCTTCCACGTCAATGTCATGAATTTTTATCGGAATTACCCTGGATGCAAAATTACCATTGGGCAACTTCACATTCGTTCCGATCTTGTCTGTTGATGACTGAAGCTGAAAAGCTGCGAATTCCCTTTGCCATACTGCTGAATTGGTATCACAATAGGTTTGCGAAATAATTGGGATAAATATCAGTGATTTTATATTTGAAGCGGAAGCTTCATCGTCCCGCTGGATGTCATCACGATCATTTTCCGAATTTTTATCAAAGAAGATTGAAAGTTTATCTTTTACGGTTGCACTTAGCTCCTGATTCAGTTTTTCTACAAATTCGCTGACCCAACCATCATACTTATTGTCATTGTACCGAAAACTTACATGTATGTCACAATCAAAACCAGGCATCTTAGAGGATGTTTTTTGGCTTTTCTGGTTTGATATATCAGCTTCTTTGTATAAGGACAATATTTTATAAATTGAAACCGGTTCTTTGACATGTTTAAAATTTTCTTGCCCGACGAATTCCGTTTTGATATCGCTTTTATTTGAAACATTCCGGTGCACCGATTCGGAAACAAAGATTCCTCCCGGTGGTGCGGCAGACTGAATGCGCGAAGTTATATTGACCGCATCGCCGAAAATGTCGCCGTCTTCAAAGACCACTTCACCCTGATGAACCCCTATTCTCAATTCAAACGAGCCGATGCGACTGAACATTTCCTGGATTTTCATTGCAGCGTAAACAGCATTACTGACTGAAGGAAAACTTGCGAGCACACCATCACCAAGCTCTTTTATCCATTGACCGCCGAATTCTTCAATGACCGGTTTTTGTATTTCCCTGTTTTTGCGAAGTAGATCAAATGCTTTTCTTTCGTCGTCTCCCATTAGGGCGGTATAGCCCACAATGTCTGTGAACATAATTGCAGCGAGCTGGCGGGATTGGGGCATGAGTCGAAAATTATGCAATAATTTTCAAATTACTGAAAGTTTATTTATAAAAAAATTCACAGATTTCCGTGGAATGTTGCTAAAACCAGAGACCGATTGGATATTTTCACAGGGAGCAGGTCAGTGAGTTATTTTAAAAAATAACGAAAGAATCGAACGGATTGCTGATCGATTTGACGGCAAGGGATATACGTAATTGAGCGGCGACCGAATGTAAAATGTTTCAAAAAAAACTTCCCGCATGAGAAAATGTGTTAAGAGTTCACTTCAAACAAGTGCATATTTGCGATTGGAGAAAATTATAACAAGAAATCAGACTATAATTTTCTGATTCAAAAAGTGTAATACAAACCGTAATACAAGGCGTAATACATGTAGCAAAAAAGAAGAAAAATATTAAAAATTTAAAATACAAAACCCGCTGAAATAAAACTTCAAGCGGTTTATCGAGTCGTCCTGGTTGCCCGACGAGGATTCGAACCTCGAAATGATTTTCTAATAGTTGTGAGTAAACTGTAACACAAAGTGTAAAACAAAGCGTAAAACAATTTAAGATGATTCACTCTTAAAATATCTCCTGGAATTTGGAAAGCTTGTTGATTTTTTTGTTTTAATAAATTCCTGCATAAATTTATTGCTGCTAATACTTCCCAACCGATCGTCTTCCTACCAGGCTGTTGAAAGAATCTTTTTTGAAATAAAATTTCCCAGATTATTCTCATCCCAATACTCATTATACTTTTCTCCATTAACAAAAAAGCTAGGAGTACCGTTTACTCCGCTCCGTAGACCAGATTCAAAATCCGATTCTATCTTTTTGACAAGAGTCTCATCCTCCATATCGGTTTTGAATTGAAAAATATCCAGACCAAGTTCATTTGCATAGGCGATTAAAGACGAATTAGAAAGATTCTTTTGATTCTCAAAAATTATATCATGCATTGCCCAAAACCTTTCCTGTTTGTCAGCAGCCTCTGCAGCAAGAGCAGCCAATTTAGCATGGGGGTGGATTTTTGATAGTGGAAAATTGCGAAATACAAACTTCAGTTCCTTTCCAAATTTTTTTTGGATATTTTTAATGACCGGATAAGCCATTCCGCAGTATGGACATTGATAATCTCCATACTCTACCAATTCAATGATAGCATTCGCTTCGCCTTGAATATGGTCCATATCAGACACGAGTGGTTTTAGTGACATAACTAATTATTTTATGGTTTTTCAATTTGATGCTTGAGGCAAAATGCATGTTGAGTTATCCAATTCTTCCAAAGCAGTGAGAATCCCATCAGCCCCGGGATTGCTATCAGCAGGCGACAGGTAATTCCATCTTATGATTCCAAATTCATCGATAACATACAATGCCCTTAACGAAGTGCCCTCAATGTCATCATAAACTTTGTACATTCTAGCTACTTCACCTTTTGGTTCAAAATCTGCAAGCAAAGGGAAATGTAAATTTCTTTCTTGACTAAAAGCCTGATGGCACCATCTCCCGTCAACTGAGATACCGATTATCTCAGCATTATGTTTTTGAAAAAAAGGAAGCACTTCATTATAAAGGGTTACCTGATCACCACAAACCGGGCTCCAGTCCGCAGGATAGAATACCAGTACAACTCTTTTCTCTTTATAATCAGTAAGATTTATTTTATGATCTGGCTTTGCGAAAAGCGAAAAATTCGGAGCCAGCGTTCCAACTTTCAGCATAACCTGATTGAATATGATATTAAATTATTTGTTTAACAAAATTAGAGTGGACCCTCCCCTGGCCCTCGTTTGTGCATCACAGTGACTTCAAATTTAAGGCTATTAACGAGGGCCATCACGATTTTACTATCAGGCAATCTCAATGTCAATCATACCCTTTCTTTCTAATTGGTAATCCCTTGCACTGCTATACAGATATTCCCATGCATTTTCAACCAAACCGTTTTTGACAGGATTGTTATGAATATATTCTAATCGTTCATGAATGCCTGTCATAATCCCATCTATTTCTACAGCATGATTGTCATCGCGCCATAACTTGAACCATTTTGCCCTTCCTGATCTCCTGGCTCATCAATGAAAGCATCCATTCACGCCGGCTTTCTCTATCACTGCTGATAGCCAATACAATTTCTCCGGATGTAAATTTCTTGAAATCGCGGATAATTTCTGATATATTTTCCTGGTAAGTTTTTGTTGAAATGATCAAAT
>DATJXY010000042.1:0-7057 GCA_035499855.1 Puia sp. | reverse complement strand
CATTCAGGATTTTGTTTATGATAAATTGGAGCCGGGGATCCATTTTATAAAAAATTATTTTTATTAAAAATTACATTCGGCGAATCATATTCGGATGATGAACGTTGAACCCTCGCCTTCTTTTGTTTCCACTTTTATTTCTCCTCCATGAGCTTTGATGATATCATAACTCAGACTTAATCCCAATCCTGTTCCCTGGCCGGTTGGTTTGGTGGTAAAGAATGGCTGAAAGATTTTGTCCAGATTTTTTTGAGGGATGCCGTTGCCATTGTCTGTTATGCGAATCTCGACAGCCCCCCTGAATCCCCCCGGTGGGGGGATAATTAATTTTGTGCTGACTGTTACTGTTGGCTGGAAACCTACTCCCCCTTTAGGGGGCAGGGGGTTTGACACTGCATAAAAAGCATTATTGAACAGATTCAGCAAAACTCTTCCGATATCCTGTGGGACGATACTAATTTTCCCGATCAATGGATCAAAATCAGTTTTCAGAGTCGCATTGAATGAACCATCTTTTGCGCGAAGTCCATGATAGGAGAGACGAAGATATTCATCAGTGAGGGCATTGATATCAGTAGGTTCTTTTTGACCCGGGTTAGTGCGGGAATGTTGCAACATGCCTTTCACGATACTATCTGCCCGTTTTCCATGAGTATTTATTTTATCTTCATTATCGATAATATTATCAGCAATTGACCTGGCTTCAGTTAAATTCCCTTTATCAATTTCAGTTTTCATTTCCTTAAGCAATTCGGTATTGACCTCAGAAAAATTATTGACAAAATTCAATGGATTTTGAATTTCATGAGCAATGCCTGCTGTGAGTTCACCCAGTGAAGCCATTTTTTCTGACTGTATGAGCTGGGCCTGGGTTGATTTCAAGTGATCCAGCGATTTGCTGAGTTCTTCCGTTCTTTCTTTTACCTGCGCTTCCAGTTGCTGATTCATGGAACTGAGCAATTCCTGCTTTTCCTTTTGCTGTGTCAGGTTTCTTTCCGCCAGCTCATTGTTTTCCCTGATTTTCTGTTGAAGCACATCATTAGTAAATGCAAAATCGAGCGCAAGAAATACAGAGACAGCGGCAGGTAAACTTAACGCGAACAAAATATAAAGAGCTATCCGATATGCGGAAAGACTTTCAATTAACGAAGTGTTTGAAAAAGTTCCCTGTGAAATAAAACTCGCAAAGAAAATAAAAGTTGCGATTCCGCCTGTTGCAATAATCCAGGCTCCTTTTTTCTTTGCTCTGATGGATAAGAATGCAATACGCGTGATATCGATCTGGATGAGTAGCTGCACAATGGGCCCACCCATTCTCCAGCCTGTATTATAAGGATATGCGTTCAGAATACATCCGATCACTGCAGATACAAGTATCAGGCGGAGAAAAAGGTCTTTTTTTCTTTCAAGGAATCTTTGTAACGAAAAAAGCATGGAGAGATTACTCAGGAGGAACAGGAAAAAAATAAAATTCCCAAGAATAAATTTAAGACCAACATCAGAATTGAATGCCCAGAAATATACCTGCATGCTATATCCCAGGGCAGAGAATAAGGCATAAAAAGAAAAATAGAGATTGGCTTTTTGCCGGGGATAAAGTGCATAAAAAGACAGGTGAAGTATCAGGAGCATGATACTGATGCCGAAAATAGGGAGGTCGAAAGCCAGTATATTCGTCGTAATGGAATGATATTTATGAATCGCTTCTTCAAATGAGAGAAGCCGCAGTGAAATCAGGGGGTTGGCGGTTTCGAAAATAGTTGTGTACAGAGTGCTGGGAGAGGCAGCCATACGAACTGCTAACACCTGAATGGAATCATTTGAAAAAGGAATTACAACTGGTTTCCATAAAGGATCATAAGCTTTTACTTTTTCGGCATCGGCACTGACACTCCCATTGCGCTGGATCAGTTTTCCATTCAGATAAATTTCGGAAGCTACAGACTGCTGTATGGTGACGGCAAGATTGCCTTTATTCCTGATACTGTCAAACGGGATTTTCAGCCTGAGCCATCCAATGACGGACTTCTTGAGTTCGGGAAAAGAATCATGGATATCCATGGAGGGATCAATCTCCTGCCATTCCTGATCATCGTATGCGGTATTGGCCCATTCCATATTATCCCCTGAATGGAATCTCCAACCTTTGTTCAACAGTTCGCCTAAATCGATACTCTTTTCACGGAAAAGAGAAAGCAAAAACACAATGGCGACGAAAAATACAGCCAGAAGTAGTATACGCTTAAGCATATCCGTGACAGTTAGGTCTGGTTTATTGGTAAGATAATGATAAATGTTGCAAATTCCCCTGGCATTGTGTCCACTTTTACTTCACCGCCGTGCGCCTTGATGATATCATAACTCAAACTTAATCCCAGGCCTGTACCCATACCGGGTGGTTTGGTTGTAAAGAAGGGTTGAAAGATTTTATCTAATATTTTTTGAGGAATGCCGCTACCGTTGTCGGAGATTCGAATCTCAGCCCCCCTGAATCCCCCCGGAGGAAGGGCAAGAAGTTTTGTACTCACTGTTACAGTTGGTTCGTATTTAACTCCCCTTTCAGGGGTGTGGGGGATTGATACTGCATAAAACGCATTATTGAACATATTCAACAATACTCTTCCTATATCCCGGGGGACTATATTTATTTTTCCGATGGATTCATCAAAATGCGTTTCGATTGTTGCTTTGAATGATTTGTCTTTCGCCCGTATTCCGTGGTAGCTTAATCTTAAATATTCCCTTGCCAATTCATTGATATCAGTAGGTTCTTTTTGCCCGGTGCTGCTTCTTGCATGTTGCAACATTCCTTTCACGACGGTATCGGCTCTCTTTCCATGGTGGATGATTTTATGTTCGTTTTCCATGATATCATTGGAAATATTCAATGCATCTGAAGTGTTACCGGATTTTAGTTGTGCCCTTAATTCATCAATCAGTTCAGCATTGACTTCAGAAAAATTATTGACGAAGTTGAGCGGGTTCTGGATTTCATGTGCGATGCCTGCTGTAAGTTCTCCAAGCGAGGCCATTTTTTCCGACTGGATGAGCTGGGTCTGAGTATTTTTTAGTTCACTATATGCTTTTTCTATTTTGTTTTTTGCTTTTTGCTGTTGCCGGCTATTTCTCCAGAAAATTCCTGCAATAAACAGAAGGATGAATATTCCTGCGGCGAGTGCATATACCTGAACTCTGTTTTTATATTTTAGTTGCTCGGCAGCTATTTGCTGCTGTTTCAGCTTTTCATTGAAAACAATATTTTGAATTTCCCGGTTCTTGTCAGTGGTGAAAATGCTGTCTTTAATTGTCTGACTTAATTCCAAATATTTAAGTGCACTATCTTTATTCCCTTTCAGTTTATAAACCTGAGCAAGATTATTCATGGCTTCGAACAAATTTTTATATTCTGACTGACTATTCCAGGAACGAACTACACTCTCTGCATAATGAATGGAGGAGTCGAACTTGCCTGTTTTCCTGAACAGGGTTGACATTCCACTGAAGATTTGTAAAGTATCCCATGGAAAACCGTTTTGGATGGCGAGTGGAATCGCTTTGCGATAATTTTCGAGAGCGGGTGCAAAATCCCCCTTCATCGTTTGAACGGTGGCCAACAGGTAGATCGCAAAATCAAATTCGGCTCCATTATACAATTCTTTTTTGCTGATCGACTGCTGCGTGTAATACAGAGCTGAATCGAGTTGATTCATCAACACATAGGTTTGAGCGATCTCCGATAAAAACAGTGGAGACAAATGGTGCCCCGGAAAATCAATGGTTCCTTTTACATCATACTTTTCTGCAATAGCATTTCCAGTAAATTCAGCATTTAATGCATTTCGGTAATCACCTAATCCCCGGTAAATGGCCTGCAGGCTCAAATATGCTGAAGCAGTACCTATAGGATCATTCAATTCTTTATAAATATCAAGGGCATTTAAACAATATTGCATGGCCGAAGCAATATTATTGCCGAGATCATTTGCATATGAAAATACCAAAAAGCAATCCGCTTTTCCTTTCGTATAATTTAGTCTCTCAGCAAGTTGAAGTCCCAATGCTGCATATTTCTTTATCGAATCGCTTTCTGATTCCTGGCTGCCGATATAAGAAAGAGCATTGACCTCTGTGGTATCTCCTTTTTGCTGATTGATGATGGCTAACAAACTGTCTTTTTCATTCTGTTGAGCACAGATATGCAATGATATTACCATCAATAACAGAAATATAATTTTTCTTTTTTTCATTTTCATAATTCGAATAGTATATAAATTTTTTTTGCCTTTATACTGGTACCATCAATCATCTTTTAGTCCCTTGATCACTACATTGCCCGTTCCGTTTTTATCACAGGGATATCCGAATTCTCTTTTCACAGCAGCAGGATTATTGATGGTTGAATAGAAATCATCCAGGTATTTCACGGTTGATTTGACATATTTTGGATCGAGGAGCGGGCAATCAGTGTATACACTATAAATATTTTTTTTCAGGTTATTGTATAATTCAATGGTCTTGTCAAATCTTTTCATATCCGTGATACAATAACCGCGGTATCGGCGTTCACGTACCGAACTCATCTCAAGTTCTTCGGCTGGTTTCGCATAAGGAGTATTGACGATTCCGGCATGATCGAAATCATATGGAACGGTTGTCGGAATGGTCATCGAATCTGTAGCTACAAGTTTAATATTTTGAAGATATTGGATCGACCAGTCCGTATTTCCGATCAGGTATTCAAATACTGCCATATTTAAGAATGCATCCGACTCGGTTTGTTCCGGCCTTAGTTTCCGGTTTATTGTGACTAAACCATTCCTCTTTGCCATCTGTTTTTCTTCTTCGAGCAGGATGCCATACATAGGCGCGATTGATTTATTATTTTTTGTGTCGGTTAATTTAACTTTTACAAGTCTTGCCCTGAAGCTTTTCGGAGTAACCAGGTTATACAATTTATAAACCAGATATTCCCTGACAACATATTCATCATCCCTGCAGGTCATCACCAGTTTCATTTTATCCTGTTCTTTGAAAATCGAAGAGGTATAGGATCCCGTTTTTTTAAAATGGATGAGTAGCGGAGGGTAAATGCAATTTTCTCTCAATTTTCGAAAGTGTCCTCTTGTTTTTATTTCAGTTTCGATGGTCGTTTCGCTGCTGTCTTCATTTTTGCAGATCAATTGTATCGGATGATATTGCGGAGTTTCTCCCCGATCATTCAATAGCTCCCTGATATTTCCGCTTAGCGTGATTTGAATCACATCATCTGATTCAAACAAGTTTTTTACAGCGGGCAGTTCTGTTACCGCACTGCGTTTGTTATTTCCTTTCTGAATATTGAAAGTAAAAGAAGGAGTAAGGAAAAATGCCGTAATGAGGCTAATTGAAAACAAAAAATTTTTCATAACAGGCAATTGAAGTGAATGAAGATGATTTTAAAAAAAAATTTCATGCAGTCGGTTTAATGATCCGGGAATAGTATTGAATATTGAATTTCATTCCGTCTTCATGGATGGCGGTTCATATAACTATTTTCGACGATAAATACAATTGCCGATGCACGGAATTTCCAGATTAAGAATAAGGAGTAGTGAGACAAACGCACAGGTAATTCAACAAGAATCTGAAGACTTAAGATACAAATATTTATCGGTAACTGGATCAGTGGGAAATAATAGATAGAGCAGGGTTTATAAAGGTTTTTCCCAAATGATTGTGAGTATGCGCGGGATGGTTGGGCTGTCGTCCTCATCAAAATACTCTTTTATATCCGCGAGAATCAATCCATTTTCATTGCCGGCCCGGATAAAATCTGATAAATGATGATTGAAACATTCAATAATTTCCTGTTTTCCTTCCCTCTCAAATCTTGCTTTCGTTCCCTTGTATTGTTTAAAGGGATGAAGTTCTCCAATATAAATATGCCCACCCGGGATAAGAGATTCGGAAGCTTTTCTGAAAATATGACCAAGGTTTTCGATATGTTCAAGTACGAGACTAAAACTCACAAGGTCATATAATCCTTGTCTGAATGCCCAGTCATCCAGAATATTTGCCTGGACGAATTGAACTTTTTCAGAAGAAATTTTATTTTTTGCTCTTGCCAGCATTTCTTCCGAAAAATCAACAGCAGTGATTTGCTTTGCCCTGTTAATGAACCAGGATGTATTTTTCCCCGTCCCGCAACCGATTTCCAGGCAGCGATTGAAAGAAATATCATTTAAAGATTCTCTCAAAGCCCGGGCTTCGAGATCGCGGGTTTTGTTGATATCATCATCATATTTTCCAGCCCAGTTATTGTATGCTTCGCGGGTATCCATTATGCATGCAGATTGATAAATGAACGAATCGGGGCAAAGTTCAAAATTAAGTCATCGTGTATATTTGGTAAAGTTATGGCCGGGAAATATCCGGTCGATTTATTAATCATTTTAAAATTGAATGAATATGGCTGAAAGAACAAATATTATTCTGGGCTATGCGGGGATTATCATTGCAATCATTCCCGTTTTTGTCGGTCTGTATGAATATAAGGCCAATAATCAAAAAGAATTCGGGAAAAGTTTTTTGAACCAGCAAAGTGCTGTGTACGATGAGTTGCTGGGCGACCTGGGCAGTATCTCCACTTCCATCAGCAACCCAACTGATTCCGTTTCACAGGCGAATTATACAACTGCCAAATTTAATTTTAACCAGTTGTATTATGGGAAACTGAATCTTTATCAAAGTGGCACGATAGAGAAATTAACCGATTCCCTTTATACGCTGATTAACAGCTACGACAGTAGCAGAACCTATCATACTCACAGTGATACTTTGGATGATTTGATCGATAAGATCCAGGACAAGGTTTATAAATTATCCGTTGAATGCAAGCAGGCTTTGAAAAACACCTATAATCTGCAATGATTTCGATTCATTTCCAATTGTCTGCAGTCGTTCCAAAAAATGATTTTGCAGATTCGGGACGATGTATTAATTTTGATATCAAAATAATATCAAAATAAATTTTATGGAAAAATTGTTAAAACCGGTTTCTGGTTTTCTCACACTTATC
>DATJXY010000041.1:0-9051 GCA_035499855.1 Puia sp. | reverse complement strand
ATAATAATTTTTTTACTCGCTTTATGGATTGTTATCGATCTTCTATATCCGTACAAAACAGATATCAAAAAATTCGGATATTCAGACGTAGCGAGGCTGGATGGCGCTATGTGGAGATCTTATTATGAGAAAAAAAAGCTTAAACTTTTTTTCCAGTCGTCTGAATTGATGAGGAAACAGTTTGGTGTTCCTTTCTGGCGCTCACAGGTCATGGCTTATCATGCAGCAAAAGCCGCTTTCATTTTTAAAGACGGACAGAACAGGGTCGACTACGACAAAGCCCTTCCTGATCTGGTCAAATATTATTCAGAAATCAGAAATATCAGTAAAGAATCTTTTGATGTCGATAGTGCTGCCCAACTGGAACTCGAATGGTGGGTGATAAGACGTTATCGCAACGAACATCCCCCAGCAGAATGGGAAAGATGTCTTGCCCTCAATGCGGCCACTGTTTACCATCTGGCGCCGGATAAATTTGTAACTTATGCCCATTTGAGAGTTGAAGCCATGCTTTTGCGTGATGCAAAAGAAAATGCGATCACCGAGACTGACTGGCAACAAATACACAGCCTTCTGAACCAGGCATGGAAATCTCTGAGTGATAATCTTCATTGAAAAGTCGGAAAGTCAGAAAAGCCCGAAAGGCCTTTTGTATAAAAAATAATATGAATTTTTTTTCCGACTTTCGGACTTTATTGACTTCCCGGACTTCCTAACAGACAACATCATGCGCAATTGACAAATTCATTCCCATATCGTTTCCGCGTTCTCCTGTTCATTTGCTCACTGACCACATTGACCTATTTAGACCGTGTTTGTATTTCGATAGTAGGTGTGAGATTAAAAGCAGACCTGGGACTCAGCAATCAACAATTTGGCTGGGTGTTGGCATCTTTTGCACTGGCTTATGCTTTGTTTGAAGTACCCTCGGGTGCATGGGGAGACCATATCGGACCGAAAGCTGTTTTTATCAGGATTGTATTATGGTGGTCATTGTTTACAGCCATCAGCGGATTGGCTACTGGCTTGATATCTCTCCTGATCGTTCGTTTTCTATTTGGAATGGGTGAATCGGGGACCATGCCGAATAGCGTTCTGGTGATATCCAGATGGTTTCCTGCCAGTGAAACTGGTCGGGCATTGCCCTGGATGGGAATCGGAACCCAGATCGGAGCCGCTATTGCTCCACTCATCATCATACCTATTGCATCTGCTTACGGATGGCGCATGCCTTTTTTTGTGAATGCTGTGATCGGAGTATTATGGGTGTTGATTTGTTTTATCTGGTTTAGAAATTTTCCTTCGGAAATGCGGAATATTTCAAAAAAAGAATTGCAATATATTGAAAGCAATCGTCGCTACAGCCAGCTCTCACACCTGATTCCCTGGAAACTTATTTTCAAAAGCCGGACCTTATGGGCTCTGATGGGAATGTATTTTTGTTTTCAGTGGGCGAACTATTTTTTTGTTGCATGGATGCCCGTCTACCTTCAGGAAGAAAGACATTTTACAGAAAAACAAACACAGCCGATTATATTTATTGTTTTCGTAGTTGGCATCATTGGTTTATTGGCAGGAGGATTCTGTATTGACTGGCTGGCGAAGAAAAAAGGATTATTTTTTGGAAGACGTTTTATAGGAATGATCAGCATCGGATTTTGCGGATTGTCAATACTTTTTGCTGGCCTTACAAAAGATGCTTCTATAGCGGCTTATAGCCTGGTTGCTGCGAATGGTTTTTATTCATTTGGAGTGATGTCTTCATTCGCCGTTTGTACAGATATCGGACGCAATAATGCAGGAACCGTCAGCGGTGCAATGAATTTTTTTGGTCAGTCCGGTGCATTTGTGATGGCAGTTGTAGTAGGAAGGATGGTAGATTCCTCGCATCATTTCACTACTGCTCTTTTCGTAATTTTTATTGCACAGGTAGTCGGATGCCTGCTTTGGCTATTTATTGATCCAAGAAAACAACTGAGAATAACTACAGAAAAATAATCAATATTCAACATTCAATAAGTAATGTTCAATGCTCATTGAATATTGAAAATTGCTTGAATATTATCCTTTAATCTCTATAATTTAATTGTTGCTGGAAGGTACTTCGCAATGAGACCCTCATAATAAGGTTTCAACTCAGATAGGACAGGAGGTTTTGGGCTTTTTGAATACAAATCGTAAGGATTAAATTTCTTCACCCATTCAAACATCTCACGGTCATGGTCATCCATTAAATGCTCGTATGAATCTTCCCGGTGTTGCGCATAGAAAGAGTGATAACGGATCATATAGAGCGCCTGTTCAGGCAGATAATCTTTCATCATCTGGTATAAATATTCATCATGCCCCCAGGACATGAGTACATTTTTAAGTCCGCATCCTGCTTCGTATACTCCATATTTGGTATTGTAACGTTCGTCTTTTGAATCCGGATTATCTTCAAAAAATTCAGAATAAACAATTTTATCTGAAAACTTACAGCCAACCGGGAAGGTGTCGCCGACTACTGCCCACTGTGGTTCACCAAAAAGACATAAAACTTTTCCCATATCATGAATAAAACCTGTAAGTACAAACCAGTCGGGATGACCGTCTGCACGAATCGCTTCAGCTGTCTGCAGTAAATGCTGGAGCTGATCCAGGTCGATATCGGGATCAGAATCGTCTACCAGTGTATTCAGGAATTCCATTGCTCCCCAGACCGGCATTTCCTTCCTGTTGAATTGAAGAAATTCATTTCTTTTCTCTTTCACGAATTCATAAGTCTGATATTTATGATTGAGACGATAGAATTCTCTCACAGTATCTCTTTCCGGATTATCGTAGTTCCTGTATTCTTCTTTTGCTTTTGCAGGCTGATTCGGTTCAGGATAACGGTCGAGCACATCCTCATCCCATTGTTCAATATTCTGAAGAGGATTCATTTCTTTTTCAGTAAAAACAGGGCCATTTTTCATATAGCTATCTTTATAAGGATAATACAATAATTATTCAGCCGTCAAGTTACTCAATTTTCAGATTTCTGCATAATTTGAAGCTGATCTTAGGAATCAATTCATCTTTCAAAAAATATCATGACAACAAAGCAAATTGCTGACCGTCTTGTTCAACTCGGCCGTGAGGGCCGGGCACAGGAAGCGGCCAGGGAATTATATGACGAAAATATAATCACCACCGAACCAGTATCCTCCCGGATGCAACGGACTATAGGTTTGAAAGCAGTCTTAGAAAAAAGCGACAGGTTTGCCGAGATGATTGAAATCATTCATAGCGGATCAATCAGCGATCCTATCATCAATGGAAATTTTTTTAGCGTGAGCTGGTCCATCGATATCACCATGAAAGATGGAGACCGATTAGTATTGGATGAAATCTGTGTTTACAAAGTGGAAAACGGTAAAATCGTGGAAGCACATTTTTTTTATTAGACAAAAATTTCTCTTTACCAGAACACAGTGTACAAGGCAGTCAGAATCCCAATAATTATAATCGAGCCAACTACAAAAACCGGTGAGACTTTAAACATTTTTTTATCTACCACAATAACAGGCTCTGCGTTTTTATTTTTATTGCTCATCAAACTAATCAATACCATCAATACAATAATGATTACAAATACGATCGACATCCTGTCCAGGAAAGGATAGTCGGGAAAAGAACCATGTGTCCATGCCGGTAAGAATTTTAGCAGGGTGGAGAGTGGGATTGTCAGCGAAGCAGCGATAAGCGCTGCGGCAGAAGTTGTTCTCTTCCAATAAAAACCCAACAAAAAAATCGCAAGCACGCCGGGAGAAATAAATCCCACGTATTCCTGAATAAACTGGTAAGCCTGATCGAGGGTTTGCAGTGCAGGTGCTACCAGGCAGGCCAATATCATCGCAACAATTACAGCCCATCTTCCTGTTTTTACCAATTGTTTTTCGCTGGCAGTTTTATTGAAGAATTTATGATAGATATCGAGCGAAAATATGGTCGATATGCTATTCGCCTTCCCCGCCAGTGACGCTACGATGGCGGCAGTGAGCGCTGCAAAGGCGAGTCCTTTTAATCCTGCAGGCAGCAAATGCAACAGTGTCGGATATGCGTGATCTGGTTTCAATGCACCCGCAGCATCCATCATCTCGCTGTGAAAAATTCCCTGCTGATATAATACATAAGCTGTTATTCCAGGCAATACTGCAATCAAGGGGATCAGTAATTTTAGAAATGCGGCAAATAATAATCCACTCCTCGCAGTCTTGAGGTCTGCTCCCAATGCTCTTTGTGTGATATATTGATTACATCCGAAATAATTCAGGTTATTGATCCACATCCCTCCAATCAGCACTGATAATCCGGGAAGATCTTTATAATAAGGATTAGATTTATCAAAGATCATATGAAAATGTGAAGGCGCTTTTGATTTCACAATTGATAGCGCTTTCAGTATATCTTTTCCATAACCGAAATGTTCTGATACCATCGTCAGAGCAAGATAAGTCGTAACCAATCCACCCATGATCAATACCAGTACCTGAAACACATCTGTATAACCAATTACCTTCATCCCACCGAGGGTAACAGTGATCGCAAAAATGGCAAGTCCGGCGATACACCAGTTAAAACCGATTCCCGAAACAGAGGTGATTGCAAGTGCGCCCAGGTAAATAATAGAAGTGAGGTTGACAAAAACATAAACCAATAACCAAAAAATGGCCATGATCGTGCTGACAAGATTATTATATCGCACCGATAAAAACTGGGGCATCGTGTATATTTTATTTTTCAGGTAAACCGGAATAATAAAAACAGCGACGATGATCAGAGTAGCAGCAGCCATCCACTCATAAGTAGAAATGGCAAGTCCCAGTGCAAAACCTGAACCTGACATACCAATAAAATGTTCGGCTGAAATATTTGAAGCAATAAGGGAAGCGCCAATCGCCCACCAGGTTAGCGCACCCTCTGCAAGAAAAAAATCTTTCGAGTCCGTTTGTGACGATTTTTTCCTGCGATATATATAGTAGCCATATGTTGAAACAAGAACAAAATAGATCAGGAAAACGATATAGTCTTCCCTTCGTAATTGATTCATAAGCAAGTCATAATTTGAACAAAATACTAAATAAGACCGAAACTCAGGAAAGTCCGGGAAGTCCGGATAAAATTTCCTTGGCCTTCGTTATTCTCAGGACTTTCAGACTTCTGGTCTCCCCGACTTTTCTTACCTTTGCCCCCTGTCAATTTGGCTCATTATCATAGCATAGCACCATATTTGACCGTATTTACGGATAAATTGTAAACTCATTTCAACAGACATAAATATGCCGGGTTTTTTTTCGAAAATTTTTGGTGGTAATAAATCACAAAAAGATATCAAGCTCATTCTCCCCATTGTTGAAGAAATCAATCAGCATTTTGCCTCCTACCAATCCCTTTCGAATGATGAATTGAGAGGTAAAACAAACGAATTCAGGCAAAGGATTAAAGATCATCTCCAAAAAATCGATACGGAAATTGCAGACCTCACTAAAAAAGCGGATGATCTTCCATTCAGTGATATTGTTGGTAAGGATGCTCTATATAACCAAATCGATGGATTAAAAAAAGATCGTGATGAAGAGATTGAAGAAATACTGCAAGAATTGTTGCCCGAAGCTTTTGCAGTGGTGAAGGAAACAGCGAGAAGGTTCAAAGAAAACAATGAGATTGTTGCTACTGCAACTGAACTGGATCGCGACCTGAGCGTAAAACGCGATCATATCCGCATTGAAGGAGATAAGGTAATTTATAAAAATAGCTGGATGGCCGCCGGAGGACAGATCACCTGGAACATGCTGCATTATGATGTGCAGTTGATTGGTGGTGTTGTTTTGCACGAGGGAAAAATTTCAGAGATGGCTACCGGTGAGGGTAAAACGCTGGTCTCAACCTTACCAGCATATCTGAATGCATTGCCCGGTGAAGGAGTTCATATTGTAACTGTGAATGATTACCTGGCCCGTCGCGATTCCGAATGGAATGGACCCATCTATGAATGGCTGGGAATTATTGTTGATTGCATTGACAAACACGAACCCAATAGTGAGGCCCGCAGAAAGGCATACTACGCTGATATTACCTACGGTACCAATAATGAATTTGGATTTGATTATCTCCGTGACAATATGGTGCATTCACCGGAAGAGATGGTGCAAAGAAAACATCATTATGCAATGGTGGATGAAGTAGACAGCGTTTTAATTGATGATGCGCGTACTCCACTTATTATTTCCGGGCCTGTTCCAAAAGGAGATGATCAGCAATATCATATTTTAAAAGGCCGTGTAGAAAAACTGGTCGATGCACAGAAAAGAGTCGTCAATCAGTTTCTGAATGAAGCCAAGAAAAAAATAGCCGATGGAAATGACGACCCGAAAGATGGCGGACTGGGTTTGATGCGCGCCTATCGCGGTTTGCCAAAATCCGGCGCACTGATCAAATACCTCAGTGAACCAGGTATCAAGGTAAAATTGCAGAAAACAGAAAATTATTATCTCGCCGACCAGCAAAAAGAAATGCCGAAAGTGGACGCTGAACTGTTTTTCAATATCGATGAAAAAAATAATTCGGTCGATCTAACGGACAGGGGTATCCAAATGATTACCAGGGAAGGCGAAGACCCTGATTTTTTTATTTTACCTGATATCGGAATCAAGCTGGCTGATATTGAAAAAAGCGATCTGAAGCCAGATGAAAAATTACAGAGTAAGGAAGTCCTATTAAACGATTATGCAGTAAAAGCTGACCGGATTCATACCGTTCAACAGCTCTTGAAAGCGTATACTTTGTTTGATAAGGATGTGGAATATGTGGTATTGGATGGACAGGTAAAGATCGTAGATGAACAAACCGGCCGTATCCTTGAAGGTCGCCGGTATAGCGACGGTCTGCATCAGGCTATCGAAGCAAAAGAAAATGTAAAGATCGAAGCAGCGACTCAAACCTATGCTACGATCACCTTGCAGAATTATTTCCGCATGTATCATAAACTGGCTGGTATGACGGGTACTGCAGAAACTGAAGCTGCCGAATTATGGGACATCTATAAGCTGGATGTTGTTACGATTCCAACAAATGTTTCTGTGATCCGGAAAGATCATCAGGACCTCGTTTATAAAACGAAGCGTGAAAAATACAAAGCAGTTATTGACGATATTGAAAGACTTAGAAGTGAAGGAAGGCCATCGCTGGTCGGTACTACTTCTGTTGAAGTCAGCGAATTGCTGAGCAAAATGCTCGGAGTGAAAAAAATTCCGCACAATGTTTTGAACGCAAAGCAACATGCACGTGAAGCACAGGTAGTAGCCGAAGCCGGACTGGCAGGGGCGGTTACGATTGCTACGAATATGGCTGGCCGTGGTACCGATATCAAACTCGGGCCTGGAGTAAAAGAGGCAGGCGGACTGGCAATTATCGGTACAGAAAGACATGAAAGCCGTCGCGTGGACCGGCAATTACGCGGACGTGCCGGTCGTCAGGGAGATCCCGGAACTTCACAGTTCTACTCATCACTCGAAGATGACCTGATGCGTATGTTCGGGAGTGATAGAATTGCTTCACTGATGGATAGAATGGGTTATAAAGAAGGGGAAGTGATCCAGCATAGCATGGTAACGAAAAGTATCGAGAGAGCCCAGAAGAAAGTTGAGGAAAATAATTTCGGTATCCGTAAAAGATTATTGGAATATGATGATGTGATGAACAAACAACGAAATGTGGTATACAAAAAACGCAACCACGCTTTGTTTGGAGAAAGACTGGCGCTCGACCTCGACAATGCATTTTATATTGTAGCAGAAGGGCTGGTAAATTCGTTCAAAGAATTAGATGATTTTGAAGGGTTCAAACTCGCTTCTATTGTCAATTTCGGGATTGATACAAGTATCGACAAAGAAGAATTGTTCAAGGGAGATGTAAATGAACTCACAGAGAAGTTGTACACAGAAGCAACAAAGAATTATGAAAGGAAAATGGATGAGTTGCGCAAAAATGCAATTCCTGTTTTCAAAAATATTTTATTGACCCAGGGCAGGAACATTGAAAATGTAGTAGTCCCCTTTTCTGATGGAAAAAAATCGATCAATGTGCTGGCTAACCTGCAAAAGACCCTGAGCACAGATGGCCGTGAACTGGTCAATGCAGTAGAAAGGCAGATTACTTTAGGAATTATAGACGATGCATGGAAGGAGCATTTACGTGCAATGGATGACCTTAAACAAAGTGTGCAAACAGCTTACCTTGAACAAAAAGATCCGCTGGTGATTTACAAGATGGAAGCTTTTGAATTATTCCGGCGCATGGATGGGGAAATGAATAAGGATATCGTCAGTTTTCTCTGTCATTGTGCTATTCCTGTAGAACAAAATGGGCCTATCCGCGAAGGAAGAGAACAAAAGACGGATATGAGCAAAATGAAAGTGAGAAAAGATGAACTGGTTGCAGCAAACGGGCCAAATGGAGGAATTGTTGATGAGGGCAGAGATTACTATGAACCTTCAGAACCGGTGAAACAGGAGCCGATCAAAGTAGGCCCGAAAGTGGGACGAAATGATCCATGTCCCTGCGGAAGCGGAAAGAAATATAAGCACTGCCATGGCAAAGATATTGCATGACAAAATATATAGTTCAAAATACAAATGAATGATCCTGCCGATGGCGGGATTTTTTTTGACGCAGATGTTTCAAGCATAAACGCAAGGTTTGCAAAGGCGCAATGAGTCATTCCGAAAATATAAAAACCGATAATATTACCCGGGTGATCCGCTTATATTAAAAAGGGAGTTTAAAAAACTTCTTTGCTTAAATTACAGTTCAATTGCAATGAGAATTTCCGGACGTTCATGAAAAAAATATTTCTCTTCCTTTTTTGCTATCCCCTTTTAACCACTTATGCACAGGATAATTATGAAATACAGGTATATGGATCACAAACCCAACAGCCCAAAAGCATGATGTTCGAATTGCATAGCAATTATACATTCGATGGGCAGATGCAAACTGTAAAAGGCGTGGTGCCTACTTACCATGCCC
>DATJXY010000040.1:0-6620 GCA_035499855.1 Puia sp. | reverse complement strand
TTTTTATTCCGAAAAACATTGCTGAACATATTATCTTTTCTATATTGATGTCTTTCCAATAAAATAATTTTATTCCTTTTAATCTGCCAAAAGGAATTTTATAGAATTTCCCTTCCTGATAAAAATCTCCGATAACAGATTTCAGGAGTCTGGCCTGAAGTCCTGAGCTTCCTTTTTTTTGAATGTCCATCATTCAGCATTTAGTGATTACCATATTTTCCAGCTCGCATTATTTTTCTCCCAAAGTTCATTGAGCTGGGTTTTATCCCGCAAAGTGTCCATGCATTTCCAAAAGCCGTCATGTTTGTACGTATATAGCTCACCGTCAGTAGCCAAGCGCTCCAGCGGCTCTCTTTCGAAAATTGTGCCGTCCCCTTCGATCCGGTCCATCACCTGGGGTTCACAAATAAAAAAACCACCATTGATCCAGCTTCCGTCGCCCTTCGGTTTTTCCATAAATGAGTGGATTCTGTTTGTCTGATCAGTTACAATAGCCCCGAACCTGCCTTCGGGCTGAACCGCTGTCATGGTCACGAGTTTTTTGTGTGACCTGTGAAACCGGAGAAGGTCTTTGAGATCAATATCTGCAACTCCGTCTCCGTAAGTTAAAAGAAAAGTTTCATTATTAATATATTGTTTCGCCTTTTTAATCCTGCCTCCGGTCATTGTCTGAAGCCCTGTATCAAGCAGGGTTACCCGCCAGGGTTCAGACATATTATTATGTACTTCCATTTTGTTGTTGCTAAGGTCAATAGTCACATCACTCTGATGCAGGAAATAATTAGCGAAATACTCCTTAATATAGTATCCCTTGTAACCAAGCAGTATAACAAAATCATTGAATCCATGGTGGGAATAGATCTTCATAATATGCCAGAGAATAGGTTTGCCTCCTATTTCTGCCATGGGTTTGGGGCGAATATCTGTTTCTTCGCTGAGACGTGTACCAAAGCCTCCGGCTAAGATGAGCACTTTCATGTCAACAAAATTAAATATAAAGATGAGGGGCGATCAATCACTCAAAAGTTTTGGAAAAAAATTCCATTAAAAAACTTCCACATAGGCTGGTTTCTTCGCAATATTGTATTTCCGGAAATAAGGCGCTTCCAGCAACTTAAAAGAGAGCCAGGATACCGGTATCACCACAATCAAAGAAATGATAATTGCTAAGTTAAAACTGAAAATTGACTTTCCAATCATTCGGATAACCCAACTGCTTACCCATCCGGTAATCAACAAATGCCAAAGGTACATGCTGTAGGAAATCCTGCCGAGAAAAAGAAATGGCCGGCTTGATAACAGCCTGCTAACAATAGTTTTTGAATTGATCACATTATACAATATAATCGCAAATCCCAAGGTCATGAGCGGCTCTCCGGAAGCGCGTACTAAAAAAGAATATCTGCCAAAGAGATTTACGAATTCTGTCAGCATAAAAATTCTTCCTATATAAGCTATCCCGAAAGCTAAAGCTATGCCGGATAATCCTCTGAAAGGCCGGGAAATTTGTACTCCGTCAAGGTAATATTTTGCCGCTATGATACCCACGCCAAATTCTACAAAACGATACCAGATAGCTGCGCTATCAATGGTGACCTTATTTACAAGATCCCCGCTGTGATCATGAAACAAAAGTACACGGAAAACCAGGGAGACTAAGATTAAGACCAGGACGCGCCGTACCAGCTGTTTGTGTTCTTTATTTCGGATGAACAGGAAAGGAAATACAATATAAAAATGCCATTCCGTAGCCAATGACCAATAATGAGGAGAAAATTGATCTACAGGTAAAAAAATATTGAGAAAAAAAGGATGATAAAAAAAATTCTGATAGGGAAATACCGAAAAATGACAAATAAAAATCAACGTCTCAACGGCGATTAAAAAATAAAAAGCCGGAGCGATCCTTGTCCACCGTTTAACCAGAAAAGATTTATAGTTATCAATAGTGAATTGATTGACCTTTGACCCATACATGAAATACATGCAGAAACCACTGATCACAAAAAAAAAGTCTACTCCATTTCTTCCAAAAGAAAAAATCCTGTTGACATCAATCGAGCCTATCTTCCACGGAATGTTATCAAAAGACATCCGGACATATGTCCAGATGACTCCAAGAACAGCAACCGTTCTTAATCCATCGATAGCGTCAATTCTTTTTTTCATTGATCAACTCTGACTCAGCAATTTGTCGATTTTTTCCAGTTGCATCGAATATGTATTCTCTTTCGCATATCCGATCCTTTTTTGCTGAAGGGATGGATCGTTGTATTTTTCAATACAACAAATGGTTTCCTTAAAAAGAGCTGGCAGCTCATTATTATTTTCTCTCGATTCCGTCATCCTGATCAAATCCGGAAGCTTTTCATAAGTGGTAATATTGTTGGCAACAATCGCTTTCCCGGTGCTCAGGTATTCCATTATCTTATGATAGTTTGTTCCTTTGCTTTGATCGCTTTTTATATCGTAACAAATCAAGAGAGCATCCATTTTCTGCAATTCCCTGGCCAATTCACCAGGAGTAAGCGTGCCGTGTAACACCACGTTGGGTAAAGAACGTAAACTTATGATGAATGATTGCGTGTGATGATCATCCCCACCTCCAATATTCGACTGAGCTGGAGTATAGCTGCCAAAAAAATTGAACACGAGGTCAGGATTCTCCCGAACAATTTGTAATAAGGTCTCTCTGTCAAGGTCGGTCCGAAGAAGATTCCCGGACATGCCTATTTGTAAGAATTCTGCTGAAGGAATATAATTGTTTGTTCCGGAAAAAAGGAATTCCTCTGAAAGGCCATGATTGACAAAATAACTGGGAATATTCAGATGCCGGTATCTTCCCAATATTTCTTTTGTAACCGAAAAAATGATATCAGCGCCTTCTGCCGAGCGAATAGCTAAATCACCTGCCGGCTCATCAACCGGGTGAAATATTTTCAAGGCATTTTCTCCAAATAAATAAAATGGGTAGAGATGACCCAGGTCGAAAGACCACACAATATCAACCGGTTTTTCGATCACTGATAAAATGTCTTTCACCTGCTTTTTCATCAAAAAATCATAAACCGGTTTTGCATGAAATTTAATCCGGTAGGGAAAATACAGTTGATGCCATATTAAATTCAGCCCTGGGCAATCATTTAGCTTTTCTATCCTGATCCTTTTTGATTTGCCTGCTACCTGCCATTTAAAATTATCCGGTGGGTTCAAAAAATAGACTTCATTTCCTCTTTTAGCCAACGCAATAGCATAATGATGTTTGGATATAAACATTTTTCCCCAATCCTGGGGAGAAATAATAAGAATGGTCTTATTTACCAAATCAGGCATTAGTGGTGATCGTTAGACAGATCTGGAATAAAAGTCTTTAATCGTTGCTGCAACATAACGGATCATCTCCTCCGTTAATTCAGGATACATCGGTAAGGAAATGATTTCATTCTGCAAGACTGAAGCCACCGGAAAATCAGATGGCTGATGACCCAGGTATTTATATGCAGGCAAATTTGGTAATGCAGTTGGATAATGTATAGCAATTTCAATATCCTTTTCTTTCAGATACTGAATCAGTTCTTTTCTTTTTTTAGAACGGATAACATACAAATGATAAGTGTGTTTGCTTTCCGGCCTCAGTTCAGGCAGAATGATTTCATCAATATCCGAAAGATATTGATTATATAAAGAGGCATTGAGAATTCGTTTTTCGGTCCATGCAAAAACATGAGGAAGTTTAGCGCCAAGAATAGCTGCCTGCATGCTATCAAGCCGGCTGTTGATACCTTCAATAAGGTGTTGGTTTTTTTGCAAGCCCCCATGACGGGCATACATCCTGCATTTCGTGGCCAGTTCATCGTCATTGGTAATAATACAACCTGCATCACCATAGGCGCCCAGGTTTTTTCCCGGATAAAAACTGAATGACCCAGCCACACCAAACAAACCAGCTTTCTTTCCTCTGTATTCAGAAAAATGAGATTGGGCACAATCTTCAATCAGATAAATTCCATGTTTATTACAAATTGATTTAATTGTTTCTATTGCACACATTTGTCCCTGCAAATGAACAGCAATCACCGCTTTGGTTCTGGATGTGATCTTGCTTTCAAGCTCGGATTCATCCAGACTATAATAACGGGGATGGACATCCGCAAATACAACACGGGCGCCAGTTTGTGTGATTGTTTCGGAACTCGAAATCCAGCTGTTTGCCGCTGTAATCACTTCATCACCCGGGCCAATACCCAGCATTTTCATCAAAATATATAATGAATCTGTTCCGTTTGCGCAACTGATCATGTTTCTCACACCATACATTGAGGAGAAGCTGTCTTCAAATTCCTTCACGAAATGTCCGCCGATAAAAGTGGTCTCTTCAATAACTTTTTTGATAGTACAATCAATATCTTTCTTAATTGCCTGGTATTGGGCTTTGAGATCAACGAATGGGATATGCATTGATTTTAACAATTGGTCCGGAAAAATTGATGAGCGATCTTCAGATATTCACCCTTGTTTTTTGAAAAATCCAATAGATCAAATAAATAAAAACGATCGTTTTAACGAATGAATTGATCGTGGTCACAATATCTGTCTCAACGGTCAGCACATAATAAAATAAAAGAGGGGTCCAAATAATAAGCGAAGGATATTTTTTTGATTTCTCCAATGTTTTGTGAAGGAAGAATGCTATCAGTAAGCCATAAACAAATATAAATACAATGCCCCCGAAAATACCAAAATTGCCATAGCCTTCGCCATAAGGGCCAATATTCATACTATAAGTAAGCTTTCTTTTAATACCGACAAAGCGCGAAAGATTATAGGCCCCCCCGGCCTCTGGTTTGTCTTCCCAAAGAAATCTCGGAACAACCACGGCGGCAACCGACATTGCAATTGTTTCCCCGTCTGCAAAAGGCTCTACCTGCGGAACATAATTCATGGCCAGTGAAATCAAAAATCCCTGGTTGAACCGCTTATTCATGAAAAAAACGGATTTTTCATTGATAATTTCTTCCGGATCAGTTATTCTGTCGGAAATAAGACCTGAAAAAATTTCAAGATCATTTTTGTCAAGATATTGCATATTTGTTTCCCTCACCCTGGTCCATATGATACTTCGATACTCCCCTTTGATACTTTGAATAACCAGTATCAAAAAGAACCCAGCCAAAAAAACGGTGAGCTTCGAAAAAAATCTTAATCTGTATTGCGAAAGGATAATACATCCAGACAATCCCATGTACATCACAAAATCACCAAACATACCTGTTCTGATTGCCTGTATAAAAAAAACCAGGACCAGCAAGATCATGATGAGCCCACGTCTTTTCTTTACGGAAAAATAAATATAGAATCCTCCTACATAGGGAAGCATCGACAAAAGATAGAAAATAAACGTCAGATCAGAAGGCACCATTCTCAGGAATAAATTTGCTATCAGGCCTATCACAATAAAAAATACGCCGACCCAAAGCTTGTCGGATACATAGGACTTGGCTCTTTCCAGATAGGTCAAAGCAAATTCTGAATTTTTTTTAAAGATTAAATGCAGGCTCGTAAACAAAGCCAGATTAGCAGGAATCATATACCCGAAATATACATCTGCAGGCACTCTCATATATGAACCCCAAAGAGCAGCCAGGGGATGGTTCCTGTCAAAAAATCTATAAGCCATCCAGGGAGATACCAAAGTATCCAAAGCAGAATAAAAAGTCAGAAAATCAAAAAAGCAAATAGTATAACCCAAATTATTAATAAACCTGAGCAGGGTAAAAGTAAAATAAGCCAGCACGAAACATTCATATATCTCATACCTGCTTACAATCCATACCACAAGCAGGAAAAAAAAGGAGACCAGTAACAAAACTTTATCGGTCAATCTCCCTTTTGACAGGATATTATTTTCAATAGCAAGTATCACTAAAAGTTGATACGAAAAGAATTTTAATAGATTTATTTTTTCAGCTGTTATACCCTATCAAGTTAATACTTTCTGATGGGTTGAGCGGATCCCGAGCATTTTTTTTATTATTAGCTTTAAATAGAAAATAAAACTTTCCCGCCCGGATAAAGTATTCTCTAACTGCTTACACTTTTCAATATATAAGTCCGGGTGAACATAGTTGTCCAAAACCTTTTGGTTATAATATCTCTCAAAAATATGCTCATCAAATAAAGCTGTCTTGTTAGATGCTATAAATATATTTTGCTTATACCACCATTGAACATTTCTGTTTTCCCATAAAATGGGTCTCAAAACATCGAATATTTTATAATTATTCGATTCAAATTTTTTTTTCCAGTAGTCGGGCCATTGTTCATTGATATGATTTTGTCCTCCCTGGAAAGGGATAGCGGCTGAAAAAATTATGATATCACTCAAATGAATCAATGCTGAAATCAGGTTATCTGCGTATTTTTCATCAAGATGTTCCGCAACTTCCAGGCAAATTGCCAGGTCAAATCTTGTTTCCAGATTAATCGGGCCTTCAAGATTCATTTCAAGAAATTCCTTTTCATCAAGATTTTGGTATAAAAGATCATTTTTTGCCCATGGTCCATCAATTCCAAGAACTTTTTGTACACCCATTTTTTTAAACTGATACAAAAAAGTACCT
>DATJXY010000039.1:0-52170 GCA_035499855.1 Puia sp. | reverse complement strand
TAAAATCTCCATCCGTAAGAAAGATTGACACAGAAATTTTTGTACATGGCCTGAGGTCCGGAAAAATTTTCAATGCCCGGTTTGATGTTGACAAGACCAAAGGAGGAACCTAACTGGGAATAAAAATGCGTACCTGTAAATTCAAAAAAACAATTGATTCCAGCGTCCCAATGTTTGAAATAAACAGCGTAGTTGGCCGTGTTAGACGGGACCTCTTTATTTGTGAAGTCCACTCGACTTGCTGACGAGGAATCCTGTTTATAATTTCCATGAATGGCATAGGCCAGATAAGGACCGACCCCAAATCTGAGATAAGTCCAGTTGCCTGCATCGCGGGAAAATGAACATAACTGAAAGACAATATTTGCTGGCACCTTGATATAAGAAAGATGTGTTCTTGTGAATACAGAATCTGTCTGTTTATGTCCATTCAAATTGAGTAAAAGTTCAGGGCGGAAAAGAATTTTATGATCTTTAATCGGGATATCCATATTAATACCTCCGGTAAAACGTAAGGTGGGTTCATTTCCCGTATTTTTTTCATTGCTCACTAAAAAATGAGACAGGCTTATTCCGGCCTGAAGAGCAGGTGTTATTTTTCCATTTTTCTTAGTAATGAGGGAATCCTGTGCAAATAGAGTTGCGCAAAAACAAAAGAGGGAGACACCAAAAAGAAAAACCATCTTTCGCATGAAAAAAAAATTAAATGCATTGAAATCACCGGGAAAAATGTACTTCTTTTCCGCCAGTGCATTGTGCAAATTTTTCAATAAAAAAGGATTATAAAAGGACGCAGGAGTAAGTAAAATCGATGAATAAAATTAACCATTTTTTTCTCATCATCAAAATGGGATTTAAGAAAATGGAACTCACAGATCATTTATAAAAAAAAATTTATGAACGGCTAAGTGTTTATTGCCCCGGTGTTGAATAACGGCTTACATAAAGATTTTTTGTCCTTCCGTCAAATTAAGTCCCGGTTGATCAAGCTTATAACTATTACCTGTAACCGAAAATACCTTCCCCACAATTATTGTATTACAATAACTTTTTACGTATGCTGAATCATAGAAGACGTTTACATTGCCAGGAGTTAAGATATAGTCTCCTACTTGAATATTTGGGTTGGGTTTGTATAAGACGAATTGAGCTGTCCATTTTGAAGTGTCAACTAAAACCTGAGACTTGCCAATGCAAAAAGTAGAGACGTAGTCCGAAGAAACAATTATAGTTCCCTTGTCAGGGGTCTGGATATTATCGGCTCTCCATAGGGGTGTATTTTTGTAAAAGGGAATGGATCAGAGGAATGTTATTTGAATAAGTTAAAATGGGAATTAATTACCGCCTGCGTTTTCTGAATTTCGATACTTCCAGAAGAGAATTATATAATACCTTCCATACAGGAACGATCAATTGCCGGATCAATCCTCTTGTATCTATATATGTAATGGTGTAATACTCGTCGTCCTGACATCCCTGTGATGAAATGTTCCGGTACAACTCACGGAAAGATGAAAATCCTGCAGCAGCAATGATGGATAGTGTCGGATAATAACAGGTCATAGCAATCGGTTGTATAAATAATCGCACATCAATTGTGCCAGGAGTTGTTAAGGAATTCAAGATATATAATTTTAGCTTTAAGCCAGTAGCAGAAAGCGATTTTTTTTAAACTTTTTTTCTACTTTGATGGTTTCTAAAATTTTTATAAGCTTGTAGGACAGTCGGTTATTATTAGAATTACTCCAAACTAACCTAATGAGGATTAAATTTTTCATAATTGCTCTATCGTTATGTGCAGGGCACCAATCTCATGCCCAGGATACTCTGACGCTTTACTATGATAAAAAAGGAAAAGAAGTTCTTTCCGATAAGGCAGATTATATCAGGAAAAAATTCAGGAACGGGGATGAATGGGGTGTAATTGATTATTACAAATCTGGAAAGCTTAATATGAAAGGGAATTACCTGGATGATTCCTGCACGCATCGGCAAGGCGAGTTTATTTTTTATGATAAAAACGGGAATCCAATGTTCCAGATGAATTTTTTGAATGATAAGGCGGATGGGCCTTATTCGGCATTTTATCCAAATGGAAAAAAACATTCGGAAGGCAATTATAAAATAGGAAAGATGGATGGCGACTGGACCGGTCATTATGAATCCGGAAATATTTCCGCAAAAGCACATTATGAAAATGGTAAACAGCAGTCTGCCTCATTTTATAATGAAGATGGAACTGCTAATCATGATATTACAGTTTTTTTTAGAGATGCCAGTTATCCGGGAGGAGCAACGGCATGGCATGACTATCTGGTATCTCAATTGCGTTATCCTAATAGTGCCGTAAAAAATAATATTGAGGGAAGAGTACTGGTGGAATTCACTATTGAAAAGAGCGGGGATATTACAGATATCTCCGTTGTACAATCCGTGGAAGAATCTTTAGACAAAGAAGCCCTGCGGGTCATTAAAAAAATGCCGAAATGGGAACCTGCTATTGTTGGAGGAATCGTAGATAAACAAACAGTCAGGCAACCGGTCGTGTTTGCATTAAGATCGAAATAATGAGTTAAAATCTTATCCTTAATCCACCGGTAATTGGCAATGCAAATAAACTGTATTTCATTGCATCTCCTCTGTTGCTGAAGTACTGGGCGCCTGTTGAAATTCCTAACCCGAATTTACATGTGAAGAAATAGTTAATACCCATTCTTACACCAGCAGTAGGCGCTCCTTCCAGGTTCGGGCTTGTCGTTAATGTAGTGCCATTGCTGACAATTCGCCCCTTGGTGGGAATAGAATATCCGACAGCCAGCGTCAATGTGGATTGCCAACCCACTTCTTTACCAAAAGTAAATTTGCCAAACAATTGGACCGGAATAATAGGATCTCCGAGATATACTTTATTGTAAGCTGCAGGAGCAATACTCCCGGGATAAGGAACATCATCCTGATAAGAAAGAGTAATATATGATGCAGAAATACCTGCCTGTATCCATGGATTGAAAATTTGGGCGATTGCAATTTCACCTGCTATATGCATTCCGTCAGTTTGAGTATGTTGTGTCGGACTGTTCAGTCTTGGAATGGAATTGAATGATACTCCTCCATCGATATCTATTTCTATTTTGTTCTTGCAGGAATTCTTATCCTTTTCTTCTTTGATATAAGCTGTGTCGGAAAAAGTAAGACTGATAGCTTTGTTTTTAGCAGGACTTCCAACACTGTCTATAATAAAACGGTTGAATAATTTGAAAGAAGTGTCTTTGCATACCTTAATATTGTTGGCAACTGCATTTACGTTTATCGTCATATCCTTTCCTTCCTTCTCTTTAAATGCATTGACAGTATCGATATGTTTAACAAAACTTACAACGGTATCATATCCACTTTTAGAATGTTTTGACCTAACCAGCCTCGCTTCATAAAAATCAATTCCAACATGCAATTTTCTGTCAACAGAGTCTGGTTTTAATTCAAGCGGGTCTGACTGTGTTGAAACGCTTACTATTTTACATCCACCCGCTGCACCTACACCGACCCTTACACCTTTTCCTCTGCCTGAAGTCAAAGCTTTGGGATTGTCATTTGGATAAAACGCATTTCCGCAGGTGTGCAGAATATACAGATAGCAGCCCTTGGCCGTAGTAAGTTTCCAGGCGGGGACACCGTTTTTTGGTTCTCCTGCAGGATTAAGTTTTACATATATATAACTGATCCTGTCTTTTTTCGGGTCATAGAATCCAAGATTACCGATGGTTCCTTTTGGAACAAAAACGTTTTCAACATTATCATCATTCAGATCCTTGTATCCATTGGTAAATCCTGAATTGCGTAATAACAAATCGAAGGCAAGAAATTCCCGGTTATACTTTTGTTGATTTTCGGGATTATTGATCGATGCTATAAAAGCCGCAGTCGTGTTCACGCCATTTTTTTCCTGGAGAAAGGGGAATTGAGGATGATTACCCAGTCTTTCAGTAAAGTTCCGCGGAGCGCTCACCGTCGGATCAAAATAATATAATTTTGAATTCTTAAGACAATTCGGTTGTGAGTAAGCCTGTGAAAAAAGAAAAAGGGTTACTAATAATAAAAGGTATCTCATTACCAGTCGGTTTTATCAATAGGAATCATGGATTTAAATCGAAATTCTACTTAGTAGAAACGCTAAAAATCTGATTTTCTTACATACAATAGCAAGATTGCTGAAATAATAGCTAATAACCGAATGGTCATTAAACTTCCAAACCCTGTAAAAGTCTTTACATTTCTTTCATTCATCTTTTTTAAAGCATTCACTAACTTCGGGCTGGTTTAAGGCCTGAAGTGGCTTTTTTTATGAAGGAAGTAACTAATGTTTTGCCATGGGATTTTTGAGAACAGTCATTTTGCTGGGAGCTCTTCAGGGTTTTATTTTGAGCAGCCTGCTTTTTTTTTCGAAGAAAAAACAACCGTCTAACCGGATCCTTTCGGTATTGATTTTTCTCATATCCCTTGCGAGTTTTAAACTCTATAGCTATTATCATGGCTGGTTTAATTCCGGACTTTGGGAAATGATCCCGATGATTATCGTGATGCCAATTGGCCCGCTGATCTATTTTTATACAAAATCTTTTCTTGACCCTTCATTTAAAATAACAAAAAAAGAAAGATTGCAATTTTGGCCGGTTATCATCGACCTGGTGCCTTCTTTTACAATCCTTATTTATATTATAATATTTCTGACCAGTGTCCGCAAGCCTGCTCCTGCTCCATGGGGGAATTTCATTGATAATTATAATACCTATTCGGATATCCCCCGATGGATCTCAATCACTTTTTATCTCTGGCTATCGCATAAATACTTACTAAAAACAAAAGAAAAAAATAATACTGTCTTAAACGGTCAGGCCATAGATTATAAATGGTTGCGCCAGCTTATCCGCATCTTTCTTATTTTCCAGGTCATCTGGTTTTTGTTTTTGATTCCATATGTCATCCCGAAGTATTATGATACATTAATGAGTACTGTTGACTGGTATCCTGTGTATATTCCCCTGGCGATTATCGTTTACTGGCTCGGTATAAAAGGATATATCGTATCACATCATGAATATGCAACTGCCAAAAAAACAGGAAGCATTAATTCCCAGCTATCCGCCTCGGATATATCAGAATTTGTTTCTTTATTAAAGAAATCAATGGCAGAAGATAAGTTGTACCTGAATCCAGGCCTCACCCTGAATACGGTTTCAGAACATACCGGTATTGCTTCGAAAATGATATCGGCCGTTCTTAATCAGCATATTCATAAAAGTTTCAATGAATTTGTTAATGAATACCGCGTCGAAGCATTCAAGGAAAAGATACTTCAGCCTGATATGAATCATCTGACCATTTCAGGAATTGCTTTTGAATGTGGTTTTAATTCCCAGGCAACATTCCAGAGAACTTTTAAACAATTCACCGGATTCTCGCCTTCCGCCTTTCGCGATCAGCTGATGGAATCTGAATAAAAAGTTAAAGCAGTATATTAATTACTTCTCAAATCCGGATTTGAATAGGTTTTGATATGCAGGTCCGCTTATTTTGCGCGCTTAAAACCTGATAGTGTGCGAATTTTATTATTATTTCTTTTCATCATTTTTTCACATCAATTATTTTCACAAATCATGGATGCTGGTAAAAACCAGGATCCTTCTAAGGATTTGCCCGGGTTATACCGGGTAAGTTTTGCCCCTACCGAGCAATCCAAAATTTATAAAGAAGGGAACCGGATTATGATTGAACTGGTTGGCCAGGGCAGGGCACCATTGTCGTTTATTTCAGCAGATTCTTATAAAATAAAGGTTAAGCCTGAAATAAATATAGATTTTGTCAGAGACAGTTCCGGGAAAATTCAAAAATTCCTCTGGCTGAGAAAACCTCAAAAAGTTCAATGGACGAGAATAGAGGAGGGTGATCATGATTCCTCCAATGCATCCAATGACAACCTGTCGTCAATGACAGGCAGATATAAATTAAAAAATAACCCTTACAGGATATTAATTATAAGAAAAGAAAATAATCATTTGACTTACCAGGTTGCTGATCACCCGGTTTATGAACTAAAGTCAGAAACTGAAACAGTTTTTTCATTTCGAATAAAAGATTACAAAACTGATTTTGAGTTTGTAAAGAATGGGAAAGGTAAGGTCGAAAAAGTATTCACTGAAGAAAGTGGTCCTATTGAGTGGATTAAAGATCAAAATGAATCGGGTCAGGTTGTTTCCAAAAGTCAAAATGGTTTTACAAGGGCAGATAGCCTGCGCGGAATGCTCACTCCGCTTCGAACCTGTTATGATGTAACATTCTATGGACTGGATGTAAAAATAAATCCGGAGACAAAGTCAATCGAGGGAAATACACTTATCCGATTTAATACTGTTCAGTCTTTTGATAAAATGCAGATTGACCTCTATGAAAATATGAAGATAGAAAAGATTTTATTTCACAACAAAGAACTTTCTTATACCCGTGAATTCAATGCCATATTTATTCAATTTCCTTCCATGGTTCAAAAAAACATGCAGGAAGAAATCCATATTATTTATTCAGGCAAACCCCAGGAACCAGATATCTCAACTTTGAAAGGAGGGTTTTTGTGGTTCCAGGATAAAAACGGGAAACCCTGGATCGAATCTGTATGCCAGGGATCGGGAGCCAGCCTCTGGTGGCCCTGCAAGGACCATCTCTCCGACAAGCCGGATAGTATGAAAATAAGTATTACTGTTCCCGACGGACTGACTGATATTTCCAATGGAAGGCTTATTCAGAAAACAGAACTAACGGGAAAGCTCACCCGATTCGACTGGTATGTGGATTACCCTATTAATAATTATAATGTTGTTGTAAACATCGGTGACTATGCACATTTTTCAGATCTCTATGTAAGTGGCAGGGATACTTTGAACCTGAATTATTATTGCATGCTCTATAATATTGAAAAAGCAAAACAAATATTTGCTCATGTTAAACCCATGCTGGATTTATATGAAAAAGATTTTACCAGGTATCCTTTTTGGAAGGATGGATTTACTTTGATGGAGTCATTGTATCCAATGGAGCATCAGAGCGCAGTAAGTATCGGACCTATAAATAATCCCATTAATAGTGACAAATACGATTCTTCCGATTTGATAAGAACAACCTGGCATGAATCGGCGCATGAATGGTGGGGCAATAGCATGAACTGTAAGGATATGGCTGATCTCTGGATACATGAAGCTTTTGCTACTTATGCAGAAGTATTGTGCTATGAAAAATTCTACGGCGAGGACGCTGCTTTGAAATATTTAAAGAGCGAACCACCAGGAAACAAAAAGCCTGTTATTGGTATTTACGATGTCAATGATTTTCAGCTGGGTGACATGTACACAAAAGGGGCTCTCATGCTCCATACCTTAAGGAATATTATCGACAATGATTCTTTATGGTTCAATATGCTCAGGGAATTGCAGGAGCATTTCAAATATCAGGCAGTGAATACTGAAGATATTGTCGGATACATAAACGGGGTATTGAAAAAGGATTATACTTATTTTTTTGATCAATACCTGCGCCATGCTGCCATTCCTGAATTGTTATTAACTTTTAAAAAACAAGGCTCTGATATAAAACTTCAATATAAGTGGAAGGCCGATGTAAAAGGATTTTCAATGCCGATCAAAGTAACGGTTTCCAAAAACAATTTCGCATTCATATATCCTGATGAAGATTGGCAAAGCATTATCCTGAAGGACATGAAACCAAAAGATTTTAAAGTGGATTCTGATCATTTTTACGTATTAGTTAAAGAAGAAGAAAAATGATATTCTGTTAATAAATAAAAATTATACCATGAAAAAGATTATTTTTTTTAGTTCGGTTTGCATTCTATCATTTTCAGTACAGGCACAACTAAAAAATACCAGATGGAAGGGAACCATTAAAGGAGATAATCCCCGAAATGTAATTCTTGATTTTAAAAATGATGGAGTAAGCGTATATACAGTATCCGATAGTGAGGTGGTGGAAACCATGACTTATACGATGAATGATACCTCATTCACGCTGAAAAAAATAGAAGGACAAAGTGATTGCGACAATAATACTTTGGGGAAATATAGATTCAGGAAGAAGAAGGATTCAATGTTTATTAAAATGATCTCTGATGCTTGTGATGACAGGTCTTCTGCTCTTACTGAAACAAAATGGATCAAATGGAAAGATCATCCTGAAATTAAACTGAGTGAATCCGTTTTAAAGCAATATGTCGGCGAATATGAATTCGATGCGCAACATCATCTATTTATTACTTATGAGAATGGCAGTTTGTATATAGAAGGTCCTAATAACAATCTCCCTAAATCACGCATTTATCCAGAAACCGAAACCAGGTTTTTTATAAAAATCGCCGGTGTGGAAATAGATTTTGCCAAGGATGCTCATGGAAAAGTAATCAAGTTCATTTCACATGAAGAGAAGGATTATGAATTGAAAAAAATAAAATAGCGCGGTTAGACTTATTAAAAAATGAAAGGTTTAAAAAAGAAAAAGAAAAGAAATGTTTTTTTTATTAACATCATTTATATGCTGCAATCATTATAAATCTCTTCACTATAAAATATTTATATGAACGGGAATTTGTGCATGCTCTTCAGTAAAAATGATTTGTTACTTATCTGTTAATACGCATCTATAAAGAAGCTGAATTTCAGCTTTATAAGTACAATGCATGCTTTGGCATGCATTTTTTTTAAAGAAAATGCAAAATATTATTAAACTATTTTCTTCAAATCCAATCTTAGGTGAAATCAAAAAAAAGTGATTATGAAAACGACCAACCTTTTCCGCGTATTGATACTTGCGACAGGCATAGGATTAGTATTTGCCTGTAATAAAAACAATGTAAATAACCCGGAATCCTCTTCTGACACCAATGCAGATTTGCAAACACAGGCCGATGACCAGGCACAGATTTCCCAGGAAGATGAAGCCATTACCAATGATGCCAACACTGCATTGTACAGCCAGGCATCTATTGCAGGAAACAGCAGTTCTTCTCTTGAATCCGGATCAACGACTACCATGAGTACAGACCAGGTGAATGGAACAAATGGTCCGATCGTAGGACTTATTTGTGATGCGACTGTGGTTGTTGATGCAAACTCCGATCCCAGAACCATTACCATTACTTATAATGGAACTAATTGTTGGGGAAACCGCACACGTACAGGGGTTGTTGTGATTTCTATTCCGGCGGGTGTGCATTGGGGTGATAAGGGCGCTACTGTTACTATTAGTATCCAGGATCTGAAAATTACACGTTTGAGAGATAATAAGAGTATTACTCTGAATGGAACCAAAACAATAACAAATGTAAGCGGTGGGTTGCTGGTTCATCTCTCATCATTAGGAACGATCACGCATACAATCAGTGGTGATTTATCCATTACTTTTGACAACGGGAAACAGCGCGTATGGAGTGTTTCAAAGCAACGTGTTTTCACTTATGATGATGGAATCGTGTTTACCACAACAGGAACACATACGGATAGTCTAGGCAATACCAATGTAGCAGAATGGGGAACCAATCGTTTTGGAGTAAGTTTCGAGTCATTGATTTCTGAGCCTAAAGTGATTCGCCAGGATTGTGATTTCAGGCTCACAAGCGGACAGAATACAATTCTTCGTTCAGACAATATTACCTCTGTGATTACTTATGGTTTGGATTCTAATGGTGATCCTACCTCTTGTCCCGGAACCGGCACCTACTATTATAAAGTGGTAGTGACGAATGCAAGAGGAGTCACATTCACGAAAATCTTACCTTATTAATAACCAAAATTCTCTTCGTAATGATGGCCTCCTGATGTTTATCAGGAGGTTTTTTTATTGGGTGTAACCTGTTTCAAAATCCTGCGTCTTAGTATTAGTTGTGATTGAAAACTGAGAGTTAAAAATCTAATTTATCAATTTTAAAATATTTGTTATGAAAGGCAAGTACATTACCACTCAGATTTTGCTGGCATGCTTATCTGGCGGTGGTCGCAGAAGGAACAGGAAACAGGCAGCATAATTGTCTGACCAATTACGGGAATATTGTTCAAGTCACCGCATGGTGACTTTTATTTTTTCAGATATTCTTTTTGCTTTATTAAACAAAATTATAAATCAATTCCTGCACTGTACTGTTATTGAAAGAACTGATGGATTGCTTAACATTAAAGAAAAGACCTGGTAAAAATGAAGGACATAAAATTGATTCTCTATCAGGATTTAAAATGATTGGACTACAATTTTGACCGATCATCGTTGTGCAATGATTATTTCATCGATACCACTTTCAGTCTTGAGAAATCAGTGTATTCAACAGGGATAACAACATTCTCCTTCGAATATTCATCGGAGTCCTGCATTCTTACAGAGATGGTTTCACACTTGTTTGATTTAATCGTCATAACTTTTTCGATGTGGTCGCGATGCATACCGAGACACTGAATAGTAACAAAATATTTACCGGCAGGAATTCCGTTGATTGAGATAGTGTGATCGGATGATGGATAATAAATTTTATGAATGATGCCGGCGCCGGAACGATCAAAACGATCGTAAATAACAAGAACCGAATCTTTATTGGCCTGGTTAAAGCTCTTGGTACGAAAGCGAAATTGCGCAGATCCCTCCTTAGCCTTGGCAGAACTAACAAGGGTATTGGCTGTATTCACAGCGTTATTCTCATGCCCGTTTTCAGCCCACAAATTCACTAGGCCAAACTGAAATACAATATATAAATACAGGGCTTTCATTCGTCATTTTTAAACCCATAAGCATGCCATCACTTAATCAGTTCATTGGCTGGTACTTATGCCTTTAACTACGCAGCGGTAACAACCCGTATTAAGACGGTTTTTCCCAAAGATGGAATATCTCTTAATGTAAGTATGTGGATTGATAGCCCAGGACAGGATCGATATAGTTTATACCCGGAGAAATACTTTCTTTTTATACATAAAATACAGGAAGGCCCATTTTACCATAACATAACAAATAGCCATTACCACCACATTGAATGGATCGCCGACGAGTTGTCCCAGCCATTCGAAAAATCCTTTAGTAGAATATTCCCAATTGATAAAACGGCCTGACATATAAATCAGGATAGAATTCATACCAATAACCCTGAAGAAGAAAGCCCATTTTTGATATCCAAGGACATCAATGATATAATAGAAAAGGGCCAGAAGCAGTAAACTGATTCCGCCTACTGTCAACACGAATGAACTTGTCCATAAATTTTTATTGACGGGGAAATCAAGATTCCATAACATAGCCAGTGCAATAAAGGCAATACCGGTAATGACTAAACGCAAAGTCTTTTTTTGTTGACTCATCTGTCCGTTTTTCAATAAATTTCCTGCAAGAATGCCGAGCAGCCCGGTACCAATGGCGGGAATGGTAGACATGAGGCCTTCGGGATCATGAATGCCGAGGTAAAGTCTGCCGGGAATAATGGATCTGTCAATATAAGAAGCAAAATTTCCCTGCATGGTCAGATCACCTCTTGGGAAACCGGGAGCGGATGTAAATTTTAACAGTAACCAATAACCGATCAATAATCCGCAAAACCAGATCGCCTGTCCGAGTTCCCTGGTATATAGATAAATGATGTTTGCAAACATATAGGCCAGACCGATCCTGCCCAAGACACTGCAAAAACGAATATCTGAAAATGGACGAAGATGGAGGCCATTGTTGTAAATAATACCGAGCAATACTAATAACAACCCTCTTTTTACAACTCGGATCACTAATTGCTTTCGCGTTTTTCCTTTTTCAAGTTCACGTCCCACTGAATATGGAGTGGCTACTCCTGCTATGAAGAGGAAGAGCGGAAAGATCAGATCATAAAAATGAAATCCGTTCCAGTCAGGGTGTGTAAACTGATTGGAAATTGCTTCCCAGAAAGGAGCGCCCGTAGCTTTTGCAAGCCCGTGAAAAATTTCTTCTGCACCCATGATCCAGAACATATCAAAACCACGGAGTGCATCAAGCGAATACAATCGTTGAGGGGTTGAAGTTTGTGTCATGTTGATTAAATGTTTGAGGAGAAGGTTTAAGGGGAGCGATGTACGGATACTAAGTTAAGAGGTTTATGCCATGAAAAAAATATTCTTCATCACAGATGCAGTGTTGACTGGGAAAAGAATATCTTATCTTCAGTAATCATACAGGTCAGAGTCTTTATAGGTATAAAATAAAAACTGGCGTGTGTGTCTATCGCGAAAAATATTTAATGCATGGATAATCGCCATTCATCCATACAGGAACATATACGAACGCAATTCCAAATCGATCGGATTGCTTTTTTCAGCGACGCTGTTATCGCCATTGCCATCACATTAATGGTGCTTGAAATAAAAATTCCTTCATTTGGAGAGCATACTACCCTAAAAGAAATTTTATCAAAATATGGCTGGCTTATTTCGGTTCATCTTGCAGCATTGTTTTTGAGCTTTATAACCATCGGGAATCTCTGGATCCGTCATCATGAATTGTATGAACATATTATTAATTACGATAAGCGCCTGATAAAAGTCAATCTTTATTTCCTGATGACGATCATGTTCCTTCCTATTAGCATTTCCTTTTTGTTTTCCACGAACAATCCCCCGCAGCTCAGAATGATTTTATATTTTATGAACCTTGGATTGTGCAACCTGACTTATTATCTAATGTTACTGGTCGTTTACCATAGGAAAAAAAATTTTTCAGCAATTGCTGCAACTGAGAAAACAGCAAAAAACAAAAGGATGGTCCTGGGAGCGGCGATTGTGTTTGTGCTGGTATCGGTCCTTGTTGCTTTCAATGTAAACTGGTTTTACTATCCTTTTATCGGCTGGTGGTTTTTTAGAAGAATTTGGGAAGGGATTGTTAAATGGCGCAAAAAAAGCGCACAGGACTAACGGAGAAAAGGAGATTTTTGATTCAAGTCTTTTCCTCTGTTAGCTCTGCGCGAAAAATTATCTTTAACTGGCTTTCTTCAATGTAAAAGAAAATTTACTCCCAACTCCCAATTCGCTTTCAACCGAAATATTTCCTTCCTGTCCTTCAATAAAATCCTTACTGATAGCCAGTCCCAGTCCTGTTCCTTCTTTTTTTGTGCCGGGAACCCTGAAATAGCGGTTGAATATTTTATCTGTATATGCTGCCGGAATTCCCTGTCCATTGTCCTGTACACTGATGCGAACAGTTTTATCCAGCACTTCTGCAGAAACAGTCACCGTTGATTGTTCATAAGAGTACCTGACAGCATTGGAAAGAAAATTAGTTAATACCCAGGCTGTTTTTTCATCATCTGCCTGAACCATTGGTAACTGTTCAGGAATATTCAGATTGATTTGTATGTTTTTGCTGCTCGCTTGTTTTTTCATGGTGTCTACTGCGTATGTAATTATTTTTTTTGGATCTACAGGATGAATGTTCAGATGAATCTGTCCTGTTTCGGCTTGTGAAATGTTCAATAATTCACCTGTTATTTTCAGTAAGCGTTCTGAATCATCCCTTATGCTCTGAACGAGTTCCTGCTGTTCATTGTTTAATGAACCAATGCGTGTGTCATTGAGTAGTTGCGCACTCATTTTAATGGAGGATATGGGAGTTTTCAGTTCGTGAGATACAGTAGCAATGAAATTGGTCTTGGCCTCATTCAATTCATGAAAGGGCGTGATATTGCGTAACACAATCACCAACCCAATTGTCTCTTCATTATTCTTAACTGTCAGGATATCTTTGACGAAATAACTCTCTTTATTTTCCGCATAGATCTTCAATTCTTTTTTTTCTTCATCCTGTTGGAGCAGTGTTCTCATCAGGTCGTTTTTTAGTGCAATATCAGGAGCGTATTTGCCAATGATATCTTTTTCTTTAAGTCCGAGTAATTTTTCAGCCACTGCATTCAGGAAAAGAATATTTTTTTTGTCGTCGAGGCCCAGGATACCATCTCGCATCTGGTTAATAATGGTTTCAATCCGGCTTTTCTCGAATTTGATCTTCGACAAATTGCTGTTTTCATATTCATCGAGCTTGGAAGCCATAATATTGAAAGAGTTGGCCAGGTCTCCAAACTCATCATCCTGTTTGAGGTAAATTCTTTTCTTGTAATTTTTATTGGCGATTTCTGAAATACCTTCTGATAAGGTACTGATTGGCCTTGATATAATTCCTGGCAGATTAAATATAAAAGTGAAAGCGACAAGAGTCAGAATAGTAAAGATGACAGTCAGCCAGAGTTTGGCATTTTCAGCAGTTTTTTGTGCGGTTGCATTTTTCCGGAGGATAGCCATTTCATTGAGGTCCAAAATCCGGATAATTGATTCACGGATTTCAGGATAGTTGGAGGTATCAGCAGGGTTTGCCAGCAATTCATTAAAATTTTTTCTCAATTCCCGCGTAGCTTCTTTTTCTCCCACTTCAGTAATATTGTTTTCCTGCTTTCCCAGATTTTCCTCAAATGACTGGGCGGCATCTTTGACTGTTTTTATGTCTTCGAGCGCTTTCAGCATATTCTTGCAATAGACCAGTGATTCATGATTGTTTTTTAATACAAGATTAGAATCTCTGCTCAAGAGGTTGATATTTGCAATTCCCAATATTCCAAAAGAGAGGATGACTATAAAGAGAAAAATCAGTCCAAGGGATAATTTGGTTTTTAATCGAATGCTCATATCATGAAAGTATTACGATATCAATATCTGCTTCTGATAATTTGTTTAAAAGCTGGTTGAATACTGCCGTACTCATAATCACGTTGAAAAGGTTCAGATGTGGCTTGCCAATGCAAATTGTAGTGATCGATTTTTGTTCGGCTGTTTCAATAATTCCTCTTGAGATATTTCCATTTTTTGTCCTGATCACTTCAGCTCCTAATTCTGTCGCCAGTTTAAAATTATTGATCAGGTGTCTTTGTGCGGCCAGCCCGATTTTATTTCCATCTTCTTTCGGAGTTTGTACATATAATAGAAACCATTTCGAATTATAATAGGTAGCCAGCCTGGCTGTTTTCCGGATTACTTTGGTTGCGATTTCATAGTTGCTGCTGATACAGGCCATGAAACGTTCCGTTCGCAAACGTCCACGTGGGATTTCATTTTCTATTTTTCTTTCAACCTGTGTCGCGACTTCCTTCAATGCCAGTTCTCTCAATTGAAGAATTTTTTCAGACTGGAAAAAATTCCTCATTGCCAGCTCGATTTTATCCGGAGTATATATTTTTCCTTCTTTGAGTCTTGTTACCAGTTCATCTGCGGTCAGATCAATATTCACAACTTCGTCTGCTTCTTTCAGTACACTATCCGGAATTCGTTCAGCAACATCAATCCCTGTAATTTCTTTTACTTCTTCATTCAGGCTTTCTATATGCTGGATATTGACAGCACTAATGACGTTGATACCCGCATCCAGGATTTCCATCACATCCTGCCATCTTTTTTCATTTTTACTTCCTTCAATATTGGAATGAGCCAATTCATCAACAACAACTACTTCCGGATGCAAATTGAGAATGGCCTGCATATCCATTTCTTCCAATTCTTTGCCTTTATAGAATAATTTTCGCCTTGGGATCAGGGGGAGGCCGTCTAAAAGACTTTCAGTTTCTTTCCGGTTATGTGTTTCAATATAACCAATTTTAACATCCACTCCATTCCTTAAAAGCGTTTGTGCTTCCTGAAGCATGCGAAAAGTTTTTCCAACACCGGCGCTCATGCCAATGTATATTTTGAACTTACCACGCCTTGACTGGCGGATAAGATTTAAAAAGTGCTCTATATTTCTTTCGTCTTCCGGCATTTTCTTTTTTTAGCTTTATCATTGGGAATAATTCCACAAACTGCGCGTTTTGAAATCATGTCTCTTATTAAAGATATACATATTCGCTTTTTTTGAGTTTTGAACCATGGAAATTTTCAATTACTAAATGACAAAGAATAAAGTTGATTATTAGAAATGATAAACAGCAGCCAGCAAAGCACTCACTGTACTTTTTGTATATGTTACATCATCTGTTTTGTAAAAGAAATTCTTAGAACCATTATCCCACCTTAATTCAGGCATTATCGTAAGATTGTTGCCAGCTTTGAAAAGACCTGTGAGAGTTAAATCAAAAACATTGAGGCCAGGGGTTTCAGTGGGATCTACCGGATTAATTTTTACACCATCCTTATCAGAAAAATATTCGCCCCGTAAAGTTAATCCAAATGTTGAACTGGGATCGAAGTTAAGGTAAAAGGCTGTTCCCCACCAGCTCGTTGATTTATCAATTGTAGAAGAGTTGACGGACTGAATAGTTCCATTGAAACCAATTCCAAACTTGCTGCTTAATGTTCCATTAATAACCAGATCAAACTGGTTTAAACTTTTGAAAAGAGTATAACCCGGAGAAATCATTGTGTCCTGATTAACACCGGCATACCCTTGATAATTTAGATAGAACTTCCATTTACCATCGGTAGTCCCGGTGCTAAACTGAGCAATGCCAACCTTGGTTGCTGAGTTTGTTGTTGAGAAATCAGTTGGATTCGCAATACCAATCATGAATGCAGTAGTTCCGTTAATAGAAATATCTGCTTTCAAGCCGGTATGAAAGAATGGTCCATAGGAAAACATATAATCCATGCTGTAATTCCTGTTCACATAAGCGTCGAGCACCTCGTAGCCTATATGAGTACCCCATTTACCCATAGTGAATTTGATTTTACCGGAAGCCTGATAACTCAAGAAGGCCTGCTTTACTGCAAACAAAGTAGAATGCCCAAAATCATTGTAGGAAAATTCTTCCGCTCTACGCCCAAAGCCCAAATCCAAGGTGGCAGCTACTTTGCCAAAACTATGATCTGCTCTGAGAGATGCCATTCCTAATTCAAATGAGTTTTGAGAATTAGTGAAACTGGTATAATTATTCGTTTTGCCCGAGGGCGCATTAAAATTATAACGATAATATACATCCGCTGAACCTGTGATTGTAACAGGTGGTGGTGTTTTAACTGTGGTGTCGGCAGCCTTTTTACTCGAATCTGTTCCTTGCGAATAGCAAATAACAAACCCAAACAAGGCTATGCTGGTAGTAAGAATATTTTGTAACATAATTCCTTTTTAATTGGCCAGAAAATACTTTCAAACGATTTAAAGTTTGCTTCCTGAAAAGTAGCCGGATCTGTTTTACAAAATGAATTTGCCAGAAGAAAAAATGCCCTCCCTAAAAAGGGAGGACCTGTTAAAATCTCAAGTAAGCAAACCAATAGACTTTAACCATTTAGTCTAATTTGTCCAGGTCGATATTGAGCTTTAAGACATTTATCTTTTCAGGCCCAAATAAACCCAACAGAGGATGATCGATGTGTGCATCGATCAGCGTTTTTAATTTTTCCTCACTGATATTTCTTGCTTTTGCAATTCTTGCAACCTGGACATATGCAGCCTTGGGCGAGATATCCGGATCAAGCCCGCTGCCGGATGAGGTTACCAGTTCAGACGGAATATTTTCCTTTGTGACTGAAGGATTATGTACCAAAAAACTGTCTATTTTATTTTGTACGTCTTTGAGATAATCCGGATTGGTCGGACCTTTATTACTTCCTCCGCTGCCTGCTGCATTATAACCTACGGCAGAAGGCCTGCTCCAGAAATATTTATCCAGCGTGAATGATTGTCCTTCCAATGCATAACCTACTACTTTTCCATTTACAGAAATAGTTTCTCCTTCTCCGTGTGCCGGCGCAGCTTTTGCAATTATCCAGATAAACAGTGTGTATACACCACAGAAAAATAAAATGGTAACTATTGTCAGACGAATGGCCGGTAAAATATGTTGTTTCATTTTGTTTTTTTTAATGATGATCAAAACCAGATTCCTACGATCAGATCAATCAACTTAATTCCGATAAAAGGCAGGATGATTCCACCCAGGCCATAAATAAATAAATTGCGACGCAACAAAGCACTTGCTCCGATTGGTTTATAAGCCACACCTTTTAATGCAAGAGGAATTAATAATGGAATAATGATTGCATTAAAAATGACAGCTGAGAGAATGGCGCTTTCCGGACTATGTAACCGCATAATATTTAGAGCCTGCAATCCGGGAATGGATACAATAAATAATGCCGGCACGATTGCAAAATATTTAGCTACGTCATTGGCGATCGAGAATGTTGTCAGTGTTCCTCTTGTCATCAATAATTGTTTTCCGATTTCGACAATCTCGATCAGCTTGGTCGGATCATTATCCAGATCAACCATATTACCGGCCTCTTTTGCTGCCTGGGTTCCACTATTCATTGCCACACCAACATCGGCTTGTGCCAAAGCAGGTGCATCATTGGTTCCATCGCCCATCATCGCAACCAGCTTGCCACCGGATTGTTCTTTCCGGATATAATTCATTTTGTCTTCCGGTTTGGCTTCGGCTATAAAATCATCTACACCCGCCTGATGAGCAATATATTTTGCAGTCAGTGGATTATCGCCAGTCACCATCACAGTCTTGACACCCATTTTTCTCAATCTTTCAAATCTTTCCTGGATTCCGGGTTTGATGATATCCTGTAGTTCAATTACACCCATAACCGTTTCATTTCTACTGACCACAAGTGGAGTACCACCATTCTTTGCAATGAGCTTAACTCTTTCTTCTGTTTCGCTGGGGAAACCATTGCCGGCTTTATGCACGAACTGTTTGATGGCATCGGAAGCCCCTTTGCGTATTTTGATCCCACCCTGTAAATCAACGCCGCTACTTCTTGTCTCTGCTGTAAACGGAATAAATCTTGCATCATGCAATAAGTTTGAAGAAAGTTTATTTCCGTTTGATTGTGCCAGTTCAACAATTGATTTTCCTTCCGGTGTTTCGTCAGCCATGGAAGCCAAAATACATGCTTCGATAAAAATATCTTTGCCGACATCATTTGCAGGCCAGAAATTAGTTGCTTTGCGGTTGCCGATTGTAATAGTTCCGGTTTTATCAAGCAACAACGTATCCAGATCGCCTGCTGTTTCTACCGCTTTTCCGCTTTTTGTAATCACATTTGCACGTAATGCCCTGTCCATACCTGCAATGCCTATTGCACTCAACAAACCTCCGATGGTTGTGGGGATCAAACACACAAACAGAGAAATAAAAGCAGCAATTGTAATCGGAGTGTTGGCATAATCACCGAAAGGCTTGAGCGTAACACAGACAATGACGAAGATGATGGTAAAACCAGCCAATAAAATTGTCAATGCAATTTCATTAGGAGTTTTCTGACGAGATGCGCCTTCCACCAGGGCAATCATCTTGTCGAGAAAACTTTCGCCAGGCTCTGTTGTGACTCTTACCTTGATTTTATCGCTCAGCACTTTGGTTCCACCGGTAACAGAAGATTTATCTCCGCCTGCTTCCCTGATCACAGGAGCGCTTTCACCGGTGATGGCACTTTCATCAATGGTTGCCAGTCCTTCGATAATTTCTCCGTCCATCGGTATCGTATCTCCTGTTTCACAAATAAAAACATCTCCTTTTCTTAACTGGGAAGAGGGGACGATTTTTACTTCATCCACAAAAATTTCTCCCACAGGAAAAACTTTTTTAGCAGGAGTGTCTTCTCTTGTCTTGCGCAGGCTATCGGCCTGTGCTTTACCTCTTGCTTCTGCAATTGCTTCCGCAAAGTTGGCAAAGAGAATGGTGATGAAAAGGATTGCGAAAATCAGAATATTATATATCAACCCACCCTGTGATTTTTCACCGGCGAAGATCCAGATACAGACACCCAGCATGAACGCCGTACATATTTCGACAGTAAACATGACGGGATTGTGTATAAGGATCTTTGGATTTAGCTTGACAAAGGATTGCTTCAGCGCTTCTTTGACAAGTGCTGATTCGAATAATTTATTTTGACGTTTACGTTTTGCCATGATTCAGTTCTTTTATTTATTGGAAAAATTCTCCGATCGGACCTAATGAAAGAGCCGGGAAGAAAGAAAGTGCGGCAACAATGATAATCACTGCGAATACCATGATGCCGAATGTCAGGGTATCCGTTTTCAAAGTGCCGGCACTTTCCGGAATATATTTTTTCTTAGCAAGAATTCCTGCGATAGCGACCGGACCGATGATTGGCAGGTAACGTGCAATGACCATCACCAATCCGCATGTGATATTCCAGAAAGGAACTCCATCTCCCAATCCTTCGAAACCTGATCCGTTATTTGCAGATGATGAAGTGTATTCATACAACATTTCTGAAAATCCGTGACTGCCCGGATTGTTCAGCCATCCAGCATAAGTCTTCGGATCACCGACATACACATGCGAAGATAGAGCAGTGAAAACAAGAATCAGGAAGGTGTGAAGCAATGCCACAATCGTCGCAATCTTCATTTCCTTAGCCTCAATTTTCTTTCCTAAAAATTCAGGCGTTCTACCAACCATCAATCCTGAAATAAATACTGCAATGATGATGTAGATATAAAAGTTCAGGTAACCGACACCTACTCCTCCATAAAAGGAATTGATCATCATTCCCCACATGGCAAACATGCCGGTGAGTGGTGTAAAACTATCGTGCATCGAATTGACAGAACCGTTGGAAGTTACTGTTGTAGTGATGCCCCAGTATGCAGAAGCAGCCGGACCAAAACGAACTTCCTTTCCTTCCATGCTTCCGAGGTTCTGTGCTATTCCCATATGAGAAATAGCGGGGTTTCCTTTCATTTCAAAATAGATGGAGGGAATAACAAACAATAAAAAGCCAACCGTCATCACCCCAAAGATTGTATAAGCTAATTTCTTTCTCTTGAGGATATGCCCTAACGCAAAAACCATTGCCATGGAGATAAGAATGATACAAATGTTTTCAACCATATTGGTGAGATAATTCGGATTTTCCAGCGGATGAGCAGAATTGGCTCCATAAAATCCACCACCATTGGTACCCAGCTGTTTGATCGCTACCATCGCTGCTACAGGTCCCCGGCTTACATTTACAGTATCTCCCTGCAGGGAAATAAAAGTGTCTTTTCCCTTGAATGTCATGGGCATACCGTTAAATGCCAAAATGCTGGCCACAACGACCGAGAGAGGAAGTAAAATCCTGGTGCATGATTTAATGAAATAGTTATAAAAATTTCCCAGCTTTTCTGTCGTCCTTTCCTTCATAGCAATGAAGACTATCACGCAGGCTGCAATACCCGCACCTGCGCTGATGAATTGAAAAAGCATCAGTATCAACTGACCTAAGTAAGAAACTCCTGTTTCACCTGAATAGTGCTGAAGATTGGTGTTGGATATGAAACTGATTGTCGTGTTAAATGCAGTATCAGCGGTCATAGACGGGTTAGCATCCGGGTTCAATGGCAACCAGCTCATGTTCATTAATACAAACATGGAAAAAAGAAACCAAAGCAGGTTGATAGTGAGAAGCGCCAGCATATGCTGCTTCCAATTCATTTCTTTTTCCGGTTTGATCCCACTCAGCTTAAAAAATAATTTATCAAGCGGATTTAGAACAGGATCCAGCCAGGTGCGTTGTCCTTCGAACACTTTGCCTATATAACGCCCAAGGGGAATGGCCAATAGTACCATGACCACATACATCGTAATTACTCCAATGATTTGCGTGTTCATTTTTTGATTAGAATTTTTCGGGTTTAATCAATACATAACATAAATAGATAAAAACAAAAATGGAAACAACGAATAACAGTGTCATAACTTTTAAATTTTGTCAAAGAAATCAATGGATTTAAAAAATAAAGCGAAACATAAAAGTCCCGCAAGAACAAGGATAACCGTAAGCATAATCTTTTTTTTAGGTTGAATGAAACAGGATTCTAAGTTTTAAATAAACCAGGTAGAGCAGGGAAATCGCCACTAACCAGGCGATTCCCACAATTACAATTTCTTTTATTTTATTATCGCTCTTATTCATGGTCGCTTTACGAAGTTTAATTTTTCAAAATGCAAAAACCAATGATCCTGCTCATGTTTTCATCTGATTTCAGTTATTAAATTTTTATTTTACTGATGCAAGACTCTATAAATTAAACCTGTAATGACAATCGATAAATAAAACGCAAGCAATAAATGGAATGGCTTAACTCTTCGCCTGATTATGTTTAAGAAACTTTTCATGTATCCGATTTCGGTACTGCTAATGCCAAAGACATGCCCTGTTTATATTCAATCAGCTGATTCTTTCAGAACCCTGTTGTAATGTGGGTCTTAGCTCATATAATAATTGTCGGGAGAAAAATGATTCATCATTCCAGCATATCAAAATGAAAATGTACTTTTCATTTTGATATGAAATGGATATTCTGACAGATTTTTAGCGAATGAAAGTATGCCAAGGATGATGATCGATAAATTTATGCCAACCTATATTCTTCAATCTTCCTGTATAATGTAGTCAGCCCGATATTCAGCAGCTTGGCAGCTTCGGTTTTATTTCCTTTTGTGTGGTTAAGTACGCGCTGGATATGCAATTTCTCAACGCTGGCCAGGTCGAAGGCAGATAATATTCCTGTAGCCTTTGGTCCGTTGACCTGTAATTCAAGCGGAAGGTTGTCTACGGTCAGTTGCGAACTGGTTGCCAGTATCACTGCCCTTTCCATGATATTTTTTAATTCGCGGATATTGCCCTTCCAGTCATGTTGCTCCAAATGTTCCAGGAATTCTTTGCTCATTTCGGAAACTCCCTGGTTGGTTTTTTGTGCGAACATATGCATGAAATGAGTGGCAAGTACCGGGATATCTTTTTTTCGGTCACGCAAGGCTGGTAGCTGAATAGTAAATACATTCAGGCGGTAAAATAAGTCTTCCCTGAATTTTCCATCCTTTATTTCCTGTTGAAGATCACGGTTAGTGGCTGTGATGATTCGGACATTTACAATGGTTGGTTTTGTATCCCCTACCTTAATGAATTCATTTGTTTCCAGCACCCGAAGTAATTTGGATTGAAGATCGATATGCATTTCACCAATTTCGTCCAGGAATAAAGTGCCTTCATTGGCTTCTTCGATTAGACCTTTCTTGTCTTTGATCGCACTTGTAAATGCACCAGCCTTATGTCCGAATAATTCGCTTTCCAGCAATTCCTTACTAAATGCACTGCAGTTGAGGGCAAGAAAAGGATTTCCTTTTCTTTTTCCCGCATGATGAATGGCTTGTGCAAAAACTTCCTTGCCGGTTCCTGTTTCTCCCAGCAGCATGACAGTGGTATCTGTCGGAGCAACTTTTTTTGCAAGATCAATCGCTTCCCGGATCAGAGGAGAATCTCCCAGGATATTTTCGAATCCATAATTTTTTCCAACCTGTTTTTCCAGTTGCTTTACTCTTTTCTGCAGTCTCACTTTTTCCATTGCTCTGTTCAGCAATGGAATGATCTTTTCATTATCATCACCTTTTGTGATATAATCAAAAGCTCCATTCTTCATTGCCTGTACTCCATCAGGAATATTTCCGTATGCAGTTAATACAATGATTTCAGTCGAAGGATATTTTTGTTTTATCTGGTGGCTCAATTCAACGCCATTTGCATCCGGGAGTTTGACATCACATACAATAATGTCCACATCCTGCTGATCCATTTTTTTCCAGGCTGTTTTTGCATTCATGGCTTCCATCACTTCAAAACCTTCCAGAGTAATGATCCTCGCCATGAGGCTTCTCAGTTTTTCTTCGTCATCTATGATTAAAATTCTCCCGGTCATGGTTCTTATCAATATTACACGGCTAAATCTGATTTATTTGCCGATGCAATTTAGTTTTTATAAATAAAATGGCCTGTTCGCGCCGGATTCACAAATGAAAGTTAAAACCATTTTCCCCTGTTCTGCCCTTAATCTCATATGCTTATATTTAGTTAAACTAATGTTTTATGAAATTCAATAAAGCCAATACCATTGCCGGATGGATTATTTGCGCTGTTGCATGTTCTGTGTATATAATGACGATGGAGCCAACCGGAAGTTTATGGGACTGCGGTGAATTTATTTCGAGTTGTTACAAATTGCAAATTCCCCATCCTCCCGGAGCGCCTCTCTTCGTGATGATGGGAAGATTTTTTATCATTCTTTTTGGTGATAACCCGCTGACTGCCGCAAGGGCAGTCAATTTTATGAGCGCGCTGGCAAGTGGCTTTACTATTTTATTTTTGTTCTGGACGATCACACATTTTGCACGTAAAATCGTTCAGAAAAATGATCTGCCGCTCAATGACCGGCAGATATTCACCATTATCAGCGCGGGAGCAATTGGTGCATTGGCTTATACTTTCTGTGATTCTTTCTGGTACAGTGCGGTTGAAGGAGAAGTTTATGGGTCATCTGCTTTTTTTACAGCCCTTGTTTTTTGGGCGATATTAAAATGGGAACAAAATGCCAATCGCGCCGGATCGGATCGCTGGCTGATTTTTATTTTTTATATGATGGGACTTTCCATCGGCGTTCATCTCCTGAATCTTTTGACGATCCCTGCCATTGTAATGGTTTATTATTTGAAAAGATATAAAGCAACCACATGGGGAATCATCAGGGCTTTTATCATAGGATGCCTGATAACCGGCATTGTTTTGAAAGTGGTGATTCAATGGACTATTCGGGGTGCGGGTTGGTTTGATGTTCATTTTGTAAATGATCTTGGAACGCCCTTCTTTGTTGGATATGCTGTATTCTTTTTATTGCTTTCAATTGGGATCGTGTGGGGGATACGTTATGCTGTGAGGAGAAAATATTATTTCCTGAAAATAGGCCTTTGGAGTTTTGCTTTCATGTTGTTTGGATATTCTACCTACTTAACGACAATGATCCGTTCGAATGCAGATCCTGCCATTGATATGTATAATGTTGATAACCCCGTAAGTCTTGAAAATTACCTGGGCAGAGAACAATATGGCGACTGGCCCATTCTATATGGCCCGGATTTTACGGATACACCTCCCCGTAAGGATGGCGGTATCCTGTATGTAAAAGTAAAAGGAAAAGACAAGTATGAAGCTGCGGGAAAAATTACTGAGATGGATTGGGTTAATAACCCCTCCTCGCATTTTTTCCCAAGGATGTGGAATAATTCGAATGATCGTAATGAAATTGACTTGTACAAACAATTCTCCGGGCTGAGCGATGGCGATCAGCCCACAATGGCGGATAACCTGAGATATTTTATGAAATACCAGGCGGGTTGGATGTATCTCCGTTATTTCATGTGGAATTTCGCAGGAAAACAAAACGACCTACAGGGTTTTGGAAATGTAAGAGACAGCAATTGGATCAGCGGCATTCCTCTTATTGACAATGCGCTTTATGGCAACCAAAATAAGATGCCGGATAGTATTCGTTCCAATAATAAATCCTTCAACAAATTGTATATGCTACCGCTGGTGCTCGGACTGATCGGACTGGTATTGCAATACCGGCGGCAGCGCGGAGATTTCTTTGTGAACCTGTTATTGTTCTTTTTCACGGGTATGGCCATTGTTATTTATCTCAACCAGGCAGGAGCGCAACCGCGCGAGCGGGATTATGCATACGCAGGATCTTTTTATGCTTTTGCGGTTTGGATCGGTCTTGGAATGATCTGGGTAAAAGAATGGTTTGAAAAATTATTCAAGGCTCCTGCTGCTCAATATACTGCTGCGGGTTTGTGCTTGCTGGCGGTTCCGGTTTTGATGGCCGTACAGGAATGGGATGATCATGACCGGAGTCATAAAACTTTGGCCAGGGATCTTGCAAAGGATTATCTGGAAAGCTGCCCGCCGAATGCTATCCTGATTTCATCAGAAGATAATGATACTTATCCATTATGGTATGCACAGGAAGTGGAAGGTATTCGTCCCGATGTCAGGATTGTCATTACTACCCTGCTCAGTTCAGACTGGTACATGAATCAATTGAGATATAAAATAAATCAAAGTGCACCTGCAGATATCATTTTTACACCGGAACAGATCGCGGGGCACAAACGCGAAATTGTCGTATGTACCAATAATGTTCCCGGTTTTGATCAGAAAAAATATTATGACCTCTATGATATATTGAAAAATGTGATCGGCAGTGACGATGCGAAATACACTACTCAAACGGAAGGAGGGGATCTGTATAATATTGTTCCCGTAAGGAAATTCAGCGTACCGGTTGATTTGAATACCGTGGAAAACAATGGTACTGTGCACAAGGAAGATCATGTTGTGAACGAATTGCATATTGATCTTTCAGGCAAGAATTATTTGTTGAAAGGAGATCTTGCTATCCTTTCATTGGTTGCCGCGAATCAGTGGAAGCGCCCTATTTGTTTTACCAATGAAAGCGAGGCTGCAAGCATTGGCCTGGGTCAATATATGCGGTCTAACGGTCTTGCATACCGCCTGGTGCCCGTGGAAAATGATAAGATAGATAATGAAGTAGCCTATAAAAATATCATGGAAAAATTCGAATATGGCAATGCGAGGAGGAATGGTGTTTATTATGATGAAGAAAATCGCCGCCGGATGAATATCATCAAGCAGGCTCATGCGCAATTGGCAATTCATCTTGTGGAGTCAGGAAAAAAAGATTTAGCAGTGCGCGTTTTGGAACATTTTGACCAGGAAGTAAAGGAATCAAATTTTCCTTACGGCATGACAAGTAACCGTGGAAATCAGCACGATGTTATTTCCATCCAATTTCTCAGCGCCTGTTATTTAGCCGGTGATTTTACATTGGCAAAAAAAGTTTCGGCTTCTCTCAGAAAGGATCTTGAACAACAATTATCGTATTATAAATCTTTCGGAGAAGAAAATATAAGCACTGAGCAATTAGTCAATAACGCATATTTATTTCTGCAGGGAAAAGGAAATGATTTATCGAATGAACAGGTTTCCTTTGCAACTGATATTCTTTCTTCATTTCAGATGTTGAGACAAATGGATGAATGGGAGAAGCAATTAAAGCAGGATAACAATTATCAAAAGCTACAATAATACGATGTGGTGAGTTTTACCACATAGACACACACACGGGGCTTATAAAAAACCAATTATTAAAAAATCCATCCCATCAAAAGGCAGATTAATACGATCACTGGTGAAGGAAGTTTGCCGTAAGTAAGAATTGCCCAGGTTCCAATGACGACGAATGCATTCAGGAGGATAATTTTCCAGTTGGAGATATCGACGTCTTTCATCATATAGAATGTTGCTGCGATGATAATGCCTACTACGACAGCATTGATTCCTTCCAATGCACGGTATACCGCTGCATATTTTTTCAGGTTATGCCATATTGGAAAAAAGAAAAGAACGAGTAAAGCGCTTGGAAGAAAAATAGCGACCGAGCCAATAATGCAACCCAATACCTGCATGGAATTGCTTTGATCTTTCATGGCCGTTCCTCCCATGAAAGAAGCAACAGAAAAGACCGGACCGGGAATTGCACGAACTATTCCAGCTCCTGTATAAAAGTCTTCCTTATCAATTTTTACAATATGCGGATTTCGTTTCATGAGTTTTTGTGATTCCGGTCTTGCAACAAATTGTTCGTACATCATTGGAATCAGCACTTGTCCGCCACCAAAAACAAGGCTTCCGAAACGATATGTATTTTCGAAAAGATTCAATGGCCTGCGATTGGGCCAGTCGTTCTTTCTCGCCAATTCACTCAATGTCCCGGCCAGCAAAAAGATAATAGCAAACAGCCAGATATTTCCCCATTTTATTTTTTTTGATGGGATTTCTTTTTGAGGAATACGCTTACTGCTCAGATTAGTAACGAAACCACCAAGTATAAGAAGAATAGGAAAGACCCATGGAGTTTTAAATAAGAAGAAAGTAGTTATAGCCCCGGCGATCATGATCACGTGCGTGATGGTATTGTGAACGGATACTTTAAAAGATTGTATTGCGGCAAAAGCAAGGAACCCAACTGTCATAGGTTGAATGAATTTGAAGACATCGGTCTTGAGCGTTTTTTCATTTAAATATTCCAGGAAAAAAGAAAAAGCCCCCATCAACAGACAGGCAGGTAAAATCCAGATGGTCAGTGTGAGCACTGCTAATATCACTCCTCCTCTTTTATAACCAATCAGTGTAAGCGTTTGCGTAGATGAGGCTCCGGGTAATAATTGGCAAAATGCATTGTAGTCTAATAATTCTTCCTTAGTGACATCCCTTCTTTGCTGTACAAATACTTTCATCATCAGTCCCAAATGACCCTGAGGGCCGCCAAAAGCAGAAATACTGTGCAGAAAAACAGCTTTCAAAAAACGTGTGTGGCGAAGCAAAACCATGGGTCACTATTAAAGCAATTAATTTCGGTAGATGTCACAATATTATTGATTGTTGAAAATATGAGCAAAAGGAATCGAGTAAGTTGGTATTTTACCCGGCGTTTATGTAAATTGAAAAATATAAACCCCTCTTATATGCGAATATTGTTTTTTGTGCTTTGCAGTTTTATTGCAGGTACACTGAATTCGTTTGGCCAGACTAAAGATATTTATTCCAGAATAGATGCTGCTGCTGATAAAATCGAAGCAAAAGCCATTGCCTGGAGAAGAGATATTCATGAACACCCGGAATTAAGTAATCATGAATTTCGTACTTCAAAGATTGTCGCAGATCATTTGCGTTCTTTAGGACTCGAAGTGAAAGAAGGTGTGGCAAATACCGGAGTGGTAGGTATTTTGAGAGGTGGCAAACCAGGTCCGGTCATTGCATTGAGAGCCGATATGGATGCTTTACCTATTGTGGAAAGAACAAATGTTCCCTTTGCGTCGAAGGTTAAATCAACTTATGAAGGACAGGAAGTGGGTGTAATGCATGCATGCGGTCATGATGCGCATACTGCTATTTTGATGAGTGTTGCGGAAATACTATCATCTTTTAAAAATGATCTTCGGGGGACAGTTAAATTTATTTTTCAGCCCGCAGAAGAAGGGGTACCGGGAGACGAAAAAGTTGGCGCCGCAGAAATGATCAATGAGAATGTGCTGGATAGTCCTAAGGTAGATGTCATATTCGGACTGCATACGAGTTCAAATACAGAAGTCGGAATACTAAAATACAGGAGTGGCGGGATGATGGCTTCTTCCGATTGGTTTACGATTAAAGTGAAAGGCAGAGGATCTCATGGCGCGCAGCCATGGAATAGTATAGATCCTGTCGTAACAGCTGCCCAAATCATCAATGGATTGCAAACGATCGTCAGCCGTCGGTTGAATCTCACAAAAGATCCCGCTGTTATTTCTGTATGTGCAATAAAAGGAGGATTCCGGAATAACGTAATCCCGGAAGAAGTAGAATTAAAAGGAACCATTCGCTCACTCGATAAAGAAATGAGGAAAGAAATCTGGGATAAGATAAAACTTACTGCTACAAAAATTGCAGAAAGTGATGGAGCGACCGCAGATGTAATCATTCAAAGCAAAACAGCAATTACTTATAATGATCCGGCGCTGGTAAAGAAAATGCTTCCTTCCATGCAAAAAACCGTCGGAGAATCAAATGTTGAATGGACAGATGTTGTAACTGTTTCAGAAGATTTTTCTTATTTCCAGGAAAAAGTTCCAGGCTTTTTCTTTTTCCTGGGCGCAATGCCCAAAGGAGCGGATCCCGCAAAAGCTCCCGATCATCATACTGCTGATTTTTATATTGATGAAGGTTGTATAAAAGTGGGCATCAAAACTTTTTGCAGGATGGTGATTGATTATATGAAATAATTTTTCGCGCAGAGCTAACAGAGAGAAGGAGATTATGCTCTTTTCCTCCGTTAGCTCTTTGCGAAACCTATCATTGCATTTTTACAAACTCATATGGGTCATATTCTATAAAATCAGCAACTTTCACCGTGACTGATTTTACTTTTCCGTTTTCAACGGAAAAAGGAAAAACGGCCTTGCTGAATTCAGGATCTGTGAATACTGCATAAAATCGGTTGGCCCCCAATGATTCCAGTCTTGCATACATATTCGGATGATGGGAAAATTTCATCCTCAGCTCACCGTTTTCCCGGACAATATTCATATTGCCATAGACCTGATTAAAATAATTCCCGGCATATGCAGACAGCGGAAGAGTGGTTTGTAAATGCATGGCCGCAGAGTCGCGCAGTTCTTTGTCTCTTCTATCCTCACGGGATTGCTTATCCGTAAATGATTTGAGATATAACTGGCTGTAATTCCGATAAGGCAATTTCAAATAAGCATCCAGGATTTCCCATTTGAGGGCTACATACAATTCGTTCTGATCAGTATTCGTGAAAATAATAATTCCCAAGTTTTCTTCGGGGACCATTGTCACGCTGCTAACAAATCCATTCACGCCTCCGGTATGTGATATGATTTCTCTTCCTTCATATTCACGCAATTCAAGCCCCAGGCCATATAAAGAAAAATGTCCTTCATTAAATGCCGGATTCCAATCCCCTTCAATGGAATGAGGTTTCCTGATCTCGGCGATAGCAGAAGCGGGTATTATTTGTTTGTTATCGGATTTTCCATCATTCAATTGCATAATGATCCATTTACTCATATCATTTACAGAAGTGCTTATACTTCCTGCCGGAGCCAGGTTATCAATACTGCAATATGGAATTTTTACCAGCTTCCCATTGTTATCCATGGTATGCGGAACTGCTTTATTCGTCGCAGCAGCCAGATCTTTACTCAATGCCAATGTTCTGTTCATTCCGAGAGGGACAAATATTTTTTCCTTGATAAAATCTTCCCATTGGATGCCCGTCGCTTTAGGAATAATTTCTCCTGCGGTGAGAAATGCAGCATTGGTATAACCCCAGATGGTTCTGAAAGGGTAATGAGCTTTGATATGACCCATCTTTTCGATGACTTCTTTGCGGGTAAGATTGCTTGTCCAATAGGTAAAATCTCCCTGGAATGTCCGAAAACCGATACGATGACAAAGAAGGTCGCGAATGATTGCCTGTTCTCCGGCTGCTTTATTATCTAATTTAAATTCGGGGATCCATTTGGTTACTTTATCATCAAGGGATAATTTCTTTTCGGCATCCAGGGTAGCCAGGGCCGTTGCGGTAAATGCTTTGGTATTGGATCCGATCATGAATAAAGTATTTTCATCCACTTTATCGGTTCCTCCTAATTCTTTCACTCCATATCCTTTCATCAAAACAACCTGTCCATCTTTGATGATACAAACTGCCAGTCCGGGAACCTGCCAGTCCTTCATGGCTCTCTCCACATAAACATCCAGACTGTCTTTAATAAAAGACGGAGCGGCGGCAGACTGACTAAATGTTAATTGTGCTGAAATAAATACAAAAACGAATAATGCACTGAATATTTTTTTCATCATTTAAAATTGAAAATTATTATTTCGAAATAGACTCAGTCTTTTCTCTGTAAAAACGATGAACTATTTTCATTACGATTGGGATCATCAAGGGAATATATACGGCAACTGCCACATTGAAAAAATATGCGACAGGCAACATGCAGAAAAAAATAATAGGAACAACCAATGCCCTGGCCCTCGACAATTTCATGTCACTAGTAAGCGCAGATGCATACATCAATTTATTTTTTGGATTGGTGACATAGATCCACATGATAAAATTGAATAAACCTACAAAACAAAAATTCAACACATAAAAAGTCATGGGAACTTTTAATTGATTTTTAATCAGCTCTGCTCCCGTATACTCGCCATAAAAACCTGTGCTGAAAGGCATCAGGATAATAAAAAAAAGAAAAAAAAGATTCAGCCATAAAAGTTTCTGATTATAGTTGATTACATAACCAAACATGCGATGGTGAATGGTCCAATACATGCCAATCAACATAAAACTTATTATAAATCCGACAAATTTTGGGCCTAGCGCCGCCAGTGCCTGGAGTAATAATTTGTCGGTAACATTTCCACTAATTTCAGGAATCCTGATTTCCAGAATGAGTAAAGTAATTGCAATAGCAAAAACAGCATCACTGAATAAAATCATGCGCTCGAGCTGAAACTCTTTTTTTAATTCTTTTTCAAGATGATCCATAATATTGATTTATTATAGACCATGGTTTATGGTCAATGGACCATGGCCCATGGATTCATGGCATTTCTCAATCATTGATCGACTGGTATACCAGTACTTTGAATTTATCAAATATCTCACCATGACTATTGGGCGACATTTGTGTCATGATCAGAGCAATAATTTTTTCTTTGGGATCTGCCCAGTAGGAAGTGTTGAAATAACCGCCCCAGGCAATGGTGCCTGCCTGTGCCGGCAGAAGGGCACTCTCTTTTTCCGTTGCAATACTAAAGCCCAGTCCGAATTTGTTTTCTCCGACATACAAATCTCCAATCTGGTTCATCGTCATCATCCTTATTGTATTTCTCGATAAAATTCTTTTACCATTATAAATTCCACCATTTAATATCATCTGCAAAAAAATTGCATAGTCATATGGAGTGCTGCTCAATCCGGCTCCCCCGGAATAATAAGTTCCATTCAGGTTAGGATAGTCTACATGGAATCCATATTGAATGGGTGGACTTTTCATCAGGTGTTGCAAAGTATCTTCGGTATATAAGGTTGCGAGTCGTTTGTGTTTTTCTGCGGGTATATAAAAATAGGTATCATTCATTCCCAGCGGCTCAAAAATTCTTTTCTTAAAAAAATCATTCAAAGACATCCCTGATACCACCTCAACCAGATAGCCCAGAACATCTGTATTCAATCCATAAGTCCATTTTTCTCCCGGCTGATGTGCAAGTGGCAGGACCCCTAATTTTTTTATTTCATTGCCGAGTATTCTGTTTCCGCCATCAATGCCTGAAGGGATGCCCGCTTTAGCATAGATTGCGCTCATAGTTTTACTGCCTATCACTGCATAATCTATTCCCGAAGTATGAGTGAGCAGATCGCGGATTGTAATTTCCCTTTTTGCAGGAACCGTTGTATAACTTGAATCGGCAAGATTGAATTTGTCTACCACTTTAGGGTTTTTAAATTCAGGGATATATTTTGAAACCGGATCATCGAGCAGAAATTTGCCTTCTTCATATAATATTAAAACTGCGGTGCTTGTAATTGCCTTGGTTTGTGAAGCAATCCGAAAAATTTCATCCCTTTTCATGGGAATTTTCTTGTCAATATCATCAAATCCGAGTCCCTTATAATAAACTATTTTCCCGTCTCGAACAATAATGGCTGCAGCGCCTGCGATCCATTTATTATTGACATATTCATTCACCAATTGATCTATGCGTTTCAACCGGTCCGGTGACATGGCTGCTGATTCAGGATTCGCTTCTTTAATAGTTGGATAAACCGATGTTTGAGTAAATGAAGATAAAAATAACAGGATGGACAAAAAACAGGAAAAAGCTCTCTTCATACAAAGCTGTTTTGGTAGTGGGTAATACAAACTGAAGAAGATTTTATATTATTAAAATGATCCCATAGTTTGTAAATGGAAGATAAGAAAAATTTCAGGGAGCTGTTTGTATTCGTAATCGACGAAATTATCTTCAACCTCCGCGCCTCCACGGTTATAATCAATTATTACCGCAGAAACGGGGAGAACGAAGAGTTATTCTTTTTTCATTTCACCGCTTTTTGATTTTATATTTCTATATTCCCTGGCAGCCAGTTTGATATAATCATAAAACTCATAATCAGTAGTATTTCTGGTGAACTCGTAGGAAGGTCTGAATCTGACCATGAAGGAATCGAGATCATCGCCATCAAGATGTGAAATTTTTTTTACGAGGGAACGATTAAACCGGTGATCCACAAATTTATCCTCTTCTTCTTCAATCAGCCTGCGTTGGAATTCCAGCATACGCCGGTTTTTTGAAAAGCTGAACATGTTAATAATAGCATCCAAATCAAGTCCCACTCCCAAACCTGAGGAAGGACTGGTGAGTGCCAGTCCGGGTTTTTTATAATCGAAGACCTTTTGATATTCCTGCCTGTTACGGAGGGAATCGAGATGATAATTTCGCGGAGCGACACGCACTTCGTTCAATTCGGTGGGGTTGACATGCAGGGCGACATCAAAGCCTGTGGCCGGATTGATTGAGCTGACTGCAAATTCCTGGGTAGTTCTTCCGAGATATGAAAATGAAATAGAATCTTTAAAATCGACCACTAATATATAATTTCCATTGGAATCTGTAGTAGTTCCGCGACCCGAGCTGCTGGTAATGCTGACTGCGTCCAGTGGTCTTGTTCGATACATATTATATACTGTTCCTCGAATGGTAACCTGTTGTCCCCGCAACTCCTCTTTGGATATCAAAAGGAGAAGAAACACAGAGACCGATAAGAACTTGTATATAAAATGACGCAAAAGCAATTGGTTTAAACTGTGATATTACTATCAAAAAGGCAATAACCGGTTTGGATCATTATCTTTTAACTATATTTTGATTCCGATTAATTCACTGATTACACGGGGGAAATGTGTATGTTCCAACAAGCTGATTTTTTTTGCAAGTGACTCCGGATTGTCATTTTCTGTTACCTCACATTTTGCCTGAAAAATTATTTTTCCATGATCATACACTTCATCCACATAGTGAATGGTTATTCCGCTTTCTTTTTCCCTTGCAGCAATCACTGCTTCATGAACATGATGACCATACATTCCCTTTCCTCCATATTTTGGTAACAAGGCCGGATGGATATTGATGATCCTGTTCGGATATGCAGAAAGCAATGCTCTTGGAATCTTCCATAAAAATCCTGCCAATACAATAAAATCTATTTTTTTTTCTTTCAGCTCTCCGGTATAAGCATTTCCCCTGAAAAATTTTTCTTTTTCAATTATAATGGAAGGGATTCCTTCTCTCCGGGCAATTTCAAGAACTCCCGCTTCTTTATTATTGGATAATATCAATGCGACCTTCACTTTATCCGGATAAGAGGCAAAATATTCAATGATTTTTTGAGCATTGGTTCCTTTTCCCGAAGCAAAAATTGCAAGATGAATGGGTAGGTGAACAGGGAATAATTTTTTTTCTGCCATGAGTATCTGATCTCTTCTAAATTTTTTTGAATGGCGACAGGATGTTTTTTGTAAAGATGTAGCAAAAAAATGAGTTAAAAATTTTCGTTTTCGCGGGCGAAATTTGCGGCAGATTTACTGACAAAAATATGACATTGCAAAAAATCAAAAATTCATAATCGGCTGAAATGCAGTCTGGATAAGGAAAAAATTTTTTTCTACATGTTGATATTTTGTTGATTTCCTTACTTATTTTTGCAACCGACTCAAGGAGAATTTTTAACATTTATACAACTGATTGTATATATGCTTTATCAAAGACCAACTGTTCGAAAAATATTTTTCAATATCCTTCTCTCCGCCTCTATTTTAGTTTTTATTACCAGTACTTCATTTGCGCAGGATGGGAAAGCTCTGTTCCAGGCGAATTGTGCAAGCTGCCACAGTCCTTTCAAAGTAGTGACCGGACCTGCATTAAAAGGAGTTACAAGCAGGGTGCCGGATCAGAAATTATTGCATTCCTGGATAAAGAATAATATAGCGGTTCTTTCTTCGGGAAATAAGTATTTCAATGATTTGTATGTCCAGTTCAGCAAAACCCCGATGAATACATTTCCGAATCTGTCGGATGCGGAAATTGATGCTATTCTAAAATATGTGGAAACTGCTCCGGAACCCGCTACAGCGGGGGGAGGAGCGAATAATCCTCAAACCAAGGAAGTCGAGGGCGACAATACATTATTATATGGTGTGCTGACACTGATCCTCGCGGTGATCATGTTGATTTTATTGCAGGTGAACAGTAATCTCAAAAAACTTTCTGATGATAAGGAAGGGATTCCGGCATCTGAGCCCATTCCTTTTTACAGAAATAAAGTATATATCACTTTTCTTGTTTTGGTTTTGTTTGTGATCGGCGGATATTATGTAGTGCAGGGCGCAATTGGATTAGGGCGCACCAAAGATTATCAACCCGAGCAGCCAATTTTTTATTCGCATAAAGTGCATGCAGGAATTAACCAGATCAGTTGTTTGTACTGTCATGGAGGAGCCTGGGAAAGCAAGCATGCAGGTATTCCTTCATTGAATGTTTGTATGAACTGCCATGCAGCCATCAACGACTACCACGGAGAACCTTTGTTCAGGGAAGACGGTTCGGAAGTAAATGCGACAGGCGAAATACAAAAATTATATAGTTATACCGGATATGATCCCAAGTCGGGCAAATATACCCAGCCCGGAAAACCGGTTGAGTGGATAAAGATTCACAACCTACCTGATCATGTATATTTCAGTCATGCACAACATATCCGTGCTGGCAAAATACAGTGTCAGACCTGTCATGGACCTATACAGGAAATGAATGAAGTAAAACAGTTTTCTGAATTGAGCATGGGATGGTGTATCAATTGTCATCGCACAACAAAAGTTGATTTTCCTGATTCCACAGGAGCAGGAAATAAATTCTATAGCATTTATGAGAAATTTCACCAGGATCTGAAATCAGGTAAAATGGACAGTGTGACGGTGGAAAAGATTGGAGGCACTGAATGTCAGAAATGTCACTATTAAACTCCTTGCATCAGGAGAGTAAATTCGGGAACGATTCGAGTCATAGATTCAATAATAATTGTTTAACCAACAATTTCCAGCGTTGAAATTGATTCTGGAAATTTTAAAAAGCCCTGCCTTCGGGCGGATTGGGGTATGAAAAAAAAGTACTGGCAAAGTTTTGGAGAGCTTAATGAAAGTGAAGCATTTCAAAAATCAACCCAAAATGAATTTCATGAGGAATTGTCATTGGAGGGTCTTGATAGTAAGGGGCTCCTCGATGCAAAAACTCCCCGCAGAGATTTCCTGAAATATTTGGGGTTCAGTACTGCCGCTGCAGCTCTGGCTGCGAGTTGCGAAACGCCCGTTAAAAAAGTAATTCCTTATGTCAATAAGCCGGAAGAACTGATTCCCGGTGTTGCCAATTATTATGCTACAACATATGTATCCGGTGGAGATGCTGTTCCCATTGTTGCGAAAGTAAGGGACGGAAGGCCGATTAAAATAGAAGGGAACGATCTATCATCCATCACAAAAGGGGGTACATCAGCCCGCGTCCAGGCTTCTGTTTTGGATTTATATGATACCGCGAGACTTCGTTATCCTGTCCAGATGGTGAATGGAGTAGATCAGGAAGTGAGCAGTTTTGAAGCATTTGATAAAATGGTTGCTGATGCGCTGAGTGGATTGAGCGGATCTCTCGTTCTGCTCACAGGTACCATAACTTCTCCAACTACTAAACAAGTTATCGGCGAATTCCTGGCAAAATATCCGGGAAGCCGTCATGTACAATACGATGCTGATTCTTTCAGTGGATTATTATTGGCGAATGAAGCTTGCTACGGTAAAAGATCGATTCCTTCTTACCGTTTCGATCATGCGAAAATAATTGTCAGCCTTGGCGCCGATTTTTTGGGAACATGGTTATCTCCAATCGAATTTGCCCGTCAATATGCACAGGGAAGAAAGATCGATGAGAAGAATCCTGAAATGAGTAAGCATTACCAGTTTGAAAGTATGATGAGTTTAACAGGAGCGAATGCGGATAACCGTTATACGCATCGCCCCTCTGAAACAGGTGCGGTTGCACTGGCATTGCTTGCTGAATTAGGTGGTGGAGTAAGCGCCCCATCTCTCAGTAGTAAATTGAAAACTGCTGTCAGCAAGGTTGCAAAAGATTTATCGGCAAATAAAGGAAATGCGCTCGTCGTTAGCGGAAGCAATAATCCAAATGTTCAGATCGTCGTCAATGCCATCAATGAGGCGATTGGCGCAAATGGCACCACTATCAGTTGGGCATCTGCGATTCAGACAAGACAGGGAATCGACAGTGAAATGGTGTCGCTTGTTTCTGATATGGAAGCAGGAAAAGTAGGGGCGTTGCTCGTCTATGGAGCCAACCCTGCTTTTGATTATTTTGATGCAGACAAATTCAAAGCAGCTCTTCAAAAAATAAAAGCGACGATCTCTTTCAATGATCGTCTGGATGAAACCACAGAGCTCTGCAAATATGTGATACCGGCTCCTCATTTTCTCGAAAGCTGGGGTGATGCAGAACCAAAAGCAGGATATATCAGCCTGATGCAGCCTACGATTGCTCCTTTGTTCAAAACAAGGGCATTTGAAGATTCACTCTTGAAATGGAGCGGGAACGATTCTTCTTACGAAAATTATTTCAGGCAATATTGGGTGGGCAAACTGGGCGGAATGGAAGCTTATGAAAAAGCTTTGCAGGATGGTGTCATCGAACCAGCTGCTGTAACACCCGTCACCGTTGCTTTCAATAACAGTAAAACTGCAGAAGCAGCTGCTGCTATCGGTTCTATGAAGAAAGGCGGAAACCTGGAACTGGTTTTATACCAGAGTGTAGCTCTCGGCGTTGGTCAGCAGGCCAACAATCCATGGTTACTTGAATTACCGGATCCGATTACAAAAGCTGACTGGGATAATTGTGTGATCGTTTCTCCTAAATTTTTAAAAGATAACACTGATAAGCATATTGATTTAAAAAATCATCGTCAGGCAGATCAATATGAAGTGCATCCTGAAAAACAGGTTATCAAAATTAAATCGGGGAATAAGGAATTGAGCCTGCCGATGCTCGCAATTCCTGGAACTCCCGACGATGTGATCGCTGTGGCTGTAGGTTATGGAAGACAAAGTGCAAAGCCTGAGAATACAGCGGCCTATATAGGAAGAGCCGTCCTTGATGCAGGAAAGAATGCTTTTCCATTAGCCAGTTTTAATGGAACTACTATTGACTGGAGTGCATCAGATATCAGCATTGAAAAAACAAACGAAACATACAAGATCGCACAGCCGCAAACTCATAGCAGTTATGAAGGCCGTACTGAAGTTATAAAGGAATTGACGCTGGAAGATTTCAGCAAATCACCTAATGTTATCTTGGAAGAAAGGGATCAGGATTTAAAACCCTATGGTGGTTTGGACAATTTTGAAAAGCAGGGTACCTTATATCCATATTATGATAAGCCCGGAATTCACTGGGGCATGTCGATAGATATGAATTCCTGTGTGGGATGTGGCGCCTGCGTCGTTGCCTGCCATGCAGAGAATAATGTTCCAGTCGTTGGCAAGAATGAAGTGTTGCGCTATCATGATATGCACTGGATCAGGATCGACCGTTATTTCAGCGGAAATCCGGATGATGCGGATGATATCCAAACAGTATTTCAGCCAATGTTATGCCAGCATTGCGACAATGCTCCATGCGAAAACGTTTGTCCGGTTGCTGCAACAAATCATAGCAGTGAAGGATTGAACCAGATGATATACAATCGTTGTATCGGAACAAGATATTGTGCAAACAACTGTCCTTTCAAAGTTCGTCGCTTTAACTGGGCCGATTATACAGGTGCAGACAGCTTCCCCAATAATCAGGATGAACAGGGAGTAGGTAAGCTGAATGAAGCTGTACTCATGATGAATGATGATCTGACAAGAATGGTATTGAATCCAGATGTAACCGTTCGTTCAAGAGGAGTTATGGAAAAATGTTCTTTCTGTGTGCAGCGCCTGCAGGATGGAAAACTGAAAGCAAAAAAAGAAAACAGGCCTTTGAAAGATATGGAAGATGTAAAGACTGCCTGCCAGCAAGCTTGTCCAACAGAAGCAATCGTATTTGGAAATGTAAACGACGGACAAAGCAAGATCAGGAAGACAAGAGTAGAAAATTCACACAGACTGTTTTATTCACTGGAAGAACTCCATGTGTTACCCAATGTAAATTATTTAGCGAAAGTACGGAATACAGAAGTCGTAGAAGGAACAAAAGAAGAAGGTGCAAAAGAAGAAAAAGCTGAAAAGAATGCATAGATGATCTGTCATGCTTTTATTTGGATTAAGCAGGCAGATACAAAAAGAAAAAAACATGGCATTATTAAAGTACGAATCACAGGTCAGGCCTCCATTGGTGGAAGGGGATAAGAACTATCACCAGATATCGGAAGATATTGTAAGACCAATTGAAACGAATCCCAGCAAATTGTGGTGGACCGGTTTCCTGATCGCTATATTATTACTTTGTTTCGGAATTTTTGCTATTACGCGGGAAGTAATTTATGGTATTGGCCAATGGAATCTGAATAAAACAGTAGGTTGGGCCTGGGATATTACCAACTTCGTGTGGTGGATCGGAATTGGTCATGCCGGTACACTTATCTCTGCGATCCTGTTATTGTTCCGTCAGCAATGGAGAACCGGTGTGAACCGCGCAGCAGAAGCGATGACGATTTTTGCAGTGATCTGTGCAGGGCAATTTCCCATTTGGCATATGGGTCGCGTATGGCTTGCATTCTTTGTATTGCCTTATCCAAATACTCGCGGATCTCTCTGGCCCAATTTTAATTCGGCTTTATTATGGGACGTATTTGCAATCTCAACTTATTTCACTGTTTCCTTATTATTCTGGTATTGCGGGCTGCTTCCTGATCTCGCAACCATCCGTGATCGCGCCAAATTGAAATGGAGAAAATTTTTCTACGGAGTTGCTTCATTTGGCTGGAGTGGTTCTACCAAACACTGGCAGAGGCATGAGGCTTTGTCTCTTGTACTTGCGGGATTAAGTACGCCGCTGGTATTATCAGTTCATACCATCGTGTCGTTCGACTTCGCCACATCAGTAATTCCCGGATGGCATACAACCATTTTCCCTCCTTATTTCGTTGCCGGTGCTGTATTTTCCGGATTTGCCATGGTGCAATCTCTCCTGGTAATCACGAGAAAGGTATTGAAGCTGGAAGAATATATCACCATCGAACATATCGATGTGATGAATAAAATTATTGTACTCACAGGTTCAATTGTGGGATGCGCTTATCTCACCGAATTGTTTATCGCCTGGTATGGACAAAATAAATTCGAAACCTATGCATTTTTCCAGACAAGGGCGAATCCTTTTTCACCTTATGGATGGAGCTATTACCTGATGATGAGTTGTAATGTAATCTCACCGCAGATCTTTTGGTTCCGGAAGCTGAGAAGGAATCTGACGGTTACTTTTTTTATGTCTGTGATAGTAAATATCGGGATGTGGTATGAAAGGTTTGTGATCATTGCTACTTCCGTTTTCAGAGATTATGTTCCCAGCAGCTGGAGTACTTATTATACGCCTACGATTTATGAAATAGGATTTTATCTGGGAACATTCGGATTGTTTTTTACCTGTTATTTCCTGTTCTCAAAATTTTTCCCGGTCATTGCGGTAGCGGAAATCAAACATATTTTGAAAAAAGCCGGAGATAATTATAAAGAGAAAATGGGAGAGGCTGAAAGAGAAACACCGGAAGAATTCGCACATGAAATGGCGCATGCGCATTAAACCCCTTCCCTTAAAGGGGAAAGGGAAAATGCCTTTGATATATTGCAATTTATTTTTTCATTTTCTGATCCTTTGTAGGGATTAGAATTAAATTCCCCTTTAGGGGTTGGGGTATGGCAATAAAAAAATTTGTTGTTGGCTGTTTTGATGATGAGGCGGTTTTGTTTTCTGCAGTAAAAAAAGTTCGTTCTGCAGGATATAAAATGCATGATATCTATACGCCTATGCCAATTCATGGATTGGACAAAGCAATGGGGTTGAGGGATACCAGTTTACATACAGCCGGGTTTATTTATGGACTCACCGGAACCACTACTGCGCTCAGCGGTATTGGTTATGTGTTTACTTATGACTGGCCGATCAATTTCGGAGGCAAACCTCATTTTTCCCTGCCGGCGTGGATCCCAATCACTTTTGAGTTGACTGTTTTATTTGCTTCTGTGGGAATGGTATTGACATTTTGTTATCTCTGCCAGATGGCGCCCTTCGTGAAAAAACACCATTTTCATCTGAGAGCAACTGACGATTTATTTGTGATGGTGATCGAGTGTACTGCGAAATCAAGCGAAGCAGATATAAGCGCATTTCTTAAAAGTATCGGGGCTGTAGAAACAAATGTTCAGGATGCTGAAACAGGCTGGTGGCTGGGTCGTTACGATAAAACCGAAAAACCATTTGAGAATAAAACATCTGCTTTAGCATAAACGTAATAAAAATTGAAATGCTGACGAAGAAATTATCCATCCTTACATTGATACTCGCTGCGATATTGATCGTTGTGAGTTGCAGCGATATTAAACGAAAACCCGGAAGAGTGTACATGCCCGATATGGCATACAGCCGTGCTTATGAAACTTATTCTGTAACAGCTGAACAAAAAGCAGCATTGGAAAAACAGGGAATTCATTTTAGTAATACACCTGTTCCCGGAACCATCAAAAGAGGAGAGCTATTTCCTTTCCCGCTTGAAAAAGATAAGGAAGGCGATACAACGAATTATGTAGCATCCAAACAAATAAAAAATCCCTTCCCTTATTTGGATGAAAAGCAGATGGTAGAAGCGGAAAGATTATACCTGGTCAATTGCGGTATCTGCCATGGCCAGAAATTAGATGGCAACGGCCCGTTGTATAATGACGGAAAAGGCCCTTTTCCCGCTGCACCAAAGAATTTTGTCGGAGATGCTGGTATGCTTGCTATGCCTGAGGGACAAATGTTTTACTCGGCCACTTATGGAAAAAATAAAATGGGAAGTTATGCTTCTCAGTTGGATACCCGTCAGCGTTGGATGGTGATAGATTATATCAAATCAAAACAGGCTAAACCAAAGAGCAGTGGGACAGATTCAACTGCCGTGAAAAAATAAAACGATTTAAAAATATTTGAGCATGTCACTGAAGGAACATTTTGCAATACCGGCTCGCTATAAACAATGGTCATTGGGATTAATTGGTGTTGGAGTGCTTTCCCTGATCATCGGTTTTTTTATTTATGGAACCGGTGATGATCAGCAGCAGGCACATTTCTGGGGAGCTTTGTTGCAAAACAGTATTTATTTTTTACTGGTGGTCAATGCAGCAATGTTCTTTTTCTGCGCCACTGTGCTTGCCATGGGTAGCTGGACGCTTACATTTCGCAGAGTATCTGAAGCTGTATCAGCCGCGGTACCATTGATCGGGGGAATTAGTTTCGTGATCCTGATGATAATTGTTTTTGGTCATAAACATATTATATACGAGTGGCTGGATAAGGATCTGATGAACAAAGACGAAATTTTAAAAGGAAAAAAAGGTTTTCTGAATCCTGCTTTCTTTACAATCTGGACCATATTGGCAATTGGTTTATGGACTATTCTTGGAATTAAGATGAGGGCCATCTCCCGTGAAGTAGACAATGCTCCTTTGACTGTGGCAGAAGGGAAAAAATACATTTATAAAAATACAGTATGGGCTTCTCTCTTTATTGTTTGGTTTGCGCTTACGGTTGCCTCCACTGTGCCCTGGCTCTGGCTAATGAGTTTAAATGCTCACTGGTTTTCTACGATGTATAGCTGGTATACCTTCGCGAGCACTTTCGTAGCAGGAGTTGCATTGATCACTTTATTTGTTGTTTATCTAAAAAACCAGGGTTATCTCGAATATACCAACGAAGAACATTTGCATGACCTGGGAAAATTTCAATTCGCATTTTCTATTTTCTGGACCTATTTGTGGTTCTCACAATTCATGCTGATCTGGTATGCGAATATTTCTGAAGAGACAGTTTACTTTAAAACAAGGTTTGAAGGAGCATATTCAGGAATTTTTTACCTGAACCTGATCATCAATTTCCTTGCGCCGTTATTAATATATATGAGTCGCAGCTCCAAGCGCAATTATGCTACGGTAACTCTAATGTCAGTAGCTTTGCTTTTTGGACACTGGCTTGATTTTTATCAGATGGTTTTTGGCAGTGTTTCACCGGATCATGTACCGATGAACCTGTTTGATTTCGGAATCGCAGCGGGATTTGTGGGATTGATTATGTGGAAGACGGGAGACGTATTGAGCAAATACCCGTTGATGTCAAAAAATCATCCTTTTTTCAAGGAAAGTATCATTCATCATACATGAACAGTTTGGAGTTTCAGGTTTTGAGTTTGCAGTTCTTTGATTCAAAATTTATATTGAAACTAAACATGGAGAACTTAAAACTAAAAACCCGAAACTGAAAACTTAAATATCGATAAGTATTATGTCAACATTTTTTCTGTTACTGATTTTGTTACTCGGCTTCCTGATCACTTTTCAGATCGCAAAGGCAAGCGAGTATGTAGGCATATTAAAAGGGGAAAAGAAAAATTTTGATCAAAACAATCGCATCAATGGATTTTTAATGATCGTATTTCTTGTGCTGGGGTTGATTGGTGTGTACTGGTGCAATGAATTGTTCAAAGGAAAAATACTTGGTGAATCAGCTTCAGAACAGGGCGAGAAGATCGATACCATGTTGCATATAACGCTTGGTATTACAGGCGCTGTATTTTTTATCACACAGATTCTTCTTTTCTGGTTTGCTTATAAATATCAGTATTCTGAAAAAAGAACTGCCTTTTATTATCCTCATAATAATAAGCTCGAAGTGATATGGACTGTGATTCCGGCAATTGCATTGACCGTCCTGGTTGGATTTGGATTGTATTATTGGTTTCGCATAACAGGCGATGCACCGAAAGATGCCATGCAGGTTGAAATCACGGGAAAACAATTCAATTGGATCTACCGTTATCCGGGCAAGGATAATATTTTCGGGAAAAAATATTTCAGGAATATCAGTGATGAAAAAGATAACCAGCTCGGATTGATCTGGGATGATCCTGCAACACATGATGATATTGTAGAAAATACAGCATTGTATCTGATTGTTAACAAGCCAGTAAAACTAATTATCAATTCAAGAGATGTGATTCATGATGTGGGTCTTTCTCATTTCAGGATGAAAATGGATGCCGTGCCGGGAACACCCACAACCATGTGGTTCACTCCGAAATTTACTACTGAGGAAATGAGAAAAAAACTGAATGACCCTGAATTTGACTATGAAATTTCCTGCGACCAGATGTGCGGCCGCGGACATTTTTCGATGAAGGGAATTGTCAAAGTGGTTACAGAAGAAGAATTCATTTTATGGAGAGCCAAGGAAAAATCCAACTATGCGCGTGTATTCCCTCCGGCTACAAACCCTGGGAAAACAGATTCAGCAAAAGTACAGGCAACGGCAAAAGCGGCGAATGAAACAGCAGCTAAACTGATAGCAGGAACGAAATAAACTAAAAATAAAAATTATTAAAAGAGATATTTCTCAACTAAATTTTTTGAGATGAGTAACGAAGCCACAGTACATGGACATGCAGAAGTGGGAACCAGTCATGAAGTACATCATGATGAGCATGCCATACATCATCACAAAGAGTCTTTCATTACAAAATATGTTTTTAGTCAGGACCACAAAATGATATGCAAGCAGTTCCTCATTACAGGAATGATCTGGGCAATATTGGGTGGCCTGATGTCGGTTCTGTTCCGCCTTCAATTGGGATATCCCGAAGCTAGCTTCCCCTGGCTGGAAGATATTTTCGGAAAATGGGCGAAGGGTGGAAAAATTCAACCTGAAATGTATTATGCGCTCGTCACCATGCACGGAACCGTGTTGGTGTTTTTTGTGTTAACCGGCGGACTGAGCGGAACTTTTGCAAATTATCTGATCCCGCTGCAGGCAGGTGCACGTGATATGGCGTCACCTTTTTTAAATATGCTTTCCTATTGGTTTTTCTGGATGGCAAGTGTGGTTATATTAACTTCACTCTTCCTCCAAACAGGTCCGGCCAGTGGAGGATGGACGGTTTATCCACCACTGAGTGCGTTGGGTGATGCCAATGAAGGTTCGAAAGCGGGGATGGATTTCTGGATCATCGGGATGGCTCTTTTCGTGGTATCATCACTGTTAGGAGGTCTGAATTATATTTCAACCATATTGAACCTCCGCACAAAAGGCATGAGCATGACCCGACTCCCATTGACAATCTGGGCTATTTTGTTTACTGCCATATTGGGGGTTTTATCTTTCCCGGTACTTCTCTCAGGACTGATTCTGTTGTTATTTGATCGCCACGCCGGAACGAGTTTTTATTTGTCTGATATCTATATTGCTTCAACACACCAGGCACTTCCGAACGAAGGAGGAAGTGCGATCTTATTCCAGCACCTGTTCTGGTTCCTTGGTCATCCGGAAGTATACATTATTATATTACCCGCGATGGGACTGGTTTCTGAAGTGATGTCGGTGAACTCACGTAAACCAGTATTCGGATATATGGCCATGATCGGATCACTATTCGCCATTACAGTACTCGCATTCCTCGTTTGGGCACATCATATGTTCGTAACCGGATTGAATCCATTCCTTGGATCGGTTTTCGTTCTGCTCACTTTATTGATTGCAGTTCCTTCAGCTATTAAAGTATTTAACTGGCTGACGACCATCTGGAGAGGTAATCTTCGATTTACTCCGGCAATGTTGTTCGCAATTGGATTTGTGAGCCTTTTCATTTCCGGTGGTCTTACTGGGATCTTCCTGGGTAATTCCACACTCGATATTCACTTACATGATACAATGTTTGTGGTAGCACATTTTCATATCGTGATGGGTGTTTCTGCATTCTTTGGTATGTTCTGCGGTATCTATCACTGGTTCCCCAAAATGTATGGGCGATATCTGAATAATACCATGTCTTATATCCATTTCTGGGTAACCTTTGCAGGCGCTTATCTGATTTTCTGGCCCATGCACTATGAAGGATTAGCGGGTATGCCCCGCCGTTATCTTGATTATAGCGGCTGGCATTCTTTTAACCAGTTTGGTACGCTGAATCGTTTTATATCTACCGTGGCCATGATCGTATTCGCAGTGCAACTGATGTTTGTCTTCAATTTCTTCTATTCTATTTTTAAAGGAAGAAGAGTGACTTCATCGAATCCTTGGGGAGCCAATACGCTCGAATGGACTACACCCATTCATCCAGGGCATGGCAACTGGCCGGGAGAAATTCCCGAAGTGCATCGCTGGGCTTATGATTATGGTAAAGATGGAAGGGAATTCATTCCCCAGACAGAACCCATCGGCGCTAATGAAAGTAAACATTGATACAAGTCGGGAATTGAGGAAGTCCGAAAGACCGGAAGTATGTTTTATAATAAAATAAATTCTTTTCTGACTTTCGGACTTCTGAATTCCGACTAAAAAAATATAGATGCAGCAGGAAACCGTGAAGCAATCCAGTTCTTTTAAGATAGCCGGCAAATTGCAGGATTATAAGTTGCTGATCAAGTTCAACCTTAGCTTCATGGTGGTTTTTTCTGCAGTGATTAGTTATTTGCTGGCGCCAAAAGTAACAGCATACGATTGGAAAGCGATCCTGATTTTATTCGCTGGTGGTATGCTGGTTACAGGAAGCGCAAACGCTATCAACCAGGTAGTGGAAAAGGATACGGATGCAGTGATGAAGAGGACGGCGAACAGGCCTGTTGCATCAGGCCGGATGAGCGTGCAGGAAGCCATTGCTTTTGCTGTGATATCAGGACTTGCAGGAGTACTTTTGCTTTGGCATTTTAATTTTCTGACTTCATTGCTGGCTGCATTTAGTTTGTTTGTATATGCCTTTATCTATACACCACTGAAAAAAGTCAGCGCAATGGCCGTGCTCGTCGGCGCTGTTCCGGGCGCATTTCCTTGTTTGATTGGATGGGCCGCTGGCAATGACAATATCAGTGCGGGAGGATGGATCTTGTTTGCAATACAATTCTTTTGGCAATTCCCCCATTTCTGGGCAATTGCTTGGATTGCATACAAGGACTATAGCAAGGCAGGGTTTAAATTGCTGCCATCTGACGAAGGACAAACAAAATATTCGGCCATACAGGCAATCATCTATTCGCTGTTATTATTGCCCGTAGGAGTGATGCCATATTTTTTTGGGATGAGCGGCATCATTAGTTTGTTGATTGTATTGCTGGCTAATTTATTCATGGTCTGGCAATGTGTGCGCCTTTATCGTGAAATGACGATCCAGTCCGCAAGAAGAGTAATGTTCAGCAGCTATATTTATTTACCGGTAGTGCTGCTGGCTCTCCTGATCGATAAGGTGAATAATTTGTAGGAGATATGTGTTAAAGATCTGTCCTGTGTTTTTAACACGGGACGACAATGGCAAAGCAATGATAAACTCGATTGAAGCAACGAATACCGTGAGTGAACAAAAAAAAAGAATACATCCCCATAAATTTACTTTATGGGTGGCGATCGGCAGCATTATCATGATGTTCGCGGGTTTAACGAGCGCTTATATCGTGAAAAGAGATCAGCCCGGATGGACAACATTCGATATGCCCCGTACCTTTCTGCTGTCGACTGCTGTGATTTTACTGAGCAGCCTCACGATGCAGATTGCTTTGAAATCTTTCCGTGAAAGAAAGATGGACAGGTACAGGGGCTTTATAACGGTGACGGCTATCCTCGGATTGGTTTTTGTGGTGTTGCAGTGGATTGGTTTTACGCAGATTTGGGACAGCGGTGTTACTTTTCGCGGTTCAGGAGCAGGTCAGTTCTTATTTGTAATTGCAGGGTTACACGCCTTGCATGTGATTGGCGGAGTGATTGCATTGCTCGTAATGTTTATAAAAGCATACAGAACAAATGTCCGTAGTTACAATATAGTTCCGGTTGAAGTGGTCAGCAGCTATTGGCATTTCGTAGATATTCTTTGGATTTATTTACTTATTTTCTTTTTATTGGTACAATAATTTTCAGAGGAAAACTTTATAATAAATTTGCAACCAGAATAAAATAATAACATGGCACAAGCAGTACCAGCGGGACAAAAATGGTGGGCAGGAGGACGAAGTCCGTTCAACGTGGAATACGGCAAGCTGATGATGTGGTATTTCCTGATGAGCGATGCATTCACTTTCGGCGCTTTCCTGATTTCCTATGGGACTATCCGTTTCTCCAGCAATTCATGGCCCGATCCGAATGAGGTTTTCCGCTCATTCCCGATCATCGGTGAAATGAAGATCCCGCTTGCATTCGTGAGCTTAATGACTTTTATACTTATCATGAGTTCCGTGACAATGGTGCTCGCAGTAGGAGCGGGTCACAATAATGATAAGAAAAGTGTTATGAAATGGATGTTCTTCACGATTCTCGGCGGACTTGCTTTTTTAGGCTGCCAGGCTTGGGAATGGACACACCTTCACGGAGAAGGAGCCTGGTGGGGAAGAAATCCATTTATGAATATCAATGGTTCTCCTTCTTCAACCAATTTTACGAATTTCTTTTTTACAATTACAGGTTTTCACGGATTCCACGTTTTCTCCGGCGTCATCATAAATATTATTATGCTGATCATGACCTGGAGAGGAGTCTTTGAACGCAGGGGTCATTATCTCATGATCGAAAAAGCAGGTTTGTACTGGCATTTCGTGGACCTGGTTTGGGTATTTGTGTTCACTTGTTTTTATTTATTGTAATTAATTTTTGAAACAGACCGTTTCTAACATGGAAAATTCACATACAACAACTGCAGCGCATACGGATGATGGTCATAGTTTTTCGACGAAGGCAATCTGGAGAACATTCTGGATACTCCTGATTATTACTGTAGTCGAACTGGCGCTTGCCATTTTATATTATGAAACAGATTTTTTACCCAAGCATTTCCTGAATGGGATATTCGTTATCGGGACTCTCGCAAAAGCGTTTTTTATCATTGCAGAATTCATGCACCTGCGTTATGAAAACAGGAACCTGATCATGAGCATTGGAGTTCCGGCTATGTTGTTTATCTGGTTCTTATTGGCTTTTCTATGGGACGGAAATTCCTACAAAAATCTGCGCAACCGCTACGACTCGCATTATGTAGATAAATACAAAGCCCAGCCGAAAGAAAAAGAAGGTGAAAAGAAAACGGAAGAAGGGAAAAAGCCGGGCGTTGAATAATCGTATTTAACAAAATATATCATTTATCGAACGAAACCATTGCCAGCCGGTGATGGTTCTTTGTTTGCCCGTGGTTATTTTTGTGATTCAATAGCCACGGAGACACGGAAAAATTTATTCAGTATCTCTGAGGCTAAATAAAAACGATCTGGTGAGTAAAAAAGCATTATTAGCTATCTGTGTAGCGGTTCTGGTTCCCCTGGCCAGTTATCTTATTGTAAAAAATGCGAGTGAAAATGCAGTGGTGATGCCTCCGAGGTATTATTATGATTCGGTGATCACTGAAAAGAAGGATGGAAAGGATATCACAGATACATTATGGCATTCCGTAAATAATATTTCACTGATCAATCAGCTGGGCAATACCGTTACCCTGGATCAACTTCGGGGAAAAGTAATTGTCGCCGATTTTTTCTTCACGCATTGCCCGAGTATTTGTCCCACTCTTACTAAGAATATGAAAAAGCTCCAGGATGCGCTGAAGATGAAAGATGAAATGAAATTGAATGATACGAGTTTTGTCCAGTTTCTTTCTTTTAGCGTGGATCCTGAAAGAGATTCTTCAGTTGTATTAAAAAAATATGCCGACAGATACGGCGTCAATCCCGATACCTGGTGGCTGCTTACCGGACCAAAGAAAACAATTTATGATTTTGCACTCAATGAATTGAAACTGGGGATAGCAGACGGTGAAGGTGTGGATTCCAATTTCATTCATACGCAGAAAATGGCTTTATTGGATAAGGACCGCGTGGTGAGAGGTTATTATGACGGACTAGACAGCGCAAGTCTTTCCAAACTGGCCAGCGATATTGTTTTTATTATGCTGGAAAAAGATAAAAACACTCGATCTGCTTTGAATGAATTAAAACCATTATTACCTATTATCATCATCGTGCTTGTGTTGACTGCAGTTGCCGTTTATTTTTTAAGCAGGAAGAGAACCATTCCTGTCAGCGATCAAAAATTATGAAAGAAAAAAACCTCACACTACCCATTATCATCGTCTCCATTGCCATTCCACTGGCGGTTGCTTATTTAATATTGGTTCCACAGGTCAAAGTCAATCCGGGATTCAATACGCGCAGTCTTCCCTTATTTCATGCCATCCTGAATTCTACAACTGCCATACTGCTGATAGCAAGTCTCTACTTCATAAAAAATAAAAAGATCAAAGCGCACAAGACGGCGAACCTGATTGCAGTTGCCTTGAGTACCGTGTTCCTGGTTTCATATGTTATCTATCATGCCTCGAATCCTTCTGTCCGCTACGGCGATCTCAACCATGATGGCATTCTGAGTGACGATGAAAAAAGTCTTGCAGGATCCATGCGATATGTATATTATTTCATTCTCAGTTCTCATATCATTCTCTCCGGGCTCATCGTCCCATTAGTATTATTCACTTTGCAAAAAGCCTTCCAGGAAAAATTTGATAAGCATCGCAGGCTCGCGAGAATCACATGGCCGGCCTGGTTTTATGTGGCAGTAAGCGGTGTGGTGGTTTACCTGTTGATCAGTCCTTACTATTAACAGACGAATACTTTTCAGGGAATATTTTTATTTAGCCCAATTCAGGCCTCGCGGAATTTACCGATCGGCAAAGTCATGTTTGCTTGAATTTAAGTAGGATGCTGATTAGGGTGACATGTAACGCTTCCGCATTGGCGTTGTGGCGGAATTTGGAAAACTTTGGCTCATTTGGTCTCGCCTTAGGTGAGACCAAATTACAGAAGATGATTAGGATTACAAATGCTGAGGCGCTACATGCCTGCCGGCAGACAGATTCGTCCGCCGCCGTAATGCCAATGCAATTTTTGTGTGTAATGCCTACGTAGCAATTTCCAGACACGCGATATTTTGGTAGTTAACGTCATGCAAGAATTGGTCAATTAATTCTTTATTAGTTTTTAATAACTGTGTCAATTGGCTGGTCTTGCGATTGCCTGTTTTGAGTAGAATTATTTTTGGCGGATTACCTCTGAGTGTGGCCAGGTTAAGAAAGTCAGCGTCAAATGTTACAATGCACAGATCATTTTCTTTAGCGTATTTCCAAATATCATCGTCCGATGAGTTGTTCAGCTTAACATTACTGACGTGTATGCAATTGGAAAAAATATCCGAAAGGGTCTTCGTGATTTTATAAGAGATGTTTTGGTCGAATAGTAGTCTCACGATGCAATTCTAAGTACATGTTCTCTTTCTGCTGCGAACAAAAGGGCAGCCTTTATGTGTTCTTCATTAAGTTCCG
>DATJXY010000038.1:0-2508 GCA_035499855.1 Puia sp. | reverse complement strand
GGCCATGTTGTTTCCGATGCCAGGCGCTTGCCGATCAGGAACAACATTTCCATATCCTGTAATCCTCCTTCGAAAGTCCATTTCGGATCATATTCATCGGAGGGAGCATGATAGTGATTTGCAGTATAGTCATCTTCCAGTTTCTGTCCATATTCTTTTCCCTTTCCTTCAACATCAATCCCGCCTTTTGCATCCAATGCCGGAACACCAGCTTTTGCGAGGCTGAAATGATCGGACCGGAAATAATGACCTGCTTCGGGATGTGATTCGGGCGCGAGATATCTTCCCTGTAATTTGGCAACATCAGCAACATAATCTTCCAATTCATTTTGTCCCATGCCGGTGATGATAATATCTTTTGTTTTCCCATCAGAGTTGATCACATCCATATTCAATTCAGCAACTGTTTTATTAAGAGGGTAAATGGGATGTTCTGCGTAATACGCCGAACCCAGCAGTCCCTGTTCTTCTGCAGTAACAGATAAAAATAAAATTGTGCGTTCAGGTTTTTCTTTCTCCTGTGTAAATGCGCGTGCGATTTCCAATAGCGCTGCGCTGCCACTTGCATTATCGAGCGCTCCATTGTAAATAGAATCACCTTTTGCATCCGGCTGACCGATTCCAAGATGATCCCAGTGAGCAGTATATAAAATATATTCATCCGGCCTTTTGCTACCCGTAATTTTCGCAATCACATTATGAGATGTGTTGTACACTGCTTTTACTTTTACTTTGGTAGATAATTTCTCACCGAGCGATATCGCTTTAAATCCATGTTTGTTGGCACTTACCAACAGTGAAGTATCCTTTCCTGCAGCAGCCAGCAATTTTTTTGCTGCATCTGCACTCACCCAGCCATTCAATGGACAGTGATATTCGGACGAACCTCTTTTATCGAGATATAAATTTGATGAACCCCAGGAATGTTGTACAACACTGAATGGATATGAAGCAGCTTCCGTATTGTGAATGATGAGACAGGCCCTGGCTCCCTGGCGGGCTGCTTCTTCATATTTGTAAGTCCAGCGGCCATAATAAGTCATTGTCTTCCCTTTAAAAATAGTCGTGTCGGATGTTCCGAAACCAGGATCGTTCACCATCACCAATACAACCTTTCCTTTTACATCCATTCCTGCATAATCGTTCCATTGATATTCGGGAGCCACAACGCCATAACCGGCAAACACCAGTTCATTTTTATCGAGGGATATTACCGAGTCAGTATTCTCGGTCGACAATACATAGTCATTTGACCTCTGCAATTCAAAACTTCCCTTTGAAGATTCCACTTTCATTACAGGATCTGCAGTGGGCGTGATTTCCACGAGAGGAACATCCTGCAGGTAACTATTGCCGTTACCAGGTTCGAGTCCCAGCGAAGAAAAACTGTTTTTGATATAGTCCACCGCTCTCGTTTCTCCCAAAGAAAAAGGTTTTCTTCCCTGGAAAGAATCGGAAGCCAGAATGATAATATGTTTCACCAGGCTGTCTTTATTAAAAACAAAACCGGTTTCTTTATTTGCTCCGGGTTGCTGACATGCATGGATACAAAAAATCGAAATAAAAAAAATGAAGAGCAGAACAATCTTATTCATGATGCTTTAGATTTTGAAAGAAAAATGGACGGTAAAAATAGATGGTTTTGGAATACGATGCTTATAAGAACAGGTAGAATATTCGCAAATTCATTCCGGCTGAGCGAAACCCCGGCCTCCATAGCTAATACAATTCATTTTCTCACGGATTTCGCAGGTGCACACAGATTGAATACTGGACCATCCGTGCACATCTGTACAATCTGTGAGAAACCTAAAATTCATTTGAAACAATTTGTCACGGAAACGCGGAACTCAGAATGTTTTATGCTGACTGATTTTCGAGGTAGCGTTTTGCCTGCATGACATACAATTCAGAGTACTTACCTTTTAACTTCATCAATTCCGAATGAGAACCTTGTTCGATAATTTTACCACGCTCCAGCATTAAAATCTGGTCTGCGTTCTTTACCGTACTAAACCTGTGTGTGATTAAAATAACCGTTTTCCCTTCCATATTTCTTTCCAGTGTACTGAATATTTTTTCTTCTGTAATCGCATCGATAGAAGCGGTGGGTTCATCCAGGATCGTGATGACTGCATCACGATAAAACATACGTGCCACTGCAAGTCGTTGATGTTGTCCCTTGGATAAATCGGTTCCCCCTTTAAATTCTTTCCAGATCAGTTGGTCATAGGTATCGGCAAATTCATCAATGAATTCATTCGCACCGGAAAAATGTGCAGATTGTTTCATTCGCTCTTCATTCACCTGTTCGGCAATTCTTCCCACGCCGATGGATTCACGGATCGTCAGGTTGTAGAGAGGGAAATCCTGGAATAGCAGGCCAATCGCACTTTGCCAGTCTTCCAGCCGGATATCCTTTAGATCAGTTCCATTGATATAAATATTCCCTTCAGTAGGATCATAAATCCGGCAAAGCAATTTGATCAGTGTTGTTTTCCCGGCGCC
>DATJXY010000037.1:0-111017 GCA_035499855.1 Puia sp. | reverse complement strand
ACGATCGGGTTGGCTCCCGTGATCGGCATTCCTCTTCCTTTTGTGAGTTATGGAGGGACTTCTTTACTAACGTTTACCATTATGCTATTTATTTTGGTAAGGCTGGATGCTGACAGGCAAATGGTGTTAAGATAAACCCCCCGGCTCCCCCTATACTAAAGGGGGATGAATATGATTCATCGTAAAACCTATTTCTTATTTTTACAAACTTTAAAACTTAATTCCCCTTTAGGGGTTGGGGTATGCAAATCATTCCACTTTCAGAAGGAGCTTTTACAGTTGATAAAACCAAGTTATTTGTACCCTTCAATACAGATAAAGACGACTTGCAGCAACGGGCAAAAGGAAGTTTGCTGGTGGAGATACAACCATTCGCAGTAATTACCACTGAAGATATTCTGGTATTAGATACCGGTCTTGGATTTGAAAAAGACGGGAAGCTTCAGATTCACCAAAATCTCATAGAAGCAGGAATAGATCCTCTGAAAATTACCAAGGTATTGATGAGCCATTTGCACAAGGATCATTCCGGTGGCATTAGTCATGTGAATCCGGATACCCGATTACGTGAGCCTTCTTTTCCGAATGCTGTTTATTATATACAACAAAAAGAATTGGAATTTGCATTTGAAAAAGGCTTTCCCTCATATATAACCGAAGAATTAGAATGCATAAAAAAATTTAAAAATGTTGTCCTACTCAATGGAAATGGTATAATCGATGGTTATATCAGTTATGAAATGACAGGTGCTCACTGTCCTTATCACCAGGTTTTTCGGATTGTGGATGCGGGCGAAACAATTTTTTTTGGAGGCGATGTGGCCCCGCAATTGCAACAGATGAAAAGCCGGTTTATTGCTAAGTATGATTATGATGGAAAGAAGTCTATGGAACTAAGGCAGCAATGGTGGCAACAGGGAGAAAAAGAAAACTGGACTTTTCTTTTTTATCACGACATTAAAACACCGGTTTGGAGATTTTAAATATATTTCATTCTTTCTTTTTCAATATGGATTGAAGCACTTCCGGTTTTCCATCGATAGCTTCAGTGTTTTTTAATCCCAATATCTCTGCAATCAGCGGGTATACATTGACGTTTTCAAACCCATCTATTTTTTTATGTGGCTCGAAGGCCGGTCCCCAGGCATAAAAGCTGGCGCGCATTTCCCCGTCGAATGGATCATAGCCGTGTTCGGCTGCGGGGAGGCGTCGATGATTGATATTGAAAACTTTTGGAGGGTCAGCTACCAGTATTATATCACCGATACGATCAAAACGATCGTCTTGTTTGCTATAATGCCAGTCTGGACGCATATCAGTGGCCAGATAAGGCACATAACCCATCGCTTGTTTCTTAAGAACGGCAAATGCAGGAGCAATAGCCGAACTGTCTTTCGCATACAGGTGCACTACGGTAAGTCCCGCTACAATCCTGAACTGGCCGGTATCTACCACGGCTGGTAAGGAAAGAAAAGAAGTTGTATCTATATTCATCATGCCATGGTCGGACAGAAAAATGAAGTTGACAGGAAGATTTGTGGAGTCTACCGCACGCACGAGTTTGCCTACACTTTCATCCACAAAATGTACTGCATCGATTGCCTCCTTTGAGTCAACTCCGAATCTATGCTCCTGGTGATCGACTTCTGGAAAATAAAATGTAATGAAATGCGGTCGCTTATCTTCCGGCAACTGAAGCCAGTTCTTTACGGTCTCAATTCTCTGGTCTATCGGGATCGCTTCATTATATATATAATAATAAGTCGGTCGCACTCCCTGTATCGCACTTTCCGAAGCAACCCAATAAAAACTCGCAGTGAGCATTTGTTGTTTTTCAGCCAATACCCACAAAGGAGTCCCGCCGTACCAGGAACTATCGCTAACTGCTTTTCTATTTCCCATGGTGTATGCTAACTGTTTTTTCTCATCATAAAAACTATTGTCGACAATCCCGTGATGGGAGGGATATAAACCTGTGACAATGCTATAATGATTCGGAAAGGTCAGGGATGGGAAACTGGCCTGCATATACGCAGCCTGTACTCCGCCATCACTGAGCTTTAACAGGTTCTTTGCCTGGTATTTTTCGGCGAGGTCATAACGGAAACCATCAGCCGAAATCAAAATGACATAAGGTTTTTTTTGTTGTGTGATGCTGTTGGTACGCCCAGTAACTATTTTTTGTGTTGTATCCGGTTTCTGAGGAGCTTCCTGTGCACCGGCGGTAGCCTTTAAAAAAATACAAAGGGCAGTTAAAATGATTTGTGATGATCGACTCATTGGTGTTGTATTGCTGGGAATAAAAACCTGGTATTGCGATCTAAGATATTAGAACCCCGGTAAACCGGATATTAAGTAATTGTATTGTGACTGTTTGCAGGTATTGTCGAAGGACTGGATTTTCAAAAAAGAAAAATATCAATAAAAAGGCCCGCTCTTGAAAGAGCCGGCCGTTGCTAACCTATGAAAAACACCAGATTCAAATATCGTGATTCGGCCATTTTCATATTAAATTAATCGGTAAACAAGCAAAATATCGGGGTCTATGGCCTTATCAGAGAACGTCTTTGCTGCATTTTCAGTTGCCTCCTTTGAATTTCTTTCTGGACAAAATTGCCAAACTCCTTTTCGGAGCGAAAGAAAGTGTCGACTTTTTCCGGAGACAAAGCCTTGCCAAATTCATTGTTATATTTTTTCCGGATATTCAAAATATTTTCTTCCAGTTCTATTTCGCTTTGTCCATTTTTTCTCGCATCCTGTCTTGCCAAACGCATTTCCTCCGAATATTGATTGTATATAGGCCAAAAACGTTGAGCCTCTTCCGTCGATAAATCCAATTTCTTTGTGAGGTAAGCAATTTTTAAAGCCTCCAAACGAACTCCGTCCTGTGATTTTCCGGAAAGCGACAATAAAAAAATCATTCCATATAGTAAAGCTCTTTTCATCTATGGGTTAATTCGTTATTAAATCCTTTGCGCCTGTCTGATCATTGTCGTATTGATATTGCTCTAATTCATTATCGGAAACATCGGCCAATAAATCTGTAATATCATTTTCATTGAAATCCAAAACAGGGGTATTATTATTTGGAATTTCATTTAAAGGGATATCGTGGTTGTCCAGATAATTGTTTATTTCCTGATCGCTCACTTTTGATAAGGCAGCTATAGGATCTTCTGTTGTTTTATTTTGTTTATTGTTATTGAAAGTGAAAAAGCCAATTGTGAGAATAACTCCTGTCAGGGCGGCAGCGATCGCATATTTCAGCCACGGCTTGTTTTTTCTGAAAGAAATAACTTTCGCTTTTTCCTGAGAATGTTTTATTCTTTGCAGGATATTTTCAGCCAGTGTATCAAAATATTCTCCCGGTACTGTATATACGTTTTTTTTGCTGAGGCCTCCCATCAGCGGAGAGAGTTGTTCCAACTCATCTTTGACAAACTCAATAGCCTTCACCCCTTCAACAAGATTATCAGATAATTCATTGAAATAACCGGATGGCGTGCTAAAAGGATTTTTTTTATCGGCCCGGCTTAATAAAGGAGAAAGAATCGATAATTCTTCCGAAGCACTCGTCGCCTCATCAGCTTTTATCCTGGATAATAACTTTTCGGGAAAACTCTCAAAATAGTTTTCCGGAATGTTATAAGAGATATTATTTTTTTCAATTTGGCTGATAACAGGAGATAAGACTTCCAGTTCATTTTTTACAGAACCGGTATAAGTTGTTTTTAGCTTTTCCATGATACGGTCCGGCAACGATTCAAAATAGCCGGAGGGTACTTCAAATGGATTTTTTGGGGCATCGATTTCAGCTATTAACTGACTGATTTCCAACAACTCATTTGATATGTCTTTCCTGTTTTGCATGTCCGTTTATCAGACCATTTTTGAGCATTAAAGTTTAATGATTCAAAATATACTCTTCTATTTTTTTGACTGCATGATGATAAGAGGCCTTTAAAGCTCCTTCAGATGTTTCCAATACCCTGCTCATCTCTTCATAAGGCATTTCATCATAATACCTTAAACTAAATACAATCCTTTGTTTTTCAGGTAGTTGCTGAATGGCTAATTGTAATTTCCATTCCAGTTTCTGAGCATCGAAATGTTTGTCTGCTTTGATTTTATTGCTCAGCCCGCTTTCCATTTCACTTAGGGATATGGCAGCCCTTTTCTTTTGCTGTTCAAGGAAAGTGAGGCACTCATTGGTAGCAATTCTGTATAGCCAGGTGTATAATTGGGCATCCTCCCGGAAATTCTCCAAACCATTCCAAACCCGGATGAATACATTTTGCAGCACATCATTTGCATCCTCATGATCAATCACCATTCTCCGGATATGCCAGTATAATCTTTCCTGGTATTTTTTGATGATGTCGGTAAATGCTTTTTCTTTTGTTTCAGGGTCACGAAACAGGCTTAACAATTCGGTATCATGTGTAGTGACCGCCATCAGGTTAGCCATTTGATTGAAGAAGACTGTAGTTTAGATTGAAAATTCTCATGTAAGTTTAATACTTCCTGTGAATAAGTTTGGGCTGCAATAACGATTACCCCAAATTTTTTTTTCGTGGAAAGCCTCTGTTTATGCTTTTCTTTTCATCACTTTTTCTACAGCCTGCAATATATTGGGGGTATCTAATCCATATTTCTGCAATAATTGGATTGGAGTACCACTTTCTCCAAACGTATCATTGGTGCCGACATATTCGATAGGGATTGGACAATTTCTTGCTGCAAATTGTGCAATACTATCGCCCAAACCACCAATTATATTGTGTTCTTCCACAGTTACAGCACATTTTGTTTTTGTAATGGAAGCCAAAGTTGCTGATGCATCCAGGGGTTTAATAGTATGCATATTGATTATTTCAGCAGAAATTCCTTTTTCCATTAATATTTTTCCGGCTTCTATGGCTTTCCAGACCATATGACCGCAGGCGAAAATAGAAACATCTTTTCCTTCAGAAAATATTTGTGCCTTGCCTATTTTGAAATCCATTTTGTCGGTGAAGATTGGCCATACAGGTCTGCCGAAACGCAAATAAACGGGCCCCTGATAATCTGCAACCGCAAGTGTTGCGGCTTTCGTCTGATTATAGTCACAGGGTACTATAACAGTCATTCCCGGAAGCATTTTCATCATGCCGATATCTTCCAGGATTTGATGAGTTGCACCATCTTCTCCCAGGGTCAGACCAGCATGTGAAGCACATATTTTTACATTTTTGCCGGAATAGGCGATGGACTGTCGGATCTGATCATACACACGACCGGTAGAAAAATTTGCAAAAGTTGTTGTGAAGGGAATTTTTCCTCCGATTGTTAATCCGGCTGCAACGCCCATCATGTTCGCCTCTGAAATACCGCACTGGAAAAACCGATCCGGAAATTCTTTAATGAATTGATTCAGTTTTAAAGATCCCGCAAGATCAGCAGTTAGAGCTACTATGTCATTATTTTTTCTTGCGGCTTCTACAATCCCATCTCCAAATCCGCTTCTCGTATCTTTTTGACCAGTAACCTGAATATCCTGTAACATGAATTGATGATTGATTAGTTCAATGGATCATGATCGATCCTGTTTTTTGGTTGCAAAGTAAAGGAAAACTTGGGATGCGGCGGAAAAAGAGTTGGAATGGGATCAGCAATTTTTAATTCAATTCTGAAAATTTACCATTGTAAAATTTTTCATCCATTTTTAATTTTTGCTCCCATTTCCATGCAGTTGACATCATTTCATCCAATGAAAAATGCGGTATCCAGCCAAGTTGTTTTTTAGCCAGATCGTTGTTGGCATAAATGGCAGTAATATCACCCGGCCTCCGGGGACCAATTGCATAGTTTAATTTTAATCCACTTACTTTTTCAAATGCCCTGATGACTTCAAGTACTGTTACACCATTTCCTGTTCCAAGATTAAACACTTCACATTTTTTTGCACTTTTTTTGTTCAGGAGAAAACTAATACTTAGCGTATGTGCATGAGCGATATCACTCACATGAACATAATCGCGGATACATGAGCCGTCGCGTGTCGGATAATCATCTCCGTGTACCTGCATCTGAGGTAATTTTCCAATTGCTGTCTGCGTAATGGCAGGTACCAGATTGGAGGGCCTTCCAATGGGCAATTCTCCAATCAGTCCGCTGGGATGAGCTCCAACCGGATTAAAATATCTGAGCAGGATACATTTAACATCGGAAGCTTTTGAAAATTCATTGATGATTTGTTCACCCATTTGTTTGGTATAACCATAAGGTGATTCTGCAGGTTTAGGGGGAGTCATTTCAGTGACAGGAACTTCATTGGGATTTCCATATACAGTACAAGACGATGAAAAAACAAAATAAGGTATATTATATTCTTGTACGCATTTGAGCAGGTTAATCAAAGAGAGAAGATTATTTTCAAAATACATCAATGGTTGTTCGACAGATTCTCCTACTGCTTTATAGGCTGCGAAATGAATAATTCCGATGATATCTGTATTTTCCTGGAAAATGGCAACAGTATCATCAAAATTGCAAAGGTCGACTTTATAATTTTTTATTTTTTTACCAGTGATTTTTTCCACACCTTCCAATATTCTCTGATTAGAACGGGAATTATTATCGACGGATACAACGTCAAATCCGTTTTCAACCAGGTCTACAATTGTATGCGAACCAATATAACCACAACCTCCCGTGACAAGAATTTTTTTCATAAGTAACAACGACTAATTATTATTAATAACATTGATCAGGTATTGGCCATATCCGCTTTTTAGCAGGGGCTGAGCCATTGCTTCGACCTGTTCTCTGGTGATGAATTTTTTTCTGTAAGCGATCTCTTCGATACAAGCTATTTTAATGCCCTGACGTTGTTCAATTACCTGGACAAATTGTGATGCCTGCATTAATGAATCAAAAGTGCCCGTATCCAACCAGGCGGTACCACGGTCCATAATGGATACTTTCAGTTTGTCTCTTTTCAGGTATTCTTTATTAACATCAGTAATTTCATATTCGCCCCTGGCGCTGGGTTTCAAATTTTTTGCGATTTCTACCACTGCATTATCATAAAAATACAAACCGGGAACAGCATAATTGCTTTTAGGCTGTTTGGGTTTTTCTTCAATGGAAATGGCCTTCATGTTTTTATCAAATTCAACCACGCCATAACGTTCGGGATCGCTGACATGGTATGCATAAACGATTCCTCCGTCGGGGTTTGTATTTTTTTGCAGTTGTTCACCAAGCCCGGATCCATAAAAAATATTATCTCCCAATACAAGCGCTACGCTGTCTTTGTCAATAAAAGGAGCGCCGATTACAAATGCCTGGGCAAGCCCGTTGGGTTTCTCCTGTTCTGCATAGCTGAATTGCAATCCAAACTGGTTGCCGGTTCCAAATAATTTTTTAAATAAAGGAAGATCATATGGTGTTGAAATAATCAGTATTTCTCTGATACCTGCCAACATCAACGTAGATAAGGGATAATAGATCATAGGTTTGTCATACACCGGCATGATTTGTTTACTGATGGCGTATGTAATGGGGTGAAGCCGTGTTCCGGATCCTCCAGCAAGGATAATTCCTTTCATGTTCAGATTTTATCACAGGCAAAGTAATAAAGATTGCGGAATTGTCAATATTTGCTAATTGGATGATCGATTCATTGCATTATTTCAATGATAACAATCATACCATCAAACAATCATTTAAACAGAGATAAAATAAAATATACAATAGCAGAAAATACAGCACTGACGGGAATGGTAAGAATCCAGGCCCAGAGTAAGTTGATTGTAACCCCCCAACGAACAGCCGATAAACGTTTAGTTGCTCCAACACCCATGATGGAACCTGCAATAGTATGAGTAGTGCTGACGGGAATTCCCAGCTTTTCCGTCAAAAATAAAGTCAATGCACCTGCTGTTTCCGCACTGACTCCTTCGAGCGGCGTCACTTTTGTAATTCGGGTTCCCATGGTTTTCACAATTTTCCATCCACCACTCATCGTTCCAACAGCAATAGCAGTAAAACTCGCCAGAGGCACCCACATATTAGCATTTACAAATTCTGTAAATGTCATTTCATGCCCTTTTGATTTTTCATAATAAATCATTGCAGCACCAATAATTCCCATTACTTTTTGTGCATCATTTCCGCCGTGTCCCAGACTGAATAAGGCAGAAGATATCAATTGCAATCTTCGAAACCAATTGTCGGCCTTGTAAGGATTTGCGTTCCGGCATATATTTACAATAGTAATCGTAATGATGAGAGCGATGATCATTCCAATCAGGGGCGCAAGAAAAATAAAAAGAAAAGTAGGTATTACTTTAGCATAGTTAATGACATGAATACCGTTTTTGTTGATGGCACCTGCATGTGCCAAAGCAGCTCCCATAAATCCTCCCAGGAGGGTATGCGAAGAACTCGAAGGGATACCAAACCACCAGGTAAGTAAATTCCATGCAATAGCGCCGATCAGGCCTGCAAAAATTACTTCCAGCGTAATAAATTCTTTATTGACTGAACTGGCAATTGTATTTCCAATCCTGAATTCCCCAATAATGTACCGCGATATAAAAAAAGCGGCGAAATTAAATACAGCGGCCCACAAAACTGCCTGGAACGGAGTGAGAACTTTGGTAGAAACAATGGTTGCAATTGAATTGGCTGCATCATGAAAGCCGTTGATATAATCAAAAATCAGAGCCAGGATGATGATGACGACAAGAAAAGCCATAGTAAATGTGGAAATATGAAAATGTGGAAATATGAAAATTAAAAAAATAGAAAAAGGGAATAAAAATAAATGTTATAATAAATAATTTATTTCCACATTCTCACATTTCCCACATTTTCACGCGTATTTAATAATGATTGATTCTATCACATTGGCCGCATCTTCACATTTATCAGTAACGATTTCCATCACCTGGTAAATCTCTCTTTTTTTAATTAATTCTTTCGCATCTGGCTCTGTTTCAAAAAGGCGATCAATACTCATATCAAAAATATCATCGGCCTGATTTTCTATGCTGTTCACTTTCACAAGAGCATCTGTGATTTTTCGCATATCCCTCATATTGCGGAGTTCTTTTACGGCGGCCCCGACCTGTTGTGTGCCAAGTTCAATCAAATCGGCCATTTTCTGAATTCCGGTATCATTGGGGTTTACCTTATAAAAATTTATTTTTTTTGCAGTCGCATAAATATAATCGCAAATATCATCAAGGGCGCTCGCCAGGTAATGTATATCTTCCCTGTCGAATGGAGTGATAAAATTTCTTCCCAGTTCAGTAAAAATTTTGTGTGTGAGATCATCATTGACATGTTCCTGATCTTCTACATGCGATACTAAGGCTGCTCTTTTATCAATATCAGGTTCGGCTACCATGTCTTTCAATAATTTTCCCATTTTTGAAACGCCATCAGCTACTTCTTCAAACAAGGAATAGAATATCCGGTCCTTAGGCATGAAGATCTTCATAATGGAATTGAGCGCCATGTGATAATTTTGATCAAAAGTAAATGATTGTTACTGGTTTCATAAAAAAGTTTGAAATCTATTCAGGGTAGCGGTAAAACCCATGATTCATCGCTAATTTATATTCTATACAATTCATTAACACGTTTTTAATCGGACAGGGTCTTGGAATTAGGCATTAATTTTTACCTTCGCCTGATTCATATTGTGAAAAAACTCCGGTTTATATTATTCTTTCTTCTTTTAATACTGGCAGGATTCAAAGGCCTGCCTGCATCAAAACCATCTTTACAAAATAACCGGGACGATATTGGAAATGCAATCAGGGGCCGTTTACAAAATCAATCATCTTATGGTTATCAGAATAATAGTCTGATTGATCAACCCGTGTCCAATGATTCGGAAAAAGCGACCGAAAAAAGGCATAAAAAGACCAGGATCAGCAAGGCCATTACGCCCGAACTTTATGTCCTGGTTAAAAAATTCCGCTATTATAAAAAACCCTATTACAATTTTTCTTCCGGCTATCCTGTTAAGGAAAATAAGATCGGCTTTTCATTAAGAGGACCTCCATCAGCCAACTGCTGATTTTTATTCTCACTTTTTTTATTCATTTAAAGATTGTATTCACATGGTTGTTACAGAAAAGAAAACAGCCGCAGCATTATTATTTTTTTTATTGCTGTCGGCGCCCATTTTACAAGCTCAACAAAAAATTCAATACTCATTATCAGATTATATCGATTCGGCACAGCATCATCTTCCTGTTTTATTGCAAAAAATGGCGATGGTCAGCGCAGCAAAAGCAGGCATCACAGATGCGAGACATAGTTATTTACCGAACGCATTGGTTGCCGATGAATTAAATCTCGGAACAGATAATTCTCTTCCCGGTTCTTACTATTCATTTGGGTCAATCCCATCCAGCTCAAATGGAATCCGTAGTTATAATGATTACCAGTCTGCAACCGGCAACATCGCAATTTTTCAAAGTGAATTCGAGTTGCTTGATTTCGGCCTTAAAAAAACCAAAGTCCACAACGCTGAAGCATATGCGAACCTTAGCCAGGCAGATCTCAATAAAGAAATATACCTGGCAAAATGGGAAGTAGGAAAATTATATTTCGACATTCTGAAAAACCAGTTCCAAATGGGAATTGATCAGCAAAATGTCAATCGCTATGAAGCTATTTACCAGGTAATACAGGCTGTGACACGCAGCGGCATTAAAGCTGGCGCCGATTCTTCACTGGCATTGGCTGAATTATCCAAAAGCCGTATCAGTTTTAATCAAACCCAGGGACAGATCAGGCAGCTGCAACAGCAATTATCTTATTTAACAGGGATTGCAGTTGATATGATTGCAGTGGATACGGTCCAGACAAAAAACTATTTATCTGCTCTTGATATCCTTGCCCGGGGAGCGTATATGGATACAATTAATAATCCCCTGACTGATTATTATGCCAAGCAAAAATTATTGAACCTGCAGGAAGAAGAACTGGTCAAAAAAAGTTATTTGCCTAAAGTATTTCTGATCGGCTCGGGGTGGGCAAGAGGGTCCAGTATTGATTATGCGGGAAATTATAAATCACTTGACCAGGGTTTGGGTTACCAGAGATTTAACTATATGGTGGGAGCTACTTTCGTCTACGATCTTTTTAATGGTGTACATCGAAAAGACAAACTAACGATCAGTCATTTCAACACCATTGCCAGTGATTATGATCTGCAGCAACAGAAACTTGCATTGCAAAATGTAGGGAACAAAGCCGATGAAGCTATCCGGACTGCAGTAAAAAATTTATTGGAAATACCCATTCAGATCAAAGCTTCAGAAGATACATACGATCAAAAAATAGCCCAATATCGAGCAGGCATTATCAACCTGATTGATCTGACCAATGCTTCTTTTGTTGTGTATAGATCCCAATCAGATTATGTCCAGACACTCAGCGATTGGCTACTTGCCAACCTTGATAGAGCTGCTGCCACAGGAGCGCTTGATTTATTTACTCAATCAATTAAAAAGTAATTATGGTAAGAACAGCTTTAAAAAGGCCTATTACAATACTAGTAATTTTTATTGGCCTCTTATTGTTCTCGATGGTGGCCATTAAAACAATACCGGTTGATATTTTTCCCAAATTAAATCTGCCCTCGATTTACGTGATAGAACAGTACGGCGGAATGTCGCCCAGGCAGATGGAAGGTTTTTTTGCCACGAGAATGCAGGATCAGTTTTTATATATTAATGGTGTCAAAAATATTGAAAGTAAAAATGTCCAGGGTTTATCTTTAATCAGACTGACCTTTTATGAAAACACAGATATGGCAGAAGCTTCCGCGCAGGTTGCACTGCAGGTAAACAGAGCATCGGCTTTTTTTCCACCTGGCGCTTTGCCGCCCCAGGTGATCCGCTTCGATGCTTCTTCTCTGCCTGTCGGAGAGCTCGTGTTCAGCAGTAAAACAAGATCTCTGAAAGATATATTCGATATTGCCCTCACAAGGATTCGTCCATTGTTTGCTACGGTTCCGGGAATGTCATCAGCCCCTCCATTTGGTTCAAATGCAAGAACCATCGTCATTAATGTGGATCCTCAAAAACTGAGAACATTCAATCTTTCGCCGGATGAAGTAGTGGAAGCGATTGTGAAGAATAATGCCATCACCCCTTCCGGAAATCTGCGAATTGACAGTACGATGTACGTCACTTCCATCAATTCACTGGAAGACCGGGTCGAGCAATTTGATGATATTCCTGTTAAGAGCAATGGTACTACAACTTTATTTGTAAAAGATGTAGCCAATGTGGCTGATGCAGCAGATATTACCGTCGACTACGCCCTGGTAAATGGAAAGCGTTCTGTGTATATACCAGTGGTTAAAACAGCAGATGCTTCTACGCTGGATGTAGTCAATACTTTGAGGAAAAAGCTTCCTGAAATGAAATCACTCCTTCCTTCGGATATTGATCTCAGTTATGAATTTGATCAGTCGGTATTCGTGATCAATGCTGCAAAAAGCCTGATCACAGAGGGAGTGCTTGGTGCAATATTGACAGGACTCATGGTTCTCTTGTTTTTGCGTGACTGGAGAAGCAGCCTGGTTGTTATTATTACGATTCCGGTTTCTGTTTTGAGTGCTGTTCTTTTTCTCAAAATTTCGGGACAGACAATCAATATTATGACATTGAGCGGACTGGCATTGGCTATCGGCATTTTAGTTGACCAGGCAACTGTGACGATAGAAAATATTCACCAGCATCTGGAGATGGGAAAGAACAAAAGACAAGCCATTCTTGACGCATGCTCTGAAATTTCATTTCCTTTATTGCTCATCCTGCTCTGTATTCTCGCAGTATTTGCGCCTTCTTTTATAATGAGTGGAGTCCCCAAAGCAATGTTTCTTCCCTTATCTCTCTCCATTGCATTTGCAATGATCGTTTCCTTTCTTGCAGCGCAAACCCTTGTGCCGGTTATTTCCAACTGGTTGCTTAACGAAGAAAACTTTCAGTATAGTCATGGCAAACCCCATGCGCATGCAGGCCTCGCTTTGAATGAGGAAGAAGTAGACGAAGTAAACCTTCATACCCATCATGATGCATATCATCCGGAAGAAAATAGTTTTTTTCAGCAGATAAAAATGAAACTCGCCAGCCGTCTCGGCAAATGGATGCGAAACAGAAAGTTGATTGTAACTATTTATTTTATTCTTGCATTTAGCGGCGCCGGAATTTGTTTTATGGTAATAGGCAAGGATCTGTTGCCAAAAAATAATGTGGGACAGTTACAACTGCGAATCCGTGAGCCCGATGGTACGAGGCTGGAGGTAACAGAAGATGCAACAAAGAGGATACTCAATATTATTGATTCAACGGTCAATGGAAATGTGGAGATCAGCTCTGCGCATGTGGGTGTGATCCCCTCCAATTTCGGAACAAGTAATTTGTATATTTTTTCGAGTGGCACTCATGAAGCATTGATCCAGGTAAATATCAATGAGAAATATAAAGTGAAGATTGACGAACTGAAAGAGGAATTGCGAAAAAATATTCATCAGGTTTACCCCAATCTCAGGATTTCATTTGAACCGATTGAATTGACTGAGAAAATTATGGCACAGGGGGCATTTACTCCCATTGAAGTGAGGATTGCCGGAAAGAATATGCACGATATAGAAAGCTATGCTGATGCATTACTCGCGAAATTAAAGCAAGTGTCTTTTTTGCGCGATGTGCAAATTGCACAACCTCTGAGGGTACCTACACTGAATATTGTAATCGATCGTGGAAAGCTGGCATTGATGGGACTCAGTATTGATGCGGTTTCGAAAAGTGTAACGGATGCCACTTCCTCCAGCCGCTACACAAATAAAAATCTCTGGTTGGATGATAAAACATCTTATACTTATCAGACCCAGGTTTATACTCCTGAATATATCATGAATTCAGTTGAACAACTGCGCTCGATTCCATTGGTTGCCGGACAGATGAGACCTGTGCTCACTGATGTGGCAGCCATTTCAGTCGACACATTGCCGGGCGAATATGACAGAAGCGGCCCACGTCGTTTTGTAACGGTAAGTGCGAATGTTTATAAAAAAGATTTGGGAACTGCAACTGCCGCAGTTCAAAAAGCGATGGATGAAATAGGAACTCCTCCAGCCGGACTTATTCCCGAAATAAAAGGTATGTCTTCGCTGTTGGTTGAAACTTTAAGTTCACTGCAAAATGGATTGCTGGCAGCAATCGTTGTTATTTTATTGTTGCTTGCTGCGAACTACCAATCCTTCGGTTTATCGTTGTCAGTTCTCGCAACAGTTCCCGCTGTGCTTTTAGGTTCTATGTTATTATTGCTTGCAACAGGAGCAACACTAAATCTGCAATCTTATATGGGCATCATTATGTCTACTGGTGTGTCTGTTGCAAATGCCATATTAATTGTAACCAATGCGGAACATCTGCGACTGGAATATAAAGATCCTTTTAAAGCTGCAATAACAGCAGCGAGTATCCGTCTCCGCCCCATATTGATGACCAGCATGGCGATGATTGCAGGAATGATTCCGATGGCAAGCGGACTGGGTGAAGCAGGTGATCAGTCGGCACCGCTTGGGCGCGCCGTGATTGGAGGATTGATTGCTTCTACTTTTGCCGCATTGTTTATTGTTCCATTGGTATATGCCTGGATTCAACAAAAAAAATCATTCGACTCGGTTTCATTATTACCAGAAGATTCAAATAAATAAAAGCATCATGAAAAAAGAATTGATATCTGTTTTTTTATTAATCATATTTTGGATGGGATGTGCAGATAAAAATGATCCCGTTACTAATTCAAATAGCAAGGAAGTAAAACCTAATTATCAATTAGCTAAGGCTGAAAAAACAAATTTATCCCAGCAAATCAAATTACCTGCGCAGCTGGCTGCATATGAAGAAGTGAGCATTTTTCCTAAAGTGAATGGATATGTCCGGTCCGTTTTGGTTGATATCGGATCCAATGTAAGGAAAGGACAAATATTGATGATCCTAGAAGCGCCTGAATTGGAACAGGCCACTGTTCAGGGAAGAGAAAGATATGCACGTGCCAAATCCGATTATAATATCGACAAAGAAAATTATGAAAGACTGAAAGAGGCTTCAGCAACTCCCGGCGCAATATCCCCCATGGATCTGGCTACGGCAAAAGGGAAAATGGATGCAGACAGCGCTTTGAGTAATGCTGAAAAAGCAAATTGGGAAATGCAGCAAACTATGATGTCTTATTTGACCGTGACAGCGCCTTTTGACGGAGTCATCACTGAAAGAAATGTACATCCGGGTGCGCTGGTGAGTGCCGAAGGAAAAGATGGAAAACCGATGCTTGAATTAAAACAGGTGTCACATCTTCGCTTACAGGTGGATATACCTGAGAATGTCGCAGCTACTTTGCATGACAATGATTCTGTTTCATTTTATATCAACGCACTTCCCGGAAAACAATTCCAGGGACGCATTAGCAGAAATTCGATGAACATTAATAAACAGTTTCGCTCCCAAAGAGTAGAACTGGATGTATATAATACGAGTGGTTTAATGGCTCCCGGCATGTATGTCGATGTGTTATTTACTGCAAAAGGGAATCCCGGAAGTCTTACTGTTCCCCGATCGGCAGTTGTTACCTCGACTGAAAGAAGATATGTTTTGGTTGTTCGGGATAACAAAGCTCATAAAGTGGATGTTACTACCGGTAATGAGTCAGCGGGCAAAATTGAAATATTTGGAAATCTGAAGAGCGGTGAGCAGGTAATATCAAACGCAAATGATGAAATAAAGGAAAACACGCCAGTTGATGTAAAGTAGTGATGCTTTCAACAATATTGTAAAGTGCTTAGGATAGTCAGGATTGAAGGTCCGGCCATTTGCTGTTTGTGTATAAATCAATTCAAATTTAATTCGATTTTAATCATATTGTTTCAGTTTTGATTGCACAAGCAAATAATTTTATTGCTGATATTATTTACTATGCTGAATATATGCAGGAACGTAAAATTCTATTGGTAGAAGATGAAAAAAAAATTGCCGAATCTCTTTCCCAGGGACTGACTGAACAATTTTTTGAAGTTGATATAGCATCAGATGGTCTGTCCGGGAAAAAGTTATTCAATTTGAATTACTATGACCTGATCATACTTGACATTAATTTGCCTTCGATGAATGGCTTTGATCTGTGTAAATATATCCGGAATTATGATGAGAAGATTCTTATTATAATGCTTACCGCAATGGGTGCAATTGATGATAAACTGACAGGATTCCAATTAGGTGCAGACGACTATCTGATCAAGCCATTTAATTTTAGCGAACTCCTTGCGAGGATTCGTGTCCTGTTGAAAAGAAACTATAAACAGGAGGAAGGCATCAGTATTTTGAGAGTTGCTAATCTCGAAATGAACTTAGATAGTAAGGAAGTGGTGAGAGACGGGAAAAGAATTTCGTTAACTGCAAAGGAATTTCAATTGTTAGAATATTTTATAAAGCACAAGAACAAGGTTGTCTCCAGGGCTGATATTGCTGTTGACGTATGGGATATCGATTTTGATACCAGGACGAATGTGATTGATGTATATGTCAATTTTCTGCGAAAAAAGATTGACAGGGAGCATAGTCCGAAACTGATTCATACACTGGTGGGAATGGGCTACGTTTTAAAAGAAAATGCATAACGTGAAGATTCGCCACAAAATAATGCTGCTTTTTACTGCATTGGTTACAACAATTATTTTGTTATTGGCTTATTCTGTTTATTATTTTTCTTCAGTAGAGCGGAAAATTGTATTCTATAAGCGCTTAAAAAGCAGGGCAAATTATAGTACCCAGCTGTATTCCTTATTCGGAGATAGCAGCAATACTATATTAGGGCGTGTAGACTCAACTTCTTTGACAGGATTATTGCCACATCGGATCATCGCAATTTATCCATTGATGGGTCGGATCATATATCAATTCGATGGAGGAGACAGTCAGCATATCATTATTCCTGATGAAATTCTGAAACAAGCTGTCAGTAAGGGTGAAGTTTATTTTAAATTGGGAAACCGCGATGCTATTGCAATACAACACAAAGGAAATGGCAAGGATTTCGTTGTAATAGTTGCAGCATACGATGAGGATGGGATTCAAAGATTGGATGAATTGGTAAGGGTTTTGGTGATTAGTCTTTTAGTAGCTGTTTTGATAACAGGATGGGCTGGTTATCTCTTTTCAAAAAGATTGTTAAAGCCCATTTCACAAATTATTCATGAAGTCAATGAAATATCTTCCTATAATTTATCCCGTCGAATTCGGACCGAAAACAACCGTGATGAATTGAGCCAACTGGCAGGTACTTTTAATGAGTTGTTGGAACGGCTGCAAAAATCCTTCGATATCCAGCGAAGGTTTATTTCCAATGCATCTCATGAATTATCAACTCCGCTAACTTCCATACTTAGTCAGCTTGAAGTCACTTTGCATAAAACAAGAGGCTTAAATGAATATCAAAAAGTTCTTGCTTCAATCCGTGAAGATGTATTGCAAATGAGGCAGCTGACTAAGAGCCTGCTTGAGATTGCTAAAGCGGATGTTCAGGGAAATATCGAATTGACCGAGGTTCGTGTAGACGAGATACTGCTAAGAGTTACCTCAGAAGTTGAAAAAATAAATGAGGATTATGCAGTAGAACTTTTTTTTGGAGAATTTCCCAACGATGAGAAGGATTGCGTTGTATTTGGAAATGTAGAACTTTTGCATAGTGCAATAAAGAATATTGTTGAAAACGGATGTAAATATTCTACTGATAAAGTGTCGCATATTGATCTTTCTTTTTCCAATCATCATATATACATAAGCGTGATGAACAAAGGCAATGTTATAGCGACAGAAGAAATTCAAAGAATTTTTCAACCTTTTTACCGGGGGACCAATGCCGGCGACTATAAGGGCTTCGGTCTTGGCCTTGCGCTGGCAAAAGGAATCGCCAGTTTGCACAAAGGAAGTATTGAAGTAAAATCAGATCCAGTTCTTGGAGGAACTATGTTTATTATTACCATTCCTTCCTACAAAAACATTCAGTTGGGTAATTGATTTAATATCTTTTTAACTCCCGTTTAATTCCTGTTTAATCTTCACTGCATAATTTTCAATTATAAAAAGTTTGGTAAAAATGCAGAATTACGAAATCATATTTCTTCCAAAATATAAAACCTATATATGAAAATGACAGAAACGGAACGTAACAAAAAGATAGAACTAGAATTCATTTTGCAGGAAATGAAATGCAGTGTATGTGGGGCTGAATTGTATGCAACGGATCATGGAAATAACGAAATAACTCTGCATTGTGCATCTGCGGATGCCAGGTTTTGGACCTTTGAGAGAGGAACTCCCGAACAAATAAGTGCAAAAGAACATTGGGATAAATCAAGAAAGGAATTTTTTTTTGAATCAATATAAATGATCCGAGTATGCAATTTTGATCGTTGTAAAATAAAAATGATTTTATTTTAATTACTTTTTAATGTCCTTTTAATTATGCTTTAATATGTGAGTCCTATTTTTGTTTGGGACTAAATAACATCATTAGTACAAGAAAAATTGGTAATATTCGGAACTTTTAGCCGCTCAGATCGCAAAGAGTTTCAACATTTCGCAAATAAGCAGCCTAAGTTCTTGCATGCAAATCTTGATTAACTCTTTGCTTTCTTAGCGGTCAATCTGAGAGAAATTTTTTTGAGGGCTGCTCAATCATTCAATTGTCATAATTGATTCTTACATGAATAAGCTGTTTAATAATATTTTAGTCCCACTTCATTCGTATAAAAATTTTTATAACCGAATAAAGCGGGCCGTTGAAATAGCTAATCAATTTCAGTGTAACATTTATATTTTAAGCATTGTGCCGGATGGCTGGTATTCTTTTTTTAAGAAAGCGATTTTTGCAAAGGATCAAGATATGTGGCTGGATATTCATTTTGAATTGTTGGAAGAGCAAAGGAAAATTATGAGGCAACTGTACCCAAAAACCTGCATCGATTATGCTGTGAAGAAGGCAAGTCAATGGAACGAGATTAATGGTTATTGCCTGAGAAATGATATTGATCTGTTACTTTTTTTTGAGGAAGATAAATGGAGATGGGAGTATATCCGCTTTAAAAAATACATAGCTCAGATAGCCAGGCAAGCCAGTGCGCCCGTATTAACAGTTGGAGTACAGCAGGGATTAACAGGTATCGACAATATAATATTACCTATAGAAAATGATTTCTTTACAAAAAATCTTATGGTTGCTTCTTACATTGGTAAAATATGTAATTCCAAAATTCACCTTGTTTCGCTTAAACGGCAGGTTTTACCGCAACAAGATTCAGAAAGTTTTTGTTTGTACAAAGCATACCAGTTGCTCCTGGCAAATACAAACCTGCACATAAAATGTGTCCTATTAGATGAACAAAATATGGAGGAAGCAATATTTAAATACGGACAAATGATCAATGCTGACCTTATCCTATTTAATTCTGAAACGAAACCCTCATTTAAGGGAATCAGCAATTGGCTGAATTTAGCAGTATCGCATCAACGGGCAGGATTGTCGACCCTGTCTGTTTGATTCGACCCATAGATTTATCAACAAATCTTTCATACGTTAACCTTCAGTTGTTTATGGTTAGTTAGCATCCGCGATCCCTGCTTCTGCAGGGGTCTTTTTATGCTTTTTTGCGAATGGTAATTCTCCAATCTTAAATCTATTCTGTATTTCTTTCAGAAAAAAAATCCCCTCTTTAAAAAGAGGGGAATGGCGTGAATTGTATCCAAATACTTGAGGAATGGATTCAAATTTCGAAGGTTTACCTGAATATTCCGGGCAAAATGAATTAAAAATGGATTAAAATTTTATACTGAAATAGCCGAATAACAATCATTCAATTAAAAAAACTAACGGTGATGATAACACTAGAATTTTTAATCCCATTTTAATTTGATTAAGCATCCGAAGACTTGCAATGGTACAGAGTTTGTTTCAAATGCTTTTATTCATACTTCAATAAGTATGATGTATTAATTGTTTAAAACTCAACTACCATGAAAAAATTCAAATCAAGTTTCATTCTATTGGCCCTGCCAGCGGCAGGGTTATTTTCATTTGCGATTCTGCAAGCCGGGGGAACTATTAAGGGCACCGTTTCACCTTCTGATGCGGCAAAGAAAGTGCTGGCAGTTTCGTCAAAAGATACCTTGCGGACGGATATCAGCAACGGCGCTTTCGAATTCAAAAACGTGAAAGCCGGAAGTTATACTCTGATTATCCAGCCGGCCGTGCCCTATAAAACTTTATCGAAGGATCATGTAATGGTTACTGATGGACACAATACAGAGCTTGGTGAAATCAAACTTGAAAAGTAAGCTTTGTTCATATTAGATTTAAAACGGGATAAAGGGCTGAATCTTCAGCCCTTTTTTGTTTGATCATTTCCAGATCTCGTTTTAATAATTCAATTGCCATAATTTTAAAAGAGGCTTAACTGATGCGTATGGCTCTACTGAGAACGCCAAGATATAACCGAACTTTCTTTCGAACCACGGACTTTCCGACTTCCCAACTCTCCTCTCATAACTCTAAAATAACCTTGGCTTAAACTTGTGGTTATATAGGGATTTTATTTTTGTCAAACCTCTTATCATGAAACCCGTATTCTTGTGCTTGCTTCTTTTGCTGATATATTCAGCATTGCTATCCCAGCCAACGTTTAAAACGAAAAATATTTTTATCATTACCATCGACGGATTCAGATGGCAGGAAGTGTATACAGGAGCAGATCCCGCGCTTATCTGTAACCGAAAATTCGTTGAAGATACTTCTCTGATGAAACAAATTTACTGGGATGAAGATCCACTTGTTCGACGTTCCAGGCTGATGCCTTTTTTCTGGAATGTGATTGCTGAAAATGGACAATTGTATGGAAACCGCTTATTTGAAAATAAAGTGAATGTAAAAAATATTTATAAAATATCTTATCCCGGTTATAATGAAATATTAACAGGCCGGACTGATCCGCGTATCATATTAAATCTTCCCAGGAATAATAACAATATTAATATTCTCGAATATCTCAATAATGAAAAAGAATATAAAGGAAAAGTAGTAGCTTTTAGTTCCTGGAATTTGTTTCCCTATATTTTAAATGAAGAAAGAAGTAAGCTGGCGATCAATAGCGGATATGAAATGATTGCGGAATCTAACACTGATTCCGCTTTTCAATTTATTAATGAAGTACAGGATCATGTTGCGCATAAAACCAATACAAGATATGATTTGCTGACTTATTTGAATGCAAGGGAATATATCGACCAGAATCATCCACGCATTGTTTTCCTCGGTTTTGGCGAAACAGATCATTTTGCACATCAGGGGAGGTATGATATGTATTTGCAGGATGCTGCTGCTATCGATAAAATGATATCAGATCTTTGGTACTATATTCAAACCAATCCTTTTTATAAAGACCAGACTACCTTTATTATCACCACCGATCATGGGCGGGGAAAAAGTCCCAACTCTTGGTTTACTCATCTTTTTTTCGTTGGCGGATCCGGACAGACCTGGATCGCAATGTTGGGTCCTGATATTGTTCCGAGTGGTGAAATGAAAAATAATCAACAGGTCTATCAAAAGCAAATAGCTCCTACCATCTCGCTCTTGTTGGGACAAAATTTTAAAACGGTTCCGGGTTCGAAACCAATTGTGTTGACTTCAATGGATAGCAGCAAAATATTACAACTTGCAAGTAAATAACTAATTCTGCAAATTGGAATCCTTTACCAGAACTTAAACATGATAACCGATTATTGAATTGCCTTTTTTTGGAGATATTAGATTTATTTATATAAGAAAAAACAATTCCAAGACAATCTTGTTTCCACATCTTTCTCAAAAATCTCCCGTTTTTTGTGAATAACTTCATTACTTGTTGAAATTTAAGTGGATACCTTTTTATTATTTTTTTCTGATCTGGTGGAGATTCATAGATCGGTTTTTGTGTATTGTGTCCGGCAATAAAAATTTCTATATTGCATCTCCAGGCTACAATTTTTTTATGAATATTCTTTTTTGTAAAATCATTAGTATCCCTCCTTCAAAAAATTTTAACATGGATATCAAAACAAAATTAGAGGCTATCAACACAGAAATTCAATCGTTCAAACTGGATGATTCTAATGATAGCAACAACGGACTCGTAGATAAACTCGAGGAATTAAAAAGTGAAATGGTAGAAGCATATGAACATCACAAAGACCTGAACAAATATATGGTAAGACTTCCTATGTGGTTGATTGATATGAACTTAATGGATTATAAAAGACATCTTCACGATACTGATAAAGAGGTGAAAAAAACATTGGTCAATAATGTAAAGCAAATCACCAATAAAGCAATTGAATTATTTGAAAAAGCTTTTACAGAAAAGAGAGCCGGTATGGCTGTTCATTAATTATTGTAAATTCTGTTAGTAGATACATTAGTTTTTAAATTTTAAATCTGCGTATGTTGTTTTTAGTTGAAGAATTTCTTCAACTTTTTTTATTTTCAGAAAGCTCCATTCTTCCTTTTTTTCTTCATTTTTTGATAAGAAAAGCATTGTTCATAATAACTTAACCTAAACTTAATATTGGCTTTTTATTGTACCCGGTCAGCTGGTTTAGCGCGAATTAAATCATTTCTTCATTTATAAAGGGGTATTTTCTGTCATATTACAGGTGTTCTTAACATTAAAGTAATATTCCGTTAACAATCCAGTCATCCCTTAATTCTTCTTTTGTATCCCGTTTCAATCATATTTAACCAAAACACTTCTACAGATGACATGCAAGAACTTAAAACAAATCGCTCTATTCACAATAGTATTCGTGCTATTGTTTAATTCGTCAAAAGCTCAGTATTTGTGGAACAATGACTCGGCATTCAAGGCTGGCGCCGCAAATTCAGGAAGGCTTTGGGGTTATGTATTCGGTGATTTTTATTACAAAGGTCATTCTGATTCGTTGAACCGAGGTGGTAATAACCAGTACACGGGAATTCCACAGGGAAGGAATGCATTCCAGTTCAGGCGTCTCTATTTGGGTTATGATTATAACATCACCAAGACATTTGCTGCAGAAATATTGTTGGCAGCTGAAGACAATTTTCCAGCTTTCAATCCGCCTTCATCAGGTGCTGCCAGTGGAGATCAGACTTTAAATAACAAAGAGACCTTTTTCATTAAATACGCTGATATTAAATGGAAGAATATCTGGAAAGGAACTGATCTCGTAGTAGGTATGCAACCCACACCTGCTTTCCCTTTCATCACCGAAAGAATCTGGGCCTATCGTTCAATTGAAAGAACAATTGCCGATATCCGCCGTACGCCTTCCTATGATCTGGGACTCGGCTTACGCGGCTTCTTTGATCCGGCAACAAAAAATTTCGGGTATAATTTATTGGTCGCTAACGGAACCAGCGCCAAACCCGCAGGTAACAGCTATAAATGGTTTTATGGAGACGTGTTCGCTTATTTCATGCAGAAAAAACTGGTAATTGATTTTTATGCAGATTATCAGAGATTGAATTGGCAGCCGGGATGGCACCACGATCGCCAGATGATCAAAGGATATATAGCATATAGCACACCCTCAACTGAACCTGCATACCCGGCACTTACTATCGGCGTTGAAGGATTTATCAATAATTTGAAGGGAGATACCAAAGCGACTCTTATTGGAGGGGCAAGCGCAGATACTATTGCTACTAAGGCAAATGGAATTGCTATGTATATACATGGAGATATTGTTAAAAACAAACTCAGATTTTTTGCGCGTGTTGACTTATATAATCCGAACAAGAATGTTGACAACAGTAAATATTCAGCTTATGCCGGAGTTTCTTCTCCGAGCGGATATATGAGTCCGGGATATAAATTGACTTATAACCCGAGCACGGGTGCTCCGACTGCCGCAGCAAGTACCGGAGATCCAACTTCAAAAGAAACTTTCATCACTGCGGGTTTAGATTTTACGCCGGTTAAAGGCGTTCACTTTATGCCAAATATCTGGTATAATCATTATAAATCGCAGCTGACAAACCCTCCGGGTGTACCCGCGGGAACTTCAGATGCTAATTATGACCTTGTTTACCGTTTAACATTCTATTTTGTTTTTGGCAAATAATTTTTTAACTCCTGGCAAAATAAAAAAACAATGAAAAATTTATTCAATCCAAAAATTTATCTCGCATCGATTATTTTGATCTCAGTACTCGGACTCACATCCTGTGGTGGCGGCGGTACTGGTTCTGCAAAATCAGATAGTACAGCATCGGCAGGCGGTGATGACAATTCCTTGATTGGAGCAGGCAGCTCTTTTGATAATCCTTTATTTTCAAAAATGTTTTCAGAGTATAATAAAATGAACGGTTTGAAAATAAATTATCAATCTGTGGGTTCTGGAGCAGGAATTTCACAGTTAACAAACAAGACAGTTGACTTTGGGGCGTCCGATGCGCCGATGAATCCAAAACAGGATTCTGCAGTTTCAGCTCCTGTATTGCACATTCCTGTTACTGCTGGCGCTGTAGCTATCAGCTACAATCTTGCAGATGTGAAAGATACTTTGATGCTCACTCCGGCAATACTTGCAGATATGTTCCTGGGAAAAATTACAAAATGGAATGATCCTAAAATTGCAGCTGTCAATAAGGGTGTAAAGCTTCCCAATGTTGCTGTTGTTATTGTGCATCGTTCTGATGGAAGTGGCACGACTAATATTTTTACCACTTATCTTTCAAAAGTGAATGAGGAGTGGAGCTCAAAAGTAGGTAAAGGCTCTTCTGTGAACTGGCCTGTTGGTTTGGGAGGCAAGGGCACCGAAGGTGTTGCAGGTATGGTGAAACAAACTCCGGGAGCAATTGGCTATATTGAATTGGCATATGCAATTCAAAATAATATGGCATATGCAAAAGTCCAGAATAAAGCGGGGAATTTTATTACGCCGACTATCGCCAGCGTAACTGCTGCAGCTAATATCAGCATTCCTCCCGATTCAAAAGTATCTTTGACAAATACGGAAGCTGCTGATGGATATCCAATTTCAGGATTTTCCTGGGTATTACTATATCAGGAACAAAAATATAATAGCCGTTCGGCTGACAGAGCTTCAAAATTACTGAAGCTGATTTCATGGATGATTCACGATGGTCAGCAGTATAGTGGACCATTGACATATGCTCCATTGTCTCCCGCAGCTGTGGCAGTTGGAGATGCTATTCTTAAATCGGCAACTTATGATGGGAAACCCATACTGCAATAATAATCTTGTGATAAATTAATAATGGATACACCGATCAAAAACGATAAAATTACCCTCAGTGCAACATCGCTGGGGGTAATTGATTCTGGAAAAAATGCAGGTTCAGGCGCTTTGTATAGAAAAGCATTGGGCCGGCCTATGCGACAGATTCGTGCAGAAAATTTTTTTAAACGGACCCTTGTGCTGATGGGTCTCATCATGGTTATTCTGGTTTTCGGAATCCTGCTCACACTGATCGTTCAATCCATCCCTTCGATAAAAGCACTCGGAGTAAAATATCTCTGGGGAAGAACCTGGGATCCTGTACAGGATATTTATGGGGCTTTTCCTTTTTTGCTCGGAACCTTGTTAACGTCTTTTCTGGCCTTGATTATTTCAGTTCCTTTTTCTATTGCAGTTGCAATTTTTTTGGGCGAATATTATCCTAAGGGATGGTTGTCTGATTTTCTCAAAAATACTGTTGAGCTGATTGCAGCAGTGCCATCTGTGATTTACGGATTCTGGGGTCTTGCTGTTCTTGTTCCGATTGTAAGAAGTTTTGAAACAAAAATCGGTGTCGATCCAATCGGTGTTGGAATTTTTACCTCCTCACTTATTCTCGCGGTGATGATCATTCCCTATGCTGCTTCATTGGGTCGATCAGTCATTCAAATGGTACCATCTTCGCTGAAAGAAGGTGCTTATGCATTGGGTGCGACAAGATGGGAAGTAATCCGAAGTGTGATATTACCTTATACCAAATCAGGATTATTCGCCGGTATTCTCTTGTCTCTTGGTCGAGCTTTAGGCGAAACCATGGCTGTGACGATGGTGATTGGAAATACCAGCCAGCTTCCGAAAAGCATCTTTGCACCCGGTAATACGATGGCAAGTGTAATTGCAAATGAATTTACAGAAGCTGATAAGGCAGTTTATTTATCTGCATTGATAGAATTGGGATTGGTATTATTTCTTGTAACGACTGTCATCAACATGATTGGCAAAAGAGTTATCAGTAGGTTTACAAATGAATGACGATGAAAACAAGCATTAGATTCAGGATAAATAAAAGCAGGGGATTACAGGTGCTGACGATCATATTGGCATTTGCGTGTGTGGTGCCCCTCATATATATTCTTCTTTATATTATCGAGGCAGGAGTCACCAAAATCAATTGGAACTTTTTAACAAATATTCCAAAGCCGGTTGGCGAAACAGGTGGCGGAATTGTAAATGGACTTGTAGGAAGTGTAATTATTATTCTTGTGGCTTCAATAATTGCAATCCCGATTGGTATTCTTACCGGAGTTTATTTGAGTGAGAACAGAAAAAGTTTGCTTGCCTATTGGTGTCGTCTCTGTGTGGATATTTTGCAGGGCGTTCCTTCCATAGTGATCGGTATCGTTGCCTATTTCTGGCTGGTCAAACCCCTGGGTGGTTTTTCAGCATTATCAGGAAGTGTGGCGCTCTCAATAATGATGTTGCCGATTGTAGTTCGATCAACGGAAGAAACTTTAAAGTTGCTTCCCGATTCACTAAAAGAAGCAGCATTTGCACTAGGTATGCCTTTTCATCGGGTCATACTTAAAGTAATTGTTCCTTGTGGTATCAGTGGCATTCTCTCAGGAGCTATTCTATCAGTTGCGAGAATTGCGGGAGAAACTGCCCCGCTTTTATTCACTGCATTCGGTAATCCTTATCTGACGACAAATATTACCAAACCTATGCAGAGTCTCCCGCTGCTGATTTTCAACTATGCAACGAGCCCCTACAATGACTGGAAGGATCTTGCCTGGGGCGCTTCCGTAATATTGTTGGTCTTCGTCCTGTTACTTAATATTTTTACAAAGCTGATTACCAGAAGATGGAAAATACAATTATAAAGAGTAAGAATTTCAATGCATATTTTGGAGATAATCATGTCGTCAAAAATGTGAATATAGAAATTCCTAAAAATTTTGTGATAGCAGTCATGGGCCCCTCGGGTTGTGGAAAAACTACTTATCTGAGATGCATCAACAGGATGCACGAATTAATCCCCGGTGCTACCGTCAAAGGAGAAATGGACCTGAATGGAGAAGATGTGTATTCCATGCATCCTATTTTCGTAAGGTTGAAAATAGGAATGGTTTTTCAGCGACCTAATCCATTTCCCAACCTGAGTATTTATGATAATGTGATCGCAGGATATAAACTGAATGGCATTAAACTCGCAAAATCAGAAAAAGATCGAATTGTAGAACATTCACTCAAAAGGGTAGCTTTGTGGAATGAAGTGAAGGATTCATTGACTAAGAAAGGATCTTTCTTATCGGGCGGCCAACAGCAAAGACTCTGCATAGCGAGAGCAGTTGCGATGGAACCCGAGGTTTTGCTTTTTGATGAACCAACTTCAGCATTGGATCCAATCTCCACTTCAACTGTGGAAGAACTTTTCTACGAACTTAAATCCAACTATACACTGATTATTGTTACACATAATATGCAACAGGCGGCCAGGGTAAGCGACAGGACTGCTTTCTTTTATTTGGGTGAACTGGTGGAATATGATGATACCAAACAAATGTTCACCAATCCAAAAGATGTCAGGACTCAAAATTATATTACCGGACGCTTTAGTTAGCCAATAAACCTATACTATTATGACGCAATTTGAATCGGAAATACATGTTGTCAGAACTGAGATTATCAATATGTGGGAGCTCGTGTATTCTCAATTGTCAAAAGCAAAGGAATCATTATTGAATTTCGACAAGCATTTAGCACGGGAAGTTGTTTTGAAAGAAAAAAGAGTAAATGCCTATGAATTGAAAATTGACAGGGACTGCGAAAACATATTTGCATTATTCTGCCCTGTTGCTGTGGATCTGCGATTCTTACTTGCCGTACTAAAAATCAATAATAATCTTGAACGGATTGGTGATATAGCAGATGGAATTGCTAAAGTGATTATTGACTCGCCTGCCAAATTCGAAAGATCGATGCTTGAATCTACGCAGGTAATACACATGTTCGATGATTCATTGGATATTTTAAAGGATACAAAAGTTTCTTACGAAAATGAAGACACTTTATTGGCAAGAACTATTTTTTCGAGAGACGAAGTACTGGATGAAATCAATATGAATGCCGACCAGGAAATTGCGAAATATATCCAGGCAAACCCAAAAAGTATCATCGACGCACTTTACATATTTTCGATTATCAGGAAATTAGAACGTGTAGGAGATCAGTCAAAGAATATTGCTGAAGAAATTATTTTTTATGTCGAAGCGAAAGTGTTAAAGCATCAGAAGAGCGTATAGACTCCAATTCTGATCCCTTTTAATAAAAATCAGCTTGCCTACCGGCAAAAAAATGCAAGACTTAATCGATATTGTTACAGGAAAATGACTTGCCCCGTGTTAATATCATAGTAAGCGCCAACAATTTTTATTTCCCCCTTTTCGGCCATCTCTTTCAGAATGGGACTCTTTGCTTTTATTGTTTCAATTGTGTGTTTGATATTATTTTTGGCTACGTATTCTACAAAGGCTTCATTCGGCAGCTGCATAATTGCGATTGTGATTTTTTGATAATATTATCTTAACCATTCTGTAAAGACTGCATAATATGCGCAATCTATCTTGCCCTCGGTTTAGTAAGCAATTTACAAGGAGCAAGTAAATAGTCTTATAGAGTAAGAATAGAATTTTCTCATGCAGTAAGCCACTTCATTTCCATGATGGTGGCTTTTTTGTTTGAGGACCGTCCCGGTCTGATAAAATAGTCTGAGTACGAAGTGTGGAAGTCTGGAGGAGATACCTCATTTCAATTAATTACGAACTCCGGATAAATAAGATCCAGTTGATTTTTTTTCTGGTCTGAACAATTATGCATCAGAAAACTAATAATGGCTTCTGTTGAATGATCTGGAGCAAGACTGATTTTCTTTTCCTGGCTGATCCAGCCCTGGAAGATCCTGGCAAAATCATGATTGAATGACCGGATGGAAAGCACGCCTAATTTTTCAAGAGCCGCTGCATTACAGAATTGTTCATATTGACCTTTGATGGGAATTACCATTAGTTTTTTACCAAGATATAAAGCTTCTGCAGGGGTTTCGAAACCTGCGCCGGCAATGATGCCTGTGCAATTGATCAGGCTTTTATTAAAAGCATCCTTATTGATAGGGGCAAATAAAATATTTGCCAAATGTTCGGGCTGCTTGATTTCTTTTGAAAAAATCTGGAAGCGAAAATCTCTCAGCTCACTGAAATATTTAAACAATTCTTTATCGCTGTAAGCAGGAAGATATACTGTGATATATTCTTTATCCATCGGTTCCGCAAGAAGGATTTCTTTTTTTATCACAGGTGGCAGAATGAAATCATCATAGGATTTGAAATGCAATCCGATGTATTGAGATGCTCTTCCATAATTTTTTAATATCCATTCACCAATCGGATCTTTTTTCACAGGTCTTGGTGTTTTTTCGGATTGAAAACTGGCCTGGTGTCCAAAATTTACAGAAGGAATTTTTTTCAGGCTGCATGCAAGTGAAGTGATATTTTCAAAATCATTCAATACGAGATCATATTTTTCCACCGGCAGATCTCTTGCTTCTTTTAAAATTCTCAGCGGTTCAAATTGTTTGATTGTTTTCCAATAACTCAGGCTGCCACTGGCATTATAGAAGAGACAATTTCCCTTGCTTCTGTATTTTACAGGACCATCCAATTGCAGGCTGCTATTGGCTCCACTTAAAAAAATATCAACTTTCCCATAACGCTGCAGGTAGGGAAGTATCTCCATTGCACGGCTGATATGTCCGTTGCCCGTTGCCTGAACTGCATAAAATATTTTCATAGTAAACGATTTAAATGGCTAAAGAATTTATGTATAGGTTAATATGGTCTGTAATTACATTGACAGATGTTTTTGTTTCTGTATCGGATGCGACGGGAAATTTTTTCTCATCGTATTCAAAAATTGTCCATTCATTCTGATAATATTCCAGTGCAGTTAAATGTTCCACCCAGTCACCCGAATTCAGGTAGGTTACTTTTCCTGTATTGGTTTCAACGATTCTTTTTTGAGGCTGATGGATATGTCCGCAGATGACATAATCATATTTTTTTTCAATGGCCAGTTCTGCAGCAATCTGTTCAAAATCGTTGATCTTGCTTACGGCCTTATTTACACTGGTCATAATTCTTTTTGAGATCGATATCCTTTCACGCCCCGCGAGTTTCAGAAAATAGTTGATGAACCGGTTTAATAAGATCAGCATGCCATATCCTGTGCTTCCAAGTTTTGCAATGATCTTCGCTCCGCCCCTGGTCGTATTATCAAAAACATCTCCATGAAAAATCCAGGTCATTTTATGATCAATTTCCAATACCAGTTTATCTGTCAAAGTCAAATTGCCGACCTGGACATCGGAATAGCGGCGCAATATTTCATCGTGATTGCCGGTGATATAAAAAACTCTTGTTCCGTTAGTGATGAATTGCATGATCTCTTTGATCACCATCATGTGTGCTTTGGGGAAATATCTTTTGCTGAATTGCCAGCCATCGATGATATCGCCATTCAGGACAAGAATATTTGGCGCTATACTTTTGAGATAATTGACCAGCTCTTTGGCGCGGCAGCCATAAGTGCCAAGGTGGATATCAGAGATGACAGCTACATCAAGGGGACGTTTTTCCATTTAGAATGGTTTTTCAAAGGTCTAACTCTACTATTACTTCATTTTTACTGCTTCATTAACAAATTGTACTCTTTGTGTGAAGCCAATGTTAAGAGGAAAGCAGTAGATCTTAGCCCGGGATCGATATCTGGAAAGATTTGATAATATTGTATTCCATTATTTATTAAACCCTGATCATAATTACAACCTTTCAGCAAATACAATATGTTACATGCACGAAGAATTGATATTGTTATTAGGTGATAAAATCAGATCAAAAAGATCGCAAAAAGATATTACCCTCGAAGAGCTCGCTTCCAGGGCAGGCGTAAGCAAGGGACTGATTTCCCAGATTGAGAACAATCGTACAGTGCCTTCACTGCCTGTACTTTTCAGCATCATTCATTCGCTTGAAGAAGACCTGAAGACTTTTTTTGAAGATATGCATGATCATATCAGCAACAGCAAAGTTTTGATCATAAGAAAAGGGGAAGCGAAAGAATTTAAAAAAGAACCTGTAAAAGGATTTTCTTATAAAAGGATCCTGACCAAAAGCATAGTATCAGAAGCCACGGATGTGGTTTTGCTTGAATTAAAAAGGGGAGCAGGAAGAAAAAACATGATACAAACCGATGCTTTTGAATGTAAATACATATTAAAGGGAAAAATAGAATACCAGGTATTGGAAGAAAAATTTATTCTCAATGCCGGCGATACATTATTTTTCGATGGACGTTCGGAACACCGTTTAAAAAATATTAGTTCAACTAACGCACTCATTCTCGTTGTTTATTTATTTTAATTCTCCTCAACAGCTTCTTCCCGTTCTCAATCAATTATTTCATTCTTCGTATGGAGAATATCTTTTATAAATAAACTATAAAAAAATGGTTTTATAAATACTGAACATGGGTTTAGTATTTATTAACACAGATAATATTTAATTAAGATTGCCCTAACCTTCACTTCATATTGCCTGCCTACTTTCGGTTCTCAATTTTTCTAAAAAAACCAAAACAGCTTTCTTATGAGTAAAAGACTTATCCAATGCATCATGCTGTTGATGGCGGTATTGATGCTGCCATTTTTTTCATATGCACAGAATGTCGTGACCGGGCGAATTATTTCAAGTGTTGATCAAACTCCGGTTGCAGGCGCTTCCGTTTTAGTAAAAGGAACCAAAGCCGGATCGGCAACTGGAATTGACGGGCATTTTTCCATCAAAGCAAAACAAGGAGATATTCTTGTAGTGACTGGAATCGGAGTCACCAAACAGGAAGTCGCAGTTGGCGCCGACAAAGACATTACAATTATTGTAACTACCAACAGCAGGAACCTGAGTGAAGTCGTTGTAACAGCGACAGGTATTAAAAAAGAATCCAAGCGTCTGGGTTATTCCATTCAGACCATTGATGCTTCAACGCTGACGCAGGCAAGAGAAGCAGATCCTGTTAATTCCCTGAAAGGAAATTCAGCCGGATTGCAAGTAAACATTAACCAGGAAGTCGGCCATCCTGCAGATGTAATTATCCGTGGTGAAAATGATCCGAATGATCGCCCCATGTTCGTGGTTGATGGAGTTCCCATCAGTTCTGACACATACAATATTAATCCTGATGATATCGAAACCTTTACGATACTGAAAGGTCCGAATGCCGCAGCATTGTATGGTTTTCAGGGTAAGAATGGCGCGATTATTATTAATACAAAAAAAGGAACCAGGGATAAAAGAGGCATCGCAGTCAACTTTAATTCCAGCACACAATTCAATAAAGGTTTTATAGCATTGCCAAAATACAATGACAGCTACGGTCCTGGTGATAATGGTAAGTATGCTTATGGTGGAGGTGGCTCAAGTCCTGCTTCATATTTTGGTAATGGAGCTATCGGTGTCGGTATTAATGATTATGATTATGATGTTTGGGGGCCTCAGTTCAGGGGTCAACTCTTACCGCAATATGATGGAGCCTACGATCCGAATCAGAATTACACTACCAATTTTGCTGATGGCAGCTCATATACCGGGCATATTGCGCCGACACCCTGGGTTGCAAGGGGAAAAGATAATTTAAGACATTTTATTCAAACAGGACTTCTCTCATCCAATAGTGTATCATTGAGTTCATCCGATGAAAAGAATGATTTGAGAATTTCTTTAGGAAATACATACCAGAAAGGCATTGTTCCCAATACGCAATTAAACAATTTCAATTTCACCGGAAGCCTGGTTCACAGGTTCAATAAGCATTTGAGTTTGACTTCTTACATTAACTACAGCAGACAGTCAACGCCGAATGTGCCGGATGTAAACTATGGGCCCAATAGTATTATCTATAATATTATTATATGGGGTGGTGCCGATTGGAGCGTAAATGATCCTAATATTCGCAATTATTGGCAAAAGGGAAAAGTAGGTATACAACAAAATTATGAAGAATATTATCGCTATAATAATCCCTGGTTTATGTCTTACGAATGGCTCAGGGGTCATTACCAGAATAACGAGTATGGGTATTTGTCATTAAACTATAAACTCAATGACAAGTTTGATTTCCAGTTAAGGCCAAGTATTACTACATATGATATGTTCAATTCTGAGAAATTGCCTTATTCTGCGGATGTTTATGGAAGAGAACTTCGCCAGGGAGATTATAGGGAAGACAGGCGCTCATTATTTGAATCAAATACAGATCTTCAGGCAAGATTTCACCAAAATGAAGCATTCGGATTTCTTGATGTGCAGGTATTGGGAGGTGCAACAGCAAGAAGTTTTAATTTTAATTCCGGTTTTGAATCCACCAACTATCTGAATGTTCCGGGAATTTATTCCTTTTCAAATTCGCAGGGTACTCTGACCGGAAGCAGTTTTCATTCCAGCATGCTGGTATTGAGTGCCTACTACTCTGTAGACATTGGTTACAAATCTTATATTACCGCCAGTGTTACCGGTCGTGTTGATAAATCCTCTACTCTGCCTACAAATACCAACAGCTATTTTTATCCTTCCTTCAACCTTGCAACTGCAATTTCAGACTATGTGAAATTGCCCGAAGTGATTTCATTCTTAAAAGTCAGAGGTTCATATGCACAAAGCAAGAGTGGTGGAACGAGCCCGCTGTTCTCTCCTAATGTAAGCGCTACTCCTGCCGGTGGCTATGGATATACATGGTATTCCCCATATGGTGGTCCAAGTTACCAGTTTTCGCAGGCGTATACATTGGCTCCGACCTACAGCAGCCAGTCAAGTGCCCGCTTCTCCGATCAAACAGTGAGCCCGAGCATTTTTACAGCGGATAGAAAGGCAACAGAATTCGGTATTGATATTCGCTTCCTGAAAAACAGGATCGCCCTTGACGTGACAAGATACCATTACAAAAATACCGGTATTGTTAACCAGGGAGTATCGTCTGCATCCGGGTATTCTTCCTACCTGACCAACGGTAATGGTTATACGAATGATGGATGGGAAGCTGTGTTATCTGCAAGGCCGATTGTAAATCCGTCCGGATTCAGCTGGACTATCATCGCGAATTATGGAACTTATATCAGGAAATGGTTCGATAATTCTAACCCAAACAATTATGAATATAACGGGAAAAGAGTTGACCTTGTTTATGGAGATGGTTTTGTAAGAACACCCGGTGGTAAGATGGTCATTGATGCGACTTCGGGTGTTTATACACGTTATTCCGATCTTGGGTCTTCTGCACAGAAAGTGTATGGTCATGCAGATCCCGACTGGCAATGGGGTGTTGTAAATACGCTCAGCTATAAAAGTATTTCATTGCGTTTTCAGTTTGACGGCTTAGTAGGTGGAGTAATGGAAGACTATGTCAGGAAAAAAACACTCCAGGGCGGACGTCATATAGAAAGTGCAACAGGTGCTTTTGGTGTTGCCAGACCTTCGGATGAAGCAAATGTTGCAGCATATACGGGAGATGGCGTGAATTTAACAGGAGCACCCATCGAGTTGGATCCAATTAACGGAACAATTACGAACTATAAAGATTTAACTGAAAGCAAAAATACAACGAAAAGCCAGGTACAGCCTTTTGTAACACGAATGGCATCCATTCCGGACCTGGATATCATTAAGAAAACATATGCCAAACTGAGAGAGGTAACGATTACATATGTTCTTCCATCCAGCGTTCTTGGTCACAATTCTTTTATTAAAAATGCAAGTGTTTCGTTTGTAGGAAGAAACCTTTTATACTTCTTCCCGGACCAATACAAGGATGTAGACGTGGATCAATACAGCCAGGATAGCGGTTCTGGTTTGCAAACACCTACTGTTCGCAGTTTTGGATTTAATGTAAATCTTACTTTCTAATCCCAAAAAGTGACAATTATGAAAAAGATAAAATATATATCCGCGGTTTTTATAGCAGCTTTCCTGTTTATTGCCTGCAATAAGCAAATCGAAGAAAAGCAACCCGATCCAAATAATCCAACCAGTGTTCCACCTAATTTGATTTTAGGAACTGTATTGACTGATATGTCTGGTACAGGAAGCCAGGGAAGTTTGGGAGGTATCAATTCCTGGGACAATGTTCAGGATTGGAATCAATATCATTGTCAGAATTATGATTATTACGGGAATAATATCTATTCCTGGGCCAATGGCTCCTACGACCCATATCTCGTGATAAAAAACGTTTTGAAAATGGATAGTGAATGGACTTCACGCGGGGGAGAGGCCGTGAATGCATATGAAGCAGTCGGCAGATTTATTATTGCTTATTATTATTACAACCTTACTTCCCTGTTCGGTGATGTTCCGCTTACAGATGCTTTACAAGGTGCAAAAAATTTCTCGCCTGCTTACACACCACAGGCACAGGTATTCGCTTATATACTGGGTCAATTAGATACCGCTAATACCCATTTGGCCGGGTTGATTGCTAAAGGCGATAACTCATTATCATCAACACAGGATATATATTATGGCGGGGATCTCACCAAATGGCAAAAACTGGTGAATTCATTTAAATTAAGAGTACTCATCAGCCTAAGTAATCAGGCATCAGATGCGACCTTGAATGTGCCTGCACAGTTTGCGGCTATCATTAATAACCCATCTCAATACCCGATTTTCTCGGATCAAAATAGTGCAGCAGATCCCAAGATGAAAGCAGATGATTTTGCTTTCGTTTATAATCCGGGCGGGTCAAATGTTTATAGCACTTATCCTTTCAACCCAAGTAATTTTGGTTCTATCGCTGGACGTTTCAATATGGCATATACCTATGTGCATGCGCTGACGAGTCTCAGTGATCCACGCGTTTTTGTTACCTGTGAACCAGCTAGTGCATTAATGGGTAACGATCCGAATCCATGCCAGTATGCATTTTTTGCGGGTGCCAGCACCGGAGAACCAGTCCAAACCATGTATGGAAATGCAAATGCGGGATTATATTCCTTTATTAATCGCAAAAGATATTATTCCGATTTTACCGGCGAACCAAATGTATTGGTTGGCTATAAAGAAATGTGTTTTAATATTGCTGAAGGCATTGCGAGAGGATGGGTTGCAGGGAATGCAGAAGATTGGTATAAGAAAGGTATTACCGAATCCATGTCTTTTTATGGAATTGACGTGACTAAAACAAATTTCACAGCTTATTTTTTACCCGCCGGTGCCAATTCAGTGACACAGGTACAACCTTATCCATACAATTTTGATTTTAATGTTTATTATGCGCAACCCTCGGTAAAATATTCTTCTACAACTGCAACTGCGATCAACCAGATTGTTTTGCAGAAGTACATCGCTTGTTTTGAAAATTCCGGTTACGAAGGATATTATAACTGGCGCCGAACAGGAACTCCTGCATTTCAAACTGGTGCTGGAGTTGGAAATAACGGCATAGTCCCCGTTCGTTGGGCATACCCTGTATCAGAGCAGACACAAAATAAAGCTAATTGGACTTCTGCCTTGTCCAGCCAGGGATTTGCTGCAGACGATTTGAATCAGGCAATGTGGTTGCTTAAATGATTTTTTCAGAGATTAAAGTTCCATTGCAGTATTCTTAAGTGTTAGGGCGAAACTTGTCCAGGTTTCGCCTCTTATTGAAATTTCCTTTTGTAGAATATGTAATATTGAGATGCAGAATTAAAATCTCCTGATTTTTATTGAAGATCAAATGCATCGTTTATTTAAGTTTTTTGAAATCGGGATATGCCTGATAAGCTACGGGTATATCAATGCTCAGACCTTAAAACCTCTGCCGGCAATCAGACATAATTTTATTGTGGTTGCCCACAGAGGAGATCATACTCATGCTCCTGAAAATACATTGAAAGCTTTTGAAAATGCGATACTCGACAGTGCAGATTATGTGGAGATTGATTTGAGGACCAGCCTTGACAGCCAGCTAATCATTATGCATGATGCATCCGTAGACCGGATGACTGATGGAAAAGGATTTGTCAAAGACATGAATCTTGAATCGCTCAAAAAGTTAAGAGTGCAGGATAAAGTGCATCCCGAAAGAGGAGAGGCCGCTGTGGCAACATTTAAAGAAGTATTGCAATTATGCAAAGGCAGGATAAATATTTATCTCGATTTCAAAAATGCCGAACCTGCTGTTGCTTACAAAGAAATCATTCAGTCCGGAATGGAAAAACAGGTGATTGTTTATATTAACGAAGAAGAACAATATTACAAATGGCGTAAGACAGCACCTGATATGCCATTGATGGTTAGTTTGCCCGACCATATTCGTGATGTTGAGAGCATGAAAAATTTTTTAGAAAAATACCAAGTGGAAATTCTGGACGGAGACTATGACCAGTATTCAGTAGATATGATAAGAACAGTGGGCCAGTTGGGTTATTTGGTGGTTACCGATATTCAGGGTATGGATGAAGCTCCCGCAAAATGGAACCTGGCAATCGAAAAAGGTATAAGAGGTTTGCAAACAGACCATCCCAAAGAATTGATTGACTATTTGTCGGCAAGGGGAATCCGATAAAAAATATTATTTGTTCAATTAAGTTTAATATGAAAAAGTTTTTTTTATTCGCCCTTTTTTTCAAAATCTCCATTGGAATTGCGCAGTCACATAAAACCGAAAACATGATTATCGTTACTTTGGATGGCATGCGCTGGCAGGAAGTTTTTGGAGGCGTTGACAAGGCAATCCTGGATGATAAAAGATTTACGCGGGATTCGGAAGATATTGCCAAAAAATTCTGGAGCGACGATGCAAATGAAAGAAGAAAAAAATTATTCCCTTTTTTCTGGAACACGATTGCTCATGAAGGACAACTTTATGGAAACAGGAATATCGGAAGTGAAGTCAACAATGCCAACCCTTACAAATTTTCTTATCCCGGATACAATGAAATATTTACGGGTTATCCGGATACGGCAGTGAACTCCAACGATAAAATTCTGAACAAAAACACCAATGTTCTGGAATTCATCAATAAGCAAAAAGGATATACAGGAAGAGTAGCCGTTTTTTCAACCTGGGATGTATTCCCCTATATTCTCAACAAATGGCGTAGCGGGATCTATGTAAATTCTGATGTGGATACCCTGAAATTTGATAATAAACAGTTGCAATTGATCAACGATATCCAGTTTCTGACTACAAGACCGATTGGAGTAAGACCGGATGTGTTGACATATATCGCGGGCAGGGAATACCTGAAAGCATATAAACCAAAAGTCTTGTATATCGCATTCGACGAGACAGATGATTTTGCTCACGAAGGTGAATACGATCAATACCTGGGCAGTGCACATGCCGAGGATGGAATGATAGCAGATCTCTGGAAAACCGTGCAATCAATGCCCGAGTATAAAAATAAAACAACCCTGATTGTCACCTGCGATCATGGACGTGGAGATAAAATAAAAGAGCAGTGGAGGGATCATGGTGAAAAAGTGGAAGATGCAGGGCACATATGGATAGCCGTTATGGGGCCCGATACAAAAGCATCAGGAGAAGTAAAAACTTCGGTTCCACTGTATCAGAAACAAATCGCCCCGACGATTGCTGCATTGCTTGGATTTCATTTTGTTCCTGATCATGAAAGCTCGGAGACGATTGTTTCAGTGATTAAATAATGCTGGTAAAGGATGAATTCCGGAATCAAAAAATTATTGTTATAGAGTGGGAATTTCTTGTGAGACCATTTTTTAGAATTAATTTTAAATGGCTAAGGAAGTATCATAAAACAATCATCATGGATAAAGAAAAAGCGATGCTTATTACTGATGAAATCATGAATTATTACCAGCAATTCGGAGGTGAAGAATATGCGGGAGAAAAAGTTTCCCAGTTGGAGCACATGGTCCAGGCGGCCCAGCTGGCAGAAGAACAGGGATTCGATGAAGAAGTGATACTTGCTGCTTTTCTTCACGACATCGGACATATTTGTGAAGAAGGCCGCGGAATAAATGAAATGGATGGATTTGGAATTAAAGATCATGAGCAGATCGGCGCCGAATATTTATTCAAGAAAGGTTTTTCAAAAAAAGTATCCAGGCTGGTTGAATCTCATGTAGAAGCTAAAAGATATCTGACCTACAAAGACCCTGTATATTATAGTCAGCTTTCCGACGCGAGTAAAAAAACCCTGGAGTATCAGGGAGGGCCGATGGACAAGGAAGAAGCCGAAGCATTTGAAAAATATCCTTTGTTTGACCTGATTATCCGTATGCGCAAATGGGATGAGCAGGCCAAGATCGAGCATAAACCTTTACCTGATCTCAATCATTACAGAGAAATGATTTTGCATCACCTTACATCACAAATAAACAAATAATCATGAACAGTATTGAACTGGTTGTTTTTGATATAGCCGGTACCACGGTGCGCGATAACGGAAACGTAGCAAAAGCATTTATCGCTGCATTTGAATCGTTCGGTTATACCATCAAAAAGGAAGACGCACAGGAAGTGATGGGTTTTCGCAAAAAAGATGCGATCAGGATACTTTTGGATAAATTATTTCCGGATATCAATATTAACAAGGATGAACTGATAGAAAAGATACATAATGTGTTTACAACAAATATGATCAGCTTTTACAAAAACGATGCGGATTTACAACCTCTTCCTTTTGCAGAAGATGTTTTTCTATGGCTCAAAAAGAAAGGAGTCAAGCTGGCTTTGAATACAGGATTTACCAAGGCGATTACAGATACCATGTTACAAAAACTGGAATGGAAAAGCGGTTCAACCGTTGATTATGTGATTTCAAGTGATGAAGTTGCCCAGGGGCGCCCGAACCCTGACATGATCCGGGCCATTATGAAAAAACTTGATATAAAAAATCCATCTTCTGTTGCAAAAGTAGGCGACACAGAAGTGGATGTGGAAGAAGGAAGGCATGCGGGATGCGGTCTTGTGGTAAGTGTTACAACGGGAGCGTATAACCGAAGAAGACTGGAAGAATATCACCCTGATCATATCATCGATAGTTTATCAGAATTACCCAACATCATTGAATCTGTAATGTGAGCAAAACAATTACAACTACATATACCCGAAACCAGATGGTGGTAGCTCTTTACGCAGCAATCATCACATTTCTGACTTACGCAACCGTATATGGATTCCGGAAAGGATTTACAGTTTGTACGTTTGAAGGAATCAGTTATGCGGGCATCAGTTATAAAACCTGGCTGGTGGTGAGCCAGGTTCTCGGTTATGCTTGTAGTAAATTTTATGGGATCCGGTTTATAGCTGAACTAAAAAAAATCGGGCGGGGGAAGTTGATTATTTTTTTGACAGGAATATCCTGGCTGGCATTATTCTTATTTGCCATCATCCCGGCTCCATATAATATTGTGTTCATGTTCATCAACGGGTTTCCGTTGGGAATGATCTGGGGTATTGTATTTTCATATGTAGAAGGAAGGAGGATGACAGATTTTATCGGTGCTGCCTTGTCTGTAAGTTTTATTTTTTCTTCTGGATTTGTAAAATCCGTTGCAGAATCTCTGCGGATCAATTTTAGTTTAAATGAATTATGGGTGCCTTTTGCGACTGGACTTGCATTTGCAATTCCTTTGCTGGTCTTTATTTTTTTACTGGAAAAAATCCCACCGCCGGCTGAAGAAGATATTGCACTGAGAAGTAATCGTGTGCCTATGACGAAAGAAGAAAGGAAGAAATTTGTTAAAGTATTTTTCGGAGGGCTCGTGACTGCAGTTACCATTTATGTTTTCTCAACCCTTTTCCGTGATATCCGTGACAATTTCATTGCCGATATGTGGAAGGAAATGGGATATGTGAACCAGCCATCATTGTTTACCAAAACGGAAACTCCAATAACGATTATCATACTGGCAATTATTGGAAGTATGATCCTTGTGAAGAATAATTTCAAAGCATTGGTGTACTCCCATTATTTTATTTTGCTTGGATTTGTGATCTGCGGAGTCAGCACTTTACTTTTTGTTCAGCATATGCTTCCTCCTTTCTGGTGGATGACCATGGTGGGTTTGGGTTTATATATGACCTATATTCCTTTTAATTGTATTTTTTTTGAGCGGCTGCTTGCTGCTTTTAAGTATCCAGGTAATGTCGGCTTCCTCATTTATGTTGCGGACTCATTTGGGTACCTCGCAAGCGTGTGTGTTCTGATAACAAAAGAAATACTGCATGTAAAATTGCAATGGACGGTTTTTTACTCTCAAAGCGTCATTATTTTATCAGTAGCCGGTATTATCGGCACTTTTATTTCCCTGGGTTATTTTTCGAAACGGTACAAAAAAACCATGGCTCATGGATAAGAGATCCGCTATTGTTGTTGGCGCAGGCATTGTAGGATTGGCGACGGCGCGTGCATTGTCCTTAAAAGGATTTTCTGTCCGCGTTTTTGATCGTACACAAAAAGCTGTGGGAGCATCTATTCGAAATTTCGGAATGATATGGCCGATCGGTCAGCCTGCCGGTTCTTTGTATGAGAGAGCCATCCGCAGCAGACATATCTGGAAAAAAATAGCCGATGAATCTGATATCTGGTATGATCCCGTAGGAAGCATGCACCTTGCTTACGAGCAGGACGAATATGATATTCTGCAGGAATTGTATACAATATTTAAAAAAGAAGGAAGAGATGTTCAGCTATTAAACAAAATGGAGATTGCCGAGAAGTCAGACGCGGTAAAGCAGGAGAATTTATTGGGAGGATTGTACAGCAGCGAAGAGTTGATCATTGATCCGCGTGATGCCATCGCTGCATTGCCTTGTTATTTATCAGAAAAATGGAATGTCACATTTCATTGGGGCAAATGCGTAACCTATGTTTCCAATCAAACAGTATATATCGGTAATGAAGAAGAATACGAAGCCGACCTGATTTTTATTTGCGGAGGCGCCGATTTTGAAACGCTGTACCCAGAGCAGTTTAGCGGGTTTCCCTTCACGAAATGCAAATTGCAGATGATGCGTCTTATTGCCCAGCCGGATAACTGGCGCATCGGGCCTGCATTATGCGGAGGATTATCCCTGATCCATTATAATAGTTTTAAAGTTGCTCCGTCATTGCCACGGTTAAAAAGACGCTATCAGGAAGAAATGAATGAATACCTGGAATGGGGAATTCATGTAATGGTCTCTCAAAATGGAAAAGGGGAATTGACAATTGGTGATTCACACGAATATGGACAAACGCATGATCCTTTTGATAAGTCATTCATCAATCAGATGATTTTATCTTATCTCAGAAAATTTGCCAGCTTCAAAGAATGGTCAGTAACAGAAACCTGGAGTGGAATTTATCCCAAACTGACAGACGGTGAAACGAATTTATTTTATTCTCCTGAACCATACGTATACATTATTAATGGAGTAGGAGGCGCCGGCATGACATTGTCGTTTGGACTTACAGAAGATTTGATTGCCAGCATTTAACCTGACAGATGGGGATTTTTCTCAATAATTAGCCTAAGTCCACGTTATTGGATTGTTACCGCTGGCCCGTTAACAACAGCTATATAAAATATTTGCTTTCTTTGCAAAAAAATTGTTTGCTAACCTTTAGCTTATGAATGAAATCAGAAGTGTATACTCATTGAACCGCTTTTATTTCCGGGGGTATATCCTGTTTCTAGTTGCTGCCCTTACTTTGTTGTTATTTATGTCAAAGGCGGGTAGTTTCCTTTTCCTCAATGCATATCATAACCGGCCACTTGATATTTTTTTTATTACTTACACTAATCTGGGTGATGGGATCTTTTCAATTGTTATCGTTCTTGTTCTGCTGGCAACCCGGCGTTTCAATATTGCCTGGCAGGTGCTTGCTGCTTATGTCATTTCCGGATTACTTTCACAGGTCGTTAAAAATTTAGTTTTCAGTCCCAGGCCAAAAGAATTTTTTGTCGGGCACCAGCATATTTATTTGATCCAGGGAATTACTCTCACTGGCAGCAGCAGTTTCCCTTCAGGCCATACTGCTTCTATTTTTGCGTTGGTGACGATATTGGCACTATTTACAAAAAGTAAAAAACTGAGTTTTTTATATTTGATAGCGGCTATCCTTGTTGCCTTCTCAAGGATTTATCTTTCACAACATTTCCTGAACGATGTGCTGGCCGGATCTTTTATCGGTGTTTCTGTTTCTATTTTTGTTTATTCTTTTTTTAATACGCGGATTGCAGAATGGAGGATCAAAAGAAAAATGGAAAAACAGAAGGCGGCAGTTATTATTGAAAAATCGCAAAATTGAAATCATTTCTTTCCTGAAATAATTTTGTTTCCTTAGTAGAAGAAGTTTCGGGTACATTTGCATGATAGGCATCTTCCTGATCAATAGTCTATTTAAGAAATGAATTTTCGCAAGCAGGTTTTACTGTTGATTCTTCTCTCCACGGTCACTCGTTGCAGCATTGCTCTTTTTCTTGAATTTGGAAACGATGAAGTGTATTATTGGACTTACGCTATTCACTTACAGTGGAATTATTTTGACCATCCTCCTATAATTGCACTGCTTATCCGGCTCACAACATTGAATTTTCATTTACAAAATGAATTTTTCGTCCGCCTGGGACCAATACTTTGTGCTGCCGCAAATACCTGGCTGATCTATTTACTGGGAAACAAAATAAAAGACGAAAAAACGGGATGGTACGCCGCATTGCTCTACAGTTCCTCTTTTTATTGCAGCATTATAGCGGGAACATTCATCTTACCAGATTCACCACAAGTATTATTCTGGGTTCTTGCTATTTACCTGATGACAGAGATTATTGAAGAAAATCACTCTCTTAAAAAACAAAACCTGCTTTTAATATTTCTTGGAATCGTCATTGGTTTATGCATCATGAGTAAGGTTCATGGAATTTTTTTATGGTTTGGTTTTGGTCTTTATGTTTTGTTCTTCCATAAAAAACTTTTGAGATCACCCTATCTGTATCTCTCCATCCTTTTAACTCTTATTATTATATCTCCAATTTTTTTCTGGAACCTGCAGAATCATTTTATTACCTATTCATTTCATAATGGCCGGGTCGGTTTTTGGGGGAAACATATCGATACAGATAGTTTTCTACAGCAGATTTTTGGCTCCATATTTTATAATAACCCGGTAAATTATATCCTATATATCATCACATTTATAGCTATTGTACGAAAAAGGACGGGCATACCGGTAATATATATCCGTCTTTATCTTTTGCTTGGCTTGCCGCTCATTATTGTTCTTTTGATAATGTCGCTTTTCAATGAAACTCTGCCGCATTGGTCGGGGCCGGCGTACGTAAGTATTCTTTTATTGACCGCAGCTTATTTTTCATCCCTGAATCCCGGTTCATCAAAAATTCCTCAGGGGATACGCATTGCTGTTATATTATTTTTAGTTATAGTTCTCGCCGGTATTCCAGCAATCAGATCCCTGCCTGTCCAATTGGGAAGCAAAGAAGAAAGAATCCTGGGGAAAGGAGATGTGATGCTGGATATGAATGGCTGGGAGAAATTCTCCACAGAATTTGATTCCTTATATCAATCAGATATCAGCAATGGAAGAATGAAACCCCATGCATTTATCGTTTCTGATGATTGGTTTCCGGCGGCTCACCTGGATTATTATCTGGCGCGTCCACTCGGAATGAAAATGATGGCAATCGGGAAACTGAGAGATATTCATCATTATGCATGGCTAAACCAGAAACGGCCTCCAATAGAGCCGGGAAGCGATGCTTATTTTATATACCCATCCAACTATTACGGTCCACCACAGGCTCAGTTAAGAACACATTTTGGTCATGTTGAAGATAGTCTCGTGCTTGTCCAAAAACGCTCGGGTGTTCCTGTTCGAAATTTTATTATTTACAGGATGCATGATTACCTGGGAAATATTGGAAGAGATGGAGTATTGGAGAATTCGAAATAAAAAATGTTACAATTCTAATCTCTCTTTGAATCCAAAGTAAACCCAACTGAGGTTCCTACATCCGGAGTGCTTCGCACGTGGATGGATTGTCCGTGTGCTTCAATGATATGTTTGCAGATAGCTAATCCAAGTCCGCTTCCCCCTTTATCCCGGCTTCTAGCAGCATCTGTCCTGTAGAATCTTTCAAAAATTCTCATCAGGTGCTCTTCTTCAATTCCGATTCCATCATCACTGATTTCAATCAATACATGTTTCTCATCTGTTTTATAAATACTGGCGATAATACTTCCGCTGGGCTTTCCATATTTTCCGGCATTTTCAACGAGGTTGATCAATACCATCCTGATTTTTTCTTTATCTGCAAAAACGTAGATGGGAGACTCGCATCCTTTCTTTATCGCTGTTTTTACTCCTTTTTCGTGCATGGTGATCGACAATGATTCAAATACTTCCCTGATCAAATCCTGGATCACAAAATTTTGTTTGTATAATAATTGTTCGCCTCTTTCGAGTTTTGAAATTTCATCCAGGTCATTCACCAGGTTGACGAGTCGATCTACATTTTTACCCGCATTTTCTAAAAATTTTTTTCTTACAGCAACATCATCCATCGCGCCATTGAGAAGTGTGTCCACATATCCCTGGATTGCAAAAATGGGAGTCTTGAATTCGTGTGCCAGGTTTTGCAGAAATTCTTTTCTGTAAGCCTCATTTTTCTTGAGCAATTCAATTTCTTCATTTTGCTTCTCTCCCCATTTTTGTACATCTTCCCTCACTTCGTCAATACTTTTTCTGGGGAGTATATATTTAAAGTAGACTTCTTCTTTTTTAGTAGCTTTTGTCTGGTGAATGAATTTATAAATCAGTTTGATTTTGCGATAGATGAATTTCTCCAATGTAAAAAACATCAATCCATAACTTCCTGCGAAAATTGCAATGAAAGATCCCAATCCTAATTTCCAGTTAACTGTCAGCAGGTAAATACCCAGTGAAATAGGAGTGGCAATTACAATGGCCGTAAAGGCCGATAATTGACGGGGGGATAAGTTTTTTGTTGAAAGCATGGTTTAGAACAGACCATAGACTATGGACAATAGACCAAGGTCCGTTGTCTAATTTACAAATCAAATTTATATCCTACTCCTTTTACTGTTCTGATACAATCCAGTCCAAGCTTTTGACGGATTTTACGGATATGAACGTCAATGGTTCTGTCGCCGACAATCACATCATTTCCCCAAACCTGATTTAAAATTTCGTTGCGTAGAAAAACCCTGCCCGGTCTGGAAGCTAATAAATACAATAATTCAAATTCTTTTTTTGCCAAGGTCACTTTTTTCCCATCCACAATTACTTCAAATTTATCAGGATCAATTGTAAGAGACTCTATTTTCAATACCTTATCCGCAGGTTCTTTGTGAATACGACGAAACAATGCATTCACCCTGCTTATTAAAACCTTTGGGCTGACTGGTTTGTTCACGTAATCATCAGCGCCAGTCTCCAATCCCTTAATATGAAAATTCTCATCATTCAATGCGGTCAGGAAGAGGATAAGTGTATCTTTAAAATTAGGTTGGGTTCTTAAAATTTCGCAGACCTCAACTCCTGTTTTTTTAGGCATCATGATATCGAGGATAATAAGATCAGGGTGGGATGTCCTGGCTTTGGACAAGGCATCATCACCGTCCCGGGCGGTTGCAACTTCATAACCTTCTTTAACGAGATTATACTGAATTACTTCCAATATATCCGGTTCATCGTCGGCTATTAATATCTTTTTGCCTTTAGGTTCCATTAACAAAAAATTTACGCAAACCTAATAGAAATAAACTCAGCGCAACTTTGCTGGTTCCAAGTTTACAATTTTTTAATATAGAAATAATGTAAAAAGGATGGATATGTTCACAGAATTTCAAATAAACCTCCGGGGTTCCGCGATACCCCGGAGGTTCTCCCGTTGATCCAGTTTATGCATATTCATCTGTTTCAAACCTTTAACATGATCACATCCCGTAAACTCCATTTTATATATTACTCCGCCGAATTGGTCGTATTTTTGCAGATATCTAGACGCGAAAAGCATCTTATGAAACATAACCAAAGGTTTGTATTCCTTGTTTTCCTGCTTATTATTGGTATCCATGCCCGAACGCAACCCTCTTCTTACCCTTTCAAAGTGCAGCAGGACCGGATGTTATGGCACGATAATATCGATAAAGAACAGAAACGATTACTTGCGCTCGATGGCAAGGCAGACGATAGTCTTCGTTTGTCAAAAGATGAAAATATCAACCTGGAAATAGCAGATGCCATGATCAGGCAGGTTGATGGACTTCAGGAAAAAATAGAATTGGATTCAGTGCTTGGCGGACAGGCTAAGATCAAATATCTGCGTTCGCTTGAATCTATGATCAGGGGATACAATAATAATTATAAGAAAAAGGATTTCCCCGCTTCCATGGCCCCGGCATTGGTTGATGCTTTTACAAAAGCAATGCAACTCGACAGGATCAATAAGAGCATCGAGCCGGTAATTGCTGAAAACTCCTATGGGATCGGAAGAATACTGGTAGATTGTTTTTTGCTTCCTTCAGAAAATATTGGTGTAAAACCTTCGCGTATTTTACTGATTCGTAAATATGCCGAGCTCCATCCGGAAGAAATTTTTAATATACTGACTGCAAACCCAGACCTTCCTTTCGCTGACAGCCTGGTGATTGTTGCCGGGCATCGGGATATGCGAAAATTATATGATTATGCCTCAGCACGTACTCCTTTAGCGACACGCATTCGCAACAGCAGGGATTCGATGATTAGTACGGTGGGCCGATTGGCTGCCAGTAAGAGCGGACAACTTTATCTTCCTTTCCTGGATAACCTGGTTCGGGGTAAAATGACTTTTGGAGATATTAATAAAGTAAAAGATAATAACCTCGCATATTATCGTCTGCTGGTAAGGACCCGGATGGATTATTCCGGGCGTATGTTGCCTCCCGTTAGTGATACAGCTCTTGAAATGGAAGCACTGACGAAAATGCTGGAAAATAAAGGGAAAGATGTTTTTGTTCGTGAGATTAATGCGCTGCATGATAAGCCTGCATCTATTCGATTTAAAATCCTGGATCCCCTGACGCCAGAAGAATTGTATTACCTGATTGTACTAAGTGAAGATGAAATTTATACATCCAGTTACCTCGGGGTATATGAAAGAATCTTTCAGCGAATGAAATTTCCCCGGGGAGATAGCCTTATTATGCGACTGCATGGCGACTATTTCCGCAAGTTCATCAAAATGGCTGCAGCATATAACAAACTCGATCATTTTTTGGGCACAATGGATAAGGACAATGCCAGTACTATTATGAAGGCATTCATTATCGGACTTGAAAGGGCAAACGAAGAAGAGGCCGTGGATGTGGCAGATTCTTACAGCAGCATTTTCGAAAAGAATCCGGATCTTGCTCAGTTTGTATTAAATGAAGTAAAATGGAATTACAAAAGAAATCTCGTCCTCAACAATAAGAAAGGAACGATCATTTATAATTTGCTTGAAACACTTTTTGAATCTGCAGATACCAGCAATAAAATTGATCTTTCAGCTAAGCTGGGAATTTCCCCTGTGTACAGTATAAGCTATGATTCTTTGGCGGATGATAGCGGAAGAATAATTCAGCAGGTATTTTTTTATGGGGACCTGGATAAAGATGGGCAGCATTCCTTTGCAGATTTCTTGGCTTTATTTCAACACAAGCCCGAATGGAAGATCACGGAAAATCCAACCAAAGAATGGGTAACGATTACATCCGTAAAAGGAAAACCGATTTGGATATTTGCAAATAAACCATTGTATGGTGAAGATGATCCTGATGATAAGGCACAGCATCACCTGGATGATTATTTATATGATAATAAACTCAGGCCAACGATTTATATTCATCGTGGACATAGTTATCACGTTCGTTATACACTTAAACAAATTGAAACTTCTGCAAAGATCGTCATTCTTGGATCCTGCGGCGGATACAATAATCTCAGCGATGTACTCACGATCAGTAATGATGCACATATTATATCATCCAAACAGGTTGGAACCAGAACGGTAAATGAACCTATTTTGCAGGCTATTGATAATGATTTATTGGAAGGAAAAAATATTGACTGGCTTTCGATTTGGAAAGAACTCAACGATAAATTTCAGAAAGACCCCGTCGCAAAAGAAAAATTTGATGATTATATTCCTCCATATAAAAATCTCGGCGCTATCTTCATTAAGGCATACCGCAGGTCAATGGGCGAAGAGGAGTGATAGTATTGTGAAATGTGAAAGGCAAATTAATTATCTAAAACAAACAATTGACGTTTCACTTTTCTAATTTTATCAATGATCGAGGCAATAACCATCTAACCATCAGTCAGTCCAGCCATCAAACAAAAATCACAAACCCGAAACTGTTAGTATCTTTGTCTGCCTATGCCGGATGAAGTAAAAAAGAAAAAAATTTTTGATTTCAGTTTATTAAAAAGAGTTTTTCAATATGCGTCTCCTTACAAAAATCGCATATACATCTCCATTACTTTATCCATTCTCCTGGCAATCATTTCTCCTTTAAGACCCCTGCTGATTCAGGTTACTGTTAACCGTTATATACAGCACAGGCTGATCGAAATGGTTGTATACATTACTATTGTTCAGATTGCCTTGTTATTACTGGAAACGGTTTTCAGGTTTTATTTTTCATTTATTACAGCCTGGCTGGGTCAGACTGTTGTAAAAGATCTCCGGGTGAAAGTGTACGAACATATACTGGGATATAATCTTTCTCAATATGATAAGACGCCGATCGGCACTTTAACTACCCGCACTATCAATGATATTGAAGCCATCAATGATATTTTTTCGGATGGGTTGATTCCGATTATCGCCGACCTGCTTTCCATCGTATCAGTTTTGGTGACGATGTTTATTGTTGACTGGCGATTGTCCCTGGTTTCACTGGCTCCATTTCCTATTCTGATTCTGGCTACTTATTTTTTTAAAGAAAGCGTCAATAAATCTTTTATACGCGTGCGCAACGCCGTTGCCGCCTTAAATGCTTTTGTACAGGAGCATATTACCGGTATGCAGATCGTTCAGGCTTTTTCAGCCGAAGAGAGAGAGTTTTCTAAATTTAAAAAAATTAACCGGGAACATCGGAATGCCAATATCCGTGCGATCTTCGCTTATTCTGTTTTTTTTCCACTGGTTGAAATTGTTCTTGCTGTATCAACTGGTCTGCTTGTCTGGTGGGCTTCAAGCCAGGTTTTGCATCTTCCGGCCAACCAGGCTGCGAATATTGCAGGCAAGATCATGTCCTTTTTCTTATTCCTGAATTTATTGTTCCGTCCACTGCGAGTGATTGCCGATAAATTCAATGTTTTGCAAATGGGAATGGTCGCCAGTGAAAGAATATTCAGAGTCCTGGATAATGCCGATTCAGTAAAAAATGAAGGCACTTATATGCCCTCCAGGATGAAAGGGCAAATTGAGTTCAGTCATGTTTACTTTGCGTATGTGGATGAACGTTATGTTCTAAAGAATATATCATTCCATATTCCGGCAGGCAGCACCCTGGCAATTGTCGGGCATACGGGTAGTGGCAAGACTTCTATTATCAGTTTACTAAACAGGTTATATCATATCCAGCGCGGAGAAATAAAAATTGATGATGTGAAGATTGAGGAATACAGGCTGAATGCTTTGAGAGCAGGTATTGGAGTCGTTTTGCAGGATGTATTTCTTTTTTCAGGATCAGTGCTCGATAATATTACATTGCGAAACCGGGATATCCCGATAGAAAAAGTGGTCGAAGCCGCCAAACTCATCGGCATGCATGATTTTATCATGCAGCTGCCGGGCGGATATAATTATAATGTGATGGAAAGAGGAAGCAGTTTATCGCTTGGACAAAGGCAATTACTTTCTTTTATTCGTGCTTTATTATATGACCCTTCCATTCTCATTCTGGACGAAGCCACTTCTTCGGTCGACACTGAATCTGAACTGCTGATTCAACATGCAATTGATAAATTGATCACCGGACGTACTTCTATTGTTATCGCTCACCGGCTCTCTACAATCCGCAAAGCCGATAGCATTATGGTGTTGGACAAGGGAGAAATTAAAGAAATGGGAACACATGAAGAACTCCTTGAAAAAGGCGGTTTGTATACTAAACTTCACGACATGCAGTTCGGTGAAAAACAACCTGCAAACCCTCCCGAAATTATTCCAGAATAGCGGGAAAAACTCCTTGAGAAACAGTAAGGTAGATTAGCTAAATAACTTTTTTATATTTAAGATTTAAGATTTGATATTTTTTATTTTCCCCTCCTTATCTTTGCGGCAAATTTCAGGATAGGTATGTTCTCCAAAAGCTTAAAATCATTGTTGGTAGCGGGTTTCAGCCTATGTATCATTCTTTTTTCTAATATTTGTTCGGCTAAAGACGATCAGGAAAAAAAACCTGTTGAGCAAAAAGGGGCTTTTGATGCGAATGAAGTGATTTTTGGTCATATTCTGGATGGACACGAGTTTCATTTTTTATCTTACCAGGGTTCGGATGGGAGAACTCATCATGTAACTCTTCCACTGCCGGTCATCTTATATTCCCCACAAAAAGGATGGTCAGTTTTTATGTCTTCAGCTTTTCACCACGGGGAGCAAGAAGTTGGTGGTTATAAACTGGTAGAAGGAAAGATTGCCCCTGTAGATCCGGGAGTCAAAGTATATGATCTCTCTCTTACAAGGAATGTGGCTCAGATGCTGCTTGCATTAGCGATTCTAACCTTTCTCATGGTAAGCATCGCTAAAAAATATCAGAAGGGTGAAGGGGTTTCGACCGCGCCAACCGGCTGGCAAAATGCAGTCGAGCCGCTGATAACTTTTATTAGAGATGATGTCGCAAAATCCAATTTGGGCGATAAGGCAGATAAATATATGCCCTATCTTCTCACGGTTTTTTTCTTTATTCTTATTAATAATACCATCGGCCTCATGCCTGGGTCAGCGACTGTTACGGGTAATATTGCAGTTACCGGTGTATTAGGAGTAATTGCCTTTCTGGTGATTGTACTTAATGCAAACAGTCATTTTTGGGGACATATATTTAATCCTCCCGGGGTGCCTGTTTTTGTTAAACCCATTTTGGTACTCGTCGATTTTCTTGGAATTTTCATCAAGCCATTCGCGCTCATTATTCGTCTTTTTGCTAATATGGTCGCTGGACATATTATCATGATATGTCTGATTTCCCTGATATTTATTTTTGGAAATCTTAGCCCAGCCGTTGGATGGGGCGTCTCACCAGTATCGATTGGATTTACGGTATTCATATATCTGATCGAATTGCTGGTTGCCTTTCTGCAGGCCTATATCTTTACCATGTTAACAGCAGTGTTTATTAGTATGGCCATAGAAGAACCCTATCATCATGATGAAACAAATTTGGCCGTTTGATAGTGCATTTTAAACCAATATAAATTAAACACCATTATGGATTTATTAAATGTTATTTTGTTGGATGGTACTGCTAATGCAGGCGGAGCGATCGGTGCAGGTCTCGCAGCAATCGGAGCTGGTATTGGAATCGGCCAGATTGGGAAAGGGGCTGTTGAATCTATCGCACGTCAACCGGAAGCAGTTAACGACATCCGGGCTAACATGATCCTGACTGCAGCACTGATTGAAGGTGTCGCATTGTTCGGAATCATCGTTGGTTTCCTTGCCATGGTTCTTAAATAACCTGGCAAAAAACATTACTGCATCCAATGCACAGGGCGGCGGATGCAGTTAATTCCGAAATTCTAAAAAATTGGTATATGCAATTGCTGACTCCCGCTTTTGGTTTATTGATTTGGACGACCGTTGCCTTCCTCATTGTCTTTTTCATTCTGAAGAAATTTGCATGGAAGCCAATCCTGAATTCTTTAAGCCAAAGAGAAAAAAATATTGCAGATTCGCTGGCAACTGCTGAGAGAGTAAAGGCAGAAATGGCCCAGCTAAAAAGTGAAAATGAAGCATTGCTTGCCAAAGCACGTGAAGAAAGAGCTCAATTATTAAAGGAAGCGAGAGATACCAGGGATAAACTTATTAATGAGGCAAAGAACCAGGCGAAACAGGAGGCGAATAAGATCATTACCGATGCAGCAGCTACTATTGAACAACAGAAACTGGCTGCGCTGATTGATGTAAAAAACCAGATTGGTAATTTAGTGATTTCTGTATGCGAGCAAATATTGCGTCGGGAATTGTCGGATAAAAAAGAACAGGAAAAATTCATTAAACAGTTGACGGAAGAAGCAAAATTGAATTGATAATAATATTGCAGACAATATATGTGTAAAATGATAAAAGCTGATATTTCATCTGCACATTTTCATACCTGCAAATTCGCAAATTAAAATATATGCTCAATCCACGTTTGGCAGCAAGATATGCAAAATCGTTGTTGGACCTTGCGGTTGAACAAGGCAATCTGGATGCAGTTTATAAGGATATGTTGTTCATGAAAGGCATTTGCCAAAACCGGGATTTTGTAAGCTTGTTGAAAAGTCCTGTAATTACAACAGAACAAAAAGAAAAAATTGTAGCTGCCGTAACAAAGCAAAAGGTAGAGCCGATTACTTCTTTATTTGGCAAATTTCTGGCGAAAAAAAGAAGGGAAGAATTTTTGCCGGAAATCATAACAGCTTTTATTTCCCAGTATAAAGCATACAAAGGTATTTATACAGTGAAACTAACTACGGCGGTGCCGGTGAGCGAAGAATTGAAAAAAACGATCGTAAATAAGATCAAATCCAATAGTGCTATGAAGCAGATCGAACTTATTACAGAAGTGAAAGAAAGTATTATCGGTGGTTTTATTCTGGAAGTGGAGGATAAGCTGGTGGATGAAAGCATTGCTTATGATCTGAATACTGCAAAAAAGTTATTTGAAAGTAACGACTATATTTATAAAATAAGATAAGGTAAGGCAAACCCATCCCCTAAAAGGGTTTATAAACAATAACTCATGCGGAATTATTAAAATCCCCTTTAGGGACGGGAATAAATAAATAATCTATGTCGGAAATTAAACCTGAAGAGATATCAGCGATATTGCGCCAGCAACTAACGAATTATAAAGTTTCCGCCGAACTGGAAGAAGTAGGTACTGTTTTACAAGTGGGAGACGGAATTGCCCGCGTATATGGATTGAACAATGTAAGCAGTGGCGAACTGGTTGAATTCGAAAATGGAGTTACTGCTATTACTCTCAATCTGGAAGAAGATAATGTGGGTGTTGTTTTGATGGGAGAAAACGGTAATATCAAAGAAGGTGCTACGGTTAGGCGTACAGGTAAGATCGCTTCCATCAATGTGGGTGAAGGAATGTTGGGAAGAGTGGTGGATACATTGGGTCATCCTATCGACGGCAAAGGACCCATTGGTGGAGAGAAATATGTAATGCCGCTCGAACGCAAAGCTCCCGGTGTTATTTTCCGTGAGCCCGTTAAAGAACCATTGCAAACGGGTATCAAAGCCATCGATGCGATGATTCCCATCGGACGCGGTCAGCGCGAATTGATCATTGGTGATCGGCAGACCGGGAAAACTGCAATTGCAGTCGACACCATTATTAATCAAAAAGAATTTTATAAAGCAGGCAAACCCGTTTATTGCATTTATGTCGCGATCGGTCAGAAAGCTTCTACAATTGCAGGTGTCATGAAAACGCTGGCAGACAATGATGCATTAAGTTATACTGTTATCGTCGCCGCTTCTGCATCCGATCCCGCACCGCTTCAGTTCTATGCTCCTTTTGCCGGCGCAGCTATCGGAGAATTCTTTCGCGATACCGGAAGACCGGCTTTAATTATTTATGATGATCTTTCCAAACAGGCGGTTGCATACAGAGAGGTTTCATTATTGCTTCGTCGCCCTCCTGGTCGTGAAGCTTATCCTGGTGATGTATTTTACCTGCACAGCCGTTTGCTCGAAAGAGCAGCAAAAATCATCAGCGATGATGAAGTTGCAAAAAAAATGAATGATCTTCCCGATTCACTTAAGAACAAGGTAAAAGGAGGAGGTTCTTTAACTGCACTTCCGATCATTGAAACACAGGCAGGAGATGTGTCTGCATATATTCCCACCAATGTGATTTCAATTACTGATGGACAGATCTTCCTCGAAAATAATTTGTTCAATGCGGGTATTCGTCCGGCCATCAATGTTGGTATTTCGGTTAGCCGTGTGGGTGGTAATGCACAGATCAAATCAATGAAAAAAGTTGCGGGTACACTCAAATTGGATCAGGCATTGTATCGTGAAATGGAAGCTTTTTCAAAATTCGGCGGGGACCTGGATGCTGCCACAAAACTGGTACTCGACAAAGGTGCACGCAATGTTGAGATTTTAAAACAGCCTCAGTATTCTCCATTCTCAGTAGACAAACAGGTCGCTATTATTTATCTCGGAACTCAGGGTTTATTACGTGATGTTTCAGTTAGAAATGTAAAAGCATTTGAAGAACATTTCCTGATGGAGATGGAAAATAAACTTCCTGATGTGATGGCTGAATTTAAGAAGGGAAATTTGCCGGACGAGGGAATCAAAAAAATGTCTGCGTTGGCAAAGGATCTCGTAGCCCAATACAAATAAGTCATTCAAACTCAGATCATTTTTTGTTTCCATTTTTGGGACAAAAAATTCGGGTAATATTTAAGTAAGAATCCACGCATGATGATGTGTGGATTTTTCTTTTTTGCTGAAAAATATTTTTTGAAACGCTTGCATTATTCGAAAACGCTTACAATCTTTGTATCACAATCTTCAACGTACCCAATTTCCTACTTAAGTCCGTTTTCCAATCTTCCTCTATAGCTAAATCAAGGCTTTTTTTTATAGTATTCCAATTTCCCTCGAAGGCTTGGCATTTCTCCAATAACTATGGGTTACTAGAGCACCTCACCCTTACCCTGTAAAAATTACGTCATGAAAGAGCTGTACCCAGGCCACTATATAAAAAACTTATTGACAACAGCCAGATATGGATGTTTAGTTGTTGTTTTTCTTCTCTGTTTTTTCTTTTCATATTCACAAGAATTGGTTCCCGAACTCGTATTTATGAATGCTCAATTAAAAACCGGCCCCGGAACTCAACCAGCCGGAGCCGATGGAGCAGTTTATGTTTTTCAAAATGTAACTACCGGCATTGATGCAGTCGTTACTATCAATGGTCGCAGCAGCAATAATGTCAGTTTGTCGAGCATCGATCTGTTAGGTCCTGATCAGGATCCGGTGAATGGAACAGGTTATGACAATGCATGGCAGCCTCGAGTAGCCTATAATAGTGGAAATGCTCCTGCCAATATGAATTGGTGGATGGAATTCCAGGTTTCTTTTGTGCAGCATAACGACTATTCTCCCACTCTTGTGAACGCATTTTATGTAACAGCATTAGATGTTGATGGTGACGGACAAAATCTACACGAATACCTTTCTTTCTATAAGCAACTCAATTATACATTAGAACAGAATACCGATATACAACCCTGTTCCATTACCGGATGTATTTCTGATGCATCATCTGCCGGTAAGGAATTTGACGGACCGACAAAAAATTACAAAAACATTACTCCTACTGCGACTGACGTGATGGTAACAAATTATTATACCAATGCCAACAGTTTTATTATCAGAATCGGGGCTAAAACAGGAACTACCGGCAGCAGTGTGGCAGACAGAATGAATTCATTATGGTTCAAAACATTTACTTATAATGTTCCGGTTGTACATGAGCTTCCTGTGAGCCTGGTAGCGTTCACTGCTCAGTTGCAAAATAATAATGTGCTGCTTAACTGGACAACAGCCATGGAAACCAATACCAGCCATTTCACTATTGAAAGAAGTATGGATGGTGTTTCATTCGATGACGCTGCGATTGTATTTACTGATGAAAACGGTTCTATCAAAAAGAACTACAGCTTTACTGATAATATCAGTAAAATAAATACGAGATTAATTTATTACCGCCTGAAAATGGTAGACCTCGATGCGAAGTATAGCTACTCAAAAATTGTATTGGTCAGGTTAGGAGATGATCAGGGACAAACAGCAATGCTGATATACCCGAACCCTGTTATGAATGAATTGAGGATAACTATACCATCAGAATGGCAAAATAAAACCGTTGCCTATAATGTTTACAACACGAATGGCATTTTGGTAAGGCAAAAGATCAATGGAAGTGCAGGACAAACAGAAATATTCCATGTCGCGGACCTGCCTGCCGGTATCTATATTATTAAAACAGCTACAGGTGATAAAACATCTGTGCAAAAATTTATAAAAGCGAATTCATAAGAGTTTAGTTTTAAAGGGTACGATCAACAACGGCCGGGCTTTTCTAAGCCTGGCTTTTTTTTCGATGACCGTTGATCGTTTACTGATAGCTACAATTTTTTCAGACGGGAACCTGCATTCGTAACTATATATTTCTCACAGATTGCATATATACTTATAAAAAAATCTATGTATATCCATGAGATCAGTGAGAGAATAAATTGTGCTGGGATATCGTAATTAGAAGTCTCCCTACTAAGCAGTTTTATATTTATTCAATCTTGGGCATACGAATATTTCTGTCATTCATCCGGCTCGGATACTTATAAAAATCAGAATAAAATAATTTGGTTTATATTATAAACTACTTTATTTTTGAGATAAAACAGACACGTGAGGATATTTTTGACTTTTGGAATTCTCATCTTTATTTCTTCTGCATTGATGGGTCAAACAGTAATCAGCGGAAAAGTAAAAGACACCAGGGGTCGTCCGGTCGCGGGAGCCAGCATTGCATTGAAAAATACTTATGATGGTGCAACATCTGATTCGTCGGGGTCTTATAGTTTCAGTACAGCAGAAAAAGGAAATCAGACATTACTGGTTACTTCGGTTGGATATAAGCTTTTGGAAATGCCTGTCGAATTACACGGAGCCCGTTTAAATATTGATTTTGCTTTGAAGGAAGAACCGAGCGAATTGAGAGCGGTCACAATCACAGCAGGATCTTTTGAAGCCGGCGATTCAAAAAGAGGAGCAATACTAAGCTCACTGGATATTGCGACTACGGCCGGATCAAATGCCGATATAACTGCTGCACTCAAAACATTACCCGGAACACAGCAGGTGGGTGAACAGGAAGGATTGTTTGTCCGCGGAGGAGCTGGCTATGAAACAAAGCAATATATTGATGGAACAGTAGTCAATAATCCTTATTATACAAGTGTGCCCGATATTGCGCAACGAGGTCGCTTTTTACCATTTCTATTCAAAGGAACAGTATTCAGCACAGGAGGTTATTCAGCTTTATACGGACAGGCATTATCGTCGGTGTTATTGCTTGAGTCCATTGACCTTCCGGAAAAATCGGAAGTGAGTGCAAATATATCGCCACTGGTGATCGGAGCAGGCACGCAGCAATTGGCGAATGATAAAAAATCATCTTGGGGAATAACTTATAACTATGCAAATGTTGGACTGTATTTCGCAGCGGTAAAACAAGTGCCTGATTATTTTACAATCCCACAATTCCATTCAGGCGATGCGAATTTCAGAATCAAAACGAAAAGCGGAGGCATGATTAAATACTATACCACTTTTGGCTATAACACACTTGGATTGCGAAGACCGGATATCGATAGCGCTTACCTGAAAGATGCATACAGTTTGAACAACCATAACTGGTATAATAATCTCAGTTGGAAAGAATATTTATCCAATGGTTGGAAGATGAATCTGGGCGCGAGTTATAGTACCAACAAGGATAATATCGTACAAGAAATCCAGGACCCAAACAATCAACCCAGGCAATTTCCAGATTCATTGTATTGGATGCAGTACAAAAATTTTACACTGAACAACCGGCAGGATCTTGCTCAGATAAAAGCAGTGTTCGAAAAAAGAATTGGAAGTCTAAGCGCCATTCGTTTTGGTAGTGAATATTGGTACGCTTATAATCCTGCTATTTATAATGATACGTTGCATACCTTAATAGATAATTACTATGCAGCTTTTGCTGAGAGTGATATTTATGTTACGAATGATCTTGCTGCCAAGCTGGGTGCACGCTTTGAACATTCATCCATCATCAGCAAATCTGATATCGCACCGAGAATTTCCCTGGCATATAAGACCAGCAGGCATGCACAGGTGTCTCTGGCCTACGGAATATTTTATCAAAAACCAGAGAATCAATTATTGGCTTATACGACCAATCTTGGTTTTACCAAAGCCATACATTATATCATCAATTACCAGATGATGACCACAGAAAGGATTTTTCGTGTAGAAGCTTATTATAAAAAATATGAGAGCCTGGTGAGAACGATTCCCTACAATTATTTTTACGCCACCTATGATAATGGCGGAGGCGGATATGCAAAAGGAATTGATTTTTTTTGGAGAGATAAAAAAACATTCAAAAATTTCGATTACTGGATTAGCTATTCATACATTGATACTAAAAGACAATATCTGAATTATCCGGGTCAGCTCATGCCCGATTATGCAGCAACTCATACAGCATCGATCGTTATGAAAAGATTTTTTACCGATTTAAAAGCCGGAGTGAATGTCACCTACAGTTTTGCAACAGGCCGGCCCTATTACAATTTTATGATTAATAACAATACTAAATATTATATCGCCGATCAGGGAAAGACAAAAGATTATAGCAGTTTGAATTTTAGTGCCGAATATGTGCCCAGTCTTGGCAAAAAGAATGCAAAGACCTTTGTTGTACTTTTTGCCAGCATGACTAATGTATTGGGGTACACACCTGTGTTCGGATATAGTTATTCTTTTAGCGGCCAGGTGAAACAACCAATTGGTTTGCCGGCCGACCGTTTTTATTTTATTGGCTGTTTTTTGAGTTGGGGTGTTGACAGAACTCAGGACGCGATCAATAATAACTTGTAATAAACCATCCGGTCTGACGGTTTCCGCCTGACCGGTGCACATGGATCAATAGTATTGTCTCAAAAAAAATTGTATATGCTACAACGATTTTTTATTACATGGTTGGCAGTATACCTGGTAAACAGTTTATCTGGTTATTTAATTCATCATATTATTTTGGCAGAAGATTACCGCACAATGACAGCCGTTTGGCAATCCGATGCCCGTAGCAGGATTTTATTTTTTATTATTTCGAGCGTAATCGGTTCTTTCTTCCTGACACTGGTCTATGCCAAATGGCAAAAGATGAAAACAGTGAGTGAAGGAGCCCTCTATGGATTATTTATCGGACTATGGATGGGCAGCAATATGGCATTAAATACTTATGCTTCTTCCAATCTGATTCCATTTTCTTTATCTATGAAATGGCTTGTGTTAAGCATGATTCAATATACGATTGACGGGTGCATACTTGGACTGTCTTTTAAACTGTTTGCCCGGAGAAATATAACGGTGTAGTCTATTCGAAAATTAATCATATAAATTATCTATTCATTAAAATTATCATTATGAAATCGGTTATTTTTTTGACGCTTTTGTGTGGTGCATTGACAGCAAATGCACAGAGTGATAGATACATGTCTGCCATGAAGGCAAATCTTTCCCTGCTTGATTCTGCAAAAACAACGCAGGATTATCAAACGGTAGCAAATACTTTTGAACGCATCGGAGATGCAGAAAAAACACAATGGCTTCCTTATTATTATGCCGGACTTTCACTTATCCTTAGCGGTTGGAGTGATGCAAAATTGGATAAGGATGTAAATTCCACCCGTGTGAATGCATTGTGCGATAAAGCAGAAGCGCTGGAAAAAAACGCTGAGATATATACGATCCGGAATATGGCTGCCACACAGCAAATGATGGTAGATCCTCAAACGCGCTGGCAAACCTATGGCCAGACGGCCAGTCAATACCTCCAGAAAGCAGCGCAGCTCGATCCGGATAATCCAAGGATCTATTACCTGCAGGGCCAAAGTGTTTTCAATACTCCGGTAGCATTCGGTGGAGGGAAAACAAATGCAAAACCTTTATTTGAGAAATCGGTTGAATTATACAAGAAAGAAAACCCAAAGCCGCTATATCCAAATTGGGGAAAGGACCAGGCGGAAATGATGCTTGCTAAATGTCAATGATATCTGCAATTCTTAATTTTTAATCATGGAAGCAAACAATGATTTTTCTCCGCAGCAGAATCTTCAATTGATCGAAAGTATGATCAATAAGGCAAAAGACAGTTTCAATGAAGACGGTCATTTGTATCTTTTTTGGGGCTGGCTGGTTTTTTTCTGTAGCCTCGCTGAATTTATATTGTATCATTTCTTTCACTATTCCTATCATTACTGGGTTTGGATCATATCGATTGTCGCTCTTGTTTACCAGGTTGTTTATCTCTCGAGAAAATACAGGACCCAGAAAGTGCATACTTATACTGGACACATTCTCGGCTATGTCTGGATTACATTTGCAGTGCTCACTTTTTTGATCGGCTATTTAATAGGGAGATTAACGCTGGGAGACTATTTCTGGCATATTTATCCTATTATCCTTGCATTATATGGCATGCCGGTTTTTTTATCAGGCGTAATTCTTCGCTTTAAACCTTTGCAATACGGAGGAATCGGGTGTTGGGTATTATGCGTCTTTACTACTTTTTTGTCATATGATTATCAAATGCTGATGCTTTCAGTGGCCATGGTTATAGCCTGGATCATTCCGGGTTATCTTTTACGCGCAAAATATAAATCTGTAATTACAAACTAATATGGAAGACGAAAAATTTTCTCCCGAACAAAGTTTGCAGCTCATCCAATCGATGATCGACAATGCAAAGAATTCTGTGGCAGATAACAGCTTTTATTTTTTGTTATGGGGATGGCTGGTATTTGCGGCTTCGGTTTTTCAATATATCCTGAAAGTGTTTTTTAATTCGCCCTATCATTATGCAGCCTGGTCATTGATGATTGTTGGAATTATTGTATCTGTATTTTATGGATATAATTCAAACAAAAACAGGAAGGTAAAAACCTATGTCGAAGAACTGATCGACTTCCTGTGGATCGGTATTTTTGTTTCGTATATGGGACTATCATTTATATTTTCACAGATAGGATGGGAGCATTGCAGTTCTTTTTATATGCTTTTATATCCCATCGGTAGTTTCGTTACAGGGAAGGCGCTTAAATTTAGTCCGCTTATCTGGGGAGCTGTTGGCAGTTGGCTACTTGCAGTGGTCGCCGCCTTTGCAAATTTTGATTTGAATATACTGCTGGGCGCAATGGGTATCCTTGTCAGTTATATCATTCCCGGTTATATGCTAAGAAATAAATACAGAAGGAATTTGGTAAATGTTTAAAGATTTAGACCCTATATTACATTCACAATTGCGGCTCGCCATTGTTTCACTTCTCATTAGCGTGAAAGAAGCAGAGTTTACTTTTTTAAAAGAAAAAACCAATGCCACAGCAGGTAATCTGAGCGTCCAGATCAATAAATTGAAAGAGGCTGGATATATTGATGTTATCAAGCAATTCAAGGACAATTACCCACAAACCATTTGTAAAATTACATCCGCGGGAATTAAGGCATTTGAAGAATATGTGAAGAACCTTCATTCGTATCTAAGCGTCGATATCAGGTCCAAAGCAAATATTAAAAAATAATAAACCCGAAAGAAATTTCGTTCATCTTCCGGGTCTGTTCTCTCTTTTCAGATGCAATTAACTCTTCAATAATTTCATTTGCAGCCTCTCGTTGCTGTTGACAATCACTTCGAGGGAATACATGCCTGGCTTTAATTCGTGGGTATCATCCAACTTATATGTGTTGAATTCTTCACTTGCACGCATGGTCTTTTTGATCAGAAGATTGCCATTATCATCGGTCAATTTTATAACGATATAAGAACGCATTTTCAGCTGTACATTTACGAGGATGTCATTCAAAACCGGATCGGGAGTTACACTCAGGGCTGCAAGCGTTTTTGTATTGTACATTCTCGCGATCAGAACTTTTGAATAAGTAAAATCACCATTCGCATCAACCTGTTTCAGGCGATAATATAAATCATAATTTCTGGCAACCGTCGGCCTCACATTATCCCTGAAATTATAATTTTCATCCGGTGAAATAGCTTCATTTCTTTTTACTTCGCCTACTTTTTCAAAGCGTTCACCATCCAGGCTGCGCTCGATTTCGAAATGATCACAATTCTGTTCTGCAACAGCATTCCAGTTGAGATCAAAATAATTTTTTCCGTAAGCTGCGTTAAAATTTACCAGGCTCCCGCGCAAAACTATAGCAGAAGCACCACTGTTTAAATTGTTCAGCAGGGTTGTGTCTGGAACCAGGTGAGTGAAAGAAGAAAAATCTGAAGAATTGATTGTTTTTGCAAAAGTTCCTGAGAGAGTCAATACCACTGCAGGTATTAACAATAAAATCTGCCTGACGATCCTTTTCATTTTTTAAGTTTCTGAAGTTAATAATTTAATTTAAGCACAATTGATGAATAGGCAGGATTAAATCTTCGATTACTCCTATATATCAATAGGGTTATTCAAAGGAATATACAATTGAGCTTAAAGGGGTGGGTATCGATCTTAGGTTTCGGAAAATGTGTAAAAGATAATTTTTACACGGACGGATTATCAGAGGATGGTTACCAAAGATAGAAAACAGCTTTTACATTTGCAATAGCCGGGTCGATTTTTCCTGCTATTCCAAGGCAACTATTCTTCTTTACTTTTTGTAATTATTGGTACTGATTTGATCAGTAAATTACAGCAGATGAGTATGTCCGATATTATCCGTGTTACTGGTCTGACCAAACATTTTAAAGATGTTATTGCCGTTGATGATCTTTCATTTTCGGTCAGGGAAGGCGATATATACGGATTTCTTGGGCAGAATGGTGCCGGTAAGTCTACTACTATCCGCATGCTGTTGACTTTAATTGAGCCCACTCATGGACATATTGAAGTGTTTGGAATGGATCTGCGGACCCATCGCAAGCAAATCCTCCGCCAGACTGGTGCTATTATTGAAAGGCCTGATCTGTACAAATACCTCACAGCTTATGAAAATATCTCTCTTTTTGCAAGTATCAGCGGAGTAAAAATTCCCAAATCGAGACTAACGGAACAATTGGAGGTGGTCGACCTGGCAGGAAGGGCTCACAGTAAAGTAAAGACCTTTTCACAGGGAATGAAACAAAGACTTGGGATTGCCATTGCCCTTATTCATAATCCCAGATTGCTAATATTGGATGAACCAACCAATGGCCTCGACCCCCAGGGCATCGCCGATATGCGTCATCTGATCCTTAGCCTGAGCAGGAATCATAAGAAAACAATATTGGTATCCTCACATTTGCTGAATGAAATAGAACTCATCGCTAACCGGATGCTGATTATTGACCGTGGAAAGAAAATCATCGAAGGAAATGTTCAGGATTTGTTTGATCCTTCAAATATGGTGGTGGAACTCCAAACCATCAATCCGGAAAGAACCTGGGAAATGATTAAAGAATCAAAATGGAAATCTTCATTGAGAAACCATGGAAATGGAAAATTTATTTTCGAAATGAATAAAATGAGTATCCCCGAATTCAACAGGGAACTCGTAGAAAAAGGAATAGAAGTATTGCAAATCCAGCCGAGGCATTCGCTGGAAGATTATTTTTTATCGCTTACAACTGGTCAACCGCATGTGGAGACTATTGCAAATTGAATTGTTCAAGATTTTCAGGAAGCCGAGAACCTATATCAGTTTTGGAGCCATTGCAGCTATTATATTTATTATACAGCTGGGATTAAAATTTGATGGCAAGTCCTACCTGGAATTATTACTGGGCGATCTTTCAGATTCTTTCGATATTCCTTACAACAAAATATTGAACGGGTATTTTGTAACATTTGTTATACTGAATACTTTATTGATTCATGTTCCACTTCTGGTTGCCCTGGTAGCGGGCGACCTGGTCGCTGGTGAAGCCAATATGGGCACTCTTCGGTTGTTGGTTACAAAACCTGTTAGCAGAGTTCAGTTGATGCTGGTTAAATTTACCGCAGGCGTTATTTATACAATCCTCCTGCTTGCCTGGGTGGCTGTACTTGCTTTATTTGTAAGTATTGTTTTTTTTGGAACGAATGATATCCTTGTGCCACGCACCGACATGATTGAACAAATTAAAGAAGCGGATATTCTTTGGCGTTATCTCGCAGCATTTGCTTTTGCTTCAGTTGCATTGTGCACGGTAGCTGCCCTTGCATTTTTTTTATCAGTGCTGGCAGAAAATTCAATAGGTCCGATTGTTGCGACTATAAGCATCGTGATCGTACTGACCATATTATCGGAACTGAGAATACCAATGTATGATAATACAGTAAAGCCCTTTTTATTCACTTCTCATATGTTGGCGTGGAAAGGTTTTTTCTATTTAAAAGCAAACCGGGATGGTATGGTACTCCCCGGCTCGATAGAAAACCTTCCGGCAATTTTCAGAAGTCTGGGTATTCTGCTGGCTTACATCACAGTTTTTGTGTCAGCTGCAATCATCATTTTTAAAAAGAAAGATATTCTTAGCTAGATGAAGCTTATGAAGAAAATTATTTTATTGTCTTTTTGCATCTTTTCCTTTATTTCAAACACGGATGCGCAGGATGTAGCCGCATTGGTTCAAAAAGTCAGGGCTAAATTGGATCTGGTCAATAGTTATGTAGCGGATGGGATAATGAGAACGAATGTCAATTTTTTGAAAGTACCCGAAGCACATGTGAAGATATATTTCAAAAAGCCGGATAAGCTCAAAATAAAAAATGAAAACGGAATTTCTTTGGTGCCCAAAAGTATCTTGGACATTAGCCTGAGTAATCTGTTGAGAGGGAATTATACTCCGCTAAAAGTCGGGTCCGATATAATCAATGGTAATAAGGTTGAGATCGTCAAACTAATTCCAAACGATGACAATGGCGAAATCGTGCTTTCCACAATATACATCGATGAACAGAAATTGTTGATTGTAAAATCTAAAATTGCGACCAGGGAAAACGGCAGTTTTGAAATGGAAATGTCATATGGCAAATACGGGGATTATGCTTTGCCGGATAAATTAATCTGCTCGTTTAACACGAAAGATTATAAACTTCCCAAAGGAGTAACTTTCGATTATGATGATGGAAACAAAAAAACATCTGCCGATTCTTCACCCAATCAAACAGGGAAGGTAGAAATTACTTATTATTCTTATGAGGTCAATAAGCAGATTCCTGATAGCATATTTGGGGATTAAGAAATACTGATTATTAATTGTTCCGGGAAATATTCAACAGAGAATAATCAATGTTCAATCCCACTAAGATGACAGTGGGTCTTCGATCTTTTCATCTTCGGCGCCGGCCAATACAACAGAAGTCATTTTCTTCAATGGATTTTTGTGATTCTCCTCAAATTCCTGTCTGCGATGAATGATATCAAGGCAGGTATATATTGCCGTTAGAAAGGAGCCGTGATCAGCCTTATTTTTTCCTGCAATGTCGAAAGCGGTCCCATGATCAGGCGAAGTTCTTACCATGGGTAAACCGGCAGTATAGTTTACACCTTCTCCATAAGCGAGTGATTTGAAAGGAATCAATCCCTGGTCATGATACATGGCCAGTACTGCATCGAATTTCTGTTGCTGATTACGCGCGAAAAACGCATCGGCGCTATAAGGTCCGAAAACTAGCATATTATGTTGCTTGGCATCTTTGATGGAGGGCCTGATAATCTCTTCTTCTTCTTTTCCAATCAGTCCCTCATCACCGGCATGTGGGTTTAATCCCAATACAGCAATTTTGGGTTTCTCGATGCCAAAATCCCGGATAAGACTTTCTTTTAAAATATTCAATTTGGACAGGATCGCTTCCCTGGTAATATGTCTTGCAATCTCACTGACAGGGATATGCTCTGTGACCAGGCCAACCCTGAAATTTTCAGCAACCATCAGCATCAGCGCGTCCTGTACACCGAATGCATTTTTCAAATAAGGCGTGTGGCCGGTGAAGTTAAACTCGGCCGATTGAATATTTTTCTTATGGATCGGGGCAGTTACCAATCCCTGGATTTTTTTTTCTTTCAAAGCTTCCACAGCTGCTACCAGGGATTTTACAGCATATTTGCCACCGGTTTCAGTGAGTTGGCCCGGAGAAATATTTACTTCCTCTTCCCAACAATTATAAATATTGACCTGCTTGGGATTGATCCTGTTAAAATCCTTACTGCTCTGATAATTAAAATTGATATCCGGAATTGACTTACGGTAAAAATTGATTACTTTATTGGAGGCAAAGAGCACAGGAGTACATAGCTCCAATACTCTATGATCTGAAAAAGTCTTGATAGCAAGCTCGGGACCTATTCCATTTAAATCACCAATTGAAACTCCGATCAAAGGCCTTGGCTGTTGATTGCTCATGCAAAATAATTTGAGGGCATAAAAATACAATTATAATCTGGATGAGTAGGTATTTTTGCATTCAACTGTTTAACAAGGGTTCCGGCAAATACGGGTATTTTTAACGATTCATATTTATTATATAGCATTTATTTATTCATGCGGTCAGGCCTAATTTTAAAAAAATCTCTGGGGCAGCATTTCTTGCAGGATGAAAATATTTGCCGTAAAATTATAAAAGCCCTCAAAGAACAATCATTTAATCAGTTATTGGAAATAGGTCCTGGCAGCGGAGCGCTGACCAAATATCTTTTGCAATTGGAAAATGTCGATTTAAAAGTTGTGGAGATCGACAATGAAAAAGTTGAATTCCTGAAAAAAAATTATCCGGCTCTGGAGCATAAGATCATTCACGAAGATTTTCTGGATATGAACAGGCCGTTTTCCGGGAAATTCATTGTAATCGGAAATTTTCCTTATAACATATCTTCGCAGATTCTTTTTAAAATATTGGATTGGAAAAAAGATATTGAAGCTATGATCGGGATGTTTCAGAAGGAAATGGCTCAAAGGGCAGCTGCAAAAGAAGGCAGTAAAATTTATGGCGTTTTAAGTGTATTGATCCAGGCTTTTTTTGAAGTCGAATATTTGTTTGAAGTCAATGAGAAATCATTTTATCCTCCACCCAAAGTAAAAAGCGCTGTGATTAAATTAATCCCTAGAACGAATATCGTCCCGATGAGAAGTGAAAAAGATTTCTTTGTTCTTGTCAAAACAGCATTCAATCAGCGAAGGAAAACATTACGCAATGCAGTAAGGCCTTTGTTTGATGAAAGCATCTTGGAGGAAAAGGTTTTTGACAAACGTGCTGAACAATTGACAATCGAAGATTTTGCACAATTAACCTGGAAAATGAAATGAGAAAAGTAATTATCACGGCTAAGGTTCATGAATACCTGATTGATCGCTTAACCCAGCATGGTTATTCACTAGTACATCTGCCGCAAATAAGTTATGAGGACTTATCAAAGGAAATAAAAGAAGCAGAAGGATTGATTGTGACTACACGGTTGAAGATCGACAGGGATTTGATTAATAAGGCTCCGCAGCTCAAATGGATTGGACGTTTGGGCAGTGGCATGGAACTGATCGATGTAACATATGCCGAAAGCAGGGGCATTCAATGTGTGAGCAGTCCTGAAGGAAATCGTAATGCAGTTGGTGAACATGTTTTAGGAATGCTGCTGAATCTCATGAATAAGATTTCATCCAGTAATGCAGAAATAAAAGATGGGAAATGGTTACGTGATGTTAACCGGGGGACCGAACTAACGGGTAAGACGGTCGGCATTATCGGGTATGGAAATACGGGTAGCGCATTTGCAAAATTGTTGTCATCCTTTGATGTAATCATATTGGCTTATGATAAATATAAATTCGGTTTTGGAAAAAATAATCTGAGAGAGGCAAATATGGAACAGATTGCACGATATGCCGATGTGATCAGTATGCATGTGCCTTTAACAGATGAAACTTTTCACATGGCCAATGATGCATTTTTTTCGTCAATGGAAAAAAAACCTTACTTCATCAACGCTTCAAGGGGTAAAGTGCATGATACAAAGGCAGTCATTCATGCTTTGGAACATGGAAAAATATCAGGTGCCGCACTTGATGTTTTGGAAAATGAAAAGATGGATACTTATAATAAAGAAGAGAAACAGCAACTGGACTGGCTTTTATCGCGTCCGGATGTGGTGATTACTCCACATATTGCCGGCTATAGCCATGAAGCTTTCCTTAAAATGTCAAAAATAATACTGGAAAAGTTGAATATCTGATTATTAAGAGCTGTTTTTAACAAAAGATATATACTGTTTTTCACAAATAATTCGTTTTAACCCTTAGGCTTGGTGTAATAAAAATTTCTATCTTTGTCAAAATAGTGCAACGCTTCAATTCAATGAGGCGTTGTATTTTTTTTCTTTTTTGTAAACTGAGAAAAGGAGGATATTATGAGTGGAATTACTTATCTCACGAAAGAGGCGCTGGATCAAATGAGGACAGAACTTCAAAAAATGAAGACCGTTGATCGTCCTGCAGCTTCCAGGGCGATTGCAGAAGCCCGGGATAAGGGTGATCTTCGTGAGAATGCGGAATATGATGCAGCAAAAGAGGCACAGGGCTTACTTGAAGCAAAAATTCAGAGACTCGAAGGAGAACTGGCCAATGCAAGAATTTTGGAGGAAGGGAGTATTGATACCAGTAAGGTTTCTATTTTGACTAAGGTAACTGTCACTAATCTGAATAATAAAAAACAGGCAACTTATTTTCTTGTTTCCGAAAAAGAAGCTGATTTGAAATTGGGTAAGTTATCGATTACATCTCCGATTGGCAAGGGGTTGCTTGGAAAACAGGTGGGAGAGGTCGCTGAAGTAGAAGTTCCCGCAGGCATGCTGAAGTTTAAAATTGAAAGCATTAGTCTCTAAGTAGACAAATGATCAATAGACCATTTTCCATCAAACTTCATACGATGACAATTTTCTCAAAAATAATAGCAGGTGAAATTCCCAGCTATAAAATTGCTGAAAATGAAAAGTTTTTTGCTTTCCTGGATATTTTTCCACTGAGGGAAGGACATGTACTCGTAATTCCTAAAATTGAGGTAGACAAATTCTTTGATGTGCCTGATGAGTATCTTGCTGAGATGCTGGTTTTTTCAAAACCGATTGCCAGAGCTATTGAAAAATCATTTCGTTGTAATCGCTGTGGTATGGCTGTAGTAGGATTGGAAGTTCCACATGCACACCTGCACCTGGTTCCCATTGATCATATCGACGATCTGAATTTTACGAGAGGAAAAATAAAAGTATCACCAGAACAATTAAAAAAAGCTCAGGAGAAAATTATTTCAAATTTGAATATCCAACATTGATTATTTGAATATTCATTAGCGACGTGGAAAATTCATTTGAAATCAGTGTCCGGATTTGACTCTTCCAGGATTTTTAGAAATAAAATCTTCCCATCCTTTCAGTTTCTTTTCCTGGTTTTTTATTGAATGATATTGAAAATGGTGACAGATGGCAACGGCGAGTGCATCTGATGCATCATAATGAATAATTTCCTCACGGATCTTAAGCAATTGCTGAAGCATTTTCCAAACCTGTTCTTTGGCAGCATTCCCGTTTCCGGTGATTGATTGCTTGATTTTTCTTGGCGAATATTCTGTAACCCGGATGCCGGCCTGCATGGCTGCGGCAATAGCAACTCCTTGTGCTCTTCCCAATTTCAACATGCTTTGTACATTCTTTCCGAAAAATGGAGCTTCAATCGCGAAGTCATGCGGACTAAATTCATCAATAAGGGTGCATACTTTAGCGTGAATGAGCTGCAATCTTTCATAGGGATCGGCCCGGGGAGATAATTTTAGTACATTCATCTCCAGTAAAGTAATTTGATTCCTGCTCACCGAGATCAGGCCATAACCCATCAATAAGGTGCCGGGATCAATGCCTAAAATTATTTTAGTATCCTTTTGCAAGAGGAGAATTATTTTTGATACCTGATCGTGTTGCTAAACAAAAATATCAAAATAATATTCAATTATATCCTGGGGCCCCTGGTATTCCTGCTTCTCGCATATTCTATTTTTCACCAGATATCAGAACAAGAGAATTGGCAGTCTTCATTAACACAGATAAAATCGGCTGTCACAGGTCCGCAGCAATGGAAAATCTGGTTGGTCATCCTATTAATGCTGGCAAACTGGGGATTGGAAGCCGGGAAATGGAAGCTATCAGTCATGAAATTGGAAAATATTTCTTTTTCAAAAGCTTTTAAGGCTGTATTAACTGGTACTACCATCGCTTCTTTCACACCAAATCGAATCGGTGATTACCTGGGTCGTATGCTATATATCGGGGAAGGGAAACGCATTCAATCCATACCATTGACTGTTATTTGCAGCATGGCTCAAATGCTTGTTACAATTATAACAGGAATTGCCGGAGTTTTTTATCTCCAAAATTATTTGCATACCCAAAGGTTGGAAGATCATCAGCCAATGCAATTAGGTTTAAATATATTATCATGGCTGACAGCTTTGCTCTTTGTGACTATTACATTTATTTATTTTCGATTATCCGCGGTAGTAAGATTCCTGGAAAAAAGGGGCTTCGGCAAATATTTGGCGCCTGTGAGGGTATTGAAAGATGTCAAATTAACTATTCTATTCAATATATTGTCCTTATCTTTTGCCAGATACCTGGTGTTTATCTTGCAGTATTACTTATTGTTTTCGCTTTTTGGAGTTTCATTGACATGGGTACAAACATTTGCTGGAATAAGCACTATGTTTTTGGTGATGGCCTTTGTTCCTACTTTTACTTTTTTGACGGATCTTGGACTAAGGTGGGAATCAAGTATACAGATCGTTCGTTTATTCAGTTCAAACACCACAGGCATTTTTGCGGTTTCGTTTGGAATCTGGATGATCAATTTAATAATACCGGCTTTGATAGGGAGTTTATTAATTTTAAGAATTAAATTATTCAGGGGCAAATGAAATTAATTACCTCGATTGGCATTTTATTATTGATAGTGATATCCATTCCAATTAAAGCAGGCGATGAATTTTGTGGCGTGTCAAATACAGCATTTATGGCAAGTGAATCCCTGCGATTTAAAGTATATTATACTGTGGCAAGTGTTTATTTCGCTGCAGGGGATGCAACTTTTACCTGCAATATTGAACATTTGGGTGGGAAGGTCGTGTATCATGTTGTCGGTTCGGGTCAGTCGAATAGTTTTGTGGATAATTTTTTTAAGGTTAGAGACAAATATGAATCCTATATCGATACGGGTTCCCTGCAACCTTATAAATTTATCCGAAATGTGGATGAAGGCGGTTATAAGAAATATGAAAATGTAAGTTTTAATAAAACAAGCAATACGGCTATTACTACGGATGGAGTTTTTAAAGTGCCGGCTTGTGTACAGGATGTGATCAGCGCTATCTATTATGCCAGGAATATTAATTTTCGAGGATTGAAACTTAACGATACTATTCCTTTTTCAATGTTCCTGGATAACCAGGTCTATAATTTATATATACGTTATCTCGGAAAAGAAATCATTAAAACCAAATACGGAAAATTCCGGGCGATTAAATTCAAACCATTACTGATCAAAGGAACAATTTTCGAGGGCGGCGAAAAAATGACAGTCTGGATAAGCGATGATCCCAATCATATCCCCCTCCACGTAGAAAGCCCCATCAGTGTTGGAAGTGTAAAAGTTGATATGATGGATTTCCGAAACCGGCGATCACCTTTAAGTTCTCTCCTGGATGTGAGGTGAGTGACTGCTTATTTCACGATGATTTACGATTTAATCGGTAACTTAGTTTAGCACCACTATTAACAAACTAAGTATGAGAAAACTAATCATTGCTTTTTTCGCATTGCTTATTTACTCCTTTTCATTTTCCAAAGATGATCCGCGTTTGCTCAAGTCTTCAAGACAGGAAAAATCGGGTTGGATATTCATCCATCTGGAAGGTACTCCCCGCGAAATAGGATATCAACATGGATATTTGTTGGCGAATGAAATCGACGAAGCAATTAGCATGTTGAAATATTTTCTAAAAAATCGTACCGGGAAGGACTGGAATTTTTATCGTGATGCAGTAAAGAAAATGTCTTTCTGGTCAAAAACAGATAAGGAATACCAGGAAGAAATTGCAGGAATAACGGAAGGATTAAAATCGAAGGGAAAAGTTCATGATATATATGACCTGGTAGTGCTCAATGGATATATAGAGCTGTCACAGTATTATTTGCCATATCTCGACGAAAAAATCAAGCCCGGTTCAGGAGATAATAAGGCCCCCGGCAATTGCAGCGGATTTGTTGCTACCGGAAGCTATACGGTGGATGGTAAAATCGCTATGGGGCATAATAACTGGATCGATTATATTGTCGGGGAAAGATGGAATATCATTGCTGATATTATACCTGCATCAGGAAACAGGATCATGATGGATTTGTTTCCTGGTTTCATTCACAGCGGAGATGATTTTGTAATTAATGGAGCAGGTATCCTGATTACAGAAACTACCATTACTCAATTCAGGGGATTTGATGAAAAAGGGATTCCTGAATTTGTAAGGGCACGCAAAGCCGCGCAGTATTCCAACAGCATTGATGATTTTGTAAAGATAATGACTACCGGTAACAATGGGGGGTATGCGAATGACTGGCTGATAGGAGATACCAAGACAAACGAAATTGCCCGCCTTGAGCTGGGTCTGAAAAATCATAAATTGTGGAGGACGACTGATGGTATTTATGTTGGCTCCAATTTTCCCAGTGATGAAAAACTCATTGCAGAAGAAACTACGTTTAATGTAAATGATTCGGCTAATTCACCAAATGCACGCAAGCGCCGATGGGAAGCAATGACAGAGCAGTACAAAGGAAAAATCGATGAGTCAACAGGGAAAATTATAGAAGGAGATACATATAATGAACTGCTTCATGCCAGGGATGCAAGTAGCTGTGTAATTGCAGGACGTGTGGATACGGATGCGCGGGGTTGCCCGGAATGGAGCTGGGAACCATATTATCCGGGTGGTACTGTTCAGGGAAAAATCACTACAGCTGCTTTGGCCAGGGAAATGAAATTCTGGGCGCATATGGGAAATCCGAGTGGGGAAGATTTTATTGCAGCTCCATTCTTTGTAAAACATCCGGAATATAAATGGCAATCCAAATACCTGCATGATATGAAATCATATTCCTGGACTCTTTTTGAAGGAAAAAAGAATTGATAGATGCTTGGATGGTTTGATTGTTAATAACCATCCAACCAGTTCAGCAATTACCTCTCAATCACTTTTTCCATTCGCATGCTGCGTGAACCTTTCACAAGTAAATAGCTGTCGTGAAAATTTTGTTTTTGAAACCAGGCTTTCGCCTGAGTTGAATTTTCAAAACTTAGAAATGGATGTTTCAGTTTTAAAAAGTCGCCCCCTACCAGTACTACCACTTTCCAGGGATAGGATTTGATAAGAGAGACAATATTTTCATGTTCCTGCAAACTCTCCGGCCCCAATTCAGCCATCCCACCCAATATCAGTATTTTATTCTTAGCATTGAATTTTGCAAGGTTTTCAATTGCGGCTTTCATGCTGGTAGGATTTGCATTGTATGCATCCAGGATGATTTTATTCGAATTGATTTCGATAAGTTGTGAACGGCTGTTGGATGGAATATAATTTTCAATGGCAGATTTTATTTTACCGGCTTCTACTTTAAAATAATTACCAATAGCAATAGCTGCCAGCACATTTGGAAGATTGTAATCACCTGTCAATTGAGTGGTTATTTTTTGTATATCGATTCCTTTATTGATATCAACAATTAGAAATGGTTCGCTTTGAGCGACTGTTCCCGTGATCGCTGCATCTTTCGTTCCATAAGTAATAATATCCCGAATGCCCTTGCTCATTTCTCTCAGTTCCTGATAATCCCACATCACGAATGCGGTTCCCTGATTGGTCCTTAAAAAATCATAGAGTTCGCCCTTCCCTTTTTTTACTCCTTCAATTCCACCAAATCCCTCCAGGTGTGCTTTGCCGATATTCGTGATAATGCCATGAGTAGGTAATGCATATTGACAATAACCCTCGATTTCCTTCTGATGATTTGCCCCCATTTCAATCACGGCAATCTCAGCATCTTTTTTTATTTTGAGTATCGTCAGAGGAATACCAATATGATTATTCAGATTGCCTTCGGTGGTGTAGGTGATATAGGCAGATGATAGTACAGCGTGAACCAATTCCTTAGTAGTTGTCTTGCCATTGCTTCCTGTTATCGCCAGGAAAGGAATATTGAATTGCTGGCGATGAAATTTTGCGAGTTGCTGCAATGTTTCAAGGACATGATCTACCAAAATTATTTTTTCGGATGCATCAATAGCAGAGGGTTCATCCACAAAAACAAAAGCAGCTCCTTTTTCAATTGCCTGTTGAGCAAATAAATTCCCATTGAATTGATCGCCCTTTAATGCAAAAAAAAGTTCGCCCGGCTGAAGTTTTCTGGTATCTGTTTGAATGGAAGGAAATTGCAGGAAGATTTTATATATTTCTTTTATACTGATCATCGCAAACAAACCTAATAAAAACTTTGGAAAAGATTTGAAGGTTTCAGATTCCTGCAAACAAAAAAGCCATTCGTTTTTTGCGAATGGCTTTTTTGGACTATTTTTTCATTATTGCTTACGCGTATTTTGCTTTCTCTGTTTATAACTGATACCTGTTTTTCTGCCGTTTCCTGCTGCGCTGCCAACCCGATCCATTGCACAACGGAAACCTACGGTGTTGCTGGCCTGATCTTCTTCCATGAAGCGGCGTGTACCCGGGCTCAACCAATAAGCGCGGTCGTCCCAGCTACCACCTTTAATAACTCTTGAATGATCACTGATGAGAGTTGTTTTTCCATAACCATAGTTAACACCTGCAATCAGAGAGTCACCATCCAGGTAATTGATCACATCACCTTTTTGGTAGTTTCGGCGGTTCTTGCTTTCTTCATCAGTTACATTGCGATATTTTATTCTACCCAGACTGTCTCTTTCGGCCTTATTTTCTTTACCAAGATCGATGGTTGTAAATTTATTACCCCGGAAAGGAGCAACATCATTCACGTCTTGCGGAGAAAGTGGGCGATAAACGTCTTCAACCCATTCGCTCACATTGCCTGACATATTATATAAACCGAAACCATTGGGGAAAAATGAAGTTACAGCAGATGTATAAACAGCATTGTCATTCAATCCACCGGCAACACCCATATTATCACCAGATCCACGTTTGAAGTTTGCAAGGAATGTACCCTGCCAGCTTCCTCTGCGTTCATCACGCAATCCATTTACGTTCTGGCTCCATGAGTAAACCTGTTTATTTGCGATTAACTCTTCACCGCGTTTGCTGTCTTTAGTACTCGGTAATGGGTTTTGATTGATATAACCCAAAGCCGCATATTCCCATTCTGCTTCTGTTGGCAAACGATAGTTGGGGAAAAGGATACCATCTTCAAAAGTAACCTGTGTACGCGGAGTACCATTCGGGTTTTTAAGTGGATTCTTACTTGATTTAGCAGCAGGACCAGGTGTTGGCTGATATTCTCCCATCAGATAAGCCTTGGTATTAAAATTTTCCTGGCCGAGCCCCTGTATATTTTTCAAAGAATTTTTATTGATAAATCCTCTGTCAACAAGCGCTTTTTCATTCACACGGTCTGTTCTCCATAAACAGAAATCGTGTGCCTGTTTCCAGGTGACACCTACAACAGGATAATAATTATAAGAAGGATGACGGAAATAATATTCAACCAAAGGTTCATTATAAGCAAGCTCGCTTCTCCATACAAGGGTATCAGGAAGAGCTCCATCGCGAACAGCTTTATATTCATCACCATCAAAGACATTATTGATCCAGTACAAATATTCACGGTAATGCACATTCGCAACTTCAGTCCTGTCGATATAAAAAGAGTTTACAGTTACTCTTCTGGGAATATTGTTCCAGTCGCTCATTACATCTTCTTCAGTAGCTCCCATCGTAAAGGTACCTCCCTGGATAAAAACCAGTCCCGGACCGGTACGTTGTTCCTTTTCATGGGATACCTGGAAACCACCCATATTTTTATCATTGTAATTCCATCCGGTAACGTCAGATGATTCGGGTTTTTTGCCGAATAATTTTCCATTTTTGCAGGATGTGACGAGTACGGCGCCAAATGCAAGGATAACTAGATTTTTGACATTCATATGAAACGCATTTAAACCTTGATGATAGACTCTAGAAACGTGTCTTTCAAATAAATATTGTAAAACCGTCCCGTGGTTATTATCCACAGTACGGATGATTTGCGAATATAGTTACTTTAGCCAAGATTTTGCTGAGTACTACCCCGTGTTTTTTATAGGAAAACTTCTATTTTACATTATATAAATAATTGAAGATTAAGTACTTAAGCCTGGTCTTTTATTTTGTTCCTGAAAATAAAATATCTGGGCAAAGCGTTTAGGGATATAGACTAAATTGCAAAAAAATTGCTGGAAGAATCTAGTTGCCGGGAGGCTTGGAAGACCTGTAGCCTGATTTTTAATTTTCGGATTTTTTGAGCAATAAATCCTTTTGTAAATCGTTGAGTTAAATGGACTAAACTGCTTACAGAAGAACAAATGGCTGTAGATTGCAGGATAATCCTGATATCGTTAATCTTAGACACAAAACAACTTTGCGCTGTTAACTTAAAACAACCAATTTCGCGTTATTGATCAATTTTACTCTTAAACAACAACTACTGAAAAACATTCGCTGGGACAGATTAAAATCTGAGTTGCGGTATGATTGTTGAAGTTGTTGACAACCTTTTTAAAGCTAAATTATAATTACATGAAAAGATTGTTTTTTCGGTTAACTGCTTTTTTGATGATGGTTGCTTATGTAAATTCTTTAAAAGCACAGCAGAGTGTCGGTAAAATAAATGTAGTTACAACCGCCGTCCCTTTCTTACGAATTTCGCCGGATGCACGTGCAGGTGGTATGGGTGAACTCGGAGTTGCTACTTCACCAGACGCCAGTTCCACATTTTATAATCTTGCAAAAATTCCTTTTTCTGAATACAATACAGGAATTGGTTTTACATATACACCATGGTTGAAAGATCTCGGACTGAATGATGTTTATTTGTTGGCCGGTTCGGGATATCATAAGCTGGATGATAATCAGGCTCTGTCTGCTTCCATCAGGTATTTCAGTCTGGGGAATATTCAGTTTACTGATTACAGCGGCAACAATATCAGCAATGGAAGACCTCGTGAGTTCGGAGCTGATCTTGGTTATACAAGAAAACTTTCGCAAAAAATAGCTGTTGGATTGACCTTGCGATATATTAATTCAAATCTGACTTCAGGCTTTCCCACATCTTCAGGAACAACTAAGCCAGGTAATGCAATAGCTGCCGATCTTAGCATTTTCTACAATGGAAGGGATGATAAAGGAAAGGGCTGGAATTTTGGAGCTGCATTTACCAACCTGGGAACCAAGATAGGATATACGAATGATGCTACACAAAAAGAATTTATACCTGCAAATCTTGGAATCGGAGCCGCTTATACATTTGTATTTGATGAACAAAATAAATTGACATTCGGTCTTGATATAAATAAATTATTGGTTCCTACTGCACCAACGCCCACGGACCCGACAGATGAACAACAGGATTCTTTGAATCTTGCCAACTATCATGACATGAGTGTTGTAAGCAGCTGGTTTAAATCATTTGGAAATGGTGCATACAATGCAAGTATCGGTGCCGAATATGGGTATAATGATCAGTTCTTTTTCCGTACCGGCTATTTTTATGAACCTACAGATCAGGGAGGTCGCCAGTATTTTACATTGGGAGTAGGAATCAAGTATAATGTGGTTGGGCTGAATTTCTCCTACCTGATTCCTTCAGGAAGCGGGGTCACAAGAAATCCGCTATCGAATACGATCCGTTTTGGATTGGTATTCGATCTTGACAATGGCAAAGAAGAGAAATAATTCTAAAGTTTTTGTTTAAAGCTGATAATTTTGAAGCGTCCCGGGAAAATTCGGGACGCTTTCTTTTAAATAAAAAGTATGTCCTACAGAATTGGATTCGGAATAGATTTTCATCAGTTGTCTGAAGGCAGGGACCTATGGTTAGGTGGAATAAAAATTCCGCATCATAAAGGAGCATTGGGACATAGTGATGCAGATGTGTTGCTACATGCGATCTGTGATGCACTTTTGGGCGCCCTGAATTTAGGTGACATCGGCGTTCATTTCCCCGATACTGATCCGGCATATAAAAATATTGACAGCAAAATATTATTGCAGAAAACGCAGGCTTTGATAACGCAAAAAAAATTCCGGGTAGTAAATATTGATTCAACCATTTGCCTTGAAACACCCAAAATCAAAAAATATTCAGATCAGATGCGGGAAATCATTTCAAAGATCCTGGGAATACAGAAAGACGATGTTTCCATCAAAGCTACTACAGCTGAGCAAATGGGATTTGTTGGAAGAGAAGAAGGATTGGTCGCATATGCAACAGCGTTATTAAAAAAGGAGGATTAGGAAGGTCATTTATTTTCCGGATCTAATAAAATAAAACCACTTGCTGCTACAAACTCAAAACTAAACACTCAAAACTGTAAACTGTTTACCTACCTTTGCTGGCATGTCAAAATTGAAAGTTAAAATCGTCAATCGATCCGAAAATCCATTACCCGAATATGCTACGGAAGGATCGGCAGGCATGGATATACGCGCCAATCTGGAAAATCCGATGGTGCTAAAACCACTGGAACGACAGCTCATTCCGACTGGTTTATACATCGAGCTTCCTGAGGGATATGAAGCGCAGATCCGGCCAAGAAGCGGTTTGGCGATTCAGCACGGACTAACCTGCTTAAATTCTCCCGGAACCATTGATTCAGATTACCGGGGTGAAATTAAAATCATATTGGCAAACTTATCACAGGAAGAACATATCATTCAGAATAAAGATCGTATAGCCCAGATGGTTATTAATAAGGTAGAAAGTGTAAAATGGAAGAAAGTAGAAACAATCAAAGCTACTAAACGCAATAAAGGAGGATTCGGCCATACTGGAAAATCTTGAGTGCATGCAAATATTCAATGGAAATAATACAGATACGGGATCGAATTTGAAAAATAAGAATGTATTTAATTTTCTTTCTGCTGCGATTTTAGTCATCGTCCTGGCGATGATTGTCTTCAGTACGGATTCCTGCCGTTCTGCAAAAAAAATTCAAACAGCTATATCAAAAAAGGATACGGTCATTGTTCAGAAAACAGTTACACCGGATGTTGATCTAAAGGCTGATTCGATCAAATTTATTAATGATGCATTTGACAGGTTGCAGGCCCAGCGGATTCATTTCAATACTTTTTCAGCAAAGGTGAAAGTAAATTATGAGGGAAGCGATGGAAAAGACTATGAGTTCAACGCATTTATCCGTATTCAGAAAGACAGGATGATCTGGGTATCGATTAATGCACTGCTTGGGATCGAGGCATTCAGAGCGGTCATTACGCCTGATAGTGTAAAAGTCATAAATAAACTGGACAAGATTGTACAGTTGCGCTCTGTAAGTTACCTCAAGGAAGTTGCCCATCTCCCATTTGATTTTAATACGTTGCAGGATCTTATTGTGGGCAACCCGATTTATCTGGACAGTAATATCATATTTTACAATAAAAATGAAAACGGTATTTCGTTAATGAGCGTTGGCCAGTTATTTAAAAATTATATTACTTTAAACGGGAATGATTATACGCTGAAGCATAGTAAACTGGATGACGTGGATGTTTTAAGGGCAAGGACCTGCGACCTTACTTATGGCGACTATGAAAGGAGAGATACTCTCCGTTTTTCAACCTATCGTAAGATATCGGTAGCTGAAAAGTCAAAATTGGATATACAACTTGGCTTCAAACAATTTAATTTTAACGAGCCTTTAAGTTTTCCTTTTTCCATTCCCAAAAATTATAAACGGAAATAGACGTTATGAAATTCGGAAACACTGGCTTAAAAAAGTATTATGAATAGATTTTTTCTTATCCTTTTCAGTTTTATGTGCATCGCGGGGAGTGGTTTTTGCCAATCGCAGCCACAGAGCCGGGCCGATCTGGAAAAAGAGAGGGCTGCAATACAGAAAGAAATTGAAGACGTGAAGCGCTCTTTGGATGAGACAAAAAAGAATAAAAAACAAACACTCGGGCAGCTGGCGCTCCTGCAGCGCAGATTGAGATTAAGACAATCGGCTATTCAGAATCTGAATGAACAGATCAATTATATCCAGTCAGATATCAATTTATCATGGCAGGAAATCATGAAACTAAAAAAGGAATTGGATACATTAAGAAAACAATATGCAGAGAGCGTAGTTTATTCTTATGAAAACAGGAGCACCTATGATTTTCTCAATTTTATTTTTGCTGCGACCAGTTTTAATGATGCGATTAAAAGAGTGGCTTACCTGAAATCTTACAGGAATTATCGCCAGGAAAGGGCCGAAAATATCAAAAAGACGCAGGAATTATATCAGGCTAAAATAGATGGATTGAAAGTAAAAAGACTGGAAAAGGATGATGCATTACAGAAGCAGAATAAAGAGAAGGAGGTTCTGGAAGTAGAGAAAAGAGAAAAAGATGCAGTGGTGCATAACTTGCAATCGCAGGAAAAAGAATTGAAAAAGGAAATGCTGGCAAAACAAAGGCAGGATCAGAAATTGAGTAATGCGATTGCTGCCGCCATTCGCCGTGCTGTTGCAAAAGCGAATGAAGAAAGAAAAAAAGATGCAGCGAATAATGAAAAAGCTGCCGCGCCCAATAACAGAAATAATACCCCAGATAATACAAGTTCTGTCGCTACCACACCTGCCGCGAAGCCAAAAGCTATGACTGCGTTTGACAGCAGAGCAGATATAGCACTATCGGATAATTTTGAAAAGAACCGCGGTCATCTGCCATGGCCTGTAGATGCGGGAAATGTATCCATGCATTTTGGACCTCAGACTTATCTCAATAATCTTAAATACAATAATCAGGGAATTACGATTGAAGTGAACCCGGGCACGTCCATCAAATCTGTTTTCGAGGGAGAAGTGCAGAGCGTTTTTAATGTCGGTGATGTGACGGCTGTTGTTATCCGCCATGGTAAATATTTTTCTACTTACAGCAATCTGGAATCAGCTGCTGTTTCAAAAGGACAGGAAGTAAAAACCGGACAATTACTTGGACGTGTATCTTCCATCGGCCAATTAGAATTCATATTAATGGATGATAAAGATCGCAGGCTTGATCCTGAGAAATGGCTGAGAAGATGAGAAGGGCGAAGGGCGAAGGGCGAAGGGCGAAGGGCGAAGGGCGAAGGGCGAAGGGCGAAGAAATAAAGCGAGCTATAAAGATACAACAATCATTTTTTACGATTCACTTTTCAACTTTCACTATTGACCATTCACTACAGAAACCGATTATACAGCTCCTCATATTGCGGCACGATATTATGGATATCAAATTTTTTTGCCTGCTCAGCAGCCCTTGTCTTAAATTTTTGTAGCACCGAACTGTCCTCCAAAATCTCAATAGCATGATGACTCATATCATTGATATCACCCACTTTGCTGAGATAGCCTGTTTGCCCGTTTATATTTATTTCAGGTAATCCTCCGACATCGGTGGATATAACGGGAACTCCTGCTGCCATTGCTTCCAAAGCTGCCAGACCGAAACTTTCATATTCCGATGGAAGCAGAAACAAATCAGCGACGGCCAATATTTCTTCCATCTGTTCCTGTTTTCCTACAAATCGCATGTCATCGCACAATCCAAGATCACGGCATAAATTTTCGGCAGCAGGTCGCTCAGGCCCATCTCCGACAAATAAAAGTTTGCCTGGAATTTTTTTATAAACCTGGGCAAATATGCGAACAACATCCTGCACCCTTTTTATTTTTCTGAAATTAGATGCATGAAGAAGGATTTTTTCTCCATTAGGTGCGATCACTTTTCTGAAAGCATCAATGGGTTTTTTATGAAAACGATTTACATCAACGAAATTATGAATGACCTGTATTTCCTTTCTGATATCGAATGTGCGGTAGGTTTCATCACGAAGGTTTTTGGATACCGCGGTAATGGCATCGCTCTCATTGATAGAAAACGCAACAACGGGCGCAAAGGTCTTGTCACGTCCAACCAAAGTAATATCAGTTCCATGCAATGTTGTAATCACAGGAATTTTTTTTCCCTGCACCGCTACGATTTTCTTAGCCATATAAGCTGCAGAAGCATGGGGAATCGCATAATGAACATGCAGAAGGTCCAACTGATTATTTGTAATCACATCTACCATGGTGCTGGACAACGCTGTTTCGTATGGGGGATAGTCGAATAATGGATAAGTAGTAACCCTGACTTCATGATAAAAAATATTTGCGTTGAATTCATTTAAACGCACCGGTTGCTGATAAGTAATAAAGTGAACCTGATGACCTTTGTCGGCAAGTGCCTTTCCCAACTCCGTTGCCAAAACACCACTTCCCCCGAAGGTGGGATAACAAACAATTCCTATCCGCATAATCTTTTTTATTAGAGATCGAAGGTAATTAAACAAGACCGAAAGTCAGAAAAGTCAGGAAGCCTGAAACAATATTTTTTATAAATGAATCCTGATTTCCGACCCCCGGAGTTCCGGACTTTTCCGACTTTCGGTCTTATTAAATTATCTTAGCAAAAAATAACATCCATGATTCGTTTATTGTTTACAGTTTCCGTTCTTTTATTTTCTACGATTGTTTTTGCGCAGGAGGATTCATTGCTGATAAGACAAATTGCTAATGAGATTTTGATAAATGGAAGAGCTTACAATAACCTTCGTACTCTGACTAAGACCGTTGGTCCCCGTTTATCTGGAACACCTCAAACCTATAAAGCGGAAGAATGGGGTCAGCAGGCTTTGCAGGATGCCGGTGCCGATAAAGTGTATTTGCAGGAATGCAAAATTCCGCATTGGGTAAGGGGCGGGAAGGCAGAAGCAAAATTTATCATAAACAATAAAAAAACTTCATTAAATGTGCTGGCACTGGGAAATTCTGTTGGTACAACTCAAAAAGGAATTACGGCTACTGCAATACTGATAAATTCTTTTGAAGAGCTGGAACAAAAGAAAAATGAATTAAAAGGAAAGATTGTATTTTATAATTATAAATTCAATCCCACATTTATACAAACTTTTCGTTCTTATTCTGATGCAGTCCGATACCGTGTAGACGGGCCCAGCCGCGCTGCCAAATATGGAGCAGTGGCGGTTATTGTCAGGTCGATGACACATTCAGTTGATAATAATCCGCATACGGGAGCGATGATTTATAATGATTCATTCCCGAAAATTCCGGCCCTGGCTGTGGGACTATGGGATGCAGATAAACTTGCATCGTCAATTGAGCAAAACAAAACGGTAACGATTTTCTTAAAAACAGATGCGCATACGCTGCCTGATACAGTTGGTTATAATGTAATCGGAGAAATCAAAGGTTCCGAATTTCCCGATCAGTTTATTACTGTGGGAGGACATCTTGATTCATGGGATCCTGCTGAAGGAGCAAGCGATGATGGCGCCGGATGTGTTCAGTCCATTGAAATTTTAAGAGCATTTAAGGCAATTGGATATAAACCCAAACACACAATTCGTATAGTCTTGTTTACTGACGAAGAAAACAAAGGGCGTGGTTCTAAGAAATATGCAGATGAAGCGAAGAGTAAAAACGAAAAACATGTTTTTGCTCTTGAAAGCGATGCGGGAGGATTTACACCACGCGGATTTAGTATAAAAGTATCAAAGGATAAATTAGATAAAGTTCGTTCATGGATACCATTGTTACAGGAATATGGCGTATATGAATTTGAATCCGGTGGCGGAGGTGCAGACGTTGAACCCTTGAATGAAAAATTGGGAATACCTGTGGGAGAATTGATTCCTGATTCCCAGAGGTATTTTGATTATCATCATGCTGTGAGTGATGTTTTCGAAAATGTAAATAAACGGGAATTGGAGTTAGGCGCCATAAATATGGCTGCTTTGATTTATCTTGTTGATAAATACGGTTTATAAAAATTGTATTTAAATAGTCTTAAAACGATAGTGTATGAAAAAATTTTTTAGGATAACAATCATCGTAATAATAGTTGCACTTGCGATTTTTGTTTACTATCATTTTTATTGGGTGTTTGCAGAAGGTGTAAAGGCAGGTCAATTGAATTATTTTGAGAAGAAAGGATTTATGTTTAAAACTTATGAAGGCAAATTGATTCAGGCCGGTTATAAAGGCACGAGTGGCACGATTCAATCCAATGAATTCAAGTTTTCTGTTGAGAGCGAATTGGTCGCCCAAAAATTAATGGCAAACAGCGGCAAGCAATTTGAATTGCATTATCAGCAATATTTGGGCGCATTGCCATGGCGGGGAATTACTCAATATGTGGTCGATAGTATTGTTTCCATGCAGGATGTAAAGCCGGGAAACGGGGTTACTAATTAATAAAAATTTTCCTTATTGGGCCTGCAACAAAAAGATTGCAGGTTTTTTATTGATATCCGGTATTTGTTTTTTCCAGTTCGTAATTGTTTTTGTCCGGATATTTTCTTCTTTTCCGGTTATATCAACTGCAATACACAACCTGGTTTCAGGTTTACAGGTTTCGATGATCGCATCCACTAATTGATTATTGCGGTAGGGAGTTTCAATAAATATCTGGGTGCATTTTTTTTTGCCGGATTCATTTTCCAGTTCCCTTATTTTTTTTATCCGTTGTGTATGATCAATTGGAAGATAACCGACAAATTGAAATTGCTGGCCATTCATACCACTTGCCATCAGTGAAAGCAGGATCGAGCTGGGTCCTACCAGTGGATGAACGGGAAAGCCTGATTCCTGTGCAGCTGCTACCAGGATTTGACCGGGATCAGCAACGCCGGGACAGCCGGCTTCACTGATAATGCCAATGATCTTTCCTTTTTTCAATTGTCCGATGAATTCATTTTTTAGTTTGCCCTCGTTTTCATGGATGGAAAACCATTCGTATTGATCAATCACGATTTCTTTCCAAATAGTTTTGAGATAACGCCGGGCGCTTCGCTCATTTTCTACAAAAAAAGACTGGCATTCTTTGACTGCATCGATAATATAAGCAGGAAGAGTTTGTGGAGCATCTTCCTGAATAAAACTTGGGATCAGGTATACTTTAGCGTTAGTGTTCACTTATTCCAGGGTCTGATGATATAAACTGATAGTAGCTGCAACTACTGCATAGGAAGGAGCCAATACCCATCCTACAAAAGGAATGAAATGCATAAGATAAAATGCCAGCCCGTTTCCCATGGCCAGTCCACGCCGTTTGCCAATGAAAGCAATACTTTCTGCCGCAGATAATTTGTGTCGTTCACAGCTATAATCAAGCATGGAAAAACCATAATAATAACATTCCACGAGACCTGAAATTACGGGAGTAATCCATCCCACCAGCGGTATAAAAGAAAGAATCAGAATTGAAACAATATATACCGTTTGCCATAGACAATTACGGAGTGCCAGGCGAATACCTCTCGCCATATCTTTCAGCATCTGGGAAAAATTGAAAGGGATCTTTTTATTCTCGATAATAGATTCTGTTTTTTCACTGAGATAAGAAAAGACAGGTGAACCGATGATGAGAAACAGGTATTTAAACAGAGAGAAATAGAAAAAGACCAGGGTCAATCTCACCATAATACCACCCATGACAAATAGAAAACTCAGCGCAGCGCTATGTTGGCGATGTAACCAGTTTTCAATACCTATTACTTCACTCAGATAAGTTGTAGCTTTCTCAGCCGAATTCCAGAAAAAATACATCCCGATGCAAAAAAGGATCATATAAAGTATTCCTGGTATAATGATCCATTTCCACAGCAGATGTTTGCGGATAAATTGATGCGCCTTGTAATAGGACTGGATGGCAATTACAATTTCCTTAAGCAAAACAACAGTTTTAATTCAGTTTTTAGTTTATTTGCCGGCAGGGACAGGGATTGTTTGTCAAACCTACATGAAAAAAGCTGATTCAGCAAAAGACGACAAACGTGAAAGGGTAAACGTCAAACTTGAGACATGAATCATGAGTATAGAAATAGTTTTCACTGAAATTAATTATGATTCAATTTTATTTCAAGTTTCACTTCTCACATTTGACCTTTCGCAATAAACAATATGAGCAAAATAAAAAAATTAGACCATTCTTTTTATAACCGGAACGACGTGGTTCGGGTTGCAAAGGATTTATTAGGCAAAATTGTAGTAACAAGATTTGACGGAATCACAACGGCCGGAAGAATTGTGGAAACAGAAGCTTATGCCGGGATCATCGACAAAGCGTCTCATGCATATGATGGCAGAAGGACTGCGAGGACAGAAGTGATGTATCAGGATGCCGGAACGGTATATGTGTATTTGTGTTATGGCATTCATTATTTATTCAATGTAGTTACCAATAAAAAAGACATTCCTCATGCAATTCTCATCAGGGCACTCGAACCTTTGGAGGGGATTGATATGATGCTCAAAAGAACAGGCAAGAAAAAATCAGACTATACTTTAACAAAAGGGCCAGGAAACGTTTCAAAAGCACTCGGATTGAACACATCTCATACCGGAGTCTCTTTGTTGGGAGATATTGTTTTTATTGCAGAAGATGAATTTAAATTGGCTAAAAAAAATATTGGTATTACAACCAGGATTGGCGTAGACTATGCAGGAGAAGATGCTAAATTATTATACAGGTTTATTGTCAACGGAAATAAATATGTGAGTGGAAAAAAGCGTTGATTACTGGGCCAGCTATTGACTGTCAGCCGTTATATTTCTCAGGCGATCAACCACCATCGGACATGGATCTTATTTTATTTATTAGAAAAAATTAAAATTTCGGACAGGGGATAGGCTTCCTGCCATCGGAGGGCAGTTTGATGTAAATAAGAGAAACCTCAATCCCGCCCATACTTTCAGAAGCTGATTTTAAGGAAGAAATATTTACATCATAGGAGAGCCCTAATGTAAATCCTCCGAAATCAAGACCGATATATGGTATGATGGCATCCGTCAGGTTGCTGAACCGAAGCCAGCTCCCGGCGTAAAAATTGATAGGATTCGTCGTATTATTATTTACATTGACAGACCAGGCGCCTCCCAGCATTGCATCTACTGCATTAGCCTGCAGGCTGTACAAACCACTGAAATGAAGGTAATTGGTGGTATTGTCGGGAGATAACGGGAAGGAGTAACCGCCATGCAACGTGAGCCTCGGATGTAAGACATAATATGAATTGCCGGTAAAGGATTCTTTTGGCCGCGTTATATGGTATAAGGATGCACCCATATAAAAATTATTATCTCCGTTGGAAGAACCATTATACAAAATCCCAACATTCATATCAAAGTAATCCAGGTTCACCTGGTGACCGTCGATGGTTTCCTGACTGGGAATGGTCCATCCACCCTGCTGATCCAATTCATCTTCAAAATTAAGTTTGGTTCCATCCAGCCTCTTGTTGGCGTATGTGCCCTGGAAGCCGATGCCAATCTGATTCCATCCGTTTTCATCAAGACTTTTATGATATGCAGTAGAAAGAGAAATATAATTGCTCGACAAAATGCCATTGGCCGTTTTATCAGTCATTGCCATCAATCCCACTCCCCACACATCTGTTTCAGGCAAACGGTTTTTTAAAATGCCACCATCCACAGATATTGTCGAAGTTATAAATGCATTATTGATAGCGGGCCACTGGTTTCGATAATTCCCGGCCACACGCACTACCCCATTGAATTTACCAGTAAGAGCAGGATTTAATGAAAGGGGGGATGCAAAGAATTGGGAAAAAGCGGGATCCTGGGCAAGTACAGAATCTTGAAAAAATATAGAGAAACAAATGACTAATATACTACCAACTTTTTTCATAAACTCATGGTTTCGGTTCACAAACAATACATGATCCAAGCCTATATTTTAGAATGAAAGGGGATCAATTGCCGGTTATTGTAAGGAGGAAATTGCCAAATTGTTTCATTTCATAGGTGGATTGTAAGATTAATTGTGGTGAAAATAAGAAAAAAACCCGGACTAATAAAAGGATTTGCAGGTAATTATTGCTATATGGATTACATCTGTACCTTGGCCCCGAAAGCCAGATCGCCTGCGTCACCCAGTCCCGGTACAATATACCCCTTGGCAGTCAATTCATCGTCAATAGCTCCGCTCCATATTTTGCAAGCAGGTTCACTTCTTTTTACATATTCAATACCAACCGTACAAGCAATAGCTGTTACAATATGAATCTCGCTCGGATGCCCTTCTTCCCGAAGAAATTGGATTGTCTTTACCAAAGATGATCCTGTTGCCAGCATTGGATCTGATATAATTACAATTCTATTTTCCAGGTCAGGACTTGAAACATAATCCAGACTTATTTCAAAAGAGCCGTCACGGTCATGCTTACGATATGCTGAAATAAACGCATTATCCGCTTTATCAAAAAAATTAAGAAGACCCTGGTGTAAGGGTAATCCCGCACGAAGAATCGTAGCCAGGACAGGCTGTTCTTTCAATACCTTACAAACAACCGATCCAAGAGGCGTTTGTATTTCCTTCGATTCATACATCATGTGTTTGCTGATTTCGTAAGCAGCAACTTCACCGATGCGTTCCAGGTTGCGGCGAAAACGCATACGATCCTGCTGGACCTGTTCATCCCGCAGTTCGCTTACCCAGTCACTTAATAAAGAATACTGATGGCTTAAATTAATAACCATACAAATCAAAATTAAAAATCCGAAATTCGAAAATAAGCCCGGACAAATCTAAAATCTAAAATTTGTAATCTAAAATTCTTTTCGATGGTTTACAAAGTTATTGGTTTAATGAGTGGAAGTTCATTGGATGGATTGGATATCGTTTATTCACATTTGCAGGAAAACGCAGGTAAATGGACATATGAAATAGTTAAATCTGAATGTTATCCTTATACCCCGGAATGGATAAAAGCATTGACAACAGCCACTGATCTCTCTGCAAAGGAATATCAGCTATTGCATGCATCATACGGACATTTTTTGGGGCAGCAGGTAAACCGGTTCATCGAGGAGAATAATCTGCATTACCAGGTGCAGCTGATTGCATCTCATGGACACACGACTTTTCACATACCACAAAAGAAAATGACTTCCCAGTTAGGAGATGGTGCTGCAATTGCTGCCGAAACGAGTATCAATGTAATCAGTGATCTAAGGGCAATGGATATTGCACTTGGAGGTCAGGGTGCTCCGATCGTACCGATTGGTGAAAAATTATTATTGGGAGGATATGATTTTTTTCTGAATCTCGGCGGGATTGCAAATATTTCTGCATCTCCGTATTCTTCCGTTGATTCCAAAAGTTTTGTAGCATTTGATATTTGCCCTGCTAACAGAATATTGAATATGCTTGCCAGCAAAGAAGGAAAATCATTCGATGAAAATGGAGAAATGGCTGCAAAAGGATTGGTTAAACCAGATTTGTTAGAGACATTAAATCATTTTGAATATTATAGTTTGCCGTTTCCGAAATCTCTTGCAAATGATTTTGGAACTGATCAGTTGTATCCGGCGATACAAAATGCCGGGTATGATGTACACGATTCACTTAGAACTTATGTTGAACATATTTGCACACAGGTTAAAAATTCAGTTTACCAGCTGATCACAGGATCGGAAATTTTAAAAGAAGGTTATAAGCTTTTGGCTACCGGGGGAGGTGCACATAATATTTTTTTAGCGGAAAGATTAAAAAAATTCTTAGATCCTTTGCATGTTGAACTGGTTATACCGGAAAAAACTTTAATTGACTATAAAGAAGCACTGATCATAGGATTGATTGGTGTTTTGCGCTGGAGAGAAGAAAATAATGTTTTGTCTTCTGTAACCGGAGCCACCAGAAACAGCATCGGTGGAGCTGTTTGGATAGGACAGCAGATATAATCGCTCGGAGCTAACGGAAAAAAGGAGAATTAACTCTTTTCCTCCGTTAGCTCTGGGCGAAAAAAACCCTACAATCCCAAGACCGATTTCAATTTCACATATCCTGTTTTGCTGACGGGTATTCTGGCACCGGATTTTAACTGGGCAATATGGCTATCTTTTTCATAAGGATCGATACGAGTTACCTGCTGAATATTTAGTATATAGGATCGATGCGTACGAACAAATTGATGAGAATCCAACACCTGCTCAAAATGAGACATCGTTTTATTTTTTAGAAAAGAACCTTCCCTGGTATGAATTTTTACATAATCATCGGCAGCTTCCAGGTAATTTATTTCTTCAACCGGAATGATTTTGATCTTGCCTGCAGTCTTCACAACAACGCGTAGATGTTGTGCCGGAGATTGTGATACGGTTTCCAGCAGTTCCTTTGTATTCGTTTTTGAAACCTGTGCGCCACCCTGATCTAATAATTTTTGTATTGCTTTATCAAATCTCTCTTTGCTGAAAGGTTTTAGCAAATAATCCACTGCGTGACTTTCGAATGCTTTGATGGCATATTCATCGAATGCAGTAGTAAAAATTACTGCAGGCGGCTGTTCCACCAATTCCAGCATCTCAAAGCCATTGATCTTAGGCATCTGCACATCAAGGAAAATCACATCCGGAGATTCCTGCTGAATTGCTTTTATTCCTTCGAAGCCATCATTACATTCTTTCATCAATTCGATTTGAGGATAATTCTGCAGATATTCTTTTACAATGGATCTTGCCAATGGTTCATCGTCAATTATGATTGCCTTCATTTTTTTTGAGGTATTTTAATGAAAATGGTAAATAAATGGTCCTCTGTTTTGGTTTCTAACAAATCGTTCCTTGCAAACAAAAGGTACAGCCTCCGTTTTACAGAATTCAAACCAAAACCCGTTCCCTGTTTGGGGTAAGATGTTTCGGGATCATATGGATTCTGAACCATGATCTGCAAATGATTATTCAATACCGAAGCTTTAATATGGATAGTAACGGCATCGGTCGTATCATACAACCCGAATTTTATTGCATTTTCGACGATTGGCTGCAGCAACATGGGTGGTAGTTTCATATCGTTACATGCTTCTTCCTTTTCAATATCTGTCGTTAATCTATAACCGAAACGAACTTTTTCAATTTCAAGATATAGTTCCAATGACTGTAATTCTTCTTCCAGTTTTACCCATTGCTGTTCTTCTTTTTTTAAAGTGCCGCGTAAAAAATCCGAAAGCTGCTGAATCATTTTTCTTGCTTCAGCCGGTTGTGATCCAACCAATGCACTGATCGAATTCAGGCTGTTAAATAAAAAATGAGGTTGAAGTTGCTGCCTTAATTTATACAACTCTGCTTCTTTTGCCAACCGTTCCGCGTCGCTTTTGCGTTTCTGGTTTTCCTGTTCTTCTTCCAATGTATACCATAATACACTGATAATGGTCATGCAGCCTATGAGCAGAAAGGATACACCAAATCTGACCCAATACGATTTGGATAAAAATGCTAAATATGTTTCTGCATTATCATCTCCCGTTAAGAACGGTTTTACTGTTAGTCTGATGCCTGGTAATATCAGTCCGCTCAAAAAAAGGCTTAGGAACAGAATATACCAATACAATTCTTTTTGTGGAAGATAGAACCGAAAAATATTGCTTACCATCCAGCAACAGGCCAACAATTGCAGGTTCATAGCAACACTATCCAGAAAAGCAATTTTAAGAGAGATTCCAAAATTCATTAATAAAATCGCATGTGCGCTGGCCCATACCAACCACCACGTAAAAAAAGCATACCTGAATTTCCTGACTGAAAGAGGCGATTTTACCAAGAGAAAAAGGTTTATAAAATCTCTAAAAATTTATGGGTACTGTTTAACCGGATATGAGCAGCTTTTTTGTGAGTCAGCTCAATATATAAATCAGCATTATCGGTTTCCTGAATTTTCGAATACAACTCGGCTCCGTCAAGCAAACCGCTTAATTTGTATAATTCTGAAATATTGATAAACTTCCACTGAACCAGTTTATCCTGTTGATTGAAAAATTCGTCTTCTTCCTTTTCCCCAATAATTGTAGCCTTCTCAAAAGCTTCCAATTCGTTCGATGCTTTTATCAATCGCAATTGTTCATCAAACTGGGGCGTGTGGTGGCCCTGGCCACAAATAATTCTGAATATAAGTTTGGCTAAATACCAGTTCATAGCAATAGATTTTATCAGCGCTTATTGGTAATAGTTATATATTTGGACAGTTTAAAAATTCCTGATTTCAATGCCTCCGAATACGGAAGTGCCATCGATGATCAATACTTTATCGGGATTGGTGTTTCTATTTTCCGTTCTCTTATCTTCAATATTTCCGAATACGGAGGTCATTTGTGATCTTACTTCCCAATGTGCGGGAACAATCAATTTAGTTCCTCCCATGATCTGGGTAATATCGAGCCTTGCTACTCCATTGATATCGGCCTGACTGAGATTAATTTCAGTTCCTCCCATAAAAACTGTTATATCTCCCCCTTTAAAGTCTTTCGATACGATTGTTTTATGAACGCCTCCGAATACTGTTGTTGCATCAATATAATTTTCAGAAGTCTGGTAAAAATTTTCATTTTTCTCTTTATAATCTTTCCATTGATTGCCCCATCGTCCCGAATCCTTCATATCCCTTCTCCATTGGCGCCAGTCATGTCCCCAATAATGGCGGCGGGGCCTAACAAGCAACATAAGTCCCACAGCTAAAATTGCAAAAGGCCAGATAAAACGGTGAAAAGAAAGGGAAGGCATTATATCATCGATCAGGAAGAAACCCCCAACAAGAATCATAATCGCCCAGGCACCTCCACGGAATCCATGATTAAAGCCCATGAAAATTCCAATAACGATCAGCAATACCTGCCAACTGATTAGCCAGTCAGGGAATGAAAATCCCAGTTGTTGTAAAATCAGCACACTACCCACAACCATCAGGGTCAGTGCAACCCACACACGACTGTGACTTCGTCCAACCTGTTTATCTTTATCGCCAGTGTTTGTATCCATTTGAAATTTATTTATATCAAAACTACAATGGCCAAGACAAGTATTCAAGTCTATTTAGGTAACAAAAGCGGCAGGAGCGGTAAACATTGGGGTTTTGCCGGTGAAAATTCTCACTGTAAATGTTCAATAATGTGTTATTGCCTTCCGGAGAATATTCAATGTTTGAAATCTTCCTAAGTGTGTACCGAGCATTGCTTATTAATATAGATCTTTGAATGTTGAGGACAATTTTTAATAATCAATGCCAGTTTTGAATTATCAGTATTAAGTCATACGAACTTGAATTCATCACCATCAAACAATCCGAGATCACTTAGCTTGAGATGGGGAATCACCAGCAATGCCATAAAGGAAAGCGTCATAAAAGGAGCTGATAATCCCGATCCTGTTTTTTTTGCCATAGCATCAATAGCAGTATATGCTTCGGCAACTTTATATCCGTCTTCGCAGCTCATGAGTCCTCCAACAGGCAGGCTTAATACCAGTTCATCCTTTTCACTTACGCAGCTGACACCGCCTTTTTCTTCGATAATAAGATTAACCGCTCTGCAGAGACTTTCATCATCTGCACCTACTGCAACAATATTATGGCTGTCATGGGCAACCGAAGAAGCAATCGCGCCTTTTTTCAGCCCGAAATTTTTAATGAAAGCCTTTGCGATGGGAACATTTTGATAACGGTTGACCACTACGATTTTCAATATATCATTTTCTATATTACTCTCAAGTTGTCCGTTTTTTATTTTTACTGAACCCATTGTTTTATTTGTAATGAGTTGCCCGTTCAAAGCTTCGATAACAGGGACATTTTGCAACAAACCCCCGGCGTTGGAAGGACCAGGAAAGATGAAATCACTTATCTTTTTTTTAGCGCAATTGAAATGATTGATAGATGGTTTCTTAACAGGTGATGAAGCAATCAGGGTTCGTCCATTTTCAGAAACAAGTATTCCTTTCACATATGTTTGCAACACTTCAAAATTTTCCAGGCTCTTAACAATTATAAAATCCGCAGAATCATTTTCTCTTAAAAGTCCGGAATCAAGTTTATAATGTAATACAGGATTTACACAGGCAGCTTTTAAAATCTTAAACAAATTGATTCTCTTTGTTACTGCTCTTGCACAAAGCTGGTTAATATGACCTTCCACTAGACTGTCTGGATGTTTATCGTCGCTGCAAAACATGATTTGATCAGCATGGTCATGCAGGAGGTCAACCAATGCATCAAAATTTTTTGCGGCGCTGCCTTCGCGGATGATAATTTTCATACCCCATTTTAGTTTATCCATCGCTTCTTCCGCAGTAAAACATTCGTGATCTGTACTGATTACTACCTTCCCATTCCCGCCGGCCTGAATATATTTTTTTGCCAGTTCTCCTCTTAACCCCGGTGCATGTCCGTCAATCGGTTTTCCTTCTCTCTGCGCTGAATTGATTTTTTTCATCACTTCTTCATCTCCATTCAATACGCCGGGAAAATTCATCATTTCGCTAAGGTATTTTATTTCTGGTCTTTTTAATAAAGATCCAACTTCGTTCGAATCGAGTTGTGCACCTGCTGTTTCAAATACAGTTGCGGGCACGCAGCTCGGCGCTCCGAAATAAATCCTGAATGGGACGGTTTTGCTGTTTTCGATCATGAATTCTATACCGGGGATACCGCATACATTTGCGATTTCATGGGGATCGCTGACAGTGGCTACAGTACCATGAACAACTGCTAGGCGTGCAAATTCCGATGGGATTAGCATCGAGCTCTCGATATGTACATGGGCATCAATAAAACCGGGGAGAATATAAGTAGAAGGAAGATCTGTTTCGGACGAAATGGGTTTGATAGACTGAATCCTGCCATTTTCGGCAACCAGTTCTGCAGGATAAATTTTTTCAGATAAAATATCTACCACATTACTTTTAATCCGTACATTCATAGTTCTATTTTTTTCAACTCACTAAATTCTTGCAATTTTTATTGAACAATTTCCGGATCTTATTTTATTAAGGAATCCAAAATAATCTACTACAAAAATATAAACTCAAAAAATTTAAAATGAAAACAATCAAATCAGGGTTATTATTTTGTTTTGTATTGGCTGTCACCGCTGGATTGCGTGCTCAGTCACTTGATGACATTATCAATAAACATATTACTGCCATCGGCGGTAAAGATAAACTCAATAGTATAAAAACAATTTATGTTGAAAGTACAGTAGAGGTAATGGGTAATGAGGGCGCCAGTGTGACTTATATCATCAATGGAAAAGGAGTTAAGTCAGAAACGGATTTTAATGGACAGAAGATCATTCAGTGTGTAACTGATAAAGGCGGATGGGGATTTAATCCTTTAGCAGGCCAGTCGAGTCCTGAAGCACTCCCCCAGGACCAACTGCGGGGCAGCCAGGCACAGTTTCAGGTAGGCGGACCTTTGCTGGATTATGCTGCAAAAGGAAATAAAGTAGAACTGCAAGGACAGGAAGATGCCGACAGCGTTAAAAAAGCATATAAAATAAAACTAACAACGAAGGATAGCGCATTAGTTACTTATTATATTGATCCATCGACTTATTATATCGTCAAAGCAGTAAGCACAGTTAATGCCAATGGACAATCGATAGAAACCGCCATTGGTTTTTCAAATTATAAGAAAACGGATTTCGGATATGTTATGGCCATGGAGCAATCTATAAGCTTACCACAGGGACTGACTGTAAATATTACGAATAAAAAAGTCGATATCAATAAGGATATCGATCCGAAGATTTTCGATATGCCCAAATAATCATTTGAAAACTCGTTTTATTTATATGCCGGAGATTTTCCGGCATTTTTTTTAAAGTTATATCTTGCTGCTTATTTATCCGGATGAACATAATATGGGTTTACAAAAATTTGTCAGAGGCAGAAATTCCAAATTTCTTTTTCTAAAAAAATCATTTGACAAAAGACCATTTAACCTGCTTGATGTGGGGGCCGGGAATCATTCAGCGTCCAAAATGAATTTCCTTTTTCCTCTGTGTTCATATTATGGGGTTGACCTGAGCAAGGATTACAATAATAGTAAGGAAGATTTTGATGTGATGAAGGATTTTTTTGAGATGGATCTTACTAAACTGGATTTTCATTTGATCCCGGATAATTTTTTTGACGGGATATGGATGGTCCATGTGATTGAACATTTGTACAATGGAGATGAAGTCATCAAAAAAATAATACCTAAATTAAAATCGGGAGGTTATATGTATGTGGAATACCCGGGAGAGAAAAGCACCAGGCTTCCTGCCATGAAAGGAACGCTGAATTTTTATGATGATGACACACATGTACGTTTATATTCTGTCGCTGAGTTGAAAAAAATATTTGACGATTCCGGTTGTAAAGTGATTGATAGTGGAACGCGAAGAAACTGGTATTTTATTATGGCGATGCCTTTTCGTATTCTTGGGCATTGGCTCAAAGGGGAAAAACCAATCGGTAATATTTTCTGGGATCTTCTGGGGTTTGCAGAATTCATCTACGTTCAAAAAATCTGAAAAGGACAATAAATTTTCAATATCAGTCGCTGACAAGATCGGATCTTCTTTCCTGCGTTCTTTTAATTGCCTGATCATTTCTCCATTCATCTATTTTTTTTGGGTCCCCACTCAGTAATACTTCGGGCACTTTCCATCCCCGGAAATCAGCAGGTCTTGTATAAACCGGCGGAGCCAGCAAATTGTCCTGAAAAGAATCAAAAAGAGCAGAAGTTTCATCATTCAAAACACCCGGAATCAATCTTCCGATTGCATCTGCAAGAATTGCAGCGGGTAACTCACCTCCGCTCAATACATAATCTCCGATTGAAATTTCTTTTGTAATAAAATGTTCCCGGATACGCTCATCAATTCCCTTATAATGGCCACAAATAATCAATAAATTATTTTTCAGCGAAAGAGCATTTGCCATTTTCTGATTCAGCCTCTCTCCATCTGGAGTCATATAAATAATTTCATCATATTGCCTGTTTTTAGATAGGCTTTCAATTGCTTTTGCGATGGGTTCACACATCATCACCATACCTGCTCCTCCTCCATATTGATAATCATCCACCTGTCCATATTCATTCACTGCCCATTGTCTCAATGGATGAACCTGTATCGTCAGCAGGTTTTTTTCTTCGGCCCTTTTAAGGATAGAATGAGCGAATGGACTTTCCAGCAATTCGGGCAAAACAGTGATAATATCTATCTGCATTGGACAAAGATAGATGAAATGAATTTGCGTATTTGCTAATGTGCGGATTGGAGAATAAAGCATTCATCACGAAAATAATTTGCAAATTCGCAGATTAGCAATCCGCATATTAATCTTTATTCTTCCATGAACTCATCCAAATCTCTTCTTTGTTTTTTTGTAGGTCTTCCTACTTTACTTAATCTTTTACCGGTATGAAAACTGGCCGTCTGGAATTGCAATCTTTCTATTTCATCGGCAGGAGTGATGTCAATATAATACTTAATTGCTTCAGTATACTGAACGCGGTGATGTAACAGGCCCGTTACTTTGATACGCCATCTTTTAGCTTCGGTTTTTACTTCATATTCGTCTCCGATATGCACTTGTTTGGATGATTTGGCCTGTTCTCCTTTATATTTTATTTTTCCTTTATCACAGGCTTGAGCTGATGCCGTTCTGGTTTTAAACAAACGAATCGCCCAGAGATATTTATCAAGACGGAGTTTCTCTTTTTCAGGCATAAGCAAAATTAAGACGAGAAGCGTCAAAGGTCAAAGGTCAAAGGTCAAAGGTCAAAGGTCAAAGAATTGATACAAACTTTAAAGATACAATAAGTACTTATTCACCATTCACCATTCACCATTGACCATTCGCATCTCTCACATTTCAGAAAAATACTTATGAAAATAAGGAATCGTCTCAATCCCTTTGTAAAAATTCACCAGTTCAAATTTTTCATTTGGGGAATGGAGATTATCACTATCAAGGCCAAAACCCATGAAAACAATTTTAATTCCCAATTCTTTTTCAAACAAGGCAGAGATTGGAATGCTGCCTCCTCCACGAACGGGAATTGGCTTTTTGCCAAAAGTAGTTTCGATAGCTTTTTCTGCAGCTTGATATGCTTTTGAACCGATGGGAGTCATATAAGGCTCTCCACCGTGGAGGTCTTCTGCTTTTACAGTTACTCCATCCGGAGCAATGCTGCAGAAATAATTTATTAGTTTTTCTGTTATCTTTTTTGATGACTGATTAGGAACCAGCCTTGCCGAAATTTTTGCGAAGGCCTTTGAAGGCAAGACAGTTTTAGCTCCCTCTGCTGTATAACCTCCCCAAATGCCATTTATTTCCAGTGTTGGACGAATACCTGTTCTTTCATTGGTAGTAAATCCTTTTTCACCCCACACCGATTTTATGCCAAGATCTTTTTTATATTCTTCCTCGCTAAATGGAGCTTTTGCCAATAATTTTCTCTCATCATTGGAAGGTTCAACTACCTCATCATAAAATCCGGGAATTGTGATATGATTGTTTGCATCGTGACAGGATGCAATCATTTTTGAAAGTATGGTGATAGGATTGGCTACCGCTCCTCCATAAACGCCGCTATGTAGATCTCGGTTGGGGCCTGTGACTTCGACCTGGATATAAGCCAGGCCGCGGACGCCAATCTCAATCGATGGGTTTTCCATACTGATCATCGATGAATCACTGATTAGTACGACATCAGCTTTCAGTAAATCTTTATGTGAAACGATGAATGCAGGCAAATGAGGCGACCCGATTTCTTCTTCTCCTTCAATGATAAATTTAATATTACAGCTTAATGAATTGGTTTGAACCATTGTTTCCAATGCTTTCACATGCATATAAAACTGACCCTTATCGTCCGCAGATCCCCGGGCATAAATTTTTCCATCTTTTATTACTGGTTCAAAAGGTCCGCTATGCCATAACTCAAGCGGATCGGGCGGCTGAACATCATAATGCCCATAGACCAACACAGTTGGTTTTTTGGCATCCACAATTTTTTCAGCATATACAACAGGATGTCCTTCGGTGGAATATACCGCGGCTTTATCGGCCCCTGCATCGAGCAACCTTTTTTTAACTGCCTCTGCACAATTTGTCATATCCTCTTTATGTTCGCTTCTTGCGCTGATAGAAGGAGTTCTCAATAATTCCAGCAACTCATCCAGGAAGCGTTTTTTATTTTTTTCCTGATAATCTTTCCAGATCTGCATATGTAAAATTTAATGTTTTAAAAATCCTGTTGGGAAACGAATATAATATGTTTTGTAAGAGTGCTGTTCAGATTTGAAAAAATAATCTTCAATTTTTTTATTGACCTGAAGAGGACAATTCATGTTTTCGGTTTGGAATAAGAGTATCCAACCGCCATTCAATCTTTTTTGTAAACGGATATTTACGGACCTTGCAATCCTGTTTGAGACAGATAGAACAACTGGAATCCCCGCAGTCATCTGTGTGCACAAAAAACTCAATGGATTCTCCGAATTCATTTGTAATGAGTTGCTGCAGATTGTCAATTTCAATATGCAGTTCGCGGATATTCAGATACCAGGGAACTGTTAAGTGGCAATCCACATGCAAAACGCTTCCGAATTTTATGACTCTCAGATTATGAATATCTATCCAGTTCGGATTACGATGTTGATTTAATAAATCTATCATTCTGCTGAGTATTTTTCTATCTGCCTCATCCATGATCCCGGCAATGGATTTTCTAGTGATTTTATATCCGGTGAAAATAATGACCAGTGAAATGAGGATAGCCATGATGCTGTCTATCTGTTGAATTTTAGTCAAAAAAATTAATGATAATCCAATTGCGACCGCAATGGTTGAATAAGTATCAGATTGCAAATGGCGGCCACTGGCTTCCAATGCCAGGGAATTATTTTTTTTCCCTTTTTGAATAGCTCTGTAACCCATCCAAAAATTAATGATGGCTGAAATAGCAATGAGAACAATACCATAATCAAGCTTTTGTAAAGGATGTGGATATATCAAATGATAAGCAGCTTCATAGATGATAAAAACACTTGCCATCATCATCAAAATTCCTTCTACCGCCGCAGAAAGAAATTCGGCTTTTCCATGACCGTAAGGATGATTCTCGTCGCGGGGCTTCGCGGCAATATATAAACTATATAGTCCTGTGATGCCTGAGATTACATTTACCGTGGATTCCAATGCATCTGTAAGAATAGCGACAGATCTTGTGATGAACCAGGCAAAAATTTTGAGTACAAAAAGAATCAATGCAGTAGTAACAATCGATTGCTGAAGCTTCAGATTTTCCTTGCCTTGTTCCAATGAAAAAAATTTCGGACAAAAGTAATCAGAAATAGGGAACGAAGAAAAGTGAGCAGTGTGGGTAGAAATGATTGCTTTTAATTCTTCGTTGCAGTTCTGAATCTTCTGAATAGCCGGTAATAAAATTCTTTGTTAAACAACTGTGAATCGTGCAATGCTTTGTAAGTAAGAAAGAAACCAACTGGAAGTAATACATAGGTTGCCATCCACATTCCAGTGGTTGGTTGCATGACATCCTGTTTTACGAATTTTCGCCCGAAATTGTTTAACAGGAAGAAAATTACAAAAAAGATAACTGCAAAAACCAGCGGCATACCAATTCCACCTTTGCGGATAATGGAACCAAGCGGCGCTCCGATCAAAAATAAGACGAGGCATGCAACAGACATAGTCAGCTTTTCATGCCAGGCCATCAGGTGCAGGCGGAGGTTTTGTTGTTCATTGGCATATAAAAGAGCAGATTGCTCCAGCGATGACCGGATCGAGTTGATCGTAGTAATCGATCTTTCAAACACATATTGCCTTGCGCTATCCGGAAGCAATTTACTAAATGAATCTGCTTTTGGGACCTGTGCCGTCTTTACATCTTTCCAGGAAGAATCAAGATATTTCAAGGTTCGTATATGTAATTTCATATCTGGTTCGATTCGTTTCCGGTATCCTTCGGATGTTTTTTCAAGAGAATCAATCATGATTTGCAATTGACGCATATCCAGCATCTGGTAATTATTTTTAAAAGCGCTGTCATCTGTTTTGTTTAGCTTGAATGAACTCAGATCAAATACTTTTTTATAATCTTTAAAACCCATCCGTATGAACTCTGTATTTGTTGTATTGTGCGGCCCTTTTTCCTGGTAATTCCACCCATTTTGTAAATCGAATTCAAGAAATTTTTTATCCGGCGTAATTGTCATCCTGCCTTTTTCGGCAACAATCAGATTATCCTGCAGCAAATTGTAGTTTTTCTGATAGACCAATACATCATGGATATTGGCTCCATCCTTATCTTTTTTTCCAATCTTGATAACGTACCCGTCGATCCTGTCATAAAAAACGCCTTCCTTAATATCGAATGCGGGTTTTGATACAATGATATCATATTTCATTGTTTGCATTTTAAGCTCTGCAACCGGAATGATATAATTATTGAAAAGAAAAGCGATCCCACAAATCAATACAGAAGCATATAACAAAGGACGCATGAAACGGAGCAATGGAATGCCCGCCGATTTAATGGCAACCAATTCAAAAGTTTCTCCCAGATTGCCGAAGGTCATGATAGAAGAAAGGAGCACGGCTAAAGGCAATGCCAGCGGAACCAATGTGGCACATACATACATAATAAATCTTCCGATGGTCAGCATATCCAAACCCTTGCCTACGATATCATCAATATAAAGCCAGAAAAATTGTAAAACCAAAACAAACAAGGTGATAAAGAAAGTGGCAATAAATGGGCCGATGAATGCTTTTATAATAAGTTTATCCAGCTGTTTGACCAGGGGCATGATTTACTAAAATGATAAATATCTTTAGTGTATGAATGATACAAAAATAATGTTTTCGCCAGAGGAATTAGTATTGGCGGAAAATGCATCCTGGATTTTAACAAAGAATATGATTATCCGGAAAATTTGCGATTTGTTTGGACACCTTTCTTATCAGATGAGGGATGAATTGAATCGCTTTGAGTTACCAAAAGAAGTGGAACAAACTTCACCCAAAATTTCAAAAGGCGAAAATTACAGGGGCCTTCCTTATATCGTGTTGGACTATCCGAGATTTTTTACAAAAGAAAATATTTTTGCCATACGCACATTGTTCTGGTGGGCACATTATTTCAGTGTCACATTACATCTAAAAGGAGTTTATAAAGCATCATTTATCAAACAGATCAAAAAAAATATTTCTTTTCTTGCTGAGAATAATTTTTATGTTGGTATCTCCAAAGATGAATGGCAACATGCAATGCATGAAGACGACTATCTGCTGTTGCACGAGACAAGTGAAGAGCAATTGGAAATAATTTTTTCCGAAAATAGTTTTCTGAAACTTTCCGCAAAGATGGAATTGAATCAATGGAATGAAGCCGGAGAAAAATTATTTCACTTGTTCAAAATAATCACACAGTCGATAAAATAAAATTCAATCTCTCCAATGATTTAGTTTCCCAAGCGATGAAAAAGATCTTTTACCTGGTAGTTCCATAACTGGCTCTGATCTTTGATATCTTTTTTATCGGCAAAATCCCGTATAACCAGAATAGTTTGGTTGGTCACTTCAGATTTTTCGATGCGAAATTCAAAGAATTCTTCTTTGGGCGCATCGGACCAATGGAAGCGAATAAATTTTTCTATTTCGCTTTCGAGGACCTCTGCCCTGTCAGTAGAACCATTCCAGGAAAAACTGAAAACGTTATCTCTTTCATCTACTCTGTCTGCAAACCATTCCTGCAAACCGGCAGGGGTACTTAAAAAATCATATAGAATAGAGGGCGAACATTTCACCGGATACTCTAATGTAAAAAGTTGTTTCTTGTTCATCTACAAATCAATTGAATCTTGTTACCAATCATTCCGGCAAGCCTCTCATCACAAATACCTCAATTTTTGCCGGTCAATCTTCCACCAATTTTTATCTATTAAAAAATTTCAGAGGATTCCTGCAATAATAGAGAAATATTTGAAGCCTCAAAATTTTTTTTAAATCATTTTTTATATGGGAAAAATCGGATGTGATTGGGGTTATTAGTATAAAATTGATTGACAACCAATTATTTATGGAAAATAGATTTGGATTATCACAGTTTTATGAGTATATTGCTCTTTACGAATTACCAATTTGAGTTGTTTGGCCGGCAACAAGAAAACTATCATTTATTCGTTTTTCAGATATCTATATTTCAAAACCTCTTAAACCTAAAAAACCCTTTAAAATGCCCTGCCTATGAGTATGCGTCAACTCAAGATCACGAAGAGTATAACTAACCGTGAATCACAGAGCTTGGAAAAGTATCTGCAGGAAATCGGAAAAGTAGAGTTAATCAGTCCCGAAGAAGAAGTAAAACTCGCCATCCGTATCAAGCAAGGAGACCAGAAAGCTCTTGACAAACTCACTAAAGCAAACCTCAGGTTTGTTGTGTCCGTGGCCAAACAATATCAGAATCAGGGACTTACATTACCAGACCTGATTAATGAAGGCAATCTCGGGCTAATTAAGGCTGCCCAGCGTTTCGACGAAACGCGTGGTTTCAAATTCATTTCGTATGCCGTATGGTGGATCCGCCAGAGCATTTTGCAGGCATTGGCCGAGCAATCAAGGATTGTCCGCCTTCCGCTGAATAAAGTCGGTTTGACCAATCGTATTCAAAAAGCCTATTCCAAACTGGAACAGGAATTTGAACGTGAGCCTTCGGCAGAAGAACTGGCAGAAATTCTTGAACTGGATATTGAAGAAGTCTCCTCAACACTGGGTATCGGAGGCAGGCATATCAGTGTAGATACTCCGCTCTCAGAGGGAGAGGACAATACGCTGATTGATGTGCTGGAGAATCCGAATGCTGAACGCGCTGAAATGAATATTGAACATAAAGAATCGTTGAAACTGGAGATTGACCGATCATTGAAGACGCTCACTGAAAGACAAAAAGAAGTGATTTGTTTTTTCTTTGGCATTGGGGTGGATCATCCAATGAGCCTGGAGGATATTGGAGAAAGATTCAATCTTACACGCGAGCGTGTGCGTCAGATAAAAGATAAGGCCATCACCAAACTTAGAAGTAATTCCCGGTCTAAAATGTTGAGAAGTTATCTTGGAATTTAAAATTTTGCCTATTATCCATCTTATACACTTATTTAAAATACTTTACAATCGGCGTACAAAGGACTGATATCAATCAGTCCTTTAGTTTTACAAAAAGAACCTTCGGGTCATTTCTACTTCTCGATTTTGAAATATCTTTGCCTCCCAAATTTTTAGTGAATCATGTTTGAAGCATTAAGTGAAAAGCTCGATTCGGCGTTTAAACAGATCAAAGGAGAAGGCCGCATCACAGAATTGAATATTGCTGCAACGGTGAAGGATATACGCCGTGCGCTGATTGACGCTGATGTGAACTATAAGATCGCCAAAGAACTTACCGATACAGTCAAAGAAAAAGCCCTGGGACAAAAAGTACTGACTGCAGTAAGTCCGGGCCAGCTGATGGTAAAGATTGTAAAAGATGAGCTCACCTCCCTGATGGGTATGAATGAGAGTGAATTGAATGCAAAAGGAAATCCGGCGGTGATTCTGATTGCAGGATTGCAGGGTAGTGGTAAAACAACTTTCAGCGGAAAGCTAGCCAACTATCTAAAAACAAAAAAGGGATTTTCTCCCTTGTTAGTAGCAGCAGATATCTACCGGCCTGCGGCTATTGATCAGTTAAAAATTTTAGGGGAACAGATCAATATTGATGTGTATAGCGAACCTGAGAATAAGGACGCCGTTAAGATTGCTGAAAATGCTATTAAAGAAGCAAAAACCAAAAATAAAAACGTTGTTATTATCGATACGGCAGGCAGGCTTGCGATTGATGAAGCGATGATGACCGAAGTAAGTGATATAAAAAGAGCAGTTAATCCCCAGGAAATTTTGTTTGTCGTCGATTCCATGACAGGGCAGGATGCGGTAAATACGGCGCAGGCATTTAATGAAAGACTTGATTTTTCCGGAGTCGTATTGACAAAGCTGGATGGGGACACAAGAGGCGGAGCAGCTTTGTCAATTCAATATACAGTTCATAAACCGATTAAATTTGTGAGCAGTGGTGAAAAGCTCGACACACTGGAGGTATTTTATCCGGAGCGGATGGCACAGCGAATCCTTGGGATGGGCGATATTACTACGCTCGTAGAGAGGGCTCAGGAACAATTCGACGAGGAACAAACGAAGAAGCTGGAGAAAAAAATCCGCAAGAATCAATTCGACTTCGAAGATTTTAAACAGCAACTGGAACAGATCAAAAAAATGGGTAATATCAAGGATTTGCTGGGAATGATTCCCGGAGTTGGCAAAGCGGTAAAAGATATTGATGTAAGCAATGATTCTTTCAAAGGAATTGAGGCAATTATTAATTCGATGACGCCTTTCGAAAGAGCGAATCCCGACGTGATTGATCAGAGCCGTCGTAAGCGTATTGCTTCGGGTAGTGGAAAAGATCTCAGTGATATTAATGCTTTTATAAAGCAGTTTGAGCAGATGAAGCAAATGATGAAAATGATGAATAAAATGCCGATGGGAATGGGAGGCCGTTTTGGTCTTGGAAAAAGATAATTTTAGCCGTTCATAAAAAAATCGGGGTTAAGATTCGTCAATTAATGGCTGATATCTTAAATTTGCAGCATTAAAGTTGATTGCCTTTGCAATCCAAAAAAGAAAACCTTATTAGTTAACGCATTTAAATTTCTATTTAAGATGCCTGTAAAAATCAGACTCCAGAGACATGGGTCTAAAAAAAGACCATTTTATTTTATTGTAGTTGCAGATATCCGCGCACCAAGAGACGGAAAATTTATTCAGAAAATAGGCACCTACAATCCTTTAACAGTTCCCGCTTCTATTCAGCTTGATCGTCAAAAGGCTTTGGACTGGCTCCACAAAGGTGCTCAGCCCACTGATACGGTGAGGCGTATATTATCTTTTAAAGGTGTTTTGTATTTGAAACATTTGCTAAGAGGCGTAAAACTTGGCTTATTTGATGAGGCAGCAGCCATGGAAAAATTCCAGAAATGGCATAGTGAACACGAAGCACACCTGAAGAAAAGACAGGAAGAAAACCGCAAAAACAAATATGGCGCAAGAAGAAGCGGACCTCCTGTTCGAAGAGTAGAACGCAAAGCAGAAAACGGATCAGAAGGTTAATGCAGAAAGACATAAAAAATCCCGGTAAGAGCTTCACCGGGATTTTTCTCCTTCCCCAATTATTAGTTTATCCTGAAATATGGTCAGTAATTACCGCAATATCGGCAAGCTGGTTTCCGTATTCGGATTAAAGGGAGAATTAATCATCCATCATCATCTCGGAAAAAAAACTTCTTTAAAAGGACTTGAAGTTATTTTCATTGAAGACAAGAAAGATGAGATGCTGCCTTATTTCATTCAATCTGCAAAAATAAAAACAGAACAGGAACTCTTTCTGAAACTGGAAGGAATCGATTCAAAAGAAAATGCGAGAAAATTATTGCAAAAAGAAGTATGGCTCACGGAAGCAGATTTTTTGAAATATGCCGGGAAAACTGCACCTATCTCCCTTGTTGGATATCATATGATTGACCAGGGAAAAGATCTTGGTGAAATTCTCGAAGTAATCGAACAACCTTACCAGGTATTATGCAGACTTCAAATGCAACAAAAAGAAGTGCTCATACCGGTCAATGAGGAAACTTTAAAAAAAACCGATCAAAAGAATAAAAAAGTATTCGTTTCATTACCCGAAGGCTTACTCGATATTTATCTCGCCTGATAAACTGGTTATTCCAGCCCTTATATTTACTGTTAAAAAATGAGTTCAATAAAATATTGGGATTCAGGAATTCGTTTTAGATAAATGCATATTTACCCATCCATTTCAATGCATTTGAAAATGACGAGCAAAATCTCTCTTGCAACAGTAGTGTTACTTTTCTTTTTCTGTATTAAAAACGAGGCACAGTCAATTACAGGTGTCTGGAAAGGAAGATTAAAGTCGGCAAAGATAGAGTTGAAACTGATCAAAAAAGGGGACAGCTTAGTGGGCACTTCTTATTATTATGATTCAAAAAATAATTACCGCAGATATGCTGTGAGAGGTTATTTCGATGATGAGACAAATAATGTTGTGTGGTGGGATGATGTTTTGATTGAAGATAAATCTCCACATGCTTCGTCGAAGGATGCGATGATGGCGGTAGCGGATTTTAATTGTCCGGGTGAAGGCGTTATGAAACTGGATGGAAATAGTTCTTTGCGCGATAACAAAGATGCGATCAGAATTCCTCTCAATTTACAGAAAGGAGGCCCTTCCCTGTTTGAAGATGAATGGGATTTTGTTTTGGAAAACTATACTGCAGGAGCAAATGATCCTCAGATTATTGACAGCGTTGCCCTCGTATCTCTACCAACGCAATCTATTCCTGACGGATATGAAGCAGCTCCACTTGTTTCTGTTGCTGTGAAACAACCTGTATCTGATGGTCCCCAAAAACCTGATATCCAGGCTCCGGCTTTCAGGCAGGAAATAAAAACAGAACCATCAGCTCCGCTCACTGTTGAGGAAAAGTTCAAATCACGAACGAAAATATTGCAGACTGTTATTCCTGTTACAGGTGATTCCATTGAATTGCGTTTTTATGACAACGCAGAAATTGATGGGGATTCCATCGCTGTATTTCTCAATGGACGAATGCTCAGGCAGCATATTCTTCTTACGGACCAGCCATACAAGTTGAAAATTGCATTGAGCGAACTGGAAGAGGATAATGAATTGGTGATGGTAGCAGAAAATCTTGGAACCATTCCGCCCAATACTTCTTTAATGGTCGCGCTGGTGGGAGATAAGAGATATGAAGCAAGACTGCAAAGTACAGAAGGTAGTAGTGCTCTGGTAAGGTTTGTAAAGGAGATTGGTAAAAAATAGAGTCGACCACTCTACATGACAGGTGGTCGACCGCAATTCACATAAGATGGTTTTAACAGATCATTCCATTGAATGAGGATTGCTATAATAATGTGCTACTTGTTCCAGATGGGTCTTAATAAAATTCGTTTTCCCTCCAAACCAGTCAAGTAATTCATTTCTGCATACATGTGTAGATCCATTGGAAATGATCTCCTGGTAAGAAGACCATTTATAGTTTGTAAAATCCCTTGTGATATTATGTTTTAAGGAATTTGCATGAATATAAATGACAAGATGTGTAAGATGCAGATCATCTTCTATAAATATTCTTCTGAATGGACGTTGGAAAAGGTGGCCTACCTGGTTTTTTTGCTTGTTAAAATTGAGGGCATAAGAAATGAATAATCTGTTAAACTGTTGTTCTATTAACTCATGAAACATTACCATTTGATTAGAGCCAATAAACCTTCTATGAGTTGGAGTAAGCTTTTTTTGGGAGCCTTGTCGCAGATATTGACAAATGCATTCGATGCTTCGGGGCCGGATAAGAAAGTGAACATGATTAGACAGTATGCAATAGCTGTAGGTATTTACAAAATTGGATAGAAAATGATCATAGCGGTTCAGAAAAAATGTTCTGTTTTCATCATTACGAAAGAGTCGTCTTTCAGCAATGCTTTTACAGATTACATGGTAAAACGAATTTTCTTCAAAAAGCGCTAATAAATATTTGGGAGTAGGCATATGGCAAGATAGTCCAGGCCTGGTTTTCCCGAAAGGTTAAAACACGTCGATAATATAAGTTCTTTGCAGTGGTCCACTCATACCGGGAGTGGTCGACTGCAATTCGGAGTAAACCACTGCAAATGGAGGTGGTCCACTCAAATAACTACATTGATCATCTTATTCTTCACATAAATAATTTTCTTCGGCGATTTCCCTTCCATCCATTTTTTTACAATTTCATCGGCAAGAATAATTTCTTCGACCTGCTGTTGCGTGGCATCCAATGCAATTTTTAATTCGGTTCTGGTTTTTCCATTGATTGCAACCGGGTAATTCTTGCTTGATTCCACCAGCCATTTTTCTTCCAGCTTTGGAAAAGCCGCATCCAGTATGGTGGTTTTATTGCCCAGCAAACTCCATAATTCTTCGCAGATATGAGGAGCATAAGGTGTGAGGAGAATCAATAGCGGCTCCAGCATTTCTTTTTTGCTGCATTTAAGATCGCTGAGTTCATTTACGGCAATCATGAAGGCACTCACTGCCGTATTGAAAGAAAACCTTTCCGTATCTTCTTCTATCTTTTTAATTGTTTTATGCAGGATTTTCATTTCAGCTTCCGTCGCTTTTTCTTCTGTCCATATTTTGCCTTTCAGTTCATCAAAGAACAATCTCCATAATTTTTTCAGGAAGCGATGCACTCCTTCAATTCCCTTTGTATCCCAGGGTTTGCTTTGTTCGATGGG
>DATJXY010000036.1:0-5072 GCA_035499855.1 Puia sp. | reverse complement strand
CGTTGACTCTGCCAGTTTTCCAAAAATTTACTTCGAAAGACAATTCATTATTTGCAATTACGAAATTGTGAGCAGCTTTTTGACTTGCTTCAGTGATAAAATCTTGGACAAATGCAAGGATATCGTCAATGCTTGCCTGTTTTTTTATTTGTATTGTCTTAGCAAAACTGATTCTAAATGGAAAAGTCATTGTTGGAATATCTTCTTATGCTTAGGTTGTGTTTGTCAACAAATGCCGCACAACGGGCAGGTATTGCTGAAGGTGGGATATTTTATAACGTCCAGCCCGGAACTGCTGCCCAATTGAAAATATAAAGTTGAAGTTAACAACAAAGCCAAATTGAAACTCGTCTGCCGGGACTAAAGTACAGCGGTGCGAACATCCGAAATTTCAACGTCCAGTCCCACTGCCGCAATACTTTTATTGGTGGCAGTTTTTTCTTAATCATTCCGTTCTCAAACTCTTAACAGGGTTTGCTATGGCTGCTTTGATTGATTGAAAGCTGATGGTGACAATTGTTATAGCAATAACGGTAGTACCTGCAATAATAAATACAAATGGTGTTATTGTAATCCTGTAATCATATTGCTGTAACCAGTTGTGCATATAATAAAAGGCAACCGGCGATGCAATCACACAGCTTATCAAAACCAATACAATAAAATCTTTTGAAAGTAATAACCAGACCTGCGAAACAGAAGCTCCCAAAACTTTACGGATACCAATTTCTTTTGTCCGCTGTTCAGCCATATAAGCCCCCAAACCAAACAAGCCGAGGCATGAAATAAATATTGCCAGCCCCGCGAAAATTCCTGTTAATTTACCAACCAGCATTTCGAGATCAAACTTTGCTGCATAAGCTTCATCCACAAAATGAGGATCGTAGGGAACATCAGGGTTATATTTCTCAAATATCTGTTTCAACTTCGTTAATGCAACGCCGGTATGTACAGTTGGGGATAAGCGATACATAGTTGTAAACGCAGTCTCTGGCTGGTACACAAAAACGGTTGGTTCATCGGAACCAAAAGGCGAGTTCATCAAAGCATCTTTTACCACGCCAATTATTCGCAGGCGATGCGGCATGCTACTCAATGACCAATTAATCTCTTTGTTCAATGGCTGTTTCATGTGCATACGATCTGCTGCCGTTTGATTAATAATTGCACAAAGAGAATCCTGGCCCCAATTGCCATTAAAATTTGTCCCTGTTATAAATTCCATTCCGAGCGTCTTGAAATAATCAGCATCACCAATACATTGCATGTTAACGGTCATAGACTCACCCGGCAGTTTGTCTTGCCAACTATCCAACACGTTGCGTGAATAAACATCCGTCACCGGGCTAAGACTTTTGGTCATGCTGGTTATAACGCCTGTTTGCAGTGCATCCTTTTTAATCGCGTTATAGTTACCTCCTGCATCGGAATAGATTAACCTGTTTGGGTTATAGCCAATTGGTCTGTCTTTTGCAAAATTTATTTGCTTATAAACAATCAAAGTGCCGATGATCAACGCCACCGAACAACTGAATTGTAACACTACCAGCATTTTTCTGAACATAGTTGCAGACGCTCCTCTTTGTGATATTCCTTTTAAAACTTTCACAGGTTGAAAAGAAGAAAGATAAAATGCCGGCCTGCTTCCGGCGACTAAGCCCGTGATTAATACATAGCCTGTCATCAAAATCCAAAAAAGAGTATTCGAATATGGAATGCTTATATCACACTTTGTAAGTGGGTTGAAGGAAGGAAGTATCAATTGAAGTACAATTAGTGAAAGCGTAAAAGCTATACCTGCTGTTATAACCGATTCAATGATGAATTGCAGAATAAGTGCCTTTCTTGTAGAGCCTGCAACTTTTCTTATACCAACTTCTTTTGCTCTTTTTTGTGACCGGGCAGTAGAGAGATTCATAAAGTTAATGCAGGCAATCAATAAAACAAACAGTCCAATGATGCCAAACATTCTCACGTAATCAACAACACCGCCGGAAGCAATTCCGTTTTTATAATCTGTGAATAAATGCCAGTCTTTTAACGGCTGCAATGTAATTTGCGTTTTATACACGCTGTACATTTCAGGTGCATATTTCTGTATCAGCAATTTTGTTTTAGATTCTATTTTTCCAGCGTCAACATTTGATCGCAGAGACAGATACACATTAAAATGTTGACTGCTCCAGTCTGTAAGCGCATCTTTTACCCAGCCTCCTGTTGCAGTAAATGTGGTAATGCAACTGAATTGAAGACTGGAATTAGAGGGCAGGTCTTTTAATATACCTGTTACTTTCATTGGTGTGCCATAATTTTCGATCACCTGGCCCATTGGATCAAGGTTGCCGAACAAAGCGCGGGCCGTAGATTCGGTAAGAATGATAGAGTTTGGATCTTTCAGTGCTTCGTCAGCATTTCCAAGGATTAGGGGGAATTGAAAAATTTTGAGGAAGTCTGGGCCCGTACTAATTCCAAGACTCCGCAATTTGATGTTTCCCCGCACAAGGTTGTTAACGATTGCTCCCGTTCCACCGAAAGAAGGTGTTATATATCCAATTTCCGGAATATCATTTTTTAAAGCATCCACAAGGGGCAGGCACACCTCATTTTGCGTATGTATAACACCGTTATTTGTAACATTAAATTTTACCTGGTAAACCTGTTGATAATTCGGCAAAAACCTGTCGTAAGAAAATTGATAATTTACCCAAAGCCCGATAAGTAAAGCAACAGCCATGCCTGTTGCCAAACCTAAAATATTTAATGTGCTGTAACCTTTATTGCGTACTAAATTTCTCCATGCGGTTTTGAAATAATTTTTAAACAAGCGAAGGCTGATTTAGACTTTAGAATGCACCAATGAAATGCCAATTATTTTTGTTTTGATAATCAACAATGTAAATGTGTATTAATCGTAAGCTAGTGCGTTTTTGATACAACGGTGTTCGATTTTGTAACAGGTTAATATAAATATTGGCAATATTAAGAGATCGTTAGGGTGTGTCCAAAAAATTACCGCCAACGGTTCAGGCTTGCTGCTGTGCCGATATTTTATCTTCGTCAGCATGGCAACTGAAGCCGATAGAAAAACCAAAATACAAAATATATTCTTCTGTTCATCTGCGTTCGGTCAGCCGAAACTGCCGCTAATAACCGAACAAATAGCTGATACTGCGTTGCGTCTGCCGGCATGTGTCTAAATTTAATATTTTGGTTTGTCACTAGCGGGGACTCTTATAATGACGCACAACGCTTCCGGCTTGCCGCTTTACGGGTAATAGAAATTCGTCTGCCGGCTTGGCCGTAGATTCGTTTGCACGGCCAAACCTGCTTGCAGCAGACAAGTTACAAAAGATGATAAGAACCTGCCTGCCGGCAGGTTACAAATGCTGATAAGCCATACCTGCCTGCCGCAGGCAGGTTCGTCAGCCGTATTGCGGCAAGCCATTGTTGTGCGGCGTGTTTCGTCAAATAAATGTTTTTGTCGCCATTTTGTCAATAGCGAATTGTCAATATAAAAGCTCGATTAAATCTTCATTATATTCAAACGAAGTTATTGTCCATTTGTCGCCGTTGTTATAGAGTGTAAAGTCAAACTTTAAGTAATACTTGTCGAACTTAAGAATGTAAAGACGCTTGGTTATAACATTTTTTACTTTATGTTCAGATATAAACTCATAGGAATGAATTTTTCCATAAGCAGGAAATAAATTTGTAGCATAATTGGTAGTTGTCACCTTTAAAGTGTCAATAGTTGAAGGCGACATAACTGTATTTCGTTTTAAAATGTCAAAAGCTTCAGAAAAGTTTCCTTTTGCAAAGATCTGCATAACGCTATCACAAACATTATCTATTAATTCTTTGCCTTTGTCAATTTGAGGTTTGGTTTGACCACATGAAACAATCAGCAACGCGAAAATTGAAATACAAATTAGTTTGATCATACAATTGCAATTGAATAGCGGCTGTCTTTTTACATGCCGCACAACGCATCCGGCTTGCTGCTGTGCTGGGATTTTATAATGTCCAGCCCCGAACCGCAGCCGAATAAAATTGTTGATGTTGAAGTTAAGAACAAATGTTTAATAGAATTACGTCTGCCCGATATTAGCTGATAGTTATTCAAATGCCGATTGCTCTCTCGTCTGCCAGCATAGCAGCAAACCGAATGTTGGGCGCATATTTATTTTTAGTCATAAACAGGAGACCTGAAAAGAATTTTTAAATGGTAATAATAATTAAATGAGCGCTTACCCATATTCTTTAATGGTAAAAAACCATTTTTTAACTCGTCAAAATTTGAATAATAAGCTTCTGCTATTCTTTCAATTCTCAGACTGTCTTTTATTAAGTAGATGACTTCATAAGACCCTCCCTTAGCCCTATACGATGAGTGAACATAACCCTGAAGTTCATTGAAGTGATAAACTCTTGAAGAATTCCAAAAAAGATTTTTAAAAGTGATTGTCTTTGCGTCTTTGTCGATTTTTATTATTGTCGAGTTTAAAATTGTCACTGGAAGAGATGTAATAACAAAAATGGGAGCAGCGAAAATGTGAAAACCAGGGCCGTCTCCTATTTTCATAATTACAAAGTCAAAATAATATTGTGAGATAACGGAAAGCTGATAAAATATTGAGAAAGTTGAAAAGAAAATCATGAAACCATAAATTCCAAAAAAACTAAACTTTGATTTAATCATAGTCTTTATTTGCGCCCAACGCTTCCGCATTGGCGTTGTGGCGGAATTTGGAAAACTGCGGCTCGGTGGCCGTAAATTTCCCCCGCACGGCCAAATTACAAAAGTTGAATAGGATTACAAATGCTGAGCCGTTATTCGTCCGCCGACATAACGCCAATGCAATGTTGTGCGCAATTGTTCTCAAACTTTGAAATAATTGGCACATTAATCAGTTGATGTTACTCCTGGGTAGGAATCAACTTTTGTATTTGTGCCAAATTTTAAACCTAATGAAAGAAAAAATTTTAGAAGTTTTTCCATTTCTTCTGTGCATTGATCGCCAAATGATATTTTATCTGAACTTTTTTCTATTCTACTACACTGAAAACAGATT
>DATJXY010000035.1:0-19898 GCA_035499855.1 Puia sp. | reverse complement strand
TTGAAAAAGCCGATGATCCGGTATCCAAAAAAAGATCCCATCGGATGACCGACCTCGTTCCTTACCTGGCCGCCTAACGGTAGTGCATAATCGAAAAACGGCAGATCATTCAGCTTTACAATTTTATTATTATAGGTAGTGAATGTGATCCCCAGGTCCCACCCGGCTTTTGAAGAGAATTTCCCTCTTGAATTCACCAAAAGATCAATTCCCGTATTTTGAACATTTCCAAGATTACCATTTGGCCTCGTCACATTTTGTGCACTTCCCAATATGTCTGGAAGAGAAAGCTGAAATAAAAGACCCTGTGATGTTTTTGTATACCAGTCCGCAGTGATGCTTAATTTTCCATTCCATAAAATACTTTCAAATCCAATATTTGTTACTCTATCCTTTTCCCAGCCCGTTTTCGGGTTCCCGATCCTGATGGTACTGAATCCCTGGGCAACAGAACCCGAGCTGATTCCATAAATGTCATAGTAAGTAGTGCCCGCACTGCTTCCGTACAAGGTATACTGGTTCAGGGGATCTGTGTTTCCATAAAATCCCGTTTCACCCCAGCTCGCGCGAATCTTCAATTCTTTTAACCACAATGCCTGGCTTAAGAATTTTTCCTGACTGATCCGCCAGCCTGCTGAAAATGCAGGGAACCATCCAAATCTGTTTTCCGGGCCGAAAATCGATGATCCGTCCCGGCGAATGGTTGCAGTAAGCAAATATTTTTCATCAAATGAATAATCGAGCCTGCTAAAAAAGGATTGCAGAAAGGAAGTTGTTGCACTGCTATAATTATTTTGCCTGCCTGGATCACCGTTGGAAAGAAACCTGTAATTAGGATCATCTGTAAAATATCCTGAGCGCGTGCCTCCTACTGCTCTTGCATAATTATTGATTTCCTCAAAACCTGCCATCACATCTATACTATGCTTTGTCGCAATTTTTTTTGAAAAAGCGAGCGTATTGGTCCATGTCCAGGAACTATTGTAACCGGAATTTTCAGTAAAACTGCTGGTGGAACCTGAGGAAGTATCGTAGGCTCCATAACTATAATTATATGCGTAGTTGTAGTTAAGCGTTCCTCCAAAATTGGACCTCAACCTAAAATTCTTCAGAAAAGAAATTTCGACAAATGCATTCCCGAAAATCTGCCAGTTATAATTTTTGTCATTTTCTGACAAAACGCGCATAGCAAGCGGGTTATCCGTTGTTGGTCCCGATCCCGGATAACCCAGACTACTCCAGTTTCCTTTGATATCATAAACAGGTAAATAATTTGTTGCGATGGAAGTCCAGAAAATGCTTCCATTCGATTTGGTGTTATCTGTATATCCAATCTGCAGGTTCTCTCCAAAATGAATTGAATTATTGACTCCAAAATCTGTATTGATCCTCGCAGTAAATCTTTTCAGATAAGTATTCACATAAGTTCCCTGCTGATCAAGATATCCTAATGAGAAAAAATATTTGTTCTTATCATTTGCGCCGGATGCGCTGACGGTATGACTCTGACTGAACGCAGGCTTGAATAATTCATGATACCAATCTGTACCTGCTTTATTAAACTCCATAATTTGATAACCTGAATCCAGAGAATACAAATCCGGATCCACGGCCGGGTCGCCCGCAGGATAACCTTTGCCATTGACAAAATAATCTGGCAGAACAGGCCCTGCCCCGCTTCCATACAATGGATCCGAAGGTGATTGCCCTGAATTTTTAAATGCCATCCATTCAAGATCCGCCTGCTCCTGAGGGTTCAGGTAATTAAAACCAGTATTTAATGGCTCCTGCCAACCAAGATATCCATCATAAGAAATGGAAGTTTTTCCTTTTTTTCCCTGCTTTGTCGTAATTACAATAACTCCATTCGCACCCCGCACTCCATAAATAGCATATGAACCTGCATCTTTCAACACCTGAAGAGATTCGATATCATAGGGATTGATTGAATTGATATCGCCCTGCACGCCATCAATGATATATAACGGTGTCACATCCCCGAAATTCCCGATTCCGTGTAATCGCACTATGCTTGCCGATCCGGGTTCGCCCGATGTGATCACATTCAGGCCCGCTACTTTTCCCTGCAGCATCTGCTCAACCTGTCCCGCCGGAATTTCCAATAATTCTTTTGGTTTTACAATAGCAACCGAGCCTGAAATGGCCTTTACCTTTTCTGACGCATATCCGGTTACAACAATTTGGTCGAGATCTGATATAAATTCTGTCAGGGATAATCTTAACAAGGTATCTTCCTTCACTGTTACCTGTTGGGAATTATAACCGATGGAAGAAAATATAAGAACTTCCCCATTATTAGCTGCGATCTTGAAAATTCCTTCCTCATCAGAAATAGCTCCCCTTGCGGTTCCTTTTACAGAAACACTCACTCCCGAAAGTGGCTGCCCATTGGTTCCGGTTATGATTCCTTTTATCTTTTGCTGACCAAAGGATGCAAATCCTCCGACGCAAAGCATCGTTACAAATAGAAATAATCTGGGAAAACCAATCTTCGGGGTAAAAGGAATAAGACGAATAAAAGAAAATAAATGTTCTCTTTTACTAAGAAGAAAAAGGACGTTATTGGCAGCTAGCAGGTCAGGAGAAACACACATATTAATGTGTTTTAGGAAATGTACATATTTTTATTTTATTCTCAACAGCAAAACTAACAGCCATCATTAATACCAAGCAGGGGGGCTGAGCAACTAACCTTCTCATTGGGTAATTAACCGAATGGAAGGGTAGCCGGTTCCCTTATTCATCCCTCATTTTTAAAAGAGAAAATAAAGAATATAATTCGAAATCACCTTGTAATAAGCACAGTCAGATCCAGCGAATGAAATGGCATTTCTCCGAATGAAGATTTGTAAATTAATGTATATCCATTCCTGTAATTATCTGACCAAAGGGCACCGGATGAATAATCGATAGGAGTACCACTAATAAATACCTGCTGTCCATTCACCATGACTGATACCGCAACGATATAGAAATAAGAATGAATGGACTTATTGATTAGATCAGAGAGATTACAGCTATAACTGCCATCGTCCCGGAATTCCCATTGTGTGGCAGATAAATTCAGTGTTTCAGGAGAACTATTTTCTGATTTTCCATAAAACGATGCCTGGTTAAGAGGTGTTTCATCGAAATTGTCTTTTTGACAGGAAGGAGTCAAAAAAAGGACCGACATAAAAAAAGCGACGTAGCGGAGGAAGAACTGGACTTTCATGATTGTGGTTTTTAAATGATGATAAAATATACCCCGGCAAACCAGCCCGGACAACCATGATTGACTTTGCTTCTTCGAGGATTGAAATAAACAATTTCAGCCCCTGAAAACATCCGTTTATTTAGTCGGAATTATGCAGCTTGAGTAAACATAAATCGCATCTACTGCATCAGTATTTAATTCACTACAATTATTTCAAGATCCAAATAATGAAAAGGTATTTGATTGTAAGGGCCTTTAAAAAATATCATATCCGAACTTCCTTCATATCCTGACCACAGTTCGCCATTCTGAAAAAGAGCATGATTGGAATTAATTAATTGTTGTCGGCCATTCAGCGAAACATAAATAGCAAGAATATTTCCTTTGGCTTTATTGCTTGTATTTACCAATTCACTGATATTCGATGCATATACTCCATCGGCTCTTTTATCCCATTCAGTTGCACTGAGGAATAATGTATCCTGGCTGACATGATTTGATTTTGCTGTATCATTCGGGATAGTCTTGACTATTGGAGCGGTATTTTTTTTAGTACAAGACAAGTTGAATAATATAATGAAACCAAAAAAGATAAGAGATTGAAAACAAAATGAGATTTTCATAATACAAGTTTTAATGATAAAATGATTCTTCAAATAAAACTCGCATTGCAAAAGCCTGTTAATAAGCCTGGATGAGTAATCAGCAAATAACAATAACAACAGCCCCGTATCAGTGAGTAATTGATGACTTATCAACAATCTTGAGTGATGAAGCGTTTAATAAAATGAAAGGAAGCACGCGACGTGAAAAAACTCAAAAAAATGGGGAAAACTACTGCTACTAAAATAGTATGGATTCAGCCTTCAAAAACTGTATCTTGCTTCCGGAAACAATTTTCAGAACACCGGTAAAAATTTTTAGTCATGATCAAATTACAAATAATCGGAAACCTCGGAAAGGATTGCATTACTAATTCTGTGAATGGTAAGAATGTGATCAATTTTAATGTGGCTCATACAGAAAAATTCCGTGATGCTCAGGGCAACCAAAAAGATAAAACGATTTGGGTGGAATGCGCTTACTGGACTGATAAAACAGGTATAGCCCCTTATTTGAAAAAAGGAACACAGGTATATGCTGAAGGCACACCGGAAGTCAGAACCTATACGAAAAATGACGGCACGCCAGGAGTTTCCCTCACACTTCGCGTATTCAGCGTTCAGTTGCTCGGAAGCAGGAACGGAGGAGATTATGCCGGTTCTTCTTCGGAATCTTATACTCCACAGTCCGCTTCAGTTTCCAGTTCCATCACATCACCAAATGAAATCACTGCGCCGATAGATGATTTACCTTTTTAAGCTGACCGGGGAAAACATCTTTCAAATCAGACAGAATGCTCCAGAAATGGAGCATTCTGCTTTTGCAAATGATTATTTTCAGTTTTTGAAAATGAATCAAAACAAAAAATTAAATGAACGGGAAAAGCCAAGATGAGTAAAAAAATATAGGATGAGGCCGAACATTGTACAAAACACTCTGCGACTGACACAACAGATTTTCTCACAGATTTCGCAGATGTACACAGATTTTTTTTCCGTGAGAGTTTGTGCAATCTGTGAGACAAGTAAGATTTATTTCAAATATCTGGCCAGGGAAACGCGGAATGATCTCATAATCAAAAACCTTCCTGCTGAAAGTTTTTATATTTTATCAATTAGTTCATGAGAATATTTTACCTGGTCCTATAAAAAATATTTCAATAATGATTACCTTCAAGGCCTCAGTCATAGATCATAAAATAAAGTGCATATGAAAAGAATCATTCCATTCAGCCTGTTAGTTTCAACGATTGTTTTTCTGGCAGCTTCTCCCAAAAAAAATGCGGTAAAAGACTGGAAAATCGGTGTCCAGATGTGGACCTTCAATCATTTTACATTTGTGGAAGCGCTTAATAAAGTAGATAGCGCAGGAGTAAAATATATCGAATGTTACCGCAACCAGAAAATGGGCGAAGGATTTGGAAATGAGACGTTCGGTCCTGATCTTTCTGCCGGAAGCAGAGCGAAACTCAAAGAATTATTAAAATCCAAAGGGATTCATATATGGGCACTGGGTGTGATCACACCGCGTACTGTTGACGAATGGAAAAGATATTTTGATCTCGCTAAAGAATTTAATTTAAGTTATATCACTGCAGAACCCATCAAGACGCAATGGAACCAGGTGGATAGTCTTGCCGCAATCTATGGAATCAAAGTAGCCATTCATGATCACCCCAGACCCAATCCATACTGGAGTCCCGACTCCGTGCTGGCAGCTATCGCAGGTCATCCGAATATCGGATGCTGCGCCGATGTTGGTCATTGGGCCAGAAGTGGTTTGAATCCTGTTGAATGCCTGAAAAAACTTTCCGGGCATATTATCGGCGTACACCTGAAAGATATTGTACAATTCAATAATCCGAGAGCAGACGACACTGTGGTGAGCAAGGGAGTTATTGATTTTCCCGCAATATTCGCAGAATTGAAAAACCAGGGATTCAGTGGAATGCTTTCTATCGAACATGAATCCAACTGGTATCACAATCTGCCAGATGTAATCGAAACAGTAAAATATTATAATGAGCAGGTTGCGAAATTGAAGTGAAGAAGACGTGAATGGTCATTGGTGAATGGTCAATAATGACCAATCGTAAATAGTCAATTGTGAAACCTGAAATAATAATTTTAATTCTATTTTCTCAGGTTTCCCGTCTCACGATTGACCATTCACGTCTCATGATTAAACACTAACAAAAAATCACTCTAATGATGCCAAATCATCTTTCCTCCTCCCGCCGAAAATTTTTGAAACAACTGGGTAGTACTACAGCCCTGCTTTCTGCAGGGTCACTGTCATCCTTAGCGGCAGAAGAAAAAACCGATCAAAGGATTATCCAATATGAAAAAAAGATATCGCCCAATGACAAAATCCGGATTGCCGGAATCGGAATGGGCATTATGGGTTATAATGATATAAATACAGCATTAAAAGTTCCGGGAATTGAAATGGTTGCCGCCTGTGATCTTTATAAAGGTCGTCTGGCAAGAGCAAAAGAAGTTTACGGGAAAGATATATTCACTACGCAGGATTATCGGGAGATATTGGAAAGAAAAGATATTGATGCAGTCGTTATCGCTTCTGCTGATCTCTGGCACTCGCGGATTGCAATCGATGCTATGAAGAAAGGAAAGGCAGTCTATTGCGAAAAACCAATGGTGCATAAAATCAGCCAGGGACTGGATGTGATCAAAGTTCAACAGGAAACAAAAAAAACAATGCAGGTGGGCAGCCAGCGCGTGAGTAGTATTGCCTACGCAAAAGCGAGAGAACTTTACAGAGCTGGTGAGATTGGCCAGCTGAGTTGCATCGAAGCGAATTTCGACAGGCAAAGCGCACTGGGTGCCTGGGAATATACAATGCCGACTGACGGATCTGAAACTACGGTTGACTGGGACCGTTATATTGCAGGCATGCCGAAGGAACCCTATCATCCAAAGAAATTTTTCTGGTGGCGCAATTATCGAGACTTCGGAACTGGTGTTGCGGGAGATCTTTTTGTGCATTTATTATCAGGCATCCATGTCATCACCGATTCAAAAGGACCCGATACCATATTTGCATCCGGGCAAACTGCTTATTGGAAAGACGGGCGGGATGTTCCCGATGTCATGACAGGCATCATGCATTATCCGGAAACCAAAGAACATCCTTCTTTCGAAGTAATGTTACGGGTAAATTTTATCAGTGGCCAGGGTGAAGTTGGCTCAACAAGATATTATGGTTCGGAAGGAGTGATTGATATGGGATATGAAGGCTTTACGATTCATCATCATAAAATGTCAAAGGCGCCCGGTATCGGCGGATGGGATGCATTGGAAACATATCCACAGGCAATGCAGGAAGAACTAATGAAATCATACAATCAACGTTATTCACAGGATGATCAGAAAGAAATCAGCGCCCCTCCAACCAATTACAAAACTCCTGATGGGTATGATGAGCATGTGGATCATTTTGCTAATTTCTTTGATGGAGTGAGAGCCGGGAAACCGGTTGTAGAAGACCCGGTATTCGGTTTCAGGGCCTGTGCACCCTGCCTGGCAGCTAATGAAAGTTATTTCCAGAAAAAAATTATACACTGGGATCCGGTAAATATGAAACTCGTATAGTGATATTAACTTTTACAAAGTTTTAAACTTTGGAAAAGTTAATATACCGCCACTACATTCCCGTTTACTTTCTTAATGAAATACACTTTCTTATTTTCAAAATAATCAAGTGTCATATTTTGCCTGTCCAGGAATACAGGCTGAATATCGAAATCATTAAAGACCTTATATTTTTTTTCGCCAATACTTCCACTCAGATGATGCCCATATTGATTCAATAGTTTTGCGAAACGGTACATGGTTTCATATCCGCGAAAAACCATATCGCTTGGCCTTGAATAAAATTTATTCTTGAAATACTGTTGAATCGAAGAAACAAGACTGTCATTTGGATTGATATAAAAAGGACTGGTATAATATATTTCCTGGTTCGCATATTCGGGATTTGAAAAATCGTTGATGGCATCCCAGGTTGGCATACCAAATATTTTCATGAAATATGTTTTGTTAAGAGAAGAAAGCAGGGCACATACATCCTTCCCAAAATTTTCGTCCAGGCTGCCCACTATACAAAGATTTTTTTTCGTACTATCAAGATAAAGCTCCATTTGTGTCGTAGTTACCGGCTCATCTAAATAAACATAATTCAATTTCAGCGGAACAGAAGCTGTATTTTTTTCAATATCCATGAAATAATTCTTTAGCCTGTCTTCCTGCGTTCCTTTTTTTCTGAAAAAAACAATATTATAAATAGGATAATTTCTCTGGATAAATTTATAAAGGCTTTCACAATGAGTTTTTAAAGTAGAATTCAGGATTACCAGCTCAGGGTTATTCCTGATGCCACCATCGTTAGGGAAATTGACATTCACAAACGGAATACTTTTCTGCTGGGCAATATTTGAGAGCTGATGCAGTTCGTCAGTATTCACAAATCCCAGAATCAATTCGGTTTCCTGGAAACCGGGACTTTGCGCTATCTGGCTAATGCTCTGAGTGGAAGACCTGGTGTCATATATCTCCACATCCAATTTTAATTTTTCTGCCTGCAAAGTATCCAAAGCGAGTTGCACACCTTCATAAAATTCAAGACCGGGGTTGATGAATTTAGGGAAATTATTTTCATACCTGTAATTACCCGATGCATCAAAAGCCGAATCGAGGTAAAGTGGTGCAAAAACGGCTATACGATGCCGTTGGGCTGAATCAGGGTGATGGAGCGTTGAATCAGTGCGATGCAGGATCGAATCGACCTGTGCACAAATAATAACAGGAGTGATCAGTATGGAAATAATCAGAAAAGAATACCGGAATCCTGGTTTCATATTGATATTTTGTTATTCGTTGACGGCGCCTGCAGATGACCGTTGGTTATTGATCGATGGCTGACTTTTATTGCAAGCCCGTAATTATGATCGGCCATCGATCAACGACCAACAATGAACTCTACTGTCATCCGTCAACTTTCTTCACTCCCATTCAATCGTAGCCGGTGGTTTACTGCTGATATCATATACCACGCGGTTTATTCCCTTGACATTATTGATAATTTCGCTTGAGACATTTGCCAGGAAATCATAAGGCAGGTGCGCCCAGTCTGCCGTCATTCCATCCACAGAAGTGACAGCCCGCAAAGCGACTGTATATTCATAAGTCCGCTCGTCTCCCATCACTCCTACACTTTTTACCGGCAAAAGAATTGCTCCGGCCTGCCATGTCTTCGAATAAAGCTGCTGTTGTTTCAAAGCCTGAATAAATAGAGCATCTGCTTTTTGCAAAAGCTCAACTTTTTCACGCGTCACTTCTCCTAATATCCTGATTGCAAGTCCCGGACCGGGAAATGGATGTCTTTGTAACATTTCTTCAGGAATATTTAATTCATGACCCACACGTCGCACTTCATCCTTAAATAAAAATCGTAAAGGCTCTACCAGTTCCAGATGCATTTTTTTGGGAAGTCCTCCAACATTATGATGCGATTTGATAGTAACAGAAGGACCATGAACAGAAACACTTTCAATCACATCCGGGTAAATCGTCCCCTGTCCCAATAATCCAATTCCCCTGATTTTTTCAGCCTGATCCCTGAATACCTTGATAAATAATTTTCCGATGGTTTTTCTTTTTTCTTCAGGGTCGGTTTTCTTTTTCAGTTTCTTATAAAATAATTTTTTTGCATCGATCCCTTTTACATTCAATCCGATCTTTTTATAAGTTTGCAGCACCTCCTTAAATTCATTTTTTCTAAGCACTCCATTGTCAACAAAAACACCATGAAGCCGGTTGCCGATTGCACGATGGATTAAAGTAGCAGCCACGGTTGAGTCTACGCCGCCACTCAAGGCCATGATCACTTTTCTTTTTCCGATTTGTTTTTTGAGTTGTTGAACCGTATCGTCAATAAAATGCGCAGGCGTCCAATCCTGGCTACACCCGCAAATATTCACCAAAAAATTTTTCAGAATTTTTTTTCCTTCAACCGAATGATATACTTCCGGATGAAACTGCAGGCAATACAAAGGCAAACTATTACCATTCATTTTAAAAGCTGCAAAAGGTATATTTTCAGTTGTTGCCAGCACATCGAAGCCGGATGGCAGTTTCAATATGGTGTCAGCGTGACTCATCCAAACCTGCGATAATTCGGTAACATTGTTGAGCAAAACATCTTCTTTTTGTTTGTGTAACAATGCACGTCCATATTCACGCTTGCTGCTGTTGGCAACACTCCCGCCAAATTGTTTTGCAGTTAACTGAGCTCCATAACAGATGCCCAGTATAGGAACCTGTTCGTGCAGCTTCGCGATATCCACAACCGGCGCTTTCTTATCATTAACTGAAAATGGTGATCCGGATAAAATAATCCCTTTCAGAGAAGGATCGGGATCAATTTTTTTACGATAGGGAATGATTTCACAATATACATTGGCTTCACGAACGGCCCGGGCAATCAACTGGGTATACTGGGATCCGAAATCGAGAATGAGAATTTTTTCCGTCATGGTGATGCGAAGATAAAGAAAAGGGCTTTGTGTTTATTGCAGGCTTTTATCTGGTGGAGTCGACCACTCGGGCATGCAGTGGTCGACTGGATCCTGAGGTGGTCGACTCAGTAGACCCCGTTTCAATAAACTATTATCGAATGGAATAAAGTTTCCCTATTTGAAATAAAAATTCAATTTTTGCAGTCTCAAACCAAACATATGAGGAAATATATATGGTTGCTCGCGGCCCTGCCACTGTTAATAGGTTCCTGCCGCTTCGTTACAGGTAAAAGAGTCCATGGAAATGGCGTTATCAAAAGCGAAGAACGCAGCGTTTCTACTTTCAAAAATGTTGAAGTGAGTGGGGCAATCAATGTTTATGTCTCACAGGGTGATATCAAACCCGTGAAAATAGAAGGTGATGAAAATCTTCTTCAATATATTGAAGTTGAACAGGAAGGCGACAAACTTTTCGTCCGGGAAAAACACGGATATAACCTGAAGCCTACCGCTGAAATGAGAATTTATGTAACAGCGCCGGTATATAATAACATCGACGTATCAGGAGCGTGTGATATCATCGGAATGACAAAAATCTCTAATCCTGAAAACCTTGCACTTTCAGCCAGCGGAGCCGGCGATATCAAAATGGAAGTGGATGCTCCTAAATTAAGTGCAGAAATTTCCGGAAGCGGATCAATCGACCTCAAAGGACAAACCAAAGATGTCGATCTTCAACTCACTGGCGCAGGTCATGCTCATTGTTACGATTTGCTTTCTGAAAATACCAAGGTTGATATTTCAGGTGCAGGAAGCGCTCAGGTCTATGCAAGTGTAAAGCTGGATGCTGAAGTAAGCGGCGCCGGCAGCGTGAGTTATAAAGGAAATGCTACCAACGTAATACAACATACAAGCGGCGTGGGAAGCGTGACAAAAGTAGAGTGAGTCCGGAGTCGGTAGCCTTTAGTCGACAGGTGTTTCCGTGGCTGATTTAGCCTCTCAATTTTAAATTGATATTAACTTTATTTATAGGATAATTGTTCTATGAATAAAGTTGTTTTTCTTCTATTCATATTCTTTTGCCAATCCGGCTTCTCTCAATCCGGGCAGATCTCCAAAGAAGAATTCCTGAATGAAATTTTCAACCAGGTTGCCGACAGCAATTTTTCAAAATTTTATCTTATTCATGAAGCATCTCCCTGCAGCTTCAAAAGGTATGATTACGGAGAATGGGTAAAATATGGTTTGAAAGAGAATATAACAATTGACATTTTAAATGAACTCGCAAAAAAATCCTATCTCGATACATCAACAAATAACTGGAATCAGGATGGACTTACCAAAGCAATCTGCATTGAAAGAAAACAGGCATCAGCCATTTTAGATTCTGCAAATGATATGGAGCGCAAAGAAGCTGTTGCGAAAGGAAAAAAGAAAAAAATTATTCGTGAAGAATTGAATGAATGGAATAAAAAACCGCCGGAAGAAAAACTGGTTTTCTATTTTTCAAAACCCGAATTCACAGACGATCTTCAATATGCCGTTATCAATGTAGTTTATCGTTGTGATGACAAAGCCTGTGGTATGGGAGCTACTTATCTTTTCAGCCGGACAGATCATGACTGGAAAGTGGCAGGGAAGATGATTTCATGGGGGAATTAGCCGGATTCACAAATTGACATATCTGACCCTTATCCAGATATCCCTATTTCTTCCCTTATCATCGGTACAGGAAATCTTTACCGGCCCCTCCTCAGGGATAAAAAACTGCCGCGAACCAGCATCTGCCGCCTTGTAAAATTTGTTATTGATATACCAATACACTTTAGCAACATCATTGCCCGTATTGCACCTGAGCAGCAAGGGCTCTGGTTTTTTTTTATTAATCATGTACTCATTACCGTTAGAAGGCGAAATGACAAGAGGAGCACCTTCCCTGAAGACTTTTTCACAGTTAGGGTTATGCGCAGGTATTTTTTGATAGGCTATCCCATTCTCTTCAAAATACCTTTGCATTTCCGGGGAAATAATTTTATATATCTTTTTCTTATAGTCGTTCTGCGGCATGCAGACTTTGCAATAGGAGATCTTTTCATCAGGCGACACCATCATTTCCTGCATATTGTCGCATTTCTTAGTGACCGATACCATAGGGATAAAATAATCGGTCACCAGATTAGTACAATGATCTCCCGGAGGGAGGCCGGTTTCTGAACAAACGATACGGATATCGCAATCCTGTGGCTGATGAAACCATTCTTCCCCCGCATCATAATCAATCGTATTGAAAATTTTAAAAAGCAAGGGCGTAGCCACATTGGCCCCACTCAGTTCAGAGACGCCTGCTGCAGAGAAATTTCCTATCCAGATCCCCACAGTGTAATGCCGGTTATATCCAATACTCCAGCCATCCCGGCGGCCATATGAAGTGCCGGTTTTCCACGCAATCTTCGGCAAGTGTGCCGTACTTTCCCAGTTGAGCGGAAAATCGGGGCGATTGATCTTCGACAGAATTTCATTGATCATAAATGTAGCGGCAGGACTGATTATCTTTTTGGAAACCGCCGGACGCTCGGACTGCAGATACCCCGGTTGAATATAATTCCCTTCATTCGAGAAGATCGAATACAATCCCGTCATTTCTTCTAACGTTGTCCCGCATCCTCCGAGAATCATGGATAATCCAAGCTTGTTCTGATCCTTTCTGATCTGCCGGAAATTGCAGGCGGAAAGTTTCTGAATCAGTTTGTCCTTGCCTAAGGCATGCAGGCTTTTAACAGCAGGAATATTCAATGAATGTTCCAGCGCATACTCCATCGTCACGTAACCATTGAATTTTTTATCATAATTCTCCGGAGCATATCCATCATAATTCACGGCAACATCCGTAATGACTCTTTTCGGAGTGAGGAGCCCATCGTCAATGCAAAGCCCATACAACAGCGGCTTCAATGTGCTGCCGGGCTGGCGAATTGCTGCAGCACCATTCACCTGTCCCGCATCTATTGTGTCTCTGAAATCTGAAGAACCGATATAGGTAACCACTTTGTGTGATATATTATCAATAACTATTACGGCGGCATTGTGGATATTTTTCAACCTAAGTTCACGTGAATGATCAGCCACCAGTTTTTCTATTTTCATCTGCGTATTCAGCTCGATATTGGTCCTGATGATATCGCCGCCCTGTTTTTTTAGTTTATATGAAAGATGAGGAACCAATTTCGGCACTACCCCTCGCGATGCTGTCAACGGTTCATTCAAAGCATCCTGTATCTCCTTTTCAGTAAACAGTTTCTCACTTGCAAATTTTCTCAGCCATTTATTTCTTTCCTGTACAATCCGGTCATTGCTCTTTCCGATCACCAGTGAAGAAGGGCGATTGGGAATGATGGAAAGAGCGGTAATTTCTGCCAGTGATAAATGATCGGGGTTTTTCTTAAAATATAAAAGTGAAGCTGATTTTACACCCTCGATATTACCTCCATAAGGAACCAGGTTGAGATAGAGCTGAAGGATTTCATTCTTGGTATATCTTCTTTCCAGTTGAATCGATCTGAAAATTTCAAGCAGTTTGTTCCAAAAGGTTCTCTGTTTCGGTTCGATCTCACGCGCCACTTGCATGGTAATAGTGGAAGCGCCTGACAACCTCCTTCCATAAAAAATATTTTTGAAGAAGGCCTTGCACAATGAAAAAGGATTGAAACCGGGATGATAATAGAAATACCTGTCCTCCTTGGCGATGATCGTCTTTCGTAGTAATGGGGAAATTTCGTTCAATTCGGTCTTCATCCGCCATTGCTGGTCCTTCGTAAGAAAGGCATGTATGATTTCTCCCCTGCTGTCAATAATTATAGTGGAATATTCAATCCGGTCGGGAAGAGGGAAGATCAGATTAAGCAAAAAGAAAATTAGTATTAATCCGAGTACTGTCAATCCTAATACCCTCAAAAAATTCCTGGTATGAGAGAAAATATATTTCATCAATCTTCGTATCACCAAAGATATATCATCATATTCTTTTTTTTGTATCTTGACGCCTTAATAACCAATCTAATTGCCTATGCATATGAAAGCTCGTCTATTGACAACCATAACGGTTGTTATTTTTTTGTCTGCCTGTAACCGGAATGTCGTCAGCCTCGATTACACCAACGCCAGGAATGAAGTGCCAACACTCGGCAATCTGGTATTCAGATTTGACAAATCACTGGTGAATGATTCGCTCCTGAATCAATGGGATTCGACACAGTATATTTCTTTCGAACCACAAATTCCAGGTCGATTCCGCTGGGAACATCCCGATGAGCTTGTATTTTCTCCTTCAAAACCTTTGTCACCTGCTACTACGTACAAGGCAGTTCTGAAAAACGACCTCTTGCAATACACGAAATATTCAAAAGTCAAATCAGCTGATAATATCAGTTTCCATACACCTGATCTAAAACTGGATAATACGAATGCCACCTGGGTATTGCAGGATGAAAACAGCACAACTGCATTGCCGCAGGTCAATTTATATTTCAATTATCCCGTCAATCCGAATACGCTGAAGGAGAAACTGAAAGTAGAGATGAATGGCCAGCCTGTCGAATATAATTTTCAAACCCTTTCATCAGTCAATAAAATTTCAATCCGCCTCCTGAATGTAAAAATGGAAGACAGGGACTATGAAGCAAAAATCATTATCGATAAGGAACTCGTGCCGGAAGGAGGGATCAACGGAACAGCCGATAAATATGAAATGACAGCGATGATCTCATCGCCATATGTTTTGCGCATCAATGATGTTTCTACTGAACAGGACGGTATACAGGGCACCGTGAAAGTCACAACAAGTCAGCAGGTAACTGCCAACGAACTCGCATCGTTTATTAAATTTGACCCCTCAATGAAATTTAATGTTGAAGTGCAGGACGATGGTTTCCAGATCAGCACCGACAATTTTGATCCCCAAAAAAGTTATTTACTCACAATTGCCAAGGGCCTGCGCGGAAGAATCGGAGGCATACTGAAAGAAAATTACAGCTCCAATCTTGCTTTTGGCCAGATGCAACCCTCCATCAGTTTTGTGAACAGTAAAGGAATTTATCTTGCTTCAAAAGGAGAAAAAAATATTGAGGTCAGAATTGTCAGCGTACCCAAAGTGAAGATTATTGTCTCCAAAATTTACGAAAGCAATCTTCTTTTGGCACAGCGTTACGGATATAATCCACATGAAACATCTGATAATAATAACGAAAATAACGAAGAAAACGATTATTATTATGACAACAATTCTACTGCAGGCGACATTATTTATGAACAGGAAGTTGACACACGTTCTTTACCAAAATATGGAAACAGCAGGATATTCAATTTCAATATCAGCGATAAGCTTCCCGATTTCAAAGGCATTTATCATATTATGATCCGCTCCCAGAAAGAATATTGGGTGCGTGACAGTCGCTTTCTTTCTTTGTCTGATATCGGCCTTATCGCCAAAGAAGGAAAGGACAAAATACTGGTGTTTGCCAATTCGATTCAATCTGCCACCGCTATACAGGGAGTGAACCTGGTTGCTTACGGTGCCAACAGCCAGGTATTGGGAATGGGAGCCACCAATGCCGAAGGCATTGCTGAAATCGCATACTCACGCCAGGAATTTGCTGGATTTCGCCCCGCGATGATCGTTGCCAAAACAGCTGAAGACTTCAATTATCTGCCTTTCAGCACTACGAAAGTCAATACATCGAGATTCGAAGTGGGCGGAAAGCATAGCAACAGCACTGGACTGGAGGCTTTTGTTTATCCGGAAAGAGATATCTACAGGCCGGGCGAGCGATTGAATTTTTCTGTTATCCTGCGTAATAAGCAATGGAAATCTCCGGGGGAAATTCCTGTCAAACTGAAATTTTTATTCCCGAACGGAAAAGAGCTAAAGACATTCAGAAAAAATCTAAATGAAGAAGGTTCACTCGAAGGCAACATCGACCTTGCCGTTTCGGCGATCACCGGAACTTATTCGTTGGAAGTATACAGTTCAAATGATATTCTGCTCAACACGCAACCTTTCCGCATCGAGGAATTTGTTCCCGACAAAATAAAAGTCACCGCAAAACTGGACAAAGATTTCCTCGAGCCGGATGAAAGCTCGCTCCTGAATATTCATGCAGTGAATTTCTTCGGACCACCGGCTGCCAACAGAAATTACGAATGCGAGATTCAGGTCAAACAAAAAATTTTCAACCCGAAAAAATATAACAATTACAATTTCAGCCTGGGAACCCAGACTGCCTTTACAGATAAAATAACGAGGGAAGGAAAAACAAATGAGCAGGGCGATGCTTCTGAAAAATTTGACGTGCCGACCATGTACAAGAATCTTGGCGTATTGCAGGCCGATTTTTATACCACAGTATTTGATGAGACTGGAAGACCTGTGAGCCGAAAAACTTCGACTGATATTTTCACACAGGGAACTTTTTTCGGAATTGGAGATGATGGCAACTGGTATTATCCCTTAAATCAACCCATACAATTCCCTATCATTGGGCTTGACAAAAATGAAAAGGAACTCAATGATGTATCCGCCAAAGTGGAAGTAATCAGGCATGAATATAAAACCGTGTTGACAAAAAAGGGTGGTTATTTCCGTTATGAATCGCAGGAGGAAGAAAAAGCAGTCGCTACCGATTTCATCACGGTCAGTGGAGCGCGTACCACGTATTCTTTTATCCCCCGCATGCCCGGCGATTATGAGCTCCGGGTGTCTATCCCTGGTGCGAACAGTTATGTAAGCAAATCTTTTTATAGTTGGGGTTTTTGGGGAGGTGACAATTCTTCCTTTGAAGTAAATAATGAAGGACATGTAGATATCCAATTAGACAAGTCTTCTTATTACAGTGATGAAACAGTGAAAGCCTTATTCAAAGCGCCTTTCAACGGCCGCATGCTGGTCACCATGGAGACAGACAAAGTCGTTTCCTACCAATATGTAAATGTTGATAATCGCACAGTAGCGCTTGATCTGAAACTCAGCAGCGACAATGTTCCCAATGTATACATCACGGCTACATTGATCAAGCCGCATGATATTTCCGACATCCCGCTCACAGTAGCTCATGGATTCGAAAATGTAAAGGTCGAAGAAAAGGACAGGAAGATCGCAGTTGATATTGTCGCAGAAAAATCTGTTCGTTCAAAAACTCGCCAGCATATCAGCATCAAAGCGCTGCCCAACAGTATGGTCACGCTGGCTGCAGTTGACAACGGAGTATTACAGGTTTCTAATTTCGAAACGCCAGATCCCTACGGATACTTTTACGCCAAACGAGCGCTCGAAGTAAATGCTTTTGACATTTATCCGCTGCTGTTGCCCGAAATAAAAGCAAAGATCAGCAGCACCGGGGGCGATGAAGAAACAGATATGACCAAAAGAGTAAACCCCATGCCGGCAAAACGTATTAAGATTCTTTCTTACTGGAGTGGTATCAAAAAAACCGATGGCAGTGGCAAGGCCGATTTCGATATTGATATTCCCCAGTTTTCAGGAGAAGTGAGATTGATGGCAGTAGCTTATAAAGATAAAAGCTTCGGTTCCGGTGAAACAACGATGACTGTTGCTGATCCTCTCGTCCTCAGCGCGGCATTACCAAGATTTCTCAGTCCAAAGGATACAGTTTTTGTTCCCATAACGGTTACAAATACAACAGCAAAAAATACAACAGCCCATGCACTGGTGAAGACAAGCGGAGCCATCCAGGTAGTGGGCAGCAATGAACAAACAGTCGAGCTTTCCGCCAACAGCGAAAATCGACTATTGTTCAACGTTATAGCGCAGCCGGCAATCGGAAATGGCAAGCTGACAGTTGAAGTGAACAGTATGGGAGAGAAATTTACTGATGAAACGGATATCAGTGTACGGCCTACATCTTCTCTCCAGAAAATTACCGGCAGCGGTTCGGTGAATGGAGGCAGCTCCGAAACAATAGTATACAATGCCAACGATTTTATTCAACCAAGCGTGAGCCATCAGTTGATCGTCAGCCGGTCTCCAGCCATAGAACTGGCGAGATATCTTGACTGGCTTGTCGAATATCCTTATGGTTGCACGGAGCAAACGGTATCCATTGCTTTCCCCCAACTATATTATGGCGATATGGCTGACCTGTTGCATACCAGCAGGTCTTCACAAAACAATGCCAATATCAATATCCAGGAAGCCATTAGGAAAATAAAAATGCGACAATTGTACACGGGTGCAGTAACGCTATGGGATAATGAGGGAACAGAAAACTGGTGGTGCACGATTTACGCGGCGCATTTTCTGCTTGAAGCGCAGAAAGCAGGATATGATGTTGACGAGAGCCTGATTGAAACCATGCTGGGTTATATCGACAATCAGTTGAAGAACAGGAAAACGATTTCTTATTATTATAACCGGAACCAGAATAAAAAAATTGTTCCTAAAGAAGTGATCTATGGACTCTATGTGTTGTCGATGGCCGGAAGATCGAATGTCAGTGTGATGAATTATTACAAAGCCAATCCGGAACTGCTTAGTCTCGATTGCAAATATTTATTGTCCGCAGCGTATGCTATGGCCGGCGACAAAACCAGTTTCAAGCAATTTCTGCCTTCGCAATTTTCAGGAGAAGAGTCCGTAGCGCAAAGCGGCGGGAGTTTCTATTCTGATATCCGCGATGAATCTCTTGCTTTGAACGTATTGGTTGATGTGGATCCTAATAATGTGCAGATTCCTCTCATGGCCAAACATGTTTCAGAAAAACTGAAGCAACGTTACTGGCTCAGTACACAGGAACTTGCTTTCAGTTTTCTCGCGCTGGGAAAAATTGCCAGACAATCAGCAAAATCAACGGCAACTGCAGAGATCAGAGCAGACGGCAAAATCATTGCTTCCATGAACGGTGCAGATATCAAACTCAGCGGACAGCAACTGAAAGCTGACAATGTTGAAATTATTGCAAAAGGTAGCGGCAGACTGTATTATTTCTGGCAGTCCGAAGGAATCAGTGCCAGTGGGAATTATAAAGAAGAAGACAATTACCTGAAAGTCCGGAAGCGTTTTTATGACAGGAATGGCAGGCTGATCTCAGGAAATACTTTCAAACAGAATGATCTCATTATCGTTCAACTCACGCTTGAAAGATCATATAGCGCCGATATTGATAATATCGTGATCACCGATTTGCTTCCTGCTGGTTTTGAAATCGAAAATCCGCGGACTAAAGATATACCCGGAATGGACTGGATCAAAGATGGCGATTCACCAACAGCTATGGATATACGCGATGACAGAATCAACTTTTTCGTCGATCTGCATGAATTTAAACAAACTTATTATTATGCTGTTCGTGCCGTTTCCCCCGGCGTGTACCGAATGGGGCCGGTGAGCGCCGATGCCATGTATAATGGAGAATATCATTCCTACAATGGTGCAGGAATAATCAAGGTCGTTCAATGAGGAACCGAAAGTCATTATAGGTTTCCGATTGTCGCATACATGACCTTGAAACAATTCCAGGAAGTATTTTCATTCGG
>DATJXY010000034.1:0-14677 GCA_035499855.1 Puia sp. | reverse complement strand
CCTTACGAGCCTATAAAACCTTTTATTGTGAAGGGACCTAAGGATGGAAGTAATGTTGTGTACATTAGGTTTAAGAGCGCCAGAGCTACTGCACAAAACATGGCAGCCACAGAAGGAATTTTCAAGCAATATAATGCTGCTTACCCGTTTGAGTTTCATTTTGCCGACGAAGAATATGCACAAAAATTTTCTGATGAACTATTAACGGAAACACTTGTCTCAATTTTTGCATCGCTTATTATTTTCATTTCCTGTCTGGGGTTGTTTGGTCTCACCACGTATATGGCAGCAAGCAGGATAAAAGAAATAGGTGTTCGTAAAGTATTAGGCGCTTCTATCATTAATATCACTTTATTATTATCAAAAGATTTTTTAAAGCTTATTGTAATAGCTTGCTTGGTTGCGTTTCCGATGTCATGGTGGGCAATGCATCAATGGTTGCAGAATTATGAGTATAGAATTTCTATAAGCTGGTGGGTATTTTTAGCTTCAGGTATTTCAGCTATATCGATTGCTTCAATCACAATCAGCTTTCAATCCATCAAAGCAGCCATCGCAAACCCAGCGAAGAGTTTGAGAACGGAATGATGAACGTGAATGGTGAAATGTCGGCATTGAATCGCTCATTGCAACGAACCAAAAGCCGATCAAAGAAAGTAGTTTTTTAGGGTGAGGATATTTTATTCTCCACTTCTAAGGACGACCATTATTCATTCATAGGAGGGCCAGTGTAGGAGGTGCCCGGAACAGGAATCGAACCTGCACTCCCTTGCGAGAACCAGATTTTGAGTCTGGCGCGTCTACCAATTCCGCCATCCGGGCAATAATCGGGCTGCAAATCTACTCTAATAACCTAAAAAAGCAAATTGAAATTTTTGAAGCCTTATTATAAAATTCAAGCAGCAGAACTATACTTTGCGCCTTTACAAACTTTGCGTCTTTGCAAGAAAATCATTTATGGTGTTTTTAGAAAGATTTTCATGCTTTCACCCATGCATGAACGAATTCTAAAATTATAATAACTTGCTGACTAAACTTACTGAATGATCCGGATCGGACTGATAAGGGAAGGGAAAATTCCCTCTGATAATCGCGTGGCATTAATTCCTTCCCAATGCAAATGGTTACAGAAAAATTTCCCCGATCTCCGGATCATCGTTCAACCTTCGCCCCATCGTTGTTTTACGGATAAAGAATATAAAATGGCTGGAGTGGAGCTCAGAGAAGATCTGAGCGATTGTGATTTCATGCTTGGCATCAAAGAAGTACCCGTTCCGGATTTAATTCCGGGGAAAGTCTATCTTTTTTTCTCCCATACCAAGAAAAAACAAGTCTATAATCAGTCATTATTCCGTGCAATTCTTGAAAAAAAAATCACGCTGATCGATTATGAATGCATGGAGCATGAAGACGGGCAACGAATCCTGGGGTTCGGTTTTTTTGCCGGGGTAGTGGGAGCGCATAATGGTATGATGGCTTATGGAAAAAGAACAGGAAAATATTATTTGCAGAGAGTTTATATCCAGCCCAGCTTTCGCCAGCTGATCCATACTTATTTTGGGTTAAAACTACCGAATATCAAAGTGGCCATCACCGGCTCCGGTCGCGTGGCTCATGGATTGCTTGAAGTCATGAACCTTCTCGGTATCATCGAAGTGGAACCAGATGAATATCTTGAAAGGGAATTTACATATCCTGTATTCGTGCAACTAAAGGGAGCAGATCTCTATACCCATAAACTAACAGGCATCTATAATCGGGAAGATTTCCATTCGCATCCTGAAAATTACAAGTCGAAATTCTATCCATATACAAAAAAGACAGATATCCTGATGAACGGGATTTATTGGGAAAGAAATATGCCCCGTCTGTTTGAATGGGAAGACATGACTGAACCTGATTTCCGGATTCAGACAATTGCCGATGTCACAGACGATAAAGACGGCTCCATTCCATGTAATCTCGGAGATAACAACATGGAACAACCGGTCTATGGAGTAGATAAGATCAGCCGGCAAAAAACAGATCCATATCTGCCAGGTTCGGTTGATATCATGGCGGTGGGAAATCTCCCCAACGAATTACCGCGTGATGCTTCCCGTTATTTTGGCGAACAACTGATAAAATTTGTATTGGAAGACCTGGTGAAAGGCGGATCAAATGTGATTGAAAAAGCTACCATGATAAAAAATGGTGAGCTGACAAAACCATTTGAATACCTGAAGGAATATGCCGGAGTTTAGAATTTTTATCAGAGGTACAAATAATAATCTTTCATCAGCTCTACAAATTCCTTTGTATAATCACCGTTTTTGTCCTGGATGCTCAGCTCAGTCTTTATGACCGGGTTCATTTTATTTTGAGAAAAATGCATGATGCTTCTGAAAAAGGAATGACCCGGCGTTTGTCGAATCAATAATTTTTCATGCAGACAAAAATTATTTTCTAAAGCAAGCTTCTCAAATTTATCTGCCCGGTGAAAGGGTAGAAGAATTCCGAATGATCCGGATGGGTGGATATTTTTTTTGATGACCCTGATCAATTCTTCCAGTGTCAATTCCAGGCTATGCCTGGCAATATTTTTTTTATCGGATGAAGAAATTAACCCTCCTTCAAAAAAGGGTGGATTTACAATGATGAAATCATATTTTACAGGAAAAGAAAATGTACGCACATCTCCGGGGAAAGCCTTCAAATTTTCTTTCCATTTACTTGCATCGATATTTTCTTTGAGTTGTTTGAAGGATGGAAGATCCAGTTCTATTCCATCAATTTCGCTTTTATTTTTTTGAGCAAGCATCAGCATCAGTAAACCAGTCCCGCTTCCAATATCCAGCACTGAAGATGAGGAAGGAATTTTTTCTGCGAACCATGCACCCAATATGCAGGCATCGGTGCAGACTTTCATTGCGCACTGATCCTGTTGAATGATGAATTGTTTGAATTGAAAATAATTATTGGGCATTGCGGATAAGGATTGTTTTTGTAATCAGTTATATCCATTCTGCTCTGGCGCTCGCCACAACATCCAGGGATGCAAAATCTGCGGATAAATATTTGTAGTAACCCGTGATGGCAATCATGGCTGCATTGTCGGTACAATATTCAAATTTCGGGATAAATGTTTTCCAATGATTTTTTATGCCCTTCTCTTCAAAAGCCTTGCGCAGCTCACTATTGGCAGCAACACCTCCGGCAATACAAATGTTTTTTATCCCGGTTTGCACGGATGCTTTTTTTAATTTGTTGAGAAGAATGGACACGATTCTTTTTTGAATCGAAGCACAGAGATCAGGCAGGTTTTCCCGAATGAATTCAGGATTTTTTTCGGTATTTTCCTGCAAAAAATAAAGGATAGCGGTTTTTAGTCCGCTAAAACTAAAATCAAGCCCTGGAATCTGAGGTTCCGGGAATTTAAATCGATCCGGGTTTCCCATCTTCGCGTATTTATCAATGAGTGGTCCACCCGGGTAGGGAAGTCCCAATAATTTAGCGGATTTATCAAAAGCTTCACCCGCAGCATCATCCATCGTTTCACCGATTACTCTCATTTCCGTTGCAGTTTCGCATAGAACAATTTGCGTATGTCCCCCGCTGACAGTGAGACATAAAAAAGGAAAAGAAGGTTTTGGATCCGGCACACCGTCCGTCGAAGAAGGGATCAGGTTTGCAAGTACATGTGCCTGCATATGGTGGACAGCAATCAAAGGAATTTTTAGTGCGAGCGAAAGTGATTTGGCAAATTGTGATCCTACCAGCAATGAACCTATCAGTCCGGGAGATTGTGTAAAAGCAATTCCATTCAAATCCCGGATTTCACATTTTGAATCGTGCAAAGCTTTATCTACTACCTGAACTATCTGCTGCATATGCGCACGGCTTGCGAGTTCGGGAACCACACCACCATATTGTTCGTGGATTTTCTGACTGGCGATGATATTCGACAAAATCGTGCCATCACGACAGACCGAAGCGGCGGTTTCATCGCAGGAAGATTCTATGGCCAGGATGGAAATACTCATTTCGCAAAAATAATTGAACTATATGTATTGAAAATTGATTATTCACATTGCTTATTAAATATTCAACAAACAACAATCAATGTTGAATATTCAAAATCAGGATGGAAAATTTATTTCGATCTGATCGCGACAACAGGATCCATTTTAGCGGCTATGGATGCGGGTATGATGCCCGCCAGAACTCCCACAACTATACAAATGCCAATGGCAAGCGCAATGATATTAGCGGGAATGAATACACGAAAACTAAAACTTGTGGAGAAGATGGCAGTCAGGATAAAAACTCCGATCAGCCCAATAAGGCCTCCTATGATACAGAGAAATGCAGATTCAAATAAAAATTCTGAGAGGATAGTGCCCCGTTTTGCACCAATGGCTTTTTTTAAACCAATCTGGCTGGTTCGTTCTCTAACGGTAACAAACATGATATTGGCTACTCCAAACATTCCAACGATCAGGGATAAACCTGCAATGGCCCATCCACCCATATTGAGACTATTGGTAACTGTATCTAATGTACTGGAGAAAGAATCAATATCGGTCAGTGAAAAATTATCATCCTCTGTGGGAGTTAATTTTCTGACGGATCTCATCACGCCCTTTAATTCATCTTTCAAAGCATCGATCGTCATATTATCTCCGGCTTTTACCATGATGATCGGCCCTGCATTTTCTTCTCTTACCATTTGCCGGAGAAAACTATAAGGCATCAGGATGGTGTGGTCATAATCCCAGGCATTAAAAATACTTTGCCCCTGTTTGGCGAGAATACCGATAATAATCGCTTCTTTCTCATTTTTCAATCTCACTACTTTGCCGATTGCATTTTCAGCCTTGCCAAATATTTCTTCAGCAATGGTATAACCCATCAGAATAAAATTTGCACCATTTGCAAAATCTTCATTCCTGAAAAAGCGGCCATCTGCTATTGTAAGTGGTTGAATATTGATAAATCTTTCTGTAATGCCATAATAATTCACATTGGTCATGACATCACTTCCGTATTCCACATTATCATTAATGTTCATGAAATAACATATCTCCGTTGAAGAAGGCGCCCTGAGCTGCACCTGTTTCATTTCTGCATATTTCACTTCCGGTCTTTTAATATATTTCCACCAGGGATAATCAGGACCACCTCCATTTTCCCATTTGCCAATGAAAACAGTATGGCCGCCGATTGATTTCAATTCACTTTTTACGGCCAGTTCCATGCTGCTGATGGTTGCAAGAACACTGATGATACAAAAAATGCCGAATGTAATCCCCAGCAGTGAAAGGAAAGTGCGGAGCTTATTGGAACGAAACTCCTGGATTGCCATTTTAAAGCTCGTCCAGGCGATATTGAAGAAGCGAAACATACAACGAAAATAAGATTTCCCTTTGAAATTGCCTTGCAGATTGTTATAAATGGCAGATACAAAGGATTGTTAATTCGTGAACCAGTCTTCCTCCAAAAAATTGTTCAAATGATTTAATATTGCGCAAACGGATATTATGCTGACTATAGAAAACCAGCAACTCAAAGTGACCATCGTATCTGCTGGCGCCGAACTGCAAAGTATTTACCATAAAAATTTCCAACTCGAATATTTATGGAGCGGAAATCCTGCATTCTGGGCCAAAAGATCGCCCATATTATTTCCGATTGTGGGTACTTTGAAGCAGGATACTTATTTCTACAAGAACAAATCATACTGCCTGGGCAGACATGGTTTTGCAAGGGAAATGGAATTTTCGGTCGATAGTCAAGAGCCATATTCGATTATTTTTTCATTGAAAAGTTCAGAGATCACTTTAAAAAAATTTCCTTTCAAATTCGAATTCAGGATCGGATATCAGTTGCTTGATGACAAATTAACCACTACTTATACGGTCCTCAACAAAGGCAAAGAAGATATGTATTTTTCAGTCGGAGCACATCCAGCGTTCAAAGTTCCGTTGGTAGAAAATAGTTCCTATAACGATTATTTTCTCGAGTTCAATAAAAAAGAAAACCTTTCACGCTGGCCGATTTCAAAAGATGGATTGATTGAAACAAAGCCTGTTTCAATTTTAAACAATCAGCGTGTTTTGCCATTGACAAAAGAATTGTTTTTGCAGGATGCACTCGTGTTTAAGCATCTTGAATCTTCTTCGGTATCTCTCAAATCATCCAAAACAGTCCATGGACTTGATTTCAGTCTGGGTGGTTTTCCTTACCTGGGGATATGGGCTGCAAAGAATGCCGATTTTGTTTGTATTGAGCCATGGTGTGGTATTGCAGACAGTGTAAATTCAGATCAGCAGTTGGTTCATAAAGAAGGGATCAATAAAATTACTGCAGATGAGATTTTCGAAAGAAGTTGGGAAGCCAGGTTCTATTGATTGACGAGGATCGATGACAGATGACCGATTGCCGTCTTTAAAATTCAAATTCTTTGACCGTTGGGTCTTTAAGTATTTCGTGAATAAAATGCCGGTGATTTTTTTCTGATCCCTGAACCATCCACTCACTGGTGATCAGTTCTCCTGATTTTGCCTGGCGGTTTTTTTTAAATTTCAAATGATGTTTTTTTAGGGACTGTTCATAGTGATGAATAATACCTTCAGTGTAATCACAAACAATTTTATAGTTGCGGATCTGGTTCACTTTATCGATCCAGCCTTCCAAAACAATAAAGGACATTAGAACGGCCAATACAAGAAAGCAGCCTATGACGGAAACCAGCGCATATCCCGCGCCGATACCCATGCCCAATGCTGCCGTTACCCAGATCATGGCAGCAGTGGTGATTCCATTCACCCGATTATCTCCTTTAAAAACGACGCCAGCACCCACGAAACCGATTCCAACCACAATATTTGACGCTATGCGGTCGGGAGAGGATTTCAGACCAATGATTTGAGAAAAAATGGTAAAGAGCGTGGCTCCGAGACAGATCAGGGTCAGGGTTCGAAAACCCGCTGATTTGCTCCTGTATTCCCTTTCTGCACCAATAAGACCTCCAACGAAAACAGAAAGGATCAGCTTCAAGAAAATATCATCCGGTAAATGCATAAACAGTTTTTCTTAAAGATAGATAATATAGCCGTGAATGGTCAATCGTGAAACGTGAAAAGTCAAACGTGAGATATATTTGCAGAGCCAATGCTTTCACACTTCACTTTTCACGTCTCGTGACTGACGTCTCACATCTCCCGGCTATTTAAACGGCCGTTTCTTGATCATTCCTCCTTTCGTGTCCTTGAGTCTTTGCATCACCACAAATGCATGAGGATCGATTGCTTCTATTTCTGTACGAAGCCTGGATATTTCTAACCTGGTAATTACAGTGAAAAGAATACTGATATCTGATACATGTCCTCTTTTTCCATAGCCATGTGTTCCCCTGTATACGGTGATGCCTCTTCCTAATTTTTCGGTGATCATGGCGCCAATCTCTTCTGACTTGGGAGAAACGATGGTAACTCCGGTATATTCTTCGATTCCTTCAATCAAAAAGTCAACTGTTCTTGAAGCAGCGAGATAGATGAGGATGGAATATAGAGCGGTCTCAATGGAAAGAAGGTAAGCCGCAAATGAAAATATAATGACGTTAAAAATAAGAATGATATCTCCGACTGAAGTAGCAGTTTTCCTGCTGATAAAAATTGCAAGCACTTCGGTTCCGTCCAATACTCCTCCTCCTCTGATAGCGAGTCCTACTCCGAGTCCAAGAAAAAAACCGCCGAATACAGCGACCAGAAGTTTATCGGAAGTGATAACGGGGTAATGAATAAAAGTGATACACAATGCCAGGCCAATAATGGCAATAGCAGTTTTTATAGTAAACCATTTTCCTACCTGGCGATATCCGAGAAGAAGAAAAGGAATATTAATTGCAACCAGCAATACAGCCAGTGACCAATTCGTAATTTCTGATATTAAAAGTGCGATGCCTGTTGCGCCTCCGTCGATGAAACTGTTGGGCAATAAAAAACCTTTCAACCCAAAACCTGCAGAAAAAATTCCGGCGCCCAGCAATAAAAAATCTTTCAGCGCACGAAATAAGAGTTTCTTATACCTGAAAAGTTCTTTTGCCTCGCGGTACCGTGATCTTGGCTGTTCAGGTTCATTTTGCGGTATTTCATCGATTACATTTTTGATTATATTTTCAATAGGATTGCTCATGTTTTAATTTAGGTAACTTTCGTTCAGGCAATATACTAAAGTTAAAATTGTGCGATTGAAAGAATTCAAATATCAATAGGCTTATTTTGCAGTTAATTCATGGATATGATATCATCAAAAAAATATTTACAGGGATTATTTGTTATCTGTTTTTTTCTTTTGAGCGCAAGCTGCCAAACACCTCTTTCTCCCGAATATGAAGGTTTTGATGATTTGCGGATCGGGAAGCTTGATATGCAGGAATCGCTTATTTCAACCAGCCTCAAATTCTATAACCCAAACAGTTTCGGATTACAATTGAAAAAAGCAGAAATGGACATTTTTGTGAATGAAAAACTCGTCGACCATTACCTGCTTGACTCAACCATCAATATCCCGAAAAAAGATACTTTTTTTATTCCTGTTTCAATAAAAATAAATTTTTCCAACATGCTCAGCAATGCACTTCAATCCATATTAAAAAATGAAATCAAGATCAGACTGGACGGAAAAGCAAAACTGAAAAAAGGAGCCGTAGGTTTCACGATGCCACTTCACTACGAAGACACACAAAAGCTGGATGCGCTGATGAATCAATAGAAACTCTTCTATTCATACAGAAAAATCATTGTTAATTCGTAATTTTGCGCCGCCTTATAGATTCGAATAACTATATCGCACAATATTCATGAAGTATAAGGAAGAAATTGAAAAGCGAAGAACCTTCGCAATTATATCACACCCCGATGCCGGGAAAACGACTTTAACCGAAAAATTTCTCCTGTTCGGAGGAGCGATTCAGACTGCCGGCGCCGTTAAGAGCAATAAAATCCGGAAATATGCTACCAGTGATTTTATGGAAATTGAAAGGCAGCGCGGTATTTCAGTGGCGACGTCCGTGATGAGCTTCGCTTATAAAAATATTTTGATAAACCTTTTAGATACTCCCGGGCATAAGGATTTTGCAGAAGATACTTACAGGACACTGACTGCTGTTGACAGTGTGATCCTGGTCATTGATAGCGTAAATGGTGTCGAAGCGCAGACGCGAAGATTAATGGAAGTCTGTCGTATGCGTAATACTCCTGTCATTGTATTTATCAATAAAATGGATCGTGACGGGAAAAACAGGTTCGATCTTTTGGAAGAGATAGAAAAAGAACTGAACATACAATTGCATCCCATGACCTGGCCGATCAATAGCGGCAAGGATTTTAAAGGTGTATATAACCTGGACGAAAAAAACCTGGTACTTTTTACAGCAAATACTAAAGCAACTGAAGAGGATATTATCCGGATCAATGATTTGTCGGATTCTTTGCTTGAAAAAAAATTGGGAGAAAAAGATGCTGCTGTATTACGTGAAGATATTGAACTGGTAGATGGAGTATATGGGGCATTGGATGTGCAGGATTATCTGGATGGAAAGATTGCGCCCGTTTTCTTCGGAAGTGCTATTAATAATTTCGGGGTGAAGGAAATGCTGGACACATTCATCAAAATTGCCCCGGTTCCGCAATGCCGTCCGACGACTATCGGACCTGTTTGTCCGGATAAAGAAAAGCTAAGCGGCTTCGTATTCAAAATACATGCCAACCTGGATCCCAAGCATCGCGACAGAATTGCCTTCCTGCGCGTGTGCAGTGGCAAATTTGAGCGCAACAAATATTTTCATCATGTTCGGCTGGACAAGGATGTTAGGTTCAGCAACCCTTATTCTTTCATGGCAAGGGATAAGGATGTAATTGAAGAAGCCTATCCCGGAGATGTGATTGGTTTATTTGATACCGGGAATTTTAAAATCGGAGACACACTGACAGAAGGAGAGGATTTTTATTTTACAGGGATCCCTTCTTTTTCACCGGAGATTTTTAAAGAAGTCATCAACAGAGACCCAATGAAAACCAAACAACTGGAAAAGGGCCTTTTGCAATTGACCGATGAGGGCGTTGCCCAATTATTTACCCAGTTTGGCGGAACAAAAAAAATCATCGGTTGTGTGGGTGAACTTCAGTTTGAAGTAATTCAATATCGCCTGTTACACGAATATGGAGCTTCTGTTCAGTTTAATAATTTACCTTTTTACAAAGCCTGCTGGATTACCAGTACTGATGAAAGAAAACTGGAAGATTTTACCAGGTTCAAACAGGCTAATATAGCCGAAGATAAGGATAAACACCTGGTGTATCTTGCGCAGAGCGAATGGTTTTTAAATACCGAAAGGACCAATAATCCGGATATCGAATTTCATTTCACTTCGGAAATTCATAAATGATATGTATGATCGAAACCAGCCGCCTTCAGATCATCCCCTTGAATTATGAACAGCTTGATTTATATCTTCAGGCAAATGGCAGGCTGGAAAAACTTCTTCATTTAGCTGATAACGGAAGAACGATCGCACCCGATATCAAAGAAATGGTAATGAGCTTTACTTTACCGAAAATAAAAAAAGCCGGAGCATACAATTATTTGTTCCATACTTTCTGGATTGTCGTAGAAAAAAAAAGCAAAAACATTGTTGCTGAATTGGGATTCAAGGGTGAACCCAATCAAAAGGGCGAGATTGAAATCGGCTATGGCACTATGCCCGGACATAGGGGAAAAGGTTATATGACCGAAGCTGTTGGGGGCATGATCGATTGGGCTAAATCGCAGCCCGGCATTCATCTTGTGCTGGCAGAGACAGAGGAAAAAAATATCGCTTCAGTAAAAATTGTTCAGAAAAATAATTTTCAGTTCATGAAAAAGAAAGGGAAGATGTTGTGGTGGAAGATCGTCGTTAAATAAATGCGGGACCTTCATAAAAACCAACTATGACAGAATCTTATTTTAGCGGGATGCCCGTATAATTATGCGGTGAAATTCTTTTCAGTTCCTTTTTGACGACAGCGGGAATTTTTAATGTATCGATAAAAGTATGAATCGTTTGTTTTGTGATATTTGAATTACCTCTTGTCAATTCTTTCAATGCTTCATAAGGCTGGGGATATTCTTCTCTTCTCAGAATAGTTTGTATGGCTTCAGCAACTACAGCCCAATTGTTTTCGAGGTCCTGCTGCACTTTTTGTTCATTCAGAACCAGTTTTTCCAATCCTTTTTCAATAGACTTGAGTGCGAGCATGCCATGGGCAAAGGGTACACCGATATTCCTCAGGGTTGTGGAATCTGTCAGGTCTCTTTGCAATCTTGAAACTGGTAGTTTTGCTGAAAAATATTCAAATAAGGCATTCGCGATTCCCAAATTCCCTTCTGCATTTTCGAAATCGATAGGATTTACTTTGTGCGGCATGGCAGAAGAGCCTATTTCTCCCTTCTTTGTTTTTTGTTTGAAATAGTCCATTGATACATAAGTCCAGATATCCCGGCAAAAATCAACGAGAATCGTATTGATTCTTTTCATTGTATCAAAATGAGCTGCCAGGTTATCATAGTGTTCTATTTGCGTAGTGTATTGCTGGCGTTGCAGGCCCAGGGTCCCCTCCACGAATTCATTGGCAAGTTTGGTCCAGTCTTTTTTTGGAAATGCTGCATAATGTGCATTCAGGTTACCGGTAGCGCCGCCAAATTTTGCAGAAAAAGGAATTTGAATCAGAAGTTCAACCTGGTCCTCGATCCGTTCGACAAAAACCATAATTTCTTTTCCAAGAATAGTGGGGCTGGCAGGCTGCCCATGGGTTCTTGCCAACATAGCTGTATCGCACCATTCTTTTGCGAGGAGTTCTAATTGTCTTTTTAAATTCAGTAATGTAGGCAGGTACTCAATTTCAATCGCATGTTTCCATAATAAAGGAATGGCCGTATTGTTGATGTCCTGAGAGGTGAGTCCAAAATGGATCCATTCCTTCAATTCATCTGCGCTGGTCTGTTCAATTTTGGTCTTTAGAAAGTATTCAACTGCCTTGACATCATGATTGGTGATCGATTCTGTTTTTTTGATTTCACGCGCATCCTCCAGGCTGAAATTTTCGACTACGGATTGTAAATGTTTTTTTGCAGAAGAGGGGAGGGAAAAGAAATTTTTCCTGGCAAGAAAAAGAAAATATTCTATTTCTACGAGAACACGGTATTTCATCAGAGCATATTCTGAAAAATATTCGTCAAGCTGCTGTAACTGGCTGCGATAACGTCCGTCAAGAGGAGAAATGGATGTGAGTGAATTCAGTTCCATAGCCTGGTTGAAAAAAATGTTTTTATTAGTCTGCTTGCCTTAGTTTTGCAGCCAAAATTAACACAAAGGACTTGGACAGAAAAATACGTGTAGGCGCCGTGAGTTATTTGAATACAAAGCCTCTTCTCTACGGAATTCAAAGCGGTACGCTAATCAATGATATCACACTAAAAATAGATTATCCTTCAAAGATTGCGGAACTCTTATTAAAGGATGAAATTGATATTGGATTGGTTCCTGTTGCAATCATCCCGGGGATGAAGGAATACCATATCAATACGAATTATTGTATAGCTTCCGATGGAGCGATTGCGTCGGTTTGTATTTTCAGCGAATCACCCATTGAAAAAATTGAAACAGTTTTATTAGATTACCAGAGCCGCACATCAGTGATACTCGCAAAAATATTATTGAAGGAATATTGGAAGATCCATCCTCAATTAATAGATGGGGGTGAAGATTTCATAAAAGATATTAAAGGAAACACTGCAGGTGTAGTGATCGGTGACCGTGCACTGGAGCAAAGGAAGAAATCTGCTTATATCTATGATCTGGGAGAGGCCTGGAAGAGCCTCACCGGATTGCCTTTTGTTTTTGCGGCATGGGTAAGCAATAAGAAACTGGACGATTCATTTGTTAATCAGTTCGACCAAGCAAATGGTATTGGTATTCATCATATCGAAGATGTGTTGGCAGGATTGAACTATAATGGGTTTGATTTGCATGAATATTACACTCATTTTATCAAATATGAATTTGATGATAAAAAAAGAAAGGGTCTCGATCTGTTTCTCCAAAAATTAAAAACCCTGCATTGAGTTTTTCATCGGATCAGTAAAACAGTTCCTTTCAAATTGATCAACCCGCACGGAGTGATTGCATGAATGATGTACACATATCCTCCTGAATCCTGTGGAATTCCATTGAATGTGCCATCCCAGCATTTGGACGGATTCGTAGTAGCGAAAACACGTTGCCCCCAGCGATTATAAATCGAAAATTCCTGTAAAACAATTCCGCCCCAACGTCCTATTCCAAAGCAATCGTTTTTGCCATCACCGTTAGGTGTAAACGCATTTGGAACTTTGTAAGCCGCTTTTCCCAGTTGAGAAATAATAATATTTAAGGAATCATAGGCAATACATCCATCCGCGCTTGTTACTTTAACAATATAATTGGTAGAGTTTTTAACCATCGCCACCGGATTGGGAATCGATGCATTATCAAGTCCATCAGGAGGCATCCACAGATAGCCAGCGCCACCAGTAGCATTCAGTTGAATTGCAGTATTTGCACAACCGATTATATCGGGTCCGGCATTAGCAATCGGCAAGGAATTGACTGTAATATTCTGAGTTGCCGAATCCGTGCACCCATTTGAGGCCAGGTATTTATATTCTATCGGATGAGTTCCTTCTGTTACCGATGCCGGACTAAAAAGACCGGAATTTGCTACTCCATCACCGGAAAAGAGTCCGGTCCCTGGCAAACCCGAAGTTTCAGCTGCTTGTGTAATAACAAATGGAGAATCATTTTTGCAAACAGCGGGCAAAGCTGCAAAAGATATTTGAGGAGAGGGATTAACATCGATCGTAGCGTTTGCAGAGAGGAAATTTGATGTTCTGCTGCAACCCGTTTTATCAGTAAGCGACAAAAGCGTATAACTGGTGCTGTTAGTAATTTTAGGGACGCTTAAACTATCATTTACTGAAGCGCTATCTATTTTTATCAAATTGGTGCCATCTGTTATCTCCAGGGTAAAAAGCGGTACCCCCTGTGTTGCACTGAAATTTAAATAAGCCGGCTGCCCATTGCAAATAGTCATGCCCGAAATGCCTGCTTGAGGAAGAGGATTCACATTGATCTTAATTGCCGAATCGTAAATATTTCCATAATTCGTACAACCACCTGCGTCAGTTACCGAAGTAAGAATAAAAGTAGTGGTATCGGTAAGCATATACGGTGTTAAGAAGGCCGAATTATTATCCAGATTATTTTGTGAATAGCTATTAATGCCGTCTGTATAAGTTATTGAGAATTTTGGAAGGGTAGAAGCGGTAGTAAAAATTAAATTCGCGTTACTGCCAAGACAAATATTGGTTCCGGATAATTTTCCTGAAGGCTTTGGTCTTACATTTAAAATTGTGGTATTGGATGAAACACGACAATTGACAGAATTGATATTATTTCCTTCGCCTGTAAGCATCCGGTATTTATAGTTCATTAATGCAATAGTGGAAGGAGCATTCAGGTTGATGCTAATGGCGTTTGAGTTTGGAATATCTGTCCAGCTTTTTCCGCTATCGGCGCTGACCTGCCATAAATAGCCTGGATTTGTGTAACCTGTCGAAG
>DATJXY010000033.1:0-33272 GCA_035499855.1 Puia sp. | reverse complement strand
GGCGAGCCGTGGGTGGAGACTTCAACTACATCTTCCCCAGTATACGATTTGGGTGCACGGAATATGGAAACAACAACTTCATCCAAAATATTTTCATCTTCTTTCAGGTAACCGACATGCAGACTGTGATTGGGTTGCTGTGAAAGATCCTTCGAAGGAAACAATGCATTCACGATGTCCAGGCTTTTTTTTCCACTGAGACGTATAACCGCAATCGCGCCGATGCCCGGTGGAGTGGCGAGGGCTACAATGGTATCATCCCAACCTGTGAGTTTGCCGAGCATGCGTGGAGGTTTCAAACTTCAAAAATAATTTGCGCAGGGCTAACAGAGAAAAGGAGTTTTTGTTTTACCCCGCCTTAGCCCCGCCTTAGGCGGGGTAAATAAAAAATGTGCAAATATGAGATCAATTTTCACATTTGCACATTTACCTGCCTACAGGCAGGTTTTCATATTTGCACATTCGCTTACTGTGCTTCCAGCCTGAATTTAACCGGCTGTTTCTTGTAGGATTTAACCTGACGGCCGTTTTGTACTGCGGGTGTCCATTTACCACTTCTTTTGATAACACGGACTGCTTCATCTCTCAATTCATTCGGTCCGCTGATGGCTTCCACCTCACTAACATTTCCTTCCTTGTCCACGATAAACTGTACTACTACATCACCCTGTATTTCATTGTTGACTGCATCATCGGGATAGTGTAGGTTTTTCTGTAAATATCTTTGCCATGCACCGGCGCCACCTGGATATTCTGATTCGATTTCCACCTTGGTGAATGTCTTGTCATAATCCGTATTGTCTTTCGGCGCTTCAACCACACCCTTATTATCTGATACCGGAGGAGCAGTAATTCCTTCATCCTTGATACCTTCCTGGTTCACTGTGCCAATCTTGGTATCTTCCAATTTTTCTACTTCCGGTGGTTTTTCTTCTTCTTTCACCTGCTCATCTTTCACAATTTTAGGAGGGGTGAATTTTGCCATTTCAACTTTCGGGGGCTCCACCTTCGGAGGTGGCGGAGGTGGCGGTTCATTTTTCTTTTCTTCCTTGATATCTTCCAGCTGAACGTCCTGAACATTCATTGCCTGTTTCTTAACACCACCCGTCAGACTGCTCAGCAAAAAACCAACAAATAGCAGGATCACCACAGCAGCCGTGCCGATCAATGCATTGCGGAGACGGGCATTATACGTTTTCCTCAATTCATAAGCGCCATATTCCTTATTGCGCCCGTCGAAGATAATATCAAGCACATCGGCATTTAATATTTTGTTCGGTTCCATTATATAATGGTTTAGTCTAAAGATTCAATTAATTCAAAAATTCCATAAGCCCGGGGCCTATTTAATTCCATTTGCCTGTTCGGTCGTTGTCACCAGTTTATATTCATATGGGGAGATTTCCACCATTGCATAGCGGTGCACTTCGTCGATATTCATTTCATCCAGAATATCCACTGTGTTTTTATAAGTAGCATCGGCGCTTGGTTTCAACACCACTACAAAATCTTTGGGATCTGTTCTTCTTTTTTTGTCGAGAATCACATCGCGCACGCCTTTGAAATTAGTGCTCTGCAATTTTGCAGGATCGTCTCCTTCATAATAATAAATCTGGTCAGCTTTGCCAAGCATAATCGTCAATACAGCCGAAGCTTTTACCTTGTTTTGTTCTTCCGGCTTATCAACATCCTTGGGCAGGAATATGCGCATGGCTGTAGGCTGGCTCATGGTTGTGGTGAATATAAAAAAAGTAATCAGCAGGAAACCCAGGTCCACCATGGGTGTTAAGTCTACACGGGTGGAGAGTTTCTTACCTTTTTTTACGCCTGGTCCTTTCTTATGACCACCACCACCTGAAGTATCCATTTCTGCCATAACTGAAAATTTTTATGGTGAATAATATTCTTTCTACAACTAACCTCCGCTTGCACCCTTGGTACCGGTTGCCACATTTTGTTTATACAGTTCTGTTCCTTTTGGTACTGCGACCGGGTTAGTGACGATCTGGAATTTCATCTCATCATTTTTCTTCAGCGCCATGATGATTCCCTGGAAAGCGGGATATTTTGACGCATTGTCACCCCTCACAATAATATTCATATGTCCACCCTGGAAAGCATCTTTTGCCGCCCTGACCCAGTCGACCACCTCATTATCGGTGCTGTCCTTGGCAGGAATACCCGGTAATGAAACACCTTTCAGCTGGTCAGGATCTTTTTGTAAATAAGATTTTAGCTGGCTGAATGGAGTGGCGATATAAGCAGAAGGATTCTTTGAAAAAGCCGCTTTTTCTGCAGCAGTCAGATTCAGGTTTTTTGCTGTATTGACTGCATCAATGATATCAGCTTTCTGCGTTTTATTTCCATCCGACACGGAGAAGTATACTTTACCATCTTTATCAATGGTGAGCATCACCACATCCTTATCGGGCGCAATCTTGGTCGATACAGAACTCGGTGTATTCACCGTCAGATTTTCCGGTGGTTTGAATTTGGCAGCCAATATGAAAAAAGACAATAAGAGGAATGCCACATCGCACATGGCCGTCATATCAATGGCTGTACTTTTGCGCGGTAATTTAACTTTTGGCATTGTTCAGAATGATTTTATTTAAAGATTCAATAACCGGCATTTTCCATAACAAATTTTACGAAAAAATACCCGGATAAAAAACTCCTTTTACTTATATAAAGAAGCAAAACTTTGTGTTAAAGTAAAGCCGCTTTCATCAATGCCGTATGTGATGCTGTCGATCTTTGTAGTGAACACATTGTACATGATGATGGAGATAGCGGAAGTACCGATACCCAATGCTGTATTGTACAATGCTTCAGATATACCCTGGGAAAGTCTTTGTGCGGCTTCACCACCACCTGCATCAGCAAGGGCTGAGAAGGATCGGATCATACCGATTACTGTTCCCAACAATCCCATCAAAGTTGCAACAGAAGCGATGGTGGAAAGGAATACCAGGTTCTTTTCAAGCATCGGCAGTTCGAGCGATGTTGCTTCTTCAACTTCTTTTTGAATAGCCAGTACTTTCTGGTCAGTATCGAGATCTGTGGTTGTGATCATTTCTTTGTATTTGCGGAGGCCTGCTTTCATTACATTGCCTACACTTCCTTTTTGTTTGTCACATTCTGAAATGGCCGCGTCAACATTTTTATTGGCAAGATGGTATTGCACTTTGCGAATGAATTCTGCAATATTTCCACTACCGGTTGCTTTGCTAATGGTCAGGAAACGTTCGATCACAAAAGTCAATACGGTTAATAACGCACCAATCAGGATGGGAACGATAATACCACCCAGATACATTCTTGGAAACCCTCCCTTAGGACCTTCCTGTGTGGGCCAGAATCCACCATTGGGATCAGGTTTTGTAAAATTGCTATCAGCTCCTATAATAAAACGCCAGATAACATATCCTGCGATAATGCACAACAGGGGTGCCAGCCAGGAAATTGCATTACTCTTTTTTTTCGGTTGAACAGAAGTGGAACTTTTAGATGCAACCGTCGCAGTTGGTCTTGTCTCAGCCATGATCTTTGTTTTTAGTGTTTATAAAATTGAAGTATGTAATAGCGAAAAACTCGTTTGCAATTCTAATAAAAAAATATTTTTCCTAGGCTAACGGAGCGGTTTTTTTTCGTAGGATGCACAATATAGGAATTTTCTCTAAAGACAAAATGAATTTATTGTTTCCAGAGGGTTGAGTCAATGAGTTAAGGTTATTTGGTTGTATACGACGGCCGTTGATCGATGATAGTTGACCGAATTGTAAATTGATTGTAAAATTACGATTCAGTATCATTGTCGTTATCCGATGATTAATGGCCGTTGGCCGAGCCCGAACGCAATGTTCGATGGTGGTTATCCGATAGTAGCTTTTGGATCTAAATTAAAAATAAAATTAAGCCTTGCTTTGATAAAAAAGTATCACTAATTGTTTGCCTTGCATCGGCCATCGATCATTCGCCAGGGGCCATTTCTTATTCGTACCTCAAAGCTTCAATGGGATTCAGGCGGCCGGCTTTCACAGATGGATATAAACCGGCAACGAGTCCTACAATTGAACAAATAAGAATTCCAAGCGCAAGCCAGTTCCAGGGCAGAACAAAACCTGTATTAAGTACAAGGGAGAAAGAATTTCCTACCAAAATGCCCAATATGATTCCGAAAAAAGCCCCCATAAGACTTATAATAATCGATTCAAATAAAAATTGCCGGCGAATGGCACTTTGACGGCCTCCGATTGCTTTGACCAGCCCAATTTCCTTGGTCCTTTCGCTAACTGCGACCAGCATGATATTCATTAAGCCAACAGCTGCTCCCAAAAGAGTGATAAACCCGATTACCAGGGCGCTGATGGTAATAAAACCAAGATTAGTGAGTAATTCTTCTACAAAACGGTCACTTTTATCTATAACAAAATTATCGGCTTCGGTAACCGTCAGGCGGCGAATGGGCCTGAATATTCCCTGGGCTTCCCCGATTGCTCCATCAACCATTTTTACATCCGGTACTTTTACGGATATATTGAAAGATGAATTGGTTGAACTAAAAAACCGGCGCACATTATTATAAGAAGTGATCAGTATCCTGTCCCAGCTCATTCCGAGAGTAGAGCCTTTTGAATCCAGAACGCCTACAATACGATAGGGGATATTATTGACTTTGATAATTTTTTCGAGCGCTCTTTCCGGCCGGCCTCCAAAAAATTTTTTAACAATATCGCTTCCTGCTACACAAACATTACGACCCGACTGAATATCCAGATCATTCAAATTTCTGCCTGCTGCCAGGGTATAACCATTGAGCTCACTGTAATTTTCATCGCCTCCAAAAATATTGACGGTGGGATTTGTTTTCTTGTCGCCCAGGGATACAACAGCGTCATTGGTGCCACGCAGACCAAGAGAAACTTTTGAAGGATAATGAAAAGATTTTTTGAAAGCCTCGGCTTCATCCTTGGTGATCTGCTTGCGTGTATTTGATTTTTTTAATTTCTTCTCTCCTTTTTTTTCTTTCTGTGTCTGATTCCCTCTTCCGAAAAAATTATATCCTCTGTAATGAATGGTAAAACCATTTGCACCCATGGCCGAAAAGCTTTCGGTAAATTTCTGCTTCATGGCATCAATGGCAGTATTGATTCCAACCAGGGCCATGATCCCAAATGCAATGATAGCAACGGTGATGCCTGTACGTAGTTTATTGCTCCTGACAGTGCGGAAGGCCAGCGAAATGATATCCAGTATTTTCATGTCGACAAATCAGGACTCTAAATTAAACAATCTGAGTAAAATCGCAAGTATTGTATCGATGACCGTTGACCGATGGTCGTGGGCCGATATAAATGGCAAATCACCCGCGGCCAATGAACAACGATCATCGATCAACTTAACCATCAGATATAAGTAATTTTATACAACCAGTCAATCAGCCATTGAGGAAAAATTCCCAGCAATACAATAATTATTGCGATAAGAATAAGAAGACTTCTGAATCCAAAAGGAATATCTGTGAGCTGTGGCGTTCCTTCTTTAAAATACATAGCCTGGATAACGCGGAAATAATAATAGACGCTGACAGCGGCGCACAAAACTGCGAATATGACGAGCCAGAGATACTTGCCTGTCTGCAGCAGGGCAGCCAGCATGTAATATTTTGCAAAAAAACCAGCAGTTAAAGGAATTCCTGCCAGGGATAATAAAAAAACGGTATTAACAGCTGCGAGAACTGGCTGACTTTTCGCAAGGCCATTAAATCCATCGAAAGTATAATCCTTCATTTTGATCAGGATTGCGAAAATACCGATGGTAGCAAGACTATAAGCTGCTGTATAAAGGAGAATCCCTTCCTTCGCCATAATATTCAGCGTCAGTAAAGCAAAAAGCATGAATCCCGCCTGTGCAATACTCGAGTAAGCCAGCATTCGTTTGACGCTCTGCTGGAAAACGGCAGTCAGGTTCCCGATAAATAAAGTAGCGGCAGTAATAATGGCGACAAATAATTGCCAGTTTGATTTAATATCGCCGAATGAATCATAGAATAAGCGGATCAAAGCAATAAAAGCTGCAGCTTTTACAATAGTTGCCATGAATGATGTGAAGACAGTTGGCGCTCCATCATACACATCGGGTGTCCAGAAATGAAAAGGGGCTGCGGATACTTTAAATGCCATTGAAACCAGCAATAAAATCAATCCCGCCATGAATAAGGGAGATCCCGGTGATTTCCCGATTGCAAGTTCGTCAACAAAAAAAGTTCCTTTCTCACTGGCGCCGTATAAAAAAGCGATGCCCAGCAACATGATCCCTGTGGAAAAAGCTCCCATCAGGAAATATTTCAACGAAGCCTCATTGCTTTTCAAATTGCGTTTATCACTTCCCGTTAGAATATAAAGAGGGATGGAAATGATCTCGATACTGATAAATAACATCAGCAATGTATTGAAAGAGCTGGCAATGCTTACACCACAAAGCACAAAAAAGATCAGCGCAAAATATTCGCCGGTATTGATTCCTACTTTTTCAATATCCCTGGCCGATAATAAAAAATAAAGAAGCGTACTACCGAAAGCAATACAATTGAATAATAAACCAAAGGAATCAAAATACAGCATGTTATGGGTATTGATCGGGAAAAAATGATTCCCCCCCATATCCATGGCATTGGCGATTAACAAAATCAGGAGACCCAGTTCCGCCAATATCCGGATGCCGGAGCTTCTTTTCAGGAAAACGCCCCCGAACATCATAACCACTCCCCAAACCGCCGATATTATAATTGCATTCATATCTTCGTTTAGCCTTATTCGTTATATTTTATAATTCATTTTTGCCAGGATGATCTCCACGGTGTTCTTTGTCAGTTCGAATACCGGTTGAGGGAAAATACCTACTACCAGGATTGCCACAACAATTACTCCCAGGATAATTTTCTCATTCAATGAGATATCCTTTGCATTCGCCGTTAGCGCATTGGCATTACCATAAAAAACTTTCTGGATCATATTGAGCATATAAACCGCCGAAAGAATAATACTGATAGCGGCTGTTGCAGTAAATACCACATTGTATTTTGTAGCTGCCGATCCATAAATACCATTGAACATCATGAATTCCCCGATGAATGCATTGGTCAAAGGAAGAGCGATATTTGCAAGCGCAACGATGACCAGCAAAATGGCGAGAGACGGTGCGCGAAGTGCAAGGCCTCCGAGTTCGCTGATCTTTCGTGTATGGAACTGCCGTTCGATCAGGTTCACGACAATCCAGAGACCAATTATATTAATTCCATGATTGAACATCTGGATCATCACACCCTGGATCCCGATTTGCGTCGTTGCAAAAACTGCCAGGCACATCAGTCCGATATGTGCAATGGAAGAATATGCAACCATTCGCTTCAGATCATTCTGTCGCATCGCGATCAATGAGGCATAGATCATTCCGATGATGCAAAGTGCAGAAGCCGTATCTCCCCATGCCCAGGTTCCGACAGGAAGAACAGGAGCCAGCCACCTGATCAGTCCCAATAATCCCATCTTCACCATGATGCCGCTGAGCACCATCGTGACTGCCGTGGGAGATTGTTCATATGTATCGGGCTGCCAGGTATGGAAAGGGAATATGGGCATCTTGATTGCAAATGCAACAAAGAATAACCAAAATAACCAGCCCTGATCCGAGGTTGGAATGGTTGAACGCAACTTATAAAATGAATCAATCGAGAAAGAACTATTTCTTGTGTGCAGGTACAAATAGATAATTCCCACCAACATCATGAGAGATCCGACAAAAGTGTAGATGAAGAATTTAAAAGTCGCCTGAATTCTTTTTTCACCCCCCCATTGAGAGCAGAGGAAATATACAGGAACGAGGGCGAGTTCCCAGAAAAAGTAAAATAAGAGGGCATCCATGGCGAGAAATACGCCCATCAGTCCAGCCTGGGACAATAACATCAGACCATAAAAATTCTTCGCATTTTTATAATCATCCTTCCAGGTAGCTACAAATATAATTGGGAAGGACAGGGCTGTGAGAAAAGATAGTATTTGTCCCATTCCATCCAGCCCAACTGTAAATCTACTGCCCAGTGAAGGCAGCCATTCTGCATCAAATCGCAGGTGTGGATCACCGTTATATAGTATTAGGCCGGTTACAGAAACAACCAGTGTAATGACGGAAGAAAAAAGAGCCCAGGATTTTGCACTGCTTCCATTCATGAAAAAGCAGATGATTGCGCTGATAACCGGAACCAATATCAATAAAACTGGAATCATAATAATTTTTTCAATTTTCGAATTTGCAGATGTGCAAATATGCGAATCAATCCTATTTTTTCAGAACCAATTGGATGATAAATAAAATCACGATACCGAGCACCATCAATAAAACATATCCGCCTACCTGTCCGCTCTGTAATAGTCGTATTTGCCTGCTCCCATATTGAATCATTCTCCCCACTCCATTCACTGCCCAGTCGATGATGGATTTCTCCACCACATTATTTAAAAATTTTGCAAGTGCATTGACCGGCTTTATAATGATCGCATCATACAATTCATCGACATACCATTTGTTGGAGAGAATTTTTCCGAAACCCTGCGGTTCTCCCAGTTCCGGTTTTTTGCTGAAACGACTCCAGGCATATATCACTGCAATGAGGGCGAGTCCGGCTGAAACAAGCATCAGCATCCATTCTGTTGAGGCCGGTATTTCATGCGCTTCCTGTATCTTAACAGAATCTGCAAAAACAGGACTTAAAAAATGTTCAAGTGCATGCGCATTGGGTGCGAATACAGCAGGAATGCCGACAAAACCTCCAATAACTGCAAGAACAGCCAATATGATTAGTGGAATCGTAATTGCTGCAGGACTTTCATGCAAATGTTTTTCCTGTTCTTCAGTTCCGCGGAACCGGCCGAGAAAAGTAGTGGCATATAAGCGGAACATATAAAAAGCTGTCATCATTGCTCCGGCTACCCCGATGATATAATAGACAGGATTTTTTGAATAAGCTGCTGTCAGGATTTCATCCTTTGAAAAAAAACCTGAAAAAGGAGGGATACCCGCAATTGCAAAACAGGCTAACAGAAAAGTGATATGTGTAATGGGCAAATATTTTTTTAATCCTCCCATTTTGCGGATATCCTGTTCATTGTGGATTGCATGAATCACAGAACCTGCTCCGAGAAAGAGAAGAGCTTTAAAAAATGCATGTGTCATTACATGAAAAACTGCACCGGTATATGCACCAACACCCAAACCCAAAAACATATAACCGAGCTGGCTAACCGTAGAATAAGCCAGCACTTTTTTGATATCATTTTGTTTGATGGCAATTGTTGCAGCAAGAATCGCAGTTGCCAGTCCGATCACTGCTACCACTGTCTGCGAAACCGGAGCGAGCGTATAAAGAATATTACTTCTAGCCACCATATAAATACCGGCGGTAACCATGGTAGCGGCATGTATCAATGCAGAAACCGGAGTAGGCCCTGCCATTGCATCGGGTAACCAGGTATATAAAGGGATCTGTGCTGATTTTCCGGTAGCGCCTACAAAAAGAAGAAGAGTGATTCCTGTCAGTACTGCAGTCGAAGTAGCGGGAGCCCTGGCAAATACTTCGCCGAAACTAACCGAACCAAACTGGCTGCTCATCCAGAATACTGCGATCAGAAAACCGAGATCACCGATCCTGTTCATGATAAAGGCTTTCCTGGCCGCATTATCGTAATCAATATTTTTAAACCAGTATCCGATTAATAAATAAGAACACAGACCGACTCCTTCCCATCCGATAAACATGATGACATAATTTGCCCCGAGTACAAGGAGCAACATGGAAAAAACAAAAAGATTCAGATAGGAAAAATACCTGGCGAAATGCTGGCTCTCTTCACCATGCATATATGCAGTTGAATACAGATGAATCAAAAAACCAACACCGGTAATGATCAGCATAAACAAAACAGAAAGCTGATCGACCTGGAATGCAAATGGGATATTGAGTTTTCCGGTATGAATAAAATCAAAGAAGCTTATCACGGCTGGTTCGAATCCTTCTTTCTTTACATCAAAAAAAATAAGTAAACTCACAACGAATGATGCAAGAATAACCGAACAGCCTATAATTCCTGTCAGCGATTTGGATAAATTTTTCCTGAATAAGCCATTGATCAGAAAACCGATCAATGGAAATAAAGGAACCAGATAAACTAATTTAGTCATACTACCCCAACCCCTAAGGGGCTTTAATAATTTTAAAAAATTCCCAATTCCCCCTTCAGAGGGCAGGGGGTGTGTTTAGTGTTTCAACCTGTTCAAAAAATTCACATCTACCGAATGTGTATTTCGATACATCATGGCGATGATCGCGAGTCCGACACTGACTTCTGCCGCCGCCACCACCATAATAAAGAAAACAAATAATTGTCCCTCGATTCCCGCATTCGGGTTTGTTGCTTTCAGTGCGAGATGATGCATTTTGGAAAAAGCAACAAGCAAAAGATTCACTGCATTTAACATCAGTTCAATGCACATGAAAATAATAATTGCATTGCGGCGGGTCAAAACACCTGCAACGCCAATACAAAACAAGGCAATAGCTAGAAAAATGTAATAATTTACAGGCATTGATTCTCTTTTTGTCTCCGCCCTAATAGCCGGAGTTATTTTGATTTTCATTCTTTTTTCCCGATCACGACCGCTCCTACCATTGCGCTCAGGAACAAAATGCTGCTTACTTCAAAAGGAATGACATAATCATTGAATAAAGCGATGCCAAGATTATGGATCAATCCTATATCTCCGGTGCCGGTTTGCGCCAGCTGGTTTTTAATATCGGCATCTTTCAAAGCCGCTACCAATACTAACAGTAATGCACCTCCGCCAATGACACCGGCAATTTTCAGCCATTTGTTTTTTTGCGGTTCTGTATCGGAATTCAGATTCATCAACATGATCACAAAAAGAAAAAGCACCATGATGGCGCCTGCATAGACGATCAGGTTAACGATTGCTAAAAACTGTGCATTCAATAAAATATAATGACCGGAAATAGTAAAGAAAACAATGATCAGCCATAATACACTATGGACGGGATTTTTGCTGACCACAACCATGATCGCGCTGAAAATCGCAACAACACTTAAAAACCAGAACAAAAATTGGGTGGCGTTCATTGAAGCAGTTGGTTATTTTAAATATGGCTATTCTTTAACTCTTAATCCTTTTGCTTTAGCATATTCCTCAGGTTGCAATCGCGGATCCGGGATTAACAAATCCTTTTTTCCATAGATAAATGATTGTCGGTTATAGTTAGCCGGTGTGAAAGTTTCTGATAAATAAATGGCATCTTTCGGACAGGCTTCTTCACACAGTCCACAAAAAATACAACGCAGCATATTGATTTCATACTTCACTGCGTATTTTTCCTCACGATATAATTTTTCTTCACCAGGCAGACGTTCCGCAGCTTCCATGGTAATCGCTTCTGCAGGACAAGCGACAGCGCATAATCCGCAAGCAGTACAACGTTCTCTTCCTTCCTCATCGCGGTTTAATACATGCAAACCACGAAATACCGGACTGAAAGGACGTGTTTTTTCAGGATAATTAATAGTTGGTTTTTTCTTAAATATATGACCCAGTGTGATGGACATGCCTTTGGCAATAGCAGGCAAATACATTCTTTCCCATACCGTCATCGGTTTTCTTTCTACCGTCTTCGCTCTGTTTGTCAATGACTGCATATCAAAAAATTTTAGGTCCGTCCGCAGGATTCCGCAAAATTATTTTTATCAGGTCAACCTTCCAAGTAATTATTATGAATCCCCAATTTTAAAAATGCCAGTGATTCTGCTTCAGCAATACAATGAATCCTGTAATAATCATGTTCAACAATGCTAATGGAATCAATCCCTTCCAGCCAAGCCGCATCAGCTGATCATATCGAAAACGCGGGATCGTCCACCTCACCCAGATAAACAGGAAAATAAAGAACGCAACTTTTATGAATAAACTTAATCCCTGCAAAATCGCGAGCCAGTTTTGTCCGTGCTGCTGTCCAAAAGCTGCATCATTCACAAAAGGAATATCATAACCGCCAAAAAATAAAGTGGCCATCACCGCACTGCTGATAAACATATTCACATATTCAGCAAACAAATAAAAACCCAGCTTCATGGAAGAATATTCCTGATGGTATCCGAAATTCAATTCACTCTCTGCTTCTGATAAATCGAATGGGGTGCGATTGCATTCTGCGAAAGCACACACCAGAAAAATAATAAAACCCAGTGGTTGATAAACCACATAATACCAGCTATCCTGCTGCTGTTCCACAATTGTTTTTAAACTCAGTGAACCAGTCAGCATCAACAATGCGATCAGTGAAAGTCCCATCGCCAGTTCATATGATATAATCTGAGAAGCTCCACGGATAGCTGCAAGCAATGAAAATTTATTATTGGAAGCCCATCCGCCGATCATGACGCCATATACTCCCATGCTCACCACTCCGAAAATATATAATATCCCAATATTAACATCTGCGATCTGCAGATCGACTGTTCTTCCATTCCACAATTCAAGATGACTGCTCCAGGGAACGACGGCGCTCGTCATCATAGCAGTTAGCATCGCCAATCCCGGACCCAGGATAAAAAGAAATCTGCTTGAACTGAGGGGGATAATTTCTTCTTTCATGAATAGTTTCAGTCCATCTGCTACAGGTTGAAGAATGCCAAAAGGTCCTGCCCTGTTGGGTCCCCTACGGTCTTGTATAAACGCAGCTATTTTTCTTTCGGCATAGGTTTCATACATCGCCACCAATAATGAAAGGGATACGATGATAGCAATCAGAATTAACTTTTCTAATATTAACGCCCAGTCTAAAGCTAATAATGTAAGATGCATATACAACCCGACTCCTAAAGGGGCTTTTTAAAAACTGATTTATTGTTAATCTATATTATCTTCCAACTTTAATAAAATACGCTCAAGAAATAATTCCCCAATATCTCCCCTTTAAGGGTTGGGGGTAAAATCTGTCGAATGCGCCGGTCCTTCAATTTGTGAAAGATCGATATCAGGCCTGTTCACCTGGCTCACACTATGTATATCCATCAATAATTTTGGTTTACGACCTCCCATCACTTCAGGCAATGTTTCTTTGGGCATTTTCAATCCGATATAATGACCCTGCGCAATGACCGAATGCCGGTCAATTTTTGTCGGGCCTTCGATGACCCAATCCGCCGTTTTCTTTTTTTCGAATCGGCAATCATTGCAGATCCAATCTTCCACTTCTCCCCACTGGTCTTTTCTGGCAGTCACGCGAAATACTTCATGCCCGCGGAACCACAACGTTACTTTGCCTGCACATTTCGGACAATCACGATGTGCATCGACAGGTTTCAAGAACCATACGCGGTTTTTAAAACGGAATGTTTTATCTGTCAATGCGCCAACCGGGCAAACATCGATGACGTTACCAATAAAATCATTCTCCAGTGATTTTTGAATATAGGTAGCAATTTCCGAATGATCTCCACGATCCAATACTCCGTGCTCGCGTTTATTTGTCAGCTGATCGGCGGCAAATACGCATCGATAACATAAAATACAACGAGTCATGTGCAACTGGATATAAGGGCCGAGGTCATGCTTTTCAAATGTTCTCCGCGTAAACTCATAGCGCGTCGCTTCCTTGCCATGATCATAGCTGAGATCCTGCAAGGAACATTCGCCTGCCTGATCGCAGATGGGACAGTCGAGTGGATGATTGATCAATAAGAATTCGACTACTCCGTTTCTGGCATCGATGACTTTCTCACTCGTAATATTTTTCACTACCATTCCATCCATCACGTTCGTTCTGCAACTGGCTACGAGCTTGGGCATGGGCCTGGGATCTGCAGTTGAACCTGCAGCAACTTCTACCAGGCAGGTTCTGCATTTTCCTCCACTGCCTTTCAATTTTGTATAATAGCACATCGCAGGTGGCGCCACATCGCCGCCAATCTTGCGGGCAGCATTCAGGATAGAAGTCCCCGGCTCCACTTCGATAGTGATATTATCGATCGTTACTTTAAATAATTTTTTTTCGTCAGCCATACCCCAACCCCTAAAGGGGTTTTTAAAAAACTCTCTAAGTATTATAATACTTTCAAAAGTTCAGTTATTAATAAATTTATATTTTCAAAAACAATTTCCGATTTTTTTAAAATCTCCTCATTTCTAAATCGCACTACTTTTAATCCATCTAGCTCTAACTGATTTTGTCTTTTTTCATCTTCAATTATTACTGCATCGTTATCATGAATCTTTCCATCTACTTCAATTACCAGCTTCAGCTTATGGCAGTAAAAATCTGCAATATAAATTCCCAATGGATGCTGCCTTCTGAATTTCATTCCCATCGGGTGTTGGCGCAAATATTCCCAAAGAATCATTTCAGCATCTGTCATGTTCTTACGAAGTTCTCTTGCCTTTCCAAAAAGCAAATTAGAAGCACCGTAAAACATTTTCTTTTCCATCGTCACAAATCCTATTTCGGTTTTCTTATATAACTTCCCCTTTAGGGGTAGGGGTTGGATCAGCATAATGCGCCAATCCATAATTTCTCTTCTGAGCTTCATCCGGATACAACACATGCCATTCGAATTCATCACGGAAATGCCTGATCGCAGCTGCAACCGGCCAGGCAGCTGCATCACCCAACGGACAAATGGTATTTCCTTCAATCCTTCTTTGAATATCCCATAACAAATCAATATCACTCAACTTGCCTTTTCCATATTCAATATTACTCAATATCTTTTCCATCCAGCCTGTTCCTTCCCTGCAGGGCGAGCATTGTCCACAACTTTCATGACGATAAAAACGAGCCAGCGTCAAAGTATGCCGAACCACACATTGATCTTCATCCATTACAATGAATCCTCCCGAACCCATCATAGATCCTTTAGCGAATCCTCCGTCAGAAAGGCTTTCATAAGTCATCATCCTCGCTTCACCCTTGACTGTCTTCAATAATAAATTAGCTGGTAAAACAGGAACTGAAGAACCTCCGGGAATGCAGGCTTTCAATTTTTTCCCATTCGCCATACCGCCACAATATTCATCGCTGTATAAAAATTCTTCAACAGAGAGGGTCATGTCGATTTCATATACGCCCGGTTTCTTAATGTTTCCGCAGGCAGATATCAATTTGGTCCCGGTCGATTTGCCAATCCCAATCTTCGCATATTCCTCACCGGTAATATTAATAATCGGAACGACTGCTGCCAGGGTTTCCACATTGTTTACAACGGTCGGACGATCCCATGCTCCTTTTACAGCAGGAAACGGCGGCTTGATGCGCGGATTGCCGCGTTTTCCTTCCAGGCTTTCCAGCAGCGCTGTTTCTTCACCACAGATATACGCCCCGGCACCCCGATGGACATAAATTTCGCAATCGAATCCGCTTCCCAAAATATTTTTTCCCAGCCATCCGTTTTGTTTTGCTTCCCCGATCGCCTGTTCAAGGATATCAATGATCCAGGCATATTCTCCTCGTATATAGATATACGTTACATTACTGGCCAACGCATAGGAAGAAACGATCAACCCTTCGATTAACAAGTGCGGGATGAACTCCATCAGGTACCTGTCTTTAAAAGTTCCCGGTTCACTTTCATCGGCATTGCAAACCAGGTGACGGGGAACGCCTTCCGGTTTTGCAATAAAACTCCATTTCATTCCGGTTGGAAATCCTGCTCCGCCGCGACCACGCAACCCGCTTTTCTTCACTTCGTCAGTCACCTGGTCAGGTGTCATTGTCTTCAATGCCTTTTCCACACTACGATAACCGCCTTCCCGGCGATAGACATCATAGTTGCGGATGCCTTCGACATGTGCTTTTTCCAGTAATAGTTTTCTTCCCATATACCCCAACCCCTAAAGGGGCTTTTAGACTCCCTAAGCATTATTATGCTTTCGAAAGTTCAGTTATCAATAACAAATTGTTCCGTAAACCCCTTCAGGGGGAAGGGGTTTAATTATTCATTGCGGCATTTTGCCTGCACTCTTCAATAATTGCATCTACTTTTTCTTTGGTAAGATGCTCACGATAATTTTTTCCAAATTGCATCATCGGCGCATACCCACAGGCTCCCAAACACTCGACGGTCTTTAATGAGAAGAGCCCATCGGCTGTTGTTTCGCCAACACCAATTCCTAATTTTTCTTTTATATAATCAATGATCTGGTCGCTTCCGTTCAACATGCAAGGACCTGTCTGGCAAACTTCAAACATATACTTGCCCACAGGCTTCAGGTTGTACATGGAATAGAAAGTGGCCACTTCATAAACTTCGATCGGCTCAATATTTAATAAGGAAGCAACATAGTTCATCGTCTCCGTGCTCAACCATCCTCCGAAACTTTCTTGTGCCAGATGCAAAACAGGTAATATCGCACTCTTTTGCTTTCCTTCCGGATAGTGCGAAATGAGCTCTTTCACTTTAGCTAGTTTCTCTTCAGAAAAACCCCCTCCACCCCCTGAAGGGGGAACCTGGGATCTGTCATTACTGCGAGCTTCACTCATTTTATTTCTTATTAATTTATTCTCTCTTTGACCTGTATAATATTTTTTCTCCCCTTTAGGGGCTGGGGTTAAGCATCCATTTCCCCCGCAATCAGATTCAAACTGCTCATTGTTATTACCGCATCACTTAACATCGCTCCCTTCGTCAATTCGGAATAAGCCTGGTAATAAATAAAGCAGGGTCTGCGGAAATGTAAACGGTAAGGAGTACGTCCTCCGTCGCTGATCAGATAAAATCCCAGTTCGCCATTACCGCCTTCCACGCTGTGATAAACTTCACCAGGCGGAATCACTGTTTCTCCCATTACGATTTTGAAATGCCAGATCAGCGCTTCCATCTTCGTATATACATCCTCTTTAGGAGGCAAATAATAATCCGGAGCATCTGCATGGTATACTTCGGCCTCGGCTCCTTTGAATTCCTGCACTTTCTTATATGCCTGCTCAATGATGCTGATCGATTGCCACATTTCCTCATTTCTCACCATGAAACGGTCATAATTATCACCCGTTTTTCCTACAGGAATGGTGAAATTAAAATCCTCATAGCTGCTGTATGGAGAATGTACACGCACATCATAATCCACGCCGGTAGCACGAAGATTAGGACCCGTAAATCCATAATTCAATGCGCGCTCAGCGCTGATGCCTCCGTTCCCCATTGTCCGCTCCATAAAAATTCTGTTGCGGTTGAAAAGATTTTCAAATTCTTTTAATACTTCAGGATATTCCGCTAAAAATTTATCGAGTTTTTCGAATGCAGCATTGGTAAAGTCTCTTTCAAATCCACCGATGCGGCCCATATTCGTAGTCAGACGCGAACCGCAAATTTCTTCATAGATCTCATAAATCAATTCACGGTATTGCATCACATAAAGAAATCCTGTAAATGCTCCGGAATCCACCCCTACCACAGAATTACAAATCAGATGATCAGAAATGCGTGATAATTCCATGATGATGATCCGGAGATAATCGACCCGCTTTGGTGTTTTCACGCCCAACAATTTTTCGCAGGTCATATGCCATCCCATATTGTTGATGGGAGATGAGCAATAATTCAGGCGATCGGTAAGTGTGGTGATTTGATATAGTGGTCTTCTTTCTGCAATTTTTTCAAAAGCTCGGTGAATATATCCAACCGTTTGTTCGGCAGAGACAATGCGCTCACCATCCAATTCAAGAATATTCTGAAAAACACCATGGGTCGCGGGATGGGTAGGCCCCAGATTCAGTGTAGTCGTTGTCTTCTCAATACTTCCTTCCGGTAATTTAATATGATGCTCGTGCATAATACCCCCACCCCTAAAGGGGAGATTAAATTTTCAAAAAAATTAAAAAAGTTTGCAACTTCCCTATCCCCCTTTAGGGGAAGTAGTTTTCTTAGACCTGCCCCTAAAATGGGAAATCATAATTCTAAAATTAAATTCATAAACATCTTCCCCACCCCTTTAGAGGCCGGGGGTTTTATCTTCCAAACATATCATCGTCCTTGTCAATTCTTGTTTGATCTTCCATTGGATATTCTTTCCGCATCGGGAAATAATCCATTTCATCCACATTCAAAATGCGCTTCAGGTTAGGATGTCCAACGAAATTCACCCCAAAAAAATCATAAGTTTCTCTTTCCATCCAGTTAGCTGAAGCATATAATTTCGTTGCAGTAAACACATCTGGTTTATCGATCGGTGCATACACTTTAAAACGGATACGCACATTATCAACCAGGTTATGCAAATGATAAACCACAGCGATTTCTCTTCCTGTCTGACCCGGATAATGCACTGCTGTCAGATCTGTCAGAAATCGAAAACGCAATTCTTCATCGTCAAATAAGAATTGCATCACTTTGAGATTATTTTCTCTGGGACTTTCAAAAGTCAGCATGCCATAGGGTTCTTCAAAATTAGATACCTGATCTCCGAATTTTTGAATGAGGCGCTCTTTGATCGTAGCGTTAACCCCCCCCCCCCCTGAAGGGGGAGTTGGTATGTCTCCAATTTTATTATCGGCGTCGCTCATTTTTTTAATTTCAATTTCTTTAATTCGATTTATTCCTCCCCTTTAGGGGTTGGAGATTATTGTATTCCGTAACTATGCAATAATGATTGATAATGTTCACTGTTTCTCCGGCGTAAGCTTTCCTGTCCAACGAGGTCCTGTATTCTCATAAATCCATCCAGGATTGCTTCAGGGCGTGGAGGACAGCCGGGAACATATACGTCCACCGGCACCACCTGATCAATTCCCTGCAATACGGAATAAGAATCAAAGATTCCTCCGCTTGAAGCACAGGCACCAACGGCAATGACCCAGCGAGGTTCTGCCATCTGCAAATAAACCTGTTTCACTATCGGGCCCATTTTTTTTGCGATGGTTCCCATCACCATCAGCAAATCGCACTGGCGGGGGGAAAATCCGAGGCGCTCGGCACCAAATCTCGCAAAATCATAATGAGAAGCCATGGTCGCCATGAATTCAATACCACAACAGGAGGTAGCGAATGGCAATGGCCATATGGAGTTTTTTCTTGCCAATCCAACAACATCACTCAGCTTAGTGGCAAAAAATCCCTCTCCGCTATAACCATCAGGTATATCTGCCATACTGATATGATCTTTTGTATCAGCTTTAATAGGAGTTATATTGAACCGGACAGGACGAGGCATAAAAAAATTTGAAATTATGTGGTAAATGTGAAAATGAAATGATAGAAAATAACAAACTGATAATAGCTTCAACAAAAAAGTCTAACTATCTATTTGCTATTCACATACTCAAATCACAGATCGATATACATTCTTTTATCTTAAAATTCTCTATTAATAACAACTCAAAATCTTTTAAGTTTCAGACCGCCATTTCAATATTTCTCACATTTTTCATATTTCCACATTCCTCAGTCTTCCCACTCCAATGCGCCTTTTTTGATGATGTAAATAAATCCGGCCAGGAAGAATGCTACAAAGAACAGAACTGCTGCAAAACCGTCCCATCCCAATTCCCGGAAATTAACGGCATATGGATAAAAAAAGATGACTTCCACATCAAAAAGCACAAACAATATGGCGACTAAAAAATATTTGATGGCCATTGGCTGGCGGGCATTTCCCACGCTTTCGATGCCACTTTCAAAATTCTTTAATTTTTCTTCGGTCCTGCGTTTTGGTCCTAAAAGATGAGTGACCCCTAATATTGTGAAAACAAAACCGCCAGCAAACAATAACTGCACCGCGATGGTAAAATAGTTGTATGAACTATTTGCATTTGATACCAGATTTGTCGATTGCAGAAAGAATGGATTCATTTTGAATGCTTGCACCGCAAAAATAAGGCAGGAGGGGCAAATAAAAAATCCCGGTTATTGCAAACCGGGATTAAGTGATACTTTCATTTATTTCGTGCCTGTTTTTTTTGCAGGAGACACAGGTTTTGGTTTTCGACTTAGTATCTCAATAAACTTCTGTGCGTCGGGATTGGTGGGGTCCACTTCCAATACTTTTTGCAAAGTAGCAATTGCAGATTGCTTATCCTTTTTAATATCATTATAATACTGGGCGATATAAAAATATGCCTGTATAGTCTGCGCTTTGTATTTCGCAGAATCAGGCGAAGACCTGGCAACCTGTGCCAGTTTTTGGTAAGCGTCAACAGCCAATCCTTTTGGATTTAATGTATCATCCATTGCCTGAAGTGTTCTTGCACACCAGAGGTATCCAAAAATCTGAGTGGGATACTTGGTTTCATATTCATCACAAAAAACTTTCTGCGCCTCACTGTAAGCGCCTGCAGAGTAGTAGGCAAATCCAAGATTATACAAATCTGAGTTGCTAGGATCTTTTATCAGACTATATGCTGTTGTTGCCAGATCGGCGATAACTGCTTTATTTCCCAATTTCCTGGCAAGATCAGTTGCCTCAGCGATATATTTAGTCCGGTTTTCGAGAAGCGTATCTCTTTGTATAGCCCATTTATAATATTTCAATGCTTCGACCTTTATAAGAGAGTCCGGTAATTTGGAATCGATCTTTGCCAGTTCTTCATAGTCGGCACCGATCAGCTTAGATGTATCCTCCTTGGTAAAATAAGTCTCCATATTTTTCTTCGCAGCTGCGAGATCGCCCAAGGTATCTGATGTATAAGCTACCATTTTATACATTCTTGGATTTACCTTGTCCCCATACTCAACAATCAGGTCCTCGGCTTTCTTTCTTGCCTCTGCATTTTTGCCGGATGCATAGAGGAAATCTGTTTTCAAATATTCTACTTCCGGTCCCTGGTCCGAATTCGCTACATATTTATCGAGATAAACTGCTGCTTTATTGACATCACGAAAATACCAGTAATAAAAAAGTTGATAATAGGCAGGCGAATAAGCCGGATCCATCTCAGTAGCTTTTTCAAATGCTGGGAGGAAATATTCTTTATTATTCTGGGTCAGATAAATGATCCCGATCTTAAATTCTGCTTCTGCCAGTCTTGAATCCAGCGATAATGCTTTCTGATAATTGACAACAGCATTACCTCCATCGATCAGTTTGCGATAGGCATCTCCCATTATTACATAGGTCTGGGCGTTGTTGAAGTTTTTTGTCTGGGTGGCTAATGTCAACTTTTCAATTGCATAATTGGCATCACCGGCTTTTGCATCTACTGCAGCATAACCTACGGCATTCAGCACGTTGATATCTTTTGCCTTGGTAAGGCTGATAGCTGTTTCAAAACGTTGTTTGGAATCAGTTGTATTGCCCTGCATCAATTCAATATGCCCCATTCCCACCAGCAAAAGAGGTGCATTCCCATTAGTGGAGAGCATTTTTTGTAAGAGCGCTTTTGCTCCGGCTGTGTCTCTTGTGTCTTTCCTGTGCAACATGGTCTCGGCAAGCCAATAGACGGCATCTATATTGTTGGGATTGGCTGCAAGAACTTTTTCCAGAGTTTCCTGGGCGCTTTTGTACCGCTCATAGTACAAAAATTTTTTTCCTTGCTCTACAGTTTGGGCAGTGATGGTACCTGAAATGAATGCAGCACACACCAGCAAGCTAAATCGGATTTTCTTCATGGTCTTAATCGCTATTTAAAGTATGTAAATGTATAGAAAACTACTCAATTACTTCAGTTGCACGTCGCGTACCTCGAAGGACATCCTGGCTGGTACCAGGTAGGCTCTTCTGAATATCAACTGCCCACGTTCATACTGAAGAAAGTTAACAAAATTGTTACCGATTCCGTCGAAATTCTCTTTCAATATATAATACAGGCCCCTGACCATCGGATATCTTTTCAAATATATATTGGCCTGATAAGGTTCTACATATGTCTCTCCTCCGCAGGAAGTACATTCTATAGCTGCAACTTTTACTTTTTTTAAAAAATTTAATTGCGCCGGATCATCCTGATCGCCGATCCAGCTCACACCGATAAAGCCAATTGCTCCATCATTATTTGAAACAAAATTAATTACCTGTTCGCTGGATCGTGCCGCAGCAACATTCTTTCCCAAAGGTTTTCCCTTTAACACAGAATCCATCACATATCTCACCGTACTAGTCGCAGAAACGCCGTCCATTACTATCTGTGGTTGTTTTTTATCAGTCCCATCCAGCATTGACCTGATTTCATTCATCGTGAAGATGGTATCTTTTGACCTGGCATTTACAATGACTGCTATTGCATCATAAGCCAGGATACCAGATATGGGTTCAAAATGAATGGAATCCATGTAAAATTTATTTTCTTCTTTATTGAGCGGACGGGTAACGATAATCATGCGGGTGCTATCTGCTGCCAGATCACGAAAACAATCAGCTTCTGATTTATAATGCACCATCAGCTTTGCATTCGGGAAAGAAGATTCAAAAACTTTGATTTGAGAATCCATTACAGGTTTAAAAGATTCGTCAACGCTGATATTTATTGCTCCGGAAACAGGTGTTTCCTGCACAAATTTTTTTTGGCCGCCAGTACATCCGCTCAAGAACAGGATCAAAGCCGGCAATGACAAAAAAAAGAAAAATCTAACAGGTATATATTTCAAAAAACGCATTAACGGAAATAATTTTTTTTATATCCCCTGTATACCCGCCATGCTCCATATACAATACAAAGCCCTCCAAAGAAATAACGGTAGAATCCTTGTATTTCAAAGCCAAATCCCAACTGCGATGCAAAAAGGAAAAAAATGCCAATTCCAAAAATAATAACGCCCATTCCATAGTCCATAATGGCCCGCATCAATATATATCCTTTCGTCCGTCTGTCTGAGTCCTGATTTTCCATTTAACAGAAATTTAAAATGGGATGGGCAAATTACAGAAATACTTCAAAAAAAAACAGATGAAAGCACATGCTTTTTTAAAAAAAGATGCTCATGGACATTAATTCCATAAGATTTCGCTTTACCTTATTTTTGCACCCATGAAAATTTTGATGGTCTGTTTAGGCAATATCTGCCGTAGTCCGTTGGCAGAGGGCATTTTACAACATAAGGCTAAGAACGCAGGACTTCACTGGAGCCTCGACAGCGCAGGCACTAATAACGGATATCATGTGGGAGAAGCGCCTCATCATCTTTCACAGAAAGTGGCAAAGCTCAATGCCATTGATATCAGTCACCAGAGAGCCCGGTCTTTTAATGCAGAAGATTTCGATCGCTTCGACAAAATATATGCGATGTCAAAAGATGTGTTGGAAGATATTAAATCCATTGCAAGGAATAAATTTGATTCACATAAGGCTGATTTGCTGATGAACGAATTATTTCCCGGGAAAAATCTGGATGTGCCTGATCCATGGTATGGTACGGAACCGGGCTATCATGAAGTATATAAAATGATCGACAGCGCCTGCGATAAAATCATAGAGAGGTATGGAAAAAAGAAAAGCGTAGGGATTTGAGATTTGGGATATGAGATAGGTGATTCATATCCCAAATCTCCCAACCCAAATTTCATATTTAATCTAATTTCCGATCCTTTTCAAATTAGTATCGAGTATGTCAAAAATAAAAACCGGAATTCCCCAGGGTACCCGCGATTTTCCATCTGAGGTTATAAAGAAAAGAGAATATATTATCAATAACATTAAACATGTTTTTGAATTATATGGTTTTCAGCCTCTGGAAACTCCTGCCATGGAAAACCTGGAGACACTAATGGGTAAATATGGAGACGAAGGAGATAAACTGATTTTCAAAATCCTGAATAACGGTCTCGATAATCCGCAAAAACGTGATCAGATAGAAAAAGAATTTGAAAAAATTCTTGGGGGAAAAAACTCAAAAGAGATTACCGAAAGAGCGCTTCGCTACGATCTCACCATTCCATTTGCAAGATATGTGGCGATGAATCACAATCAACTCAGCTTTCCTTTCAAACGGTACCAGGTTCAGCCGGTATGGAGGGCCGACCGGCCACAAAAAGGGCGTTACCGCGAATTTTATCAGTGCGATGCAGATATTGTGGGAAGCAATTCTCTTCTGAATGAAATCGAACTGGCAAATATTTATGCAGATGTTTTTGAAAAATTAAAGATCGATACAGAAATAAAAATTAACAGCAGGAAAATATTGTCTGCTTTATCCGAACTCTGCGGAGGAGCAGATAAGATGACCGATATCACCATTGCGATTGATAAACTCGATAAAATCGGAATGGAGAAAGTAAAAGAGGAACTGGCTGAACGTGGTTTGAATGAAAACCAGGTTGCCAGGATTGAAAATTATCTTTTGATCGAAGGAAACAACGAGGAAAAAATAGACCAGGTTCAATTATTGCTTGGAAAAAATGAGGAGGGGAAAATAGGAATTGAAGAACTGGAATCTGTTTTGCAGTTTCCTTTTAAAAAACATCATGCTTCACTGAAAATTGATCTCACACTGGCCCGTGGCCTTAACTATTATACAGGGATCATATTCGAAGTGAAGGCAAAAAATGTTCAGATCGGAAGCATTGGGGGCGGAGGTCGATATGATGACCTGACGGGATTATTCGGAGTGCCGAATATTCCGGGAACAGGCATTTCATTCGGAGTTGACAGGATCTATGATGTGATGGAAGAGCTGAAATTATTTCCTGCTGCAGTCAGTTCATCTACCAGGGTTCTTTTCTTTAATTTGGGAGAGGCTGAAAGCAAAACTGCTTTTGGATTGGCTCAGAGCCTGCGTCGGGAGGGAATTGCGTGTGAACTCTATCATGAAAACGCGAAATTTGATAAGCAGTTCAAATATGCTGAGAAAAAAAATATTCCTTATGTCATAATTATTGGCAGCAAGGAATTGGAGACAAAAACCTGTTCGATTAAGAATTTAAAAACAGGCGAACAGAAGGTCGTTGGTCAGGACGAAATCATTCAATATGATTTTTCCATGGAATGATTGTATAACAAGTTACTCTCCCTAATTCTGAAAATTCTCAAATCATTTTTGGATGAGGCGTAAAATTGAAAGCAGCCTTATGGAAATCCGCAGGCAATGCATCTCACTACCAATGAAATCATCCACAATGACTGTTTATGTTTAAAAATTATTTTAAAACCGCATTCAGAAACCTGGCGCGAAACAAAATTTATTCCTTTATCAATATTGCGGGTCTAAGTCTTGGTTTGGCTTCTGCCATGCTCATTATGTTGTATGTAAAAGATGAAGTAAGCTTTGACAGGTTCCATAAAAATGTAAATAACATTTACCGAATTGTATCAAAAACGCCGAAGCGGGAACAGAAAATGGTCTGGACAGGGCCTTTGCAGGGTCCGCGTTTTACACAGAATGTTCCGGGAATAAAATCTTTTGTGCGGATGAGAACTGCTGCTGAAGATATAAAAACAGGAAAATATGTGCAATCGCAGCATTTCTTGTATGTTGATTCAAACTTTTTTTCTGTATTTACATTTCCTCTCCTGTCAGGTAATCCTACAACCTGCTTAACAGAGCCACATTCCATTGTAATCAGTGAAGATATCGCAATAAGACAATTCGGTACAACTGATGCGCTTGGTAAAATTGTAATGATAAAAGGGGATAGTGCATTTGTTCCTTATAAAGTAACAGCGGTGGCAAAACGTTGTCCGCAAAATTCATCTATCCAGTTTGAGGTATTGCAGCCAATTAAAATATCTGAAGCGGAGGAAAAAAATAATGATAACTGGTTTGGATTTTCCCTGAACACTTTCGTTGTGCTGGGTGATAAGTCAAACCCGCAGACTGTGGAGAAACAAATGCAAAGTTTTTATGAGTCAGACGCGAAGGAAGCTTTTAATGCACTCATGCAAAAACATGGGGGTGTCAGGAATGCTACAATGGGCACTTATTTTTTGCAACCTTTTGCTGATATGCATTTGAGCACGGAACTTCCTGTAAATAATAATTTCGGGTTTTTGGCAAAGGCGCCAGTTCGTGTGAGCAATGGTTTAACCAACGCAAGCAATCCTATATATTCCTATATTCTATCAGGCATTGCATTGTTTGTGCTGCTGATTGCCTGTATCAATTTCGTGAATCTTACAGTTGCACGCTCTATTAAACGTGCCAGGGAAATAGGTATCCGCAAAGTTATTGGCGGAAGCAGAAAACAACTGATGATGCAATTTCTTGGTGAATCATTTTTCTTATGCACGATTGCATTTATGCTGGCAATCGGATTGGCACAATTAGTCTTGCCATTGTTTGGTAATCTTGCCAATAAAGCCTTATCACTTACTTATTTGTTCGACGCAAAATTGGTTTCAGCTTATATTGTTTTGTATCTCATGACCGGCCTGCTTGCAGGCTTTTATCCTGCATTGGTTTTATCAGGTTATGACCCTGTGCAAACTTTATACAGCCGTTTTCAAATTTCGGGAAAAAACTATGTACAAAAGTCATTGGTGGTATTGCAGTTCATATTAGCATCATTTTTAATTATTGCAACACTGATTATCTATGAACAATTTATTTTTCTCACCAAAACAAATCTCGGATATGATGACAGCAATCTTGTTATCACAGAAGTACCTGATACAAAGCGTGCAGATGCAACTGCATTTAAAAATGAATTGATGAAAGACCCGGATATAGTAGGTGTCAGTGCAAAAAACTGGGGCAATATGCAGGCAACCACCATGAATGTCGCTGATTCCGGTATAAATTTCCGATACGAAACAGTTGATGAAAATTATTTGCCTTTATTGAAGATCCCTTTGATTGCAGGAAGAAATTTTTCATCTTCATTTTCTACCGATACTGCCCTGTCTGTCATCGTCAATGAAAGCTTTGTAAAAGCAATGCACTGGAAAAATCCAATTGGCGAAGTGGTCAATATGGATTGGGGCTCTATTATAAGATATCACGTGATCGGCGTCGTGAAGGATTATCACTTTGCATCATTGAACGACAAAATATGGCCGCAGTTGTTTACCAGTACATTTACCAGCACATTTGGAACCTACTATATCAAGATAAGACCAGGTTCGGAAACTACGAGTTTAAAATGGATACAAAACTTGTTTCAGCAGTTCTACCCGACTGAGCCTTATTCATACGTATTCAAAAACGAAGAAAACAGAAAAGAGTATGCCGACATTGAAAAATGGAAACAGATTATTTTGTTCGGTGCCCTATTCACCATCTTCATTTCATGTATTGGTTTATTTGGATTATCTGTATTATCAGCAGAGAAGAGGACGAAAGAAATCGGCATACGCAAAGTGCTTGGCGCCTCAGTGCATGATATTGTTAGGACACTTTCAACAGATTTTATAAAGTTAGTGGTGTTTGCTTTGGTTCTTTCATCGCCTTTGGCATATATAGCTGGAAATAAATGGTTACAAAATTTCCCTTATCGTATTGTCATAAGCCCATTGATATTTATAGTCGCTTCTTTGCTGGTTGTTTTTATTTCTTTATTTACAGTAAGTTTTCAATCTATAAAAGCAGCGGTTGCAAATCCGGTTGAGTCGCTACGAACGGAATGAGCCGGGAACATAAGGGCGAGTTGTAATATTCCGGGGGTTAATCTCTTTCATAAACTATCGCCGCTCCCTGTCCAACACCCACGCACATGGTTGCGAGCCCGTATTTCAATTCACGACGGTTCATTTCATGCAATAACGTGGCTGATATCCTCACCCCGCTGCATCCCAAAGGATGACCAATGGCGATAGATCCTCCGTTGACATTCACTTTCTGCATATCCAGTCCCAGTTCATGAATGCAGGCGATGGATTGTGATGCAAATGCTTCATTGAGTTCGATCAGGTCCATGTCATTTACGGTTAGGCCTGCCCGTTGTAAGGCTTTTTGTGAAGCAGGCACAGGACCGATGCCCATAATGGCCGGATCCACTCCGGCAACCGCCATCGACCTGATAAAAGCCATTGGTTGTAAATTATATTTTGTTACGGCTTCTTCGCTGGCCAGCAACATGGCTGCTGCTCCGTCGTTGATTCCTGATGAATTCCCCGCAGTCACTGTTCCGTCTTTTATAAACGCTGGTTTTAGTCTCGATAATTTCTCCAGAGATGTTTCGCGTGGATGTTCATCTTTGGAAAACCAGGTGATGAGCCTGTCTTCCATCATTTCAACAGCAACAATTTCATCCGCCCATTTTCCTGCATTCAGCGCTGCAAAATATTTTTCCTGTGAAGCTAATGCAAATTCATCCTGTGCATGGCGTGATATCTTCCATTGATTAGCGACATTCTCAGCAGTCTCCCCCATCGAATAAGGATAATATTGATCCGCAAGCTTTTTATTGAGGAAACGCCAACCGATGGTTGTATCAAAAATTTCCGCACTTCTTGCGAATGCCTGCGAAGATTTTCCCATTACAAAGGGTGCGCGGGTCATGCTTTCCACTCCCGCTGCTATATAAAATAATCCTTCCCCACAACGGATTGCTCTTGCCGCATCCATGATTGCCTCCAAACCCGAAGCACATAAGCGATTGACAGTAGAGCCAGCGATTGAAACCGGCAGTCCGGCCAATAATACCGCCATGCGGGCAACATTACGATTGTCTTCACCCGCCTGGTTGGCATCTCCCGCAATCACATCTTCTATATCCTGCACATTAATATTTTCATTTCGCAGCAATAAAGCCCTGATCACATAAGCCAGCAGATCGTCCGGACGAATCGTACTCAATGTTCCTCCATATTTTCCTACCGGTGTCCGTACAACATCAATAACATACGCTTTACTCATATCCTGTTTTTTGAAATTTTTCTTCCGAAAATAATATTAAGGAGCAAATATCAGGGAAATCAACGAATCCGTTCAACCATGATTATCTTTGCAGCCTGATGAAAACGGCTTTAAAAAATATACGTTACCTGAGCCTTCCAGAACTGGAAGAATATTTCAACCACCTCGGTGAAAAAAAATTCCGCGCCAAACAGGTCTATGAATGGCTATGGCAGAAACACGCGCATAGTTTTGAGGAGATGACCAATCTCAGCAAGGAATTGAGAACACAGCTTGCCGAAACATTTAGTCTGCCGGCATTAAAGATTGACGCCACTCAATACAGTGCTGACGGAACCATCAAGAGCCGGTTCAAAACATTCGACAATCATTTTGTGGAAGGAGTGCTGATTCCGACCGATGAACGCAAAACTGCCTGTGTTTCTTCTCAGATCGGTTGTTCACTGAGTTGTAAATTCTGCGCGACCGGATATATGGAAAGAGAAAGGAACCTGGATTTTGATGAGATCTATGATGAAGTTGTATTGATCAACCAGCAATCCGAAAGAGTCTACGAAAAAAAATTATCCAATATCGTATTCATGGGAATGGGTGAACCTCTCCTGAATTACAAAAATGTGTTGAGAGCAATAGAAAAAATTTCTTCTCCCGACGGACTGGGAATGAGCCCGCGAAGAATAACTGTATCAACTGCAGGTGTAGCTAAGATGATCAGACAACTGGGAGATGATAAAGTGAAGTTTAAACTGGCATTATCACTTCATGCAGCGAACGATCAAAAGCGGCACGAGATCATGCCTATCAATGATACCAATAATATCCGCTCGCTGATCGATGCACTGAATTATTTCTATAAGCAGACAGGCAATGAAATCACATTCGAATATATTCTCTTCCGCAATTTCAACGACAGTCTCAAAGATGCGGAAGAACTGGTAAAAATTTACAGGCAGGTTCCCGCCGACCTGGTAAATATTATTGAATACAATCCCATCGATAAAGCGCTTTTTGAAAAACCCGATGATGAAACAGTACAAAAATTCATCGGATACCTGGAAAAACACAAAGTCAATGCACGTCTCCGCCGTAGCAGGGGAAAAGATATCGACGCTGCCTGCGGCCAGCTGGCAAATAAAAATTAAGTTGAACGCTTCATTGTTTCGGGGTAATAAATTCTATCTGCATTTATCCCGATCCGCTTTTCGGTCAATCCAATGATTTTATAGGTATTTGAAAAGACCCGGATTAAACAAAAACAAATTCAATTGGTCTTACTGATCTAAACTTTTACAATTATATGAAAAGGATACTCGCAATTTCCGGAATAGTTTTTCTGGCATTAGCCGCAAAGGCACAATCTCCCGGCGGACAGAATAATTTATCCGATTCAACCCATCGTCATGCCTACAGAAATCAATGGCAACGCCAGGATGGTAACAATTTCCATCGCGGACAGGATGGATATGGCAGAGATCGGAATATGGCCTACAACAGAAATAATCATATGCGGGGCCACGGGTTCCATTCCCGTCGCGGTCCGAGAATTCATTATACACCGGCTCAGAGAAAACAGATGATGGCAATCAATGCTGAATATCGAAAGAATTCAGAAGAGCTTTTTAAAATGGATAATATCACATTGAAAGAATATAAATCGAGGTTATTGGTATTGCAAAAAGATAAAAAAGATAAACTGCAGGGCTTACTAACGAGCGAACAAAAAGATCAAATCGCAAAATGGAAAAAACAGTCTGCTGAAAATGCGCAGGTCAGATCAGCAGCACAAATGGAAAGAATGAAAATCCGGCTGAATCTCAGCAATGACCAGGTAGCAACCATTCAATCCAAACAGGCAGCTTTCAAGGCACAGGTAAAATCAATCCACGAAAATGATGGTCTCTTACCACAGGAAAAAATGGAACAGATAAAAGCATTGGCATCGAATCAAAGAGATGCCATAAAATCAGTTCTTACTCCTGAACAGATCTCAACATTTGAGAATATGCACAGGAGAACGATGGAAGATAGATAGCGCAAATCATATTTTATCAGACCGGCTAAGGAAAAGCAGGCGAATAAGCCTGCTTTTGTATTTTTGTTAAGCTTTCCAAAGTTTAAAATTTCGGAAAAGTGAAACACGCATGAAAAGAAAAACGGACAACTTCAATAAGTTCTACAACAAGAAAAGTAACAGCGCTGTTAAAGAACAATTCAGGCAGGAAAAAAAAGCAGCAAAAAAAGAAAAACAACAGGCGATTGAGAAGCGCTTTGAGGAGAAGCGGAGGATGAAGTCGGAAGTGCGGAGTCCGAAGTCCGAAGTAAGTCTCCACACTTCAGACTCCACTCTCATTCCCCTCAACAAATACATCGCCCACAGTGGCATCTGTTCCCGCCGTGATGCAGCAGAACTGGTGAAACAGGGAAAAGTATCTGTCAATGGCAAGCTGATCACAGAACCCGGGACAAAAGTTTCTCCAAAGGATGTCGTGAAAGTAAATGACAAGCCAATTACCATCTCCCGGAATTTCGTTTATATACTTTTAAATAAACCCAAGGATTATATCACTACCACCGACGATCCGCATGGAAGGAAAACAGTATTGGACCTGATCCGGCAGGCGACCCGGGAAAGAGTTTATCCGGTCGGGAGATTAGACAGAAATACATCCGGTGTTTTATTATTAACGAATGACGGAGAACTCGCTCAGAAACTAGCCCATCCAAAGCATGAAATCAAAAAAGTGTATCATGTTACACTCGACAAGCCACTCACCAAAAATGATTTTGAAAAAATTGCAGGAGGAGTGGAACTGGAAGATGGTTTCACACGTGTGGATGCAATTGCATATGCAGACGCGAAAGATAAAACGCAGATAGGACTTGAAATACATAGTGGAAAGAACCGCATCGTTCGCAGGATCTTTGAAAATCTGGGATATGATATCAAAAGCCTGGACCGCGTGATGTATGCAGGTCTCACAAAGAAAAATGTGCAGCGTGGAAACTGGAGACTGCTGTCGGAAAAAGAAGTGAGGATTTTGAAATATTTGAATTCGTCTTTAAAATAGTATTATAGCGACTATTTACAAGTTGGGCGTCATTCAAAGAATAAACTCTTGAGAACTCTACTAACTTTAATTTGCCTTTACTCTTTTACCTGTTGTGTACACAGTCAAACTTTAAAAGTGAAAAAATACTTTGAATGGTTTGAAAAGAATTACTCAATTCTTAGTCCTACATTTTCTCATTCAGGTAACGAAATCGCCTTTGCAAGACAATTTCAGTATCCAGAAGGTCCAAGTGCACCGGAAGGTTATTTTGATAGCATAGGATTGCTAATTGGCAAAAATCCTCGTTTTGCCGACCCTGTAATTTGTTTATTGGATATTCCTACAAAAGCTGTTACTGACATTGACTATGGTTGGACGGCAGATTTCTCACCAGATGATAAACGCATAATTTATAATTTTCAGAGTAATCCCATTTCGGGCAAACGAGCATTGGCCGAACCTCTCAAAGGAAATGAAATCAAAGTTTATGATAGACGAAACAAGCAAATTGATGTGATCGCTTATCCCGACACAACTTTTTTACTTAATCCAGTTTTTCTTGATGAAGACAATGTACTATATCAAATCGGCAATGCAGTGAATGGCTCTTATGGCGGAGGAGTCGCATTATATCAATCAAATTTGAAAACTAAGAATTCTACACCAGTTTATCCGAGTAAAAAGAGTTTTGGGAATTTTCATTTAATAGGTGATATATATAATAGCAACGGAAAGGCTTATTACATGGTATATATTCCTTTGGATAGTGGTGAATTTATGGCAAATAATTATTCACACTTACTGTTATCGCTGAATGGTAGAATTGTTCAAAATTTTGGGAAACGAGATTTCAATAGCCTCGAAGGAAAATTGGGTATTGATAAAGACGGAGCTTTTATTTATATTGATGATAATCATGCATTACTTTCTCAAAAAGATTACCTGATTAAATACAGAGATCAAAAGGTTGTTTACAAAAAGCAATTGAGTTCTGCATATTGGAAAGGCTTCTTAAGTCCAACGGGAAAATTTTTGTTTTATATTGATAATAAGGAACAAGCTTACTTAATGCGGACAGCCAATTTTGAAAAAACAAAATTGCCGCTTTCAACAAACTTAATATATGATGTAATATGGTCAGTGAATTCAAACAAGTTTGGTGTAGTGCAAGTAGATGAAAATTTATCTCAGACAGATTTGCTCACCTTATTTGAAGTGAACTGAACGAACGCTCTAACCGGCGCGAGTCTTCCCGCAGGCAATCATTCATTTGCGATATAATCAACTTTTTGCCTGCGGGACAACTCGTGCCACACCCAAGCATCTATTCAATAAATATTTTTACAATTTTTTTCTACTGATTATAGATTTAATTTTCATTAGGCTATTCTATAAAAAGGCACTAGTTGTCAATCGGGCATTTCCTAAATTTGTTCTTGCATCA